>CAVSOX010000032.1:0-296203 GCA_963729685.1 uncultured delta proteobacterium | reverse complement strand
GACGAACCAGGATGTCCAGCTCGCTTTTCCAGTTACGTGACGGGAGGGTCGACGCCCTCACGGTGATCACGAGGATCAAGAACCTGCTCGACTACGATCTCTTTTACTGGACCAGCTCGTCGAGAGGGAGAAGGCGATAGCGCGGCTGCACGCCATCATGGGCACCGAGGGATCGGTCCGAAGCGCCCCGCAGCCGGCAGCGGATAAAGGGCAGAATGAGTCACGGGGAGAGGGACAATGAATAAACGCAACATCGTTATTGTCGCGGCTATTGCCCTTATTGCACTTCTATTCTATTTTTCAAGATCGGGATTCGTACGCATTGGGGGCAGGGTCCTGTCTCGGTTTCTCCCGCGGCTGCCCAGGAAAAGACAGGCTCCATGCCGGGCATGCCCGCCGAAAACCGTCGCCGCAAGCCGCCGGGCCTGCGGCGGCCGCCCCCGAGGCGCCGACGGTCGAGATACCGGTTGAAAAGCAGCGGTTGATCGGGGTGAAGGTGGCAACCGCGGCGGTGATGTCTCTGACCAAGACCATCCGGACCGTCGGTCTGGTAGAATATGACCAGCGGCGGCTTCAAACGATCAATACGAAGGTAGAGGGCTGGATCGAGAAGCTCTACGTCAACTTTGCCGGTACGTACGTCAGGAAAGGGGACCGTGTTGCCGACATCTACAGCCCCGAGTTGGGCGACCCAGCAGGAATTCATCAACGTGGTGAAATGGGCGAAAGGGGCGAGGGCGAAAAACGGCGCGATCGATGCCCAGGATGCGCCGAACATAAGCGCCATGATCGACCGGGATGCGCAGTCGCTCGTCGAGTCCGGCCGCCAGCGTCTGAAGCTCTTCGATATAAGCGACAGCCAGATCAAGCGGATCGAGGAGAGCGAGAGGCCGATCCGCGACCTCACCATCTATAGCCCTTACAGCGGCTACGTCCTGCAGAAAAACGTGAACCAGGGAAGCCGCGTCATGCCGGGGGCGGACCTTCTCGACGTGGCCGACCTTTCGACCGTCTGGATCACGGCCGACATCTACGAGTTCGAGATGCCCCTCATCAAGGTGGGAGATGCGGCCGTCGTGCAGTTGAGCTATTTCCCCGGAAAGCAGTTTTTCACGCGGATCGACTATATCTATCCCACCCTTCAGGGAGAGACGAGGACGCTGAAAGCACGCTTCACCATGCCCAACGAGGGCGGCCGCCTCAAGCCCCAGATGTTCACGAACGTCGAGCCGAAATAAGTCTCGGCCGGCGGCTCGCGGTCCCGTCCGATGCCGTCATCAACACGGGGGTGAGACAGGTCGCCTACGTGGACAAAGGGGACGGCAACTTCGAGCCGAGAGAGGTGGTAACAGGCGTGCAGGCCGAGAACCTGGTGGAGATCACCGTGGGGCTGAAAGCGGGCGAGAAGGTCGCATCCGCGGCCAACTTCCTCATCGACTCCGAGGCGAAGCTGAAAGGTGTCGAGCCGCTGCCGAGGGGGAAAAAGTGACGAGGAGAGGCGAGAAGAAGTGACGAGGACGAGTGAGTGGCGAGAAGAAGTGAAAAGTAAAAGTGAATAAGAGTGAGAGGGAGAAGAAGTGAAGAGATGGGAAACTGATAGAACAACGGGTTTCCTTCCACTCGGGACGAGGCCCTTTGACGGCAAGGTTTGGAACTCCGGATTGTCCTGCGGGCTCCATTTCGCGTGCAGGACGACGTCGACCAGGAGGAGCCGACGAAGGCGTACACTTTAGTACGTCGAGGAGAGCGACGACGCAGGTCGACTAAGTAATGCGCACGAAAGGGAGCCCGCAGGGATGATAGCGAAGATTATTGAGTATAGCGCCCGCAATAAGTTCATCGTCTTTCTCTTCGTCTTCTTTGCCCTCGCGTGGGGCTACTGGGCACTGATGCACATGCCCCTCGATGCGATCCCCGACCTCTCCGACACCCAGGTCATCATCTACACCGACTGGACCGGCAGGAGCCCGGACCTCGTCGAGGACCAGGTCACCTATCCCATCTCATCGACGCTGCTCGCGGCCCCGAGGGTCCAGGCGGTCCGAGGGTTTCTCCTATCTGGGCAGCTCCTTCATCTACGTGATCTTCGATGAAGGCACCGACATCTACTGGGCGAGGAGCAGGGTCCTCGAATACCTGCAGGCGGTGAGGAACAAGCTCCCCGCCGACGTCAACCCCGTGCTCGGCCCCGACGCGACGAGCCTTGGCTGGGGGTTCTCCTACGCGGTCGTCGATGAAAAAGGGAATCACGACCTTGCCCAATTGCGCTCCCTCCAGGACTGGAACCTGAAGCTGGCCCTCGAGAGCGTCCCCGGCGTGTCGCAAGTGGCGAGCGTCGGAGGATACGTCAAGCAGTACCAGGTTACCGTCGACCCGAACCGGCTCCTCGGCTACAACATCCCCATCACCAAGGTGATGGAGGCGGTGCGGAGGAGCAACCTGGACGTGGAAGGGCGGGTGATCGAGTTCTCCGGCGTCGAGTACATGGTCCGCGGAAGGGGCTACATCAAGCGGGTTCAAGACCTCGAGACTATCTCCGTGGGCGCGACCGCTTCGGGGACCCCCATCTACCTGAAGGACGTGGGATGTCCAGCTCGGTCCGGAGATACGCAGGGGCGTCGCCGAGGTCGACGGCAAGGGTGAGGTGGCGGGCGGCATCGTCATCGTCCGCTTCGGCGAGAACGTGCTCAACGTGATCGACCGCGTGAAAGAGAAGATCAGGACGGATATCGCGCCGTCACTCCCGAAGGGCGTCAAGATCGTCACCACCTATGACCGGTCGGACCTCATCAGGCGTTCCATGGCGACCCTCAAGGAAGAGATCCTCAAGCTCGCCATCGCGGTCAGCGTGGTCTGCGTCGTCTTCCTCTTCCATTTGCCGAGCGCGCTGGTGGTCATCCTCACGCTGCCCGTCGCCATCATCATGAGCTTCATCCTCATGTTCTATCTCGGGGTCACCTCGAACATCATGAGCCTCTCCGGCATCGCCATCGCCATCGGCGCCATGGTGGACGCCTCGATCATCATGGTGGAGAACGCCCACAAGAAGCTGGAGGAGTGGGAAGAGGCGCGCAAGACGAGGGGAGATGGGAGCGGGGAGGCAGAAAAAGCCGGAAACGGGCAAGACGAGGGGTCGGCGGCCCTCGCGGCCATGAGCAGGACGGACGTCGTGATCGAGGCGGCAAAAGAAGTGGGGCCGTCCTTGTTCTTCTCCCTCCTCGTCATCACGGTGGGCTTCTTCCCGGTCTTCACGCTCCAGGCCCAGGCGGGGAGGCTCTTCAAGCCCCTGGCCTACACGAAGACGTTCGCCATGCTCTTCTCTTCTTTTCTCGCGGTGACTCTCAACGCCTGTCCTTATGACCCTCTTTATCAAGGGTCGGATAAGGTCCGAGGAGAGCAACCCCGTGAGCCGCTTCCTCAGGTGGGTTTATGAGCCGGTTGCGGCCTTTGCGCTGCGCTTCAAGGTGTTCGTCATCATCGGCGCCGCCGTCATCCTCGTCCTGACCTACATCCCATTTTCGCGCCTCGGCTCCGAGTTCATGCCGCCTTTGTACGAAGGCACCCTCTTCTATATGCCCGTGACCGCACCGGCGGCGTCCATATCGGTTGCCACGGACCTCCTCCAGTTGCAGGATAAGATCCTCAAAGGGATACCCGAGGTGGCGAGTGTCTTCGGCAAAGCCGGGAGGGCCGAGACGGCCACCGACCCCGCGCCCCTGGAGATGTTCGAGACGGTGGTCAACCTGAAGCCCGAATCCCTTTGGCGACCCGGCATGACCGTGGAGAAGCTGAAAGACGAGATGAACGACGCCCTCACCATCCCCGGCGTCTCTAACTCCTTCACCATGCCCATAAAGGCGAGGCTCGATATGCTCGCCACCGGCATCAGGACGCCCGTGGGCATCAAGGTCCTCGGGCCGCGCCTGGACGAGATGGAGAAGGTGGGAATCGAGATCGAGCAGCGTCTGAAATCTATCCCCGGCACGAGGAGCGTCTATGCGGAGCGGGTGACCACCGGCTACTTCCTCGACATCAGCGTAAAGAGGGAGGAGGCGGCCCGCTACGGCCTCTCGGTCCAGGACGTCCAGGAGGTGATCGAGTCGGCAATCGGCGGCATGAACCTCACGACCACCATCGAGGGCAGGGAGCGCTACCCGGTGAACGTCCGCTATGCGAGGGAGCTGCGGGGCGACATTGATCAATTGAAGAGGGTGCTCGTGCCCCTGTCCATGACGGGCAGCCGGCAGACGTCCCCGGCCGGAGGCATGGGTGCACCAGGCGGTGTTCAACAGCAGTCTGGCGCCGCCAATCCCCAACCGAGCCGCGTGCCGCTCGCGCAGCTTGCCGACATCCGTGTCGTGCGCGGACCGACGAACATCAAGAGCGAGGAGGGTCTTCTCGCGGAGTACGTCTACGTCGATTTTTCGGGACGGGACGTAGGCGGTTATGTGGACGAGGCGAAGAAGAGCGTGGCATCCCTCAAGATACCGGAAGGCTACCGCCTGGAATGGAGCGGGGAGTACGAATACCTGGTGAAGACCCACGAGCGCCTCAAGCTCGTCATCCCCCTGACCTTCCTCATCATTTTCGTCCTCATTTACTTCAACACGAAGTCGGTCACGAAGACGGTCATCGTGCTCCTTGCCGTGCCCTTCTCGCTGGTCGGCTCCTTCTGGTTCCTCTACCTGCTCGGCTACAACATGAGCATCGCCGTCTGGGTGGGCATCATCGCCCTTGCGGGGCTGGATGCGGAGACAGGGGTCGTCATGCTCCTCTACCTGGAGCTTGCCCATGCGGAATGGGAACGGAAAGGCAAGCTGAAAACGATACTTGATTTAAAGGACGCGGTCATGCACGGCGCCGTGAAAAGGATTCGCCCCAAGATCATGACCGTGGGCGTGATCCTTGCCGGCCTTATCCCCGTCATGTTCAGCCACGGCGCCGGCTCGGACATCATGAAGAGGATCGCGGCGCCGATGGTGGGCGGCGTCGTCACGTCGACGGTGTTGGAGCTCGTTATCTACCCCGCCATCTACATGCTCTGGAAGGGAAGAGAATTAAAAAAAGAGGTGATCACATGAAATCGCTGATTATTGTCGTCGCGGTCCTGCTCCTCGTTACCGGAATTTACAAGGGCGCCGGTTACGGGGAAACGGGAAAGGCAGGTGGCTATTCGATCGTGGTGACGTGGGACAAGAGCCGGCCGGCCCTCGGGCCGAACCGGGTCGAGGTCGTTGTCACGGACGCGGCGTCGCAGCCGGTCTCGGGGGCGCAGGTAAAGATAGATTATCTCATGCCGTCGCTGCCGGGAAGACCGCCGATGATGGAGTATTCCACGCAGGCAACGCCCGTCGAGGGGGGCAAGTACGAGGCAACGCTGGACCTCACCATGAAAGGCCTCTGGGAGATGGTTGTGACGGTTACGACGGCAAAGGAAACGCAAAAAGCGACCTCTACCTTCGAGGTCAGGTGATTTGATCGAGGGCGGACGTGGCTATCCGAGCCGCAATGACGCCAGGGATGCCCGCGCGTCTCCCCCGCTTATATCGGGTACGATGGTCAGCTCCAGCGCCGCCACCCCGTCAAGGTTAACGGTGTAGTCCTCGATCTCACCTGTCGCGCCCGGCGGGCTGAAGGTGTACTGCTGGCGCAGGATATCCCGGTAGGATTTTCCACCGTCTTTCGACCATCGCAGCACAAACTCCTGGGTCCGCTCTCGTCTCGCTTCCTCAAACACGAGATGAATGTGCCGGAGCGGCTGCGGTTCATCAAAGAGCAGACGGATCGTTTGCTCCCCGCTCTCACCTGCCCTCCAGCCGGGTCCGCCGCCGGTTGTCAGGGCCGACTCGACCGGGTAGCCCGTCTCCTCGGAGGTGATCTCGACCTGCGCCAAGTGCTCCAGGTCGAGCCAGGCACGATCGACACATACAGGCTCCTTCGGACTTCGGGTAATAATCCGCTTGCGCATCGTTTTCTTTAACCTCCTCTGTTCCTTAGCCGATCATCAATATGCTCGTGACCGCGAAAAGCGACCACAGACGTTAAAAGCGATACCCGGCTCCCACCATGAACATGTCGGTGTCGCGGTCATTATTCGTCGTTACCCGGTGCCAGGTGGCGCGCAAGAGCCGGTGCTCGGTGAAGCGGATGCTGCCTGACAGCGATGCGAGCCAGTCCACCTTCGTGGTGTGGTACGTCCCGTGATAATCGTAGCCGAGGTAAGGACCGAAACCGATCTCGAGCCCGAAACGGTCATCGAGGAACATTCTTCCGGCCCAGATCTCGGTGCGGTAATACCCTTCATGGGATTCTCCGGCGATGTAGTTTCCGGCCCTGCTGGAAACATAAGTCCGCTTTTCGAAGATGTCACGCGGATTATCGGTTTGCGAGAGTAGTGTTAATCTTCCTTTTAGACCTTTTTTGATCGATTATCCTTCGTGCGGCTTTATGATAACTTTCAGACAGTTTCTTCCCTCACCGGCAGTCTTGAACCCTTTCATGATCTCTTCCAGCCCGTATCGATGTGTGATCAGATCTCTTACCTCGACGTTTCCTGCCCTGATGAGCTCCATGGCCTGCCTATTATCGAGCGGTGCGGCCCCATAACAGGTCTTCACGCTTATGTCGTTCCTCCAAAAAGGATTGAGGTCCATGTTGAGTATCTCTCCGGGATTCGGCACGGCAAAGAAGAGAATAGTCCCACCCCGGTCGACCGACTCCAACGCCTGTTGCCCGGCAGACAACACTCCCGCGCAGACTATCACCTTGTCGGCCAGGCGGCCCCCGTTCATCTCTCGTATCGCACCCGGTATATCTCCTTCGGCGCGGACCGACCTTTCCGCACCGAATCTTTGTGCCGCCTCCAGCCTGTAACCATCGACGTCCGTCGCGATAATCTTCCCGGCGCCGAGGCCGCGGCCCAGCTTGATCATGAGCAGGCCCGCGATTCCGCAACCGAGGACTGCCACGGTGTCGCCGGGTTTCAGGGCAACGGCCCTCAGCCCCCTGACTACGGTCCCCAGGGGCTCGATGAACGATCCCTGCTCATAGGACATCTCGTCGGGCAGAAGCAGCGTGCCGGTGTCGATACTTTTTCCGGAGACCCTCAAGTATTCCGAGAACCCACCGGGATCGAAGTTATTTTTTGTCTGGAAAACCTCGCAGGCAGTCTGGTGGCCGGTCAGGCACCAGTGGCATTCGTCGCAAGGGACATGGTGTGTGGCAAATACCCTGTCGCCCCTTTTGAATTGTGTCACCTCGTCCCCGACCTCGACTACCTCGCCGGTCAGCTCATGGCCGAGGACCAGGGGCGCTTTCTTGATGCGGTACCATTCCAGGACATCGCTGCCGCAAATGCCGCTCGCCATGACTTTCAGGAGAATGTCCCTCTTGCCCACCGTGGGGACCGGCAACTCCTCTACCTCGACCTTGCTGTTGTTGTAGTACATCCCCACGCGCATGCGGGCACTACCCTCGTTTGGCCTTTTTGGCCTTATTCTTCTCCGTCATAAAAAAGTCATACGCCGCTTTCGGCTTTTCTCCCTCGTGGACGACCTTTCTTACCGCCTTGATCATGGCAATGGGTGAGTCTGGATTGAAAGATATTGCGGCCCATATCCACCCCGGCCGCCCCTTGCTGGATGGCATTGTACGCCATGGTCAGCGCATCGAGCTCCGGAAGCTTCTTGCCTCCCGCGATAACAATCGGCACCGGACAGGAGGCCGCCACCGTGTCGAAGTCTTTTTCCGTATAATATGTTTTCACATACGTGACGCCGAGCTCCGCGATGATCCTGCAGGCCAGCCGCATGTATTTGGCGTCCCGACCCATATCCTTGCCGACCGCCGTGACGCCCAGCGTGGGAATGCCGTAGCGGTTGCCCATGTCCACGAGACGGGTCATGTTGTGTACCGATTGCGTCTCCATCTTACCGCCGACGAAGACCTGAACAGCCATCGCCGCCACGTTCAGCCGGATGGCTTCATCTATGTCGATGGCGATCTGCTCGTTCGACAGGTCACTCAGGATGCTGGGTCCTCCGCTGGCCCTCAGCACTATCCCTTTGCCGAAAGTGGGAGGTATGATCGTGCGCAGGATGCCACGGGTGAGCATCAGCGTATCCGCGTAGGGGAGAAGCGGCAGGATGGTCACGTCCACGCGCTCAAGGCCCGAGGTCGGACCCTGAAAATACCCATGGTCGATGGCGAGCATCACCGTCTTGCCTGAGTGAGGGTCGAATATTCTTGACAGACGATTCTTCATTCCCCAGTCGACGGAGTTGCAGCCTTTCAGGAAGAAGGCCTCACACTTCGCGGGAATGTCCACATAGAACTCTTTTTCCTTTTGGGATTCATCAGCTTCCGGCATGATTATCGACTCCTTTCTTTCGTGAAAATAGCGGGCATCCGGGCCGCCGATCCGTCACGGACGGACCATCTGCGCCCACCTGTGACAACGGCTCCCACCGGTATTATTGCATGGTTCAGGTGCCTTTGAAAAGCAAATAAGGAGGATTGACAATCGATCCCCCGGGACATAGATTTGATCGCACGGAAGCGCCAATCGGCGCAAGACGAATCTCTTGATAAGGAGGGTGCGCAATGAGTGTGAACCCGTCGCCTGGTACGGGGACCGCTATTTTGCCCTGAAGGACGAGGTCCGCTAGTCGAGGACCCGCTGTCTGCGCCTTCGCACTCTTGCCTGGAACGTGCTCCTGCGCGTGCACCCTCAATCGCCGCATTCAAAGCAAGAATGTCGGCATGATCCGCTTCGCTACATTGCCAATCTCTGGCCGAAAAACCCCCTTTAGTGGTATAAGTAGGCGTGGAGGGAGATATGAAACTGAAAGACAGGGTTGCCGTCGTGACCGGTGCAGGGGGGCACCTGGGCCGGGCCATAGCCCTCCTACTCGCGGGCGAGGGGGCAAGAGTCGTTGCGAATGATACGGATCTCCGGACGGCATCGGAGACGGCCGGCATGATTGCTGCCGCGGGCGGCGAGTCCGTCGCGCACAATGCCGATGTGACAAAGAGGCTGGAAGTCGGCGAGATGATCGACCTGGCGGTGGGGCGGTGGGGAAGGCTCGATATCCTCGTCAACAACGCCGGCGGTCCGAGAGACGCCAGACTCGCCGAGATGACGGACCAAGACTGGGATTTCGTGATCGATCTGAACCTGAAAGGGAGCTTCGTCTGCGCGAGGGCCGCTGCCCCCCGCATGATCGCGCGCTCCTACGGCAGGATCGTCAATATCTCTTCCACGGCCTACCTGGGCCAGAATTTCGGGCAGGCCAACTATGCGTCGGCGAAAGCAGGCGTCATCGGCCTCACCAAGGCGCTCGGGATGGAGCTCGCGCAGTACGGCATTACCGTCAACTGCGTGGCGCCCGGCCTGATCGACACTCCCGCGACGCGCGCCTACGAGAAGAAGACGATAGACAGGATCGTCACCCGCATACCCTTGAGGCACACCGGCGAGATCGCCGACATCGCGAGTGCGGTCCTCTTCCTTGCCTCGGACGACTCGAAGTTCATCACCCGCGAAGTGATCCACGTAAGCGGGGGCGTGGTGGGCATGTAGGGAAACGATCAAGTAATCTATTTGGCGGAACAGACCGGGAGTGCCCGGAGGCCGCGCATGCCTGACTGGGGACCCCAGCCCCGCTCGCCGTCGCGGAAACGGAAGGCGGCGGCGGCATCGGAACCTTGCGTTTCCGATGCCCAGACAGCGGCGCAGGTAAGATGAATCAATGCCGTTATATGCACATCGCTGCCGCAGTCAGACTTGTACGTTTTAGCCGCATCGTACAACCCGGCCAACTCGTTCTGCGTCGGCATACGCCAGTCCGTATGTCCGCCCCCGCGAAAATTTTCGCAATAGCTCTTCGCTTCATTCCAGATAATATTACTACCGTTGTCGTCGGCCGCCCACATCAGGTTGGTCCGTGTATCCAGAACCGTTCCGTTGTCATAGGCGATAAAACGTCCATCTTTGCCCGTCTCCCTGGCCTTGTAGACGGAAGATTGCACCTGGGCCGTGCAGACCGATATAGCAAATAGCAGAGAAATTAATGAGAGGGTTGCGATTGTTTTGTGCGTCATGGCTTGTCTCCTTGTGCGGCACCCCTTTGCAAAAAGGTTCGGATCAGTTGTTCACCTATTTTCGATACCTTGTTAAATATGCCTTTTTTACCCCTAATGTCATAAGAAGTCAAGAGACTGGTGAATGGGCAAAGACATTTGGGCAGACCTGGCCCTATGGTCTTTACACGTGTCTGATTGTTTTACAAAC
This sequence comes from uncultured delta proteobacterium, assembly GCA_963729685.1. Lineage (GTDB taxonomy): Bacteria > Desulfobacterota > Syntrophorhabdia > Syntrophorhabdales > WCHB1-27 > BOG-1155. Next base: position 285,912 of record CAVSOX010000032.1, on the reverse strand, counting down.
AGTCGGTCCGTCTATCGGTATAACTATCTTAAATAACAGTATGTTACGAAGAGGCACACAATTTGCTGCTCCCGCTTTCGAGAGGTCGAAATGGAAAAGCGACGGGGAAGCGCCGTTCAACGCATGCACACACGTGCAAGGCGAGGGCGGGGCAGGCAGACGGCGGAGACGGTAAAGATTCCGGTCGTGGCCATCGGTTATCAGGACCTTCCCGGTGGCTTTCGCAAGCTCCTGGTCAACGTGCCTTCCGGCTCGACACACGTCTATAACCCTGAGCGCCATTCCATCATCAAAGCGAACAAAAAAACGGAATCGAGCAAATAGCGGTATCGCCGGCATCCGGGGATAGCGCAGGCCCTTTTAGCCCACAGCGATTTCAGTGCCGGACCGTTTCGCGTCCCGGTGCCAAGGGGTAACGTACCTCTCTCTCCCCCGGTCCTCGTACCCGTGAAAGGTGACTTACTTTTCGGGAACCCTATAAAGGGTGCCTTTAGTCTTCCCCTCTTTTACCACCGCTTTCCCTCCGGGACCTCAATCCAAAATAGAAAAGTTCTGGAAAACAAACGTATAATATGTTATCAATCGGTAAGAAGGTAATGAGCCATTTTCAGGAAAAAGGGGAAGATTCGATGAGAAAAATCATTCTGATGCTGGCCGCGGCAGTGGTTCTTTTTGCCATCTACCTCTTAGTGACGCAAGTGTGTAAACCCGCGCTGGAGACCGACGTGAAGCTTCCACTCCTCGCCATTACGGGAGTGGTGCTGCTGCTTGCCGTGCTGGCACTTGTATCGATGTCATTCGGCCTTTTTGGACTGTCCGACAAGACCCAGGCACTGGCATTGCCCCAGGGTTCGATCCGCGCGGTTATCGCCCTTTCCTTTGTGATACAGTTTGCGATCCTTTCGCTGTTTCTCTATCAAGGCCTTGCGTCCGGCGGTACGGCTCGGACGGTAGCCGATCTGACGGATAGCGATAAAGCCGACTTTCTGAACAACAACAAGACGGCTACCGATATTGTTGTCAGAGAGACGACCAATGGAAAAGGGAAGAGATATACGATCACCTACAGGGCCCCCAACGACCCGTCCAGCCAAGACTTCGCACAGCAGTTGCTGGTAATGATGGGCACGCTCATGACGGCCATGGCCGGCTTTTATTTCGGGAGCCGGGCAGCGTCGGCGTCGCAGCCCACCGATGCAATCATGCGGCCGCCGATGTTACGGAATGTCCAACCGACGTCATTCTCGCTGGCCACCGGCTCCGTGATCGAGCTGCAGATTCTCGGGGACAATCTTAATTCTATCAAGCAGGTCAAGATCGCCAACCAGGGCAACCAGGTACTGGCAACCGACGTGGTTTCAAACGACAGCCTCGTCAAATGCAAGGTAGCCGTTAGTGCAACAACACCCACCGGGAGATGGGATGTCATAGCCATCGATGGCGCTTCCAAGTCATCGAACCTGCCGGGGGCTTTGACGATAGCGCCCTGAGGCCGGTTCATTCGATGACGGCCCGGGGCCTAAAAGCGGCCCCAGGCCGGAAACTCGATCTTCCTAATTCACCGGCGCAGTCTTCAGGTAGTTCCGGCACCAGGTAAGCACTTCTTCGCCGGGCAGGCCCTTCTCCTTCATGCTCTTCACATAGGCTTCGAACAGGGGCTTCATTCTCTCCGCCATTTGCGCCTCTTCCGCGGGGCTTGCGTAGACGAACTTCTGACCCGCCTTCTTCGCGAACTCGAAGCCCTCTTCGTCCAGTTGATTCCACAGTTTCGCCTGCTTCTCAAACCATTCTTCGTTAAGCTTGTCGATGATCTGCTGGATGTCCCTGGGGAGGGAATTCCACGTCTGTTTGTTCATGGCGACGAAGAAGCCGTTCCCGTACGCATTGCCGTGGTTGATATAGGTGTGCTTGCAGACCTCTCCGAACTTCCAGCCTTTCAATGTCTCCATGGGGAGCAGCACGCCGTCGGCGAGACCTCGTTTCAGGGCGTCGTACGTCTCGAGCATCGGCATCGTCGTGGGTGACGCGCCCGCGGCGGCCACTACCTTCGACGTGTTCGCGTCGCTCTTGATCCGGAGACCCTTCAGGTCCTCGATCTTGTTGACCGGTCCTTTTGTATGGAACCACCCCGGACCGTGGGCGTGGAGGTAGAAGAGCTTCACGTCGTCATATTCCTTCGGTTTGAACTTCTGGTAAAAGGCGTTCGCCATCCGGCTGGCCTGGGCCCCGCTCTTGTAGCCGAGGGGGAGCACGATCACCTCCGAGAGGGGCATCCTGCCCGGTGTGTAGGACATTATGCTGAAACCTATATCGACGATGCCTTTCACGACCCCGTCATAGGTCTGATTTGCCGAGACGAGCGTGCCGGCAGGAAAAAAAGCCACCTTGACGCGGCCGTTCGTCCTCTTCTCCAGCTCTTTGCACCACTGATCGGATAAAATGGAAAGGCCGTGGGTTGGCGGATTAAAGTTCACATATTTCATTCTGATCACGTTTTGCGCCGAGGCGGGCAGAGACAGAACACACGCGACCAGCGCCATCACGCAGACGGCAATAAGAGAATTCTTCAGGTAACCCTTCATCGTACATACCTCCTCTTGTGTCATTAGAGTGTATCCCCATGCCGGAGGATTGGTCCTCTTTTCTCCCGGTATTCCGTCAACGTTAATTCAGCCGGCCGGCTTTTGTCAAGGAAGAAATTGCCGGACGCCCCTCATCCTGGGGCGGCCGGCCGACGTCCCCGGGTCCGCTTTAGTGCGAAGGTGGGCAGGAAGGCGGCACCGGCCGCGAACGCGCAGGGCACCGTCACAATCCAGAAGGCCGTTGCTATCGAGTAGTGGTCCCCGATGTAGCCTATGGCAATCGGGGAAAGCGAGGAAACCACGTAGGCAAAGGTGACGATGATGCCGAGCGCGAGGCCCTTGAAGGAAGCAAACACCAGGCCCGTGAAGGTCCAGAGCCCTCCCGTGACCGCAGCCCCGAGAAACCCTGCGGCAAACGTAAAGAAAGCCCTCGGGAGCGTACTGGCCATCGACAGGGTGATCATGAGAGAAATGCCCATGCCGATGCTGCCTGCTATGCCGGTGCGCCGGTAGCCGGCCCGGTCGGAGACCCAGCCCATGACGGGTCTGCCGAAGGCCTGGCCTATGCCGAAAAACCCGGCGAGCACTCCCGCGCCGGTAGCGCTCATCAGAACCTCGGTGCGGAGATAGACCGGAAACCATAGGGTGAAACCGAACTCCGAGGCCATCTGGAACGTGAGCACAAAGCTGAGACAGAGGAATATGAGCAGATTCCTGGGAAGAAGAATTGCCCTGTCGAAGAACAGGGCGGCACGGGTTTTGGACGCCTCGTCAGGCCAGAACCACCACTGCAGGAAGGCTACTGCCAGGCTGGAGAGACCGATGACCAGGAACGCGGCCCTCCAGGTACCGGTGAGATCGAGGAGCCAGCCCGCAACCGCCGGGCCAACGAACCAGCCTATCGACGAACCGGAGACCAGGAGGCTGAGAAAAAAGGCGGGTCTTTCCGGGAAAAGCTCCAGGGTGAAGGCGGCAAGCGGGATAAAGTAGAAGGCCTCCACCATGCCCGTCAGGAACCGGCTCCAGAAGAGCTGGCTTGCGCTGTCCACCAGACCGGAGACCATCGTAAGGACCGAAAAGCCGAAGATACCGAAGAGGACCGCATACTTCCTGCCGAAGCGGTCGGAGACCATACCGGCCACGATAGGGGTGAACATGTAGCCCCACAGAGAGGCGGACCCGATCACGCCCATGGTCGTTCGGTCCGCACCGAAGACCTGCATGAGCGAGGGGATCAAAGGTCCGAAAAGCCATCTTTGCGCAAAATAGAACAGCATCCCGAACCAACCCATGATGAAAAAGGCCATCCGGTTAGACTTCACGCGCTCTTCCGTCCACATGCCTTATACAGTACAGGCCGGTGCCGAAGAAAGCAAGCACCACCTATTCTGTTGACTTCATTTGCTTTTCTCGCTACCATGCTCGTAAGGGCGATCGCCGTATAAGAGGATCGTCGGACCCACATCGAGGAGATGAAATGCCGAACTACAAGATTAAGTGTGTGGCCGTCGATGTTCGAACCGAATCCGGAATCTGCCCCGGTTCAGCGAAATCTCGAAGAGGTGAAACCTATATCCTGACAGCCAGAACTCCGGAACCGACAGGGATGTGCGGGAGGGCATTCGCTGCGATGCACTCCACGGCATTTGCCATGCGATGGACGGAAAATATGGCCTGGCAAAAAGCAGACCATATTGACGTCACATGTCCGGATGGATCCGTGACGTTCAGGCTCACAAGAATGAAAGAATAGGTATAGGGCATGCCAGCCTTTTTTTCGTCTGTCTGAAAGATTCTGCCCTTTCGGCGGATGGGCCGGTGTGCACGAACCAGCTCAAAAACGCGTCCTTTTGGCGCCTTTTACTCTCTTTTGCCCCTCTTTCAGCCTCTTGAGTGTGCACTTTTCGCACCGACCGTGCACCCGTGCGCACTCCTTATTCCCTTCTCCTACGACGACTTTCTGAAGGGGGGTTGACGAAAGTGCACGAAAGTGCACGGTTTCGGGGGGGGGCAAAGGCAATTACAAATTATGAATTATAAATTTGAATGAACGAACAGGACGGGTGAAGCGGGTGCGGTCGGGTGCGACCCAGCAAGCGGCGGCACCCGCCTGATCGCCCGGCCGAGTACACCGCCGTCCGAAGGGCCGGGGCACCCGCACCCGTTGGGTGTGGGTCGCGGCTCAATTGTCAAAGAGTAAAAACCAGCCGATACCGGCCTGAAACCCACGGCCCGGTTCTCACATGCAACCCGGTCACCGTATCAAATTCTCCACTATTTCAACATCCCTGTCAAAGCGACAAGGAGGGCTGACAACCAGAGGTGACATGGAGGCGTGACAACCAGGGATGACACAAAATGGATGCCCGAAAAATTGTAAAAGTCGACCTGTCGCCGGGCAGTCAGCCCCTCTTTCGGGCCTGATGATCACGCCGCTTGTTCCGGCCATGGCTACCTTCGCCTTCTCAAGTCCGGCACCTGCGCCGTCCACGCGCGGGCAGAGACCGGCGACCGGACCAAGGGCAATGCTGCTTCCTGGAAGGATAGATTTTACTCGACCGACCCTATGTTAAGTGTTACAATCGGTAATGCTTGCCGGAACGGGGAATATGAGCTATTCGGGAAAGGGCAGGCTATTTACTTGCCAGAACCTCCCCTTCTGTCCATTCATGTCGGTTGGCAGTAAATATGGGAAGGACAACGTATGCCTGAGATTTGCAGATTCTTTGGAATTGTAGTGAGAATGTTCTTTGATGAACATGACCCTCCCCACTTCCATGCCGAGTACCAGGGATACAAGGGGGTCTTTGATTTTAACGGTAACGTGATGAAGGGAATATTCTGAATTCAAAAACGGCAATGAGACTCGTAAGGGAGTGGATAGACCTTCGCCTCAACGAGCTTGAAGAAGATTGGGAACTGGCGAAGGCAGGCAAGGAAGTGAAGAAGATTGCTCCTCTGGAGTGAGGTGAATCATGTGGAACATGAACGACGTGACAAAAATAGAGTATAGGGGAGCATTTGTCTATCGTATTGTCTTCGATGATGGCAAGAGTGGCGACGTAGATTTCTCAGAGTATGTCGGAAGAGGCCCTGTCTTTGAGGCACTGCGAGACAAGGTATTTTTCCAAAAGGCAACGATAGAAGGCGGAACAATCTCCTGGCCGAACGGTGCCGACGTAGCCCCGGAGACACTATACGAAAAGATAGAGCCCCCTTGGCAGCATGAGGGACGGGAAATTCGCCAAGTCACGTTAGTCACCTACGTCCCAGACCCCGTCGACAAGGAGGGCTGACAACCAGGAGTGATAAAAAGCATGCCCGACCCTGCCACGTATCCCCGCTTGACTTTTGATCTCCTATGGGCTACAATGTAGCTCAGTAGGAGGTACTAGCATATGGCTGCAAACTCGGTTGTCCGTGCGCGTATTGACGAACACATTAAGGAGGAAGCCGAAGCAGTGCTTGCTTCCATCGGGCTTACCGCTTCCGATGCTTTCCGCATGATGATGATTCGCATTGCGAGGGAAAAGGCCTTGCCTTTTGAACCTCTCGTCCCCAATGACGAAACCATCAAGGCCATGAAGGCCGCCCGTCGCGGCGATCTTGTTACGGCGGGAACCCCTGACCGCCTACTTGCGAAACTCAATGCGGGAGATTAGGTACATCGCCCGCTTCAAGCGGGACTATAAGAAGGAAAAATCAGGGCGGTACGGCGGCATCATTGATGCCGCCCTGATGGAAGTGGTGAATCTGCTCGCCGCTGATAAGCCCCTGCCCCACAGTAACGTCGATCATCCGCTCCTTGGTGAATGGGCCGATCATCGCGACTGTCATATCAAGCCCGATCTCATCCTGATCTATCGCAAACCTGACGATAAGCACCTTGACCTGGTTCGCCTCGGCTCGCACAGCGAGCTTGGTTTATGAAGTAGGAGGAAGGTATCGGTAACTATGATCTCACCCCCACGAACACGCCCAGCCATACTCACCGCTACTTTCTTCCGGGCACCACACGTAGCCAATCCGCCCGGCAACCGCTTCCAACCTGAATAGCGCGCAATTTGTTGGGACGCTCAGGGGAATCCATGTGAAAGGGTCCTTCAGTATTTCAATTGCTGGAGTTATTGAACAAATTAACTACCCCGCAGCAAGCTGCGAGGTATATTGGGAGAAAAACACATTTTATGACAAGCCGCACAGATCACCCCGGAGCAGGCTCCGAGGAATCATCTGATTGAAGGACATCCCCGTCACCCCCTCCAGTGTGATTGCAAGACCTCAACGCGCTCCGGTTGATCTGCCACTATTATACTGCCCTCCGACCAGTCAGCGCAACCTTCCGGTTAACGGGCTGCGAGCTAAGGGGAGGGGTCGCAGTGAGTGTGAGATAGCCGCTGATAATGTTGAAAGGCTGCCTTAAAACACTACGCCCCAGGAAGAGACAAGAAGGACCTTCGAATTCGGTGCAGACCTATTTGTCTACTTCCAGACATCCTCCGTCTTGACCCTCCTACCATAGCCGAAGAGCTTGTCCATCCGCACAAGCAAGGGGTTCAACCAGGGTGTGTTCTTGACGGAAAATCTGACTGCATCGTGAAGCCTGCCCGGTAGCTTGTTAAAGGAGCAGACCCTGACGCAGTTTTCACAGCTCCCATTGTTTCGCGCCCAGAAGTCGAGGCATTTCTCAGGATCGATGTACCACTTGTATATACCGTTGTTATTGGAGATGGTGAGCCCTTCGGTGGTCGGCTCGCCAGGGCTGACGGCACCGGAGGGGCACTCTTCGGCGCACCTCTTGCAGCTTGCGCAGAATTCGGCGACGCCGAACTCGATCGGTTTGTCGGGCACGAGGGGCAGATCGGTGAACACCTTGCTGAGCCTTACCCTGGGGCCAAACCTCTCCGTGATTAGCATCCCGTTGCGCCCCAGTTCCCCAAGACCTGCGTCAATAGCGATGGGTATACTCAACGCAGTGTCATTGCCGGTAGGGATTGCCTGATATCCCAGGCTCCGGATGTAGTGGGAGAGCGATGATGCGACGAAGGCCATCATCGAATACCCCCGGCCTGTCGATGCGAAGCCGCCGTATGCAGGGGACGTCTGCATCAGCTCATAAGGCATCTCGTGGGCCATGACAACGGCATACTGAAACTCTGCGGGAATCTCTACGGGGGTGTGTTCATGGGTGTGGGGGTGGAACCTGTGAGAGTAGAACCAGCGCCGGTCGACCTTGCAGATTCCGACGAGGGACGCCCCCAGGCACAGGGCCGCCTTCTTGATGTTCCGGCTCATCTCCTCAGGGTCAGAAACTTCCCACTTACCCCCCGGTTCCATGCGGTCCCGTAATGCCCGTTCCGCCTGGTCCGGGAACCAGGCAAAGAGACCCTCATTTCCTACCATGTTCCCGAAGCCCCACCACCGCTCCATATACCACATGGCCATGGCGAAGGACCAATCCCTCATGGTGTAGCCCGGCGTTTTCGCAAAGTGCTTGACGCTGTAGTGACGCTTGCCGATGTCCAGTATTCTGGCATCGGACTTTTCGGGGTCCCTCGGCCGTGAATACATGGTGTTTCTCTGGTCGAAGCGGCTCGCTTCCCCTGAGCCTATCTTTGCCTTGAGCTTAGCCATACGTGAGCCTCCTTCCCAGGGGTCATCTTACGTGTATGCTTAACCGGCTAGGCCGGGCCTCTTTCCCCATACGCCGGCGTTATAAATCCCGTACCGTACGAATAATACTACGGTGATGTTTGCATGTAAAGGCTGACAATGACGGCCATGCCACACAGGGGATAATAGGATCAAATCTTTATTCTTGAATTCACGGGGCCCGGTCGGGGTAATGCAAAGAATAATGATTTGACTCTATGCCACGGGCCTATGGATACTATACGTCTTTTCTAAGATTCCTGTCCTCGGTCAAGGGCTGATAATCATATAGAGGGCACCTCGCCATGGACATCGATTTGCGGTACCATGGTGAAAAGAAACCCAATTCCTTTTCAGGAGGCGCCCTATGACAGTATACGTGGGAGTGGATTTGCATTCAAACAATAACTACATCGGGATCGTTAACCAGGCAAATGAAGTGCTGTTCAAGAAGAGACTCGCCAACGATCTCGATACGGTCCTTTCCGTGTTAGAGCCATTTCGGAACGACGTGGCAGGGATCGCCGTGGAGTCAACCTACAACTGGTATTGGTTCGTGGACGGTCTCATGGACAACGGCTACAAGGTGCACCTGGCCAATCCCGCAGCCATCCAGCAATACGAGGGGCTCAAGAACATCGACGACAAGAGAAGCGCCTTCTGGCTGGCAAACATGCTGCGGTTGGGAATACTTCCCACAGGATACATCTATCCCAAAGAAGAGAGGCCCGTCCGGGATCTCTTACGGAAGCGCCTGCAGCTGGTGCGCCATCGGTCCTCCCATATCCTGAGCATCAAGAGCATCATGAGCCGGAGCCTCGGACTACCGATGAAAAGCGATGAGGTGAAGAAGCTCACGGAGAACGAGGTGAAAAAGCTCTTCCCTGAGCAGCACCTCTTTCTCTCCGTCAATGCGAGCGTGACGATCATGCGCGAGCTGACAAAGGAGATCACCGGCATTGAAAAGGCCGTCCTTGCGAAGGCAAAGCTTAAGCAGGAGTTCCGTGGTCTCCTTACGCTGCCAGGCATCGGCGACATCCTGGGTCTCACCATTATGCTGGAGGCGGGAGACATCAAGAGATTCCCTGAAGTGGGAGACTACTCCTCCTATTGCCGGTGTGTGAGAAGTACCCGGACCTCAAACGGAAAGAAGAAGGGCGAAGGGAACAGGAAGAACGGGAATAAGTATCTCTCCTGGGCCTACGTGGAGGCGGCGAACATTGCGAAGCGATACTATCCGATAGTAAACCGGTACTATCAGAAGAAGCTGTCGCAGACAAATAACACAGTAGCAATAAAAGCGATCAGCAATAAACTGGCTCGGGCGACATATTACATCTTACGGGATCAGGTTGCCTATGACGAGAAGAAACTGTTTGGCGGGAGAGCGGAACCGGTAGCGGGGCTGGCTTCTTAACCGGAAGGGCTGATTGGAAGGCTCTCCCGCCTTCAAAAAATGATAGCCATGATACGTATTCCCGGCGAACCTGATCTGCCCATGCCGTGAGCCTGACAAGGGTTGGTTAATAACCACAGGTGCTGAGACGCACATTTGGACATGGTATGGAACCGACGATTTTCTGGGTCGCAAGACACGAGGTCATATAAGACCTTGAATCCCGATGGGTGACTGGAACAGATCAGAGATGATTTGTAGCCACAGATAGGAAAAAGCGGGTGCGGAAAAAGGGGCCAAGAAGAGACGTATCGGCGTGGCATATGCTGTCACCCTGCAAGAGACGAAAGTTTTTTGTTGAGGTGGAGAATTATCTCTTGACAGGGTGCCCTCTAATGGGTGACCCCGCCGCCGTCCCCCTATACGTCTTTTCTAAGATTCCTGTCCTCGGTCAAGGGCTGACCCCGCCGCCCCCTCCCCGCCGCCCCCTCATGATTTTCCTCCCATCTATTTGCTGTAAGAATTAGCAGGCATAGGCTGCCTTTTTCCAAATATTACTCCTATTCACACCGGAAGACAACAGCGGTCGATGTGAGCTACTTAGCTTATTTGCGCGGTACCCGATGTTGAGATATAATACTGGACACCCACGAAAGGAGGGCAAAGACGGTGAAACTTTACTCTCAACGCAATACCCCAAGATCAGAGGTTCTACGATATGATGTTCCGGAGCAGACACGCAGCAGAATTCTTGCCGTGCTTGAGGGGTTTTGCTCGGCGCAGCATGGTGGCTTCGACGGAGTGCTCAACGTTCTCGGTAGTGACCTCTTTAAGCGATATGGATATCTCCGGCGTCCCTCCTTCAGGGCGGCAAGTGTGAGCGATAATCCCGTTATCGAGCACTTTTTTTGCTGTACCGATGAACAGGCACTTGATTTTATCGAAGCATTTTTTCAACAACATGGCTATGCCGGTGGACAAACGGGTGTCGATGCTGTCAATGAAATCTTTAGGGAAATGGGTCTTGGCTATGAAATGACAGCCTTTATAGAACATCGAGAGGAGAAAGAAACTTCTTTATTCGGGCGAAAGAGGATGGGAACCGTTATCGCATATGATTATCCAAGAATGATTCGGCGTCAGCATCAGCTGCTTCATCAAGAAGTTGTTGCGCCTGCTTTACACTTGTTAACGGATAGACGACTTGACGTGGCAAACTCGGAAATGTTGAAGGCTCACACGGCTATTCGTGAAGGCAGGTTCGCAGAAGGGATTACTTTAGCCATTTCTGCCTTTGAAAGCTTTTTAAAGACCCTATGCAAGATCAAAGAGTGGCCGTACCCGGAGCACGGCAACTGCTCGGACTTAATCCGCATTTGCCGTGATCAAGGGTTATTCCCTCCCTTTTATTCATCCACGTTTGAGACCGTGGGCGCTATCCGCAATAGACTCGGAGACGCACATGGGCGTGGACCAGAGGAACCGCCTCGCGTGGGTATAGAACATGCTGAGCATGCGGTTTACCTAACATCGGCACATATACTATTTCTAACGAAGCTCGCAGGGCTTCAATAGGGGGGAGGTAGGGACGTTGTTTCATTCATTTCATTATGCCAGGTCAGGGTAACGCAATGTATAGAACGAAACAACCCTACCTCCTTTCGGTGCAGGGCTTCACCCACATCTTCCTGTAATGGAGCGGCTGAATGTTTTTCTTGCATGCCACATTACTCGTAGCTATGATTAACGCAGGCGGTGGGAGCGGGGAAGGGGAGCACGGACAGGAGAAACGTAGTCTGTCCCTTCTTTCTTTCCGGGGGTCGGAGTTACGTACAGTCGTCCCCGTCGCTGCCATTTTGAGAGCATAGAAAGGCAATGCAGAACCCAATCATCGCTCTTTTTGTTGCGATAGCAGACTGCGATAGTGGCAGGGATAGTTATATTAGCAGTTGAATACACCTACTTCAATCATAGACAGCCACAGGTATCGACTGTTGATACCGGTAATAATGCAAAAAACATTGATAGGTCAGCTGCCGAGGAAGCTCGCAAAAAGACCTATGTACCTTCAACGCAGGGATCGCCCTCCGCCGCTACCGCGACGCTTCCCGCCCCTACACCTGCCCCCGTGGAATCTGAATTGGCAAAAAAAGATGGGAATTGCATCAGTGTCAGCCCCGAAAATATCCGAGTTGAAAGTCTTGATGGCGGGTGGGTGATAATGCATGGCAACCGCATTCTGCTCGATTATCGGAATAAAACAGAAAAACAGACTCGCAAAGCAAAAGCTGTCATTCAGCACTACGAGATAAATGAATACTGTGGACAGGGAACTAACTTTCATTATGCATTGATTTCGGGAAGGCCACCGACCGGTAGATTTGAAGGAGAAGACTGTTCTTACTTCAACCCTGATAATATTGCTGTGAAAAATATTAAAGGACGGTGGAAAATTGTGGACGGTAATTCTTGGATGTTCGATTTCAATAATAATGCGGAAGAAGCACGTAGAGCATTTAATGTAATTAAGAAATATGGCTTTAATCAATTATGCTATGTTGGTCGTCCACATGCTCCATTCCAATATCTACGCAAGTAAATGCGTATATATCGTAGGTGGGTTACGTCGAAGCAGTTATACTAGCAAGGCTGTGCATGGAGAATTGGCAGAAAGATAGACGGGATAACTTAGTTCTGACGGATGGTTTCCGGCTCTCCAACTATATGTCGCATCGTGGCCTTGATGTAATAAATTTCAATCACATAAGAGTAACTGCATGGCTGTGAACATCGGCTGTTCTTGCTGTTCCGTCTACTCTTTAAAATGGTAATCTCCAGTTTTCTCGGTGCGTTTGGAACACCCGCTCCGTAGGTGAAAACACTCGCGGACAATTCCCCGGCCGGAGAGATTTTCGATGGATGGGGCGGAAGCCGGGGTGTCGTCCGGGCCGGAGCGTACTTCGTGCGTACGTGAGGACCCGGACACGCCCCGGCGACCGCGCCAGGCGCGAAAATATCCCGGCCGGTCTTACTTTCGGAACAGCCAGAAGATGAGGCTCAGCACGACGCTGATCAGTATGCACGTCCCCAGGGGAAAATAGAAGGTGAAGTTCTCCTTCTTCACGTAGATGTCGCCGGGCAGGCGGCCGATGTAGGGTATCTTGTGGGCAAAGAGGAGGCCCAGGCCGACAGGATGATGACGATGCCTAAAAGGATGAGCGTTTTACCGAGGGCGGCCATGCTGTTTCCTGTTCATCTCCTCTCGATGGGTCTTTGAATTCAACCCGGTATGTCCCCTCTTTTCCGGCCGTCCCGCAAACCGCTCATACTCGCTGAAGATGCAGCCGCAGTAGTTCTGGCGGTAGATGCCGAGGGAGCGGGCACCGGCCTGCCCCTCCTTCCATCCCTCGCGAAAGTCCTTGTAGAGAAAGGGTACGTGATAGCGGCCCGAGAGCTCCTCCGCGACAGCGGCGATGGTCTCGTGCCGCTGGTAGATGCTGTAAAGGAGGGTCGTCGTCACCGCGTCGGCCTTTTCCTCGACGGCCCTGCGGAACGCGGCCTCGAGGCGTATACGATAGCAGGCGCTGCACCTCGCTTTGTATTGAGCCGGCCTCGGAGTCCCATTTTTTGTCGGCGCGTCAGAGCACCCCGGTTGCCCTCTGGGTGCGGCCTTCGAATCCACCCCGGTATTCCCCGCTTCCAGCGCCGCCTTGAGGAACGCCTCCAGGTCGTACGTCTCGTCCACGATCAAAGGCAGGAGGCTCAAGCCGCTGTATGCCGCGAGCGCCTCCCGCCTTCTTTGAAATTCGGTGTAGGGGTGGATGTTCGGGTTGTAGAAAAAACCCGTTGCCTCGTGCCCCTCGCCCCGCAGCACCTTCAAAGGGTAGATGGTGCAGGGGGCGCAGCAGATGTGGAGCAGTACTTCACGCAGCCCCTCCGGGCCGTCAATCGGCTTCTTTCTTCCCTCTTTTCTCCTCTATCGCCGCCTGGGCCGCGGCCAGACGCGCCACCGTGACCCGGTAGGGCGAGCAGCTCACGTAGTCGAGGCCCAGCTTGTGGCAGAACTTGACCGAGTGCGGCTCGCCGCCGTGCTCGCCGCAGATGCCCACCTTGAGCTTGGGCCTCGCCTTCCTGCCCAGCTCTACCCCTGTCTTCATGAGCCTCCCCACGCCCACCTCGTCGAGCCGCTGGAATGGGTCGTAGGCGAGCACGTCCCGCTCCACGTAGAGGCGCAGGATTTTCCCCGCGTCGTCCCTGCTCATGCCGAAGGTCGTCTGGGTGAGGTCGTTCGTGCCGAAGGAGAAGAACTCCGCCACCGTCGCGATCTCGTCGGCCGTGAGGGCCGCCCTCGGTATCTCGATCATGGTCCCCACCTTGTAGTCGACGCTCATGCCGTAGGAGGCGAATACCTCCGCGGCGACCCGGTCCACCACGTCCTTCTGGAGCTTCAGCTCGTTGACGTCGCCCACCAGGGGTATCATGATCTCCGGCTTTACCTCGACCCCCGACCTCTTCACCTCGCAGGCAGCCTCGAAGATCGCGCGCGCCTGCATCTCGGTGATCTCGGGGTAGAGGATGCCGAGCCTGCAGCCGCGCAAGCCCAGCATGGGGTTCTCCTCTTTCAGGCCCGCCACCGTCGTCGCGAGCCGCTCGTAGGTGATGCCCATTTTGGCGGCCAGGTCCTTCAGGTCCTTCTCCCCGTGGGGCAGGAATTCATGGAGGGGCGGGTCGAGGGTCCTGATGGTCACCGGCAGGCCGTTCATCACCTTGAAGAGCCCGGCGAAGTCGCCTTTCTGCATGGGGAGGACCTTGGCGAGCGCCTTCTTTCGGCCCTCCAGGTCTTCGGCGACGATCATCTCCCTCACCGCATCGATCCGCTCGCCCTCGAAGAACATGTGCTCCGTCCGGCAGAGGCCGATGCCCTCCGCCCCGAAGGCGATGGCGACCCGGGCCTGGTCGGGCTGGTCCGCGTTCGTCCTCACGCCGAGACGCCGCGCCCCGTCGGCCCACTTCATGAGGGAGTCGAAATCCTGGTAGATCGGGGATTCCTCGGGCTTCAGGGTCTTGTCGACGAGGACGCGCAGCACTTCCGACGGGATGGTCTTCACCTCTCCCGCAAAGACCTCGCCGGTGCTGCCGTTTATCGAGATGTAGTCGCCTTCCTTGATGGTCATACCCTTTATCTTGATCGTCTTTGTCCGGTAGTTGATGTCGAGGTCGCCGCAGCCGGCGACGCAGACCTTCCCCATCTGCCGCGCCACAAGGGCCGCGTGGCTCGTCATGCCGCCCCTGGACGTGAGGATGCCCTGGGCCGCGTTCATGCCCCGGATGTCTTCGGGCGACGTCTCGGCCCTGACGAGGATCACCTTTTCTCCCCGTGCCGCCCAGCTTTCCGCGTCTTCCGCGTTGTAGACCACCTTGCCCGTCGCCGCGCCCGGCCCCGCGTTGAGGCCCTTCGCCACCATCCTCCCTTCCTTCAGGGCCTTCTCGATCTCCTTCGGGTCGAATATGGGCCGGAGGATCTGGTTGAGCCCGTCGGGGCTTACCCGCATCAATGCCTCTTCCTTGTCGATCAGCCCTTCCCTGACCATGTCGACGGCGATCTTGAATTCGGCGAAGGAGGTCCGCTTGCCCGTCCTTGTCTGGAGCATCCAGAGCTTCCCGCGCTGGATCGTGAACTCGACGTCCTGCATGTCCCTGAAATGGCGCTCCAGGATCGAGCGGATCTCCGAAAGCTGCTGTGTAGACCTGCGGCATCGCTTCTTCGAGGGACGGGATGGAAGGGTCGGTCTTATGCTTCTTGTTCATGGGCAGGGGCGTCCTTGTCCCCGCCACCACGTCCTCACCCTGGGCGTTCAGGAGGTACTCCCCGACAAACTCGTTCTCCCCGGTCGAAGGGTCTCTCGTGAAGGCGACGCCCGTGCCGGAATCCTGCCCGATGTTGCCGAAGACCATGCTCTGGACGTTGACGGCCGTCCCCCAGGAGGCGGGTATGTTGTTCAGCCTCCTGTATGACTCGGCCCTCGCGTTGTTCCAGGATTGGAAGACGGCCCCGATGGCGCCCCATAACTGCTCCAGGGGGTCTTCGGGGAACTCGACGTTCAATTTTGCCTTGATGAGCGACTTGAAGGCCGCCACGAGCTCTTTCAGGTCCTCGACGGTAAACTCTATGTCAAGTGTGACCCCCCTGGCCTTCTTCTTCTCATCGATGAGCACCTCGAAGGGGTCCTCCTCTTCCTTGCTCTCGGGTTTCAGCCCGAGCACCACGTCTCCGTACATGGCGACGAAGCGGCGATAGCAGTCCCAGGCGAACCACTCGTTCCCCGTCAGCTCGGCGATCCCTTTCACCGTCTCCGCGTTGAGGCCGAGGTTGAGGACCGTATCCATCATGCCGGGCATGCTCGCCCTCGCCCCCGATCTGATCGACAGAAGGAGCGGGTTCTTGGGGTCGCCGAACCGCATGCCCATCAGCTCTTCCACCGCCTTCAGGTTCGCGAGGACCTCGTCCTTCAGCCCCTCGGGGAGCTGCATCCCGTGCTGGTAGAAGTACGTGCAGACTTCCGTGGTGATGGTGAAGCCGGGGGGCACGGGGATGCCGAGGTTGACCATCTCGGCAAGACCTGCGCCTTTCCCTCCGAGCAGGTTCCTCAACTGCTCCCTCCCTTCGGCTTTTTCTCCTCCAAAAAAATAGACGTATTTGGCCATGTTTTCTCCTTTTCGTAGTGAGATGTGTGTGACGTTTAGGCGAGCTCTTCCACGCGAATCCTGGAGAAATCACCGTACTGCAAAAACATCTCCTTGATCCAGGTGAGCAGGCCCAGACGGTTCTGTTTTACTGCCTCGTCCTCTACCATGACGAAGACCTTGTCGAAATAGTTGTCTATGGTCTCCTTGAACCCGACCAGCACGCCGATCGCCTCGGGGTAGCGCCGCTCCTGCATATAGCGCCAGGAATTCGCCTTTCTTTGCCTCGAACAGGTCGTAGAGCGCCCGCTCCTCCGGCTGGGTGAAAAGGGCAGGGTCGGGCGCGGGCGGGTCGTGCAGGGTCTTCGTGATATTGTAGACCCGCTTGAAGCCGACCATGAGCCGGCGGAAGTCTTCGATGGAGCGTTGTGTCTCGAGGGCGCGGAGCCTGATTGCGCCGTCATAGATATCGACGGCGACGTGGGGCAGGACTGCGCCCACGAACTCCTGGTTGTGCCCTTCCTCCACCATGAGGAACCTGAACCTCGTCGCGATGAACTCACACAGCGTTCCTTTCAGCGTCTCGAGGGGGACCTTCCCTTCTATGCCGCCGAGCGCATCATAGCCCGCCTCGATGAGCTGCGGCAGGTCCACGTGACAGGCCCTGTCGATCACGATCTTTATGCAGCCGAGGGCCTGACGCCTCAAGCCGAAGGGGTCGACGTTCCCCGTGGGGGTGATGCCCACGGAAAAGAAGGAGATGAGTGAATCCATCTTGTCGCCGAGGGCCATCAGGGCGCCGAGGCCGGTCTCGGGCAGCCTTCCATCGGTGCCGGACGGGTAGTAGTGCTCCTCGATCGACCGGGAGACATCCTCGTCCTCACCCTGGTACTCGGCGTAGATCCTGCCCATCGTCCCCTGAAGCTCGGGGAACTCCCCCACCATGTGGGTGAGGAGGTCGGCCTTGATCAGGAGCGCCGCCCTCTCGATCTTTGCGCCGTCGGCCACGCCGAAAGCGGGCGAGAGCCGGCTGCACAAGGCGGCCACCCGGACCATTTTATCCTTCAGGCTCCCCAGGCGCTTGTGGAACATGACGGCTTCGAGCTTTTCGTAGAGCGCGTCGAGCCTCGTTTCTTTGTCCTCGTCGAAAAAGAACCGGGCGTCGGCCAGGCGGGCCCTGAGCACCTTTTCGTTCCCCCTTATCACCTGGGCGGGGTCGGCCGGAATCGTGTTGGCAAAGAAGATGAAGGCGGCCTCCAGGTGCCCGTCCTGTCTCTCCAGCGGGATGTAGCGCTGGTGGCCTTTCATGACGTTGACGAGCACGGCCCGGGGCAGCTCCAGGTACGTTGTCTCGAACGTACCCATGAGGCCGTGGGGATATTCCGTGATGTAGCAGATCTCTTCCAGGAGGTCGGCCCCCGCGACGGCCCTCGTGCCGGTCTTTGCCTCGACGGCCTGTATCGCCGCCTTCATCACCGCCATCCGCTCCGCGTCGTCGACGATGACGTAGGCCGACCTCATCTCCTCCAGGTAGCGGGAGATATCGGTAATGACCCGCTTGCCGCCCGACAGGAAGCGGTGCCCCATCGATGCGTTGCCGCTCGCTACCCCCCCTGCGGCGGTGAACCGGATCACATCAAAGCCGAAGAGGGCGACGATCCAGTGGACGGGCCTGCCGAATTCGAACGTGGAGCGTCCCCATCGCATCTTCTTCTGGAAGGGGATGCGGGGAAGAGCGTCAGGGAGAAAACCGGCGAGCACGTCCACGGTAGGGCTGCCTTTCTCCTTTTTCTCGACGCAGATGAGCTCGGCCGCCTCTTTCCGCCGGACCTTCAACTCGGTCACGTCGACCCCCTGGGATCTGGCGAAGCCGAGTGCCGGGGGCAGCGGCTTCCCTTGCGCGTCAAAGGCGCGGTCGGCGGGCGGACCGAATTTTATTGTCACGCTCTCGGCTTGCTTTTCTTCAACCTCGTCGATGAGCACGGTGAGGCGCCTGGGCGTGCCGTAGACCCTGATCTGAGATTGCCCGCAGCCGATGCGCAGGGCGGCCAGACCCTCTTTGAGCGCCTTCGCGAGGCCGTCTTCTGCGGGCCTGATGAAGCGGCTGGGCAGCTCCTCGCAGCCTATCTCGAGCAGGAAGGGTTTCATTGGCCGCCCGCCTGGTGGAGGGGTAAACCCGTCTCGTCTTGCTTTTTCACGTACAGCTCGGCCGATAGCTTGGCGAGGTTCCTCACCCGGGCGATATAGTTGGTCCGCTCGGCCACGCTCAAGGCCCCCCGTGCGTCGAGGATATTGAAGGCATGGGAGCACTTCAGGCAGAAATCGTACGCGGGATAGACAAGCTCTCTCTCCTTGAGCAGCCGCTCCCCTTCCGCCTCGAAAGCTGTCGAAAAGCCGGCGCAGCATCGTCGCGTCCGCCTCCTCGAAGTTGTAGACCGAGTATTCCCGCTCAGGCTCAAGGTAGATATCCCCGTAGAGGACCGAGTCGTTCCACCTGATGTGGTAGACATTGTCCACGTCCTGCAAATACATGGCTATCCGCTCGATGCCGTAGGTGATCTCGACGCTGATGGGGGAAAGGTCGATCCCTCCCACCTGCTGGAAGTAGGTGAACTGGGTGATCTCCATGCCGTCGAGCCACACCTCCCAGCCCAAGCCCCATGCGCCCAGGGTGGGCGATTCCCAGTCATCTTCCACGAACCGTATGTCGTGGTATGCGGGATCGATGCCGAGGCTCACGAGGCTCGCCAGATAGATGTCCTGGATATCGAGGGGAGAAGGCTTCATGATCACCTGGAACTGGTAGTAATGCTGAAGCCTGTTCGGGTTCTCGCCGTACCGGCCGTCGGTGGGCCGTCTCGACGGCTGCACATAGGCGGTATTCCACGAGTCGGGGCCGAGGACCTTGAGGAACGTGGCCGGGTGGAAGGTGCCCGCCCCCACTTCCATGTCGTAGGGCTGCCGTATCACGCAGCCGCGGCCCGCCCAGAATTTTTGCAGCTCCATGATCAGGTCCTGGAAATACATCACGCTATCCTATGGCACGTATGAGCAGTCTGTACGACTTGAACTCCACATTCAGGTGAAACTGCATGAAAGCCTCCATCAACTCCCGCACGTGCCGCGCGTAAGCGGCGCCGTCGGTCCCCTTCAGGGCCTCAGGGTTCGCGAGACGGGAAAGGAGGCCGTCGGGGTATCTCCTGTGGGGGACCTTCGATGCGCATGCGCCGCAGACGACTCCCCCCCTCTCGTGGGAAAAGGAGATCGGCGCGTCGCCGCTTACGTCCTTTCCGCATTGCACACAGGTGGTGAAATTGGGCATGTAGCCAAGGTGGTGGAGCAGCCCCAGTTGATAATATAGTATATCGAAATAGGTAAATTCAACATGTTTGACCTTGTTTAACGCCTCTTTGAGCACATCGAAGAGGCCGGCGTGGGGCTCCTTCTCGTGAGTCAGCCTGTCGACGAACTCGGCAAGAAAGCTCGCGATGCACATGCGCCTGAAGCTCGACTCGATGCCGGCGTTGGGCTCCAACAGGTCCGCGTTGTCGATGCGCACCATGCCCTGTCCCGGCTTCTCGAAATACTCGATGTCGATATGGTTGAAAAGCTCCAGGGTGTTCATAAACCTCTTCTGGCTCTTTTTACCCCCCTTGGCGATACCGGTAAGCTTTCCCGAACGGAGCGTCAGAAAGCGGAGGATCTTGTCCGATTCGCCGAATACCCTGGAGGAGAGGATGATTGCCTGGTCCTTGTGCAAAGCCATAATAACCCATGAAAAGCGATTTTGAATTTTGGATTATGGATTTTGGATTAGAAAAAGTTTCAAAATCCAATCAAGAATCTGTGAAGCGAATTCCTTAATAATCTAAAATCCAAAATCAAGAATCTTTGTTGCCCGCTTCCCTTATCTCCCTCTTGCCCGGCTTGAAGACGAAAAGGCTGTCGGCAACGGGCTTGTTCACCACGACCTTCGAGAAATCGATCACGTTGACGTTGCCCGTGATCTCGGTGATCTCCACCCGCGTGATAAGAGAGCGGCTGTCCACCCAGATGCGGGCCGCCTGCAAGGTGCCTTCCTTCTTTGGCGCAAGGTCCAGCACCTCCAGCTCCCCTTCCCTGCCCGACCGGACGAGGGTAAAGAGCGCGTCGAGGCGCGTCACGTCGTCGACGAGGTCGAGGAAGCTGCCCTCCATGTGCTGCCTGTCCACCCGCGACCGCGTGACGAAGGACTTGCCCTCCTCCGCCTGCCACATGGCGGCGCCGTCATAGAGAAACACCTTTTCTTTCGGGACCGTGTATTTCCAGAGGAAGCCCTTCGACCGTTTATAGAAGAAGACCCCTTCCGCCTCCCTCTCCCGCTTCAGCGCCATTATCATGATCCTCTGGTGAAAACGGGCCTCTACGGTGGTGATCTCCGCGTACGTCTTTTTGAGGGCATCGAGGGTCTCCGCCCTCGCCGGGCACGCAATCCCCAGGAGCACGACAAGGGCGAGCGCCAGAACGCCAAAGACTCCGTCTTTTCTTCTCGTCACTCGTCTCTCGTCACTCGTCACTCGTCTCTCGTCACCTCACCCGTCACTCTTTTCTCCTCAGCACTTCTCTGGGCTTGATGCCGGTCGACGGACCGACCAGGCCCTCTTTCTCCATCCTCTCCACCATCCTCGCGGAGCGATTATACCCTATCCTGAACCGCCGCTGTATCATGCTGATGGAGGCCTCGCCCTTCTCGGTAACGAACCTGACGGCCTCCTCGTACTTTTCGTCATTCATCTCTTCGCCTTCATCCGCGTCCTGCGGCTCCTCCAGTATCTCCTCGTTGTACTCGGGGAGCCCCTGGTTTTTCAGGAATTCGACGATCCTCTTGATCTCCCCTTCCGACACGAACGGTCCGTGTATGCGCTGGACCCTGCCGAGGCCCGGGTCGATGAGGAGCATATCCCCGGTGCCCAGGAGGCTCTCCGCGCCGTTCATGTCGAGGATGGTGCGGGAATCGACTTTGGAGGTGACCTGGAAAGAAACCCGCGCCGGGAAATTGGCCTTGATGATGCCCGTGAGCACGTCGACTGAAGGCCGCTGGGTCGCGAGGATCAGGTGTATGCCGGAGGCGCGCGCCATCTGGGCAAGCCTCGCGATATACTCTTCCACCTCCCTCGACGAGACCATCATCAGGTCCGCCAGCTCGTCGATGACCACCACGATATAAGGGATGCCAACGCCTTCTTCCTTCGCGATCTTCTGGTTATATTTTTCGATGCTTCGCACGCCCTTCTCGGCCATTACCTGGTAGCGCCGCTCCATCTCGTCGATGAGCCACCGCAGGGCGGTCTTGGCGCTCTTGGCGTTGGTCATCACGGGAAGCAGCAGATGGGGTATGCCTTCGTAGAAGGAGAGCTCGAGCATCTTCAGGTCGATCATCATGAAGCGGACGTTCGTGGGGGTCGCCTTGAAGAGGATGCTGCATATCATGGTGTTGAGGGAGACGCTCTTTCCCGAGCCGGTTGAGCCGGCGACCAGAAGGTGCGGCATTTTGGCCAGGTCGGCCACAAAAGGCTCCCCCGCGATGTTCTTCCCCAGGGAGAGGGTGAGCAGGCTCCTCGACTCGGCGAACGAACCCGATTCGATGATCTCGCGGAGATAGACCATCTGGCGTATCTTGTTCGGTATCTCGATGCCCACCACCGCCTTGCCGGGGATGGGCGCGATGATCCTGATGGAGACGGCGGAGAGCGCCATGGCGAGGTCGTCCGACAGGTTCGCGATGCGGCTCACCTTGACGCCCGGCGCCGGCTCGAACTCGTACATGGTGATCACGGGCCCGGGCCTGACCTCCACGACGTGTCCGTCTATCCCGTAATCCTTCAGCTTCTTTTCGAGTATCCGCGCGTTGAGCTGGTGCGCTCTCTTTATCGACCTTGATCTCCCTCTTTTCGACAGGGTCGAGCAACGAGACGGGCGGCAGCTTATAGGGGCCGATATCTTTCAGGAAATCGAACGACTCCTGCACCACTTTTTTCTCTTTCCGCTCCTTTTCCCGCTCTTTTTCCTTCTCCTCCCCCCTCTCCTCCACAACCCTGGCGGGTTTTGAGGCCTGCGCTTCCCGCCTTCTGGCGAGGCGCGAGCCGGCAATGGCGCCTGCAATCGAGAAGAGGGGCGCCTGACTGATGAGGAAGAGGGAGATGAGAAAGAGCACGACGGAGAGGAGGAGGCTCCCGAAGTAGCTGAGCGCGTGGATGAGCCCCCGCTCAAGAAGCACCCCGGTGAGGCCGGAGAAGGGGATGACCACGGCCTTCATCTGTATCCGCCCTACCGTGATCTGAAGGAGCGCCGATAAGGAGAAAAAGAGGAGGATGAAGCCGGCGGCGAGCAGGTCCAGGTGGCTGACGGTCTTCTTCCGCAAGGAGACCACGGAGAAGAAGAGGATGAAGCCGACCAGGGCGTAGCTCATGAAGCCGAAGTACTGGACGAGGAAGTCCGCGGTGTAGGAGCCGGCCCTGCCGCAAAAGTTCATCACCGTGCCGGATGCGGCGCTGTTGGACGACGGGTCGAAGGGGTGGTACGAGAGCAGGCTGACGAGTATAAAGAGAAAGAGGCCGAGCAGCGCGATACCGATGATCTCTTTCCTTAGCGCGTCCGACATTGCACCAGCCCCTCGATTGCGGCACGGACCTCTTCCATGAGCCCCTGATTTATAGGATAAACCTTTTCCCCCCGTCGGTATAGGTTTTCCCACCCGGATAGTCACGCGCCCCTTCCGCGCTGCCACGGTGCATCCGGGCGGCTGCAGGGAGTTCGTCCCGATCACCGCAAGGGGCACGACGGGAACGCCCGCGCGCGTGGCGAGGGAGAAGGCGCCCTTCATGAACGGGAGGAGGTTCCCGTCCGTGCTCCTCGTCCCCTCGGGGAAGATGAGCACGGAGGTCCCGCCCTTGATGCGCGCCACCGCTTCCTCGACCGCCTTCAGGGCCTCCCTCGGGTTGTCTCTGTCGATATTGATGTAGCCCGCCTTCTTTATGGCCCAGCCGAAGATGGGTATGCGAAAAAGCTCCCGTTTTGCGACGAACTTGAACGGGACCGGCAGGTGAGAGAGGAGCACGGGGATGTCGAGGGCGCTTGAGTGGTTCGACATGAAAAGATAAGGGGGCGCCGCGATATGCTCCCCGCCTTCGACGGAAACGCAGATGCCCCCTGCCCAAAGCAGGATCCGCGCCCATGCGGTCGCGATCCGGTGCACCCGCTCGCCGCATCTGTCGAACGGCGCGACCGCGAAGGCAACGCCGGCGAGGAACAGGGTGGTGCATACCAGGTTCACATATGAGAGGACCCGCCTCATCTTACGCTTCTTTCTCGAAGGCCGCGATGATCCGCTCTACCTCGACCCCGATCGCCGGGTCGATATCATAGGGAGAGACGCCCGTCTTGTCCGCTTCCATGACTTTCTCGTTATAGCTCATCACGCCGAGGAGAGGAATTTCGGGCAGGTGCTCCCGGACCATGGCGATGTCGGCCTCATTCGTCACCTTGTTCACGACCGTATAGACCCGTTTTATGCCGAGGTCGCCCGCCAGCTCCCTCACCTGGCGCGCCGTCTGGAAGCTGCGCCGGCCCGGCTCCACCACGACGATCAAGGCGTCCATATACGCCGTTGTCCCGCGCCCGAGGTGCTCCAGGCCCGCCTCCATATCGACGATGAGGTACTCCTCCCGCTCGATGAACACGTGGGCGAGCAGGCTCTTCAGGACGACGTTTTCCGGACAGAAACAGCCCCCTCCACCCTGGGGGATGGTGCCGAGGACCATCAGCTTCACGCCGTCGTGCTTCAGGGAGAACCGGTCGGGAAGGTCCTCGACCTGGGGGTTCAGCTTGAAATACGCGCCGTAGGCGCCCTTGGTCGCCCCGGTGCGCTCCTCTATCAGCTCCCTCATTTTGGCCAGGGGCTTGAGGTTTTTCAGCTCCTCCTGGGGGATGCCGACGGCGCTCGCGAGGTTCGCGTCGGGGTCGGCGTCGATGGCGAGCACCTTGTGGCCGGCTTTCGCGAGGACGCGCGCCATCACGCCCGCCAGCGTTGTCTTTCCCACGCCCCCCTTGCCCGATATCGCTATCTTCATGTTCTTTTCTCTTCCTTTCTTTGTATTAGCTATTTCTTCTGGGCCGGTAAAAAAACGCCATTGATTTCAGCATTCTTTTTATCCTCTTTTCATTCAAAACTCAACACTCAAAATTCAGCATTATCTTTATCCGCGTCGGGCACGCATTTCACCGTGTACTGAAGCAGCCGCCTCTCTTCGGGCGTGGCGAGCACGATGAGGTGCATATCCTGCTCCAGGTTAAGGCTCGCGGGCGGGTTGTATATCCATTCGCCGTGACCGTTTCTCACCGCGAGGAGCAGGATGTTCCCCATGTTGGGAAGCTCCAGCGCCTCGACCTTTTGCCCCACGTACGGGGAGTCGGCGGGCACGACCACCTCTTCCACCCGCATCGCCTGTTCCTTGTCGCGGAGCATCGACTCCAGGAAATCGGTCGCATGGGGCCTTGTCATCTCCGCGGCCATCCGCAACCCCCCGATATAGTTGAGGGCCACGACCGTATCGGCGCCGGCCCGCTTTATCTTGTCGATGTTCTTCGTGTCATTGCACCTGCAGACCACCCGCAGGGCGGGGTTCAGCTGCTTGGCGGTCAGGGCGATGACGATGTTGTCGTTGTCCGAGTTCGTCGTGGCGAAAAGGCCTTTCGCTTCTCTCACCATCGCCTTTTCGAGCAGCTCGTTCTCGGTCGCGTCCCCCAGGAGCATGGGTATGTCGATGTTGCGGCTTTTCAGGAGGTCGAGCTGGACCCGCGTTGGAATCGATGGCTATCTGCGGCCTTTTCGTTTCGTTCAGCTCATGGACGATGTAGAGGCCCACCATGCCGATGCCGCAGACGATGTAATGGCCCTTCATCTTCTCGATGCGCTTCTCCATGCTTCTCCTCCGGAAGACCCTGCGCACCTCGCCCTCGACCATGTACGACGCGAGGGCCGTGAACAGGTAAAAGATCGTGCCCACGCTGAGAAAGAGATAAATGATGGTAAAAACCTTTCCCGCCGTGGTGCTGCCGGCCCCGATGACGTCCTGGTAGCCGACCGTGGTAATGGTGATCGCCGTCATGTACAGGGCGTCGAGCCAGGAGGTCTTCTCCACCCCGACCAGCTTGTATCCCACGGTCCCGACGAGGATGATGACGATGATGATAAAGATGATCCGCTTCAGGCGTTTGACGATATCCGTTCTCATAGCGGCTCTCGCCTAGTATACCATAGAGGGGACGGCGGAGGCTAGCGAGGAAGTGACGAGTGGAAAGTGAGGAGAAAGTGGCGAGTGAAAGAAGAACGAGGGACGAGTTCAAGCCCCGCCCCCCTTCTTTTGTTCTTACTCGCTACTCGTGGCACTCGGCACTCGCCACTCGGCACTCGTCACTGTCACTCGGCACACAGGCCGAACGGTCAGGATCTCTTGAAGGGTATGGAGAGGCCGTTCATGAACTCCCTCTGGAACGTCTCCTCCCGGGCCAGCTCGACGTGGGTCACGAAAGGCGCGAGCCTGTCCGCCTCCGCCCGTTTTTCCTTGTCCATGAGGGCCAGGTAGGCGCCGTGGCCCGCCGCGTTGCCCACCATCACGATGCGGTCGGGGTCGCACGGGGGAAAAAGGCCCAGGGTGAGGGCGCTCGTCTTGTCGATGTGCATGCCGAAGGCCCCGGCAATAACCATCCTGTCGATCGAGGTCGTTTTCAGGCGGTCCATCAAGACCCTGCACCCCGCGTAGAGGGCCGCCTTCGCGAGCTGGACCTCTCTGATGTCCTTCTGGGTCAGGACGATGTCGCGTCCCGTTTTCGTTTCACCCCGCCAGGCCACCACAAATTCCATCGCCCCCGATTCCCCCTTTCTCAGCCTCGGCGTGCGCCGGTCGTGAGAAAAGGCGCCGTCCTCCCCTATCAGTCCCGTTGTGTAGAGCTGGGCGACGGCATCGATGATGCCCGAGCCGCAGAGGCCCGCCGGCTCGAGGCCGGCCCCGTGATCTGCCGACCAGCCCTCTTTCCCGACAACGGCATAATCGACCTCCAGGGTGGCCGCGTCTATCCGCACCTTTTCTATGGCGCCGTTTATCGCCCTCATGCCGCTCGAAACTTGCGCCCCTTCGAGGGCCGGGCCGGTCGCGCAGGAGCAGGAGAGCAGGCGCTCCTTGTTCCCGAGGACGATCTCCCCGTTCGTGCCGAGGTCCATGACCAGGGAGATCTCCTCGCGCTTATGCGGCTCGTCCGAGAGCAGGACGGCCACATTGTCGGCCCCCACAAAGCCTGCTTCCACGGGGAGGACGTGCAGGTAAGAGGCGCGGCCGAGATCGATCCCGAGGTCGCGCGCCCTCACGTCGAGAGACTGCCGTATCGTGGGCGTGAAGGGCCACAGGCCGAGGCGGTCGGGCGGTATACCGAGAAAGATGTGGTGCATCACCGTGTTCCCGACGACCGTCGCGTCGACGATCTCGTGGGGATCGAAGGCTGAGCTCTCCGCCATGCGGCGCAGCAGCGCGTCGATGGAGGCGATGAGGGCCGCCTGCATCTTCTGCACGCCGCCGGGATGGCGGGATGAGTAAGAGATGCGCGACATGATGTCGGACCCGAAAAGTACCTGGGGATTGGTGGCGGAGCCCGTCGCGATGAGCCGGCCGTCCCTCAGATCACCCACGTAGGCCGCTATCGTCGTGGTGCCGATATCGAGGGCCAGGCCGAGATACCTCGCATCCCATCCGGGCAGGACCCCGATGATCTCATTCCCGGCGCGGACGAGGACGGTCACCCGGCCTTCGAGGTCTTTTGCCGGCCTTCCGAGGTCCTGAAGGACCGTCACGTCCGCATCGAGGTCGTGGATGTCGTACCCCTGTGCCATGAGCCGGGTGACGCCCTCGACACGCGCCTCGTCGCCCTCCGCATGGCCGAGGTCGATGGAAAAACCCCTCACGACGGGGTCGATCACGTGCGGCCGCCCGGCAAAAGACTTTTCCCCTTCCGGCAAGACGCTCTCCTGCGGCACGAGGACGGTGAGTACGCCCCTGATGCGGGCCATGCAGGCGAGCCTGTACCCGAGTGGACCATCGCCGGGCCGCAGCAGGCCGGACTCCAGCTCGGAAGGGCTTTCCGCCTCCCCTTCCATGACGCGCACCCTGCATCCGCCGCAGAGACCCTTGCCGTTGCAGGGGGCCTCTATATAGACGCCTGCCTCCCTGGCCGCATCGAGGATTGTCGTCCCCGCCGCCCCTGTTACCTCCTTCGAGGAAGGGGCGAAGAGGATGCGGGAGGTCTTCTTACCGGTCATCGCTTTTCCCCGTCATCGTGCGCCCGGATAGAGGGCGCAAAATTGCCCGCCCATGGTCGCCATCGATATGCCGCAACTGGAGCCGAGTATGAGTCCGCCTCCCCTGAATCTCTCTTCCGCACGCTCGATCTCCAGCCGGATCCTTTCTTCTACCCCAGCCCATAATGTCGATGTGGCCCATGAGGCAGACCGCCTGCCCGAACTCCTCGACCAGGCCGTCGACGTCGAGTCCTGCCTGCGCATCGACGGGATGGATACAGTCATAACCTGCTTTTATCAAAAGGTCAATCACCTTCCGCGTATCGCCGTCGGAATGGAAAAAGGCCCGCAAACCCGCGCCCTTCGCTATTTCCGCAGCCTGCCTGTAGACGGGCCACACCGCTTGCGCGAAATAGTCGGGCGAGAAAAAAAGGCCTCCCTTCCCGGCGATATCGTCGGTGATCGCGAGGGCCTGGAAACCGCGTGCACAGGCGTTCCCGGCCGCCTTCTCCACCTCTTTTACGAACAGGTCGGCCCTTTGCGTGAACAGGCCCCGGTCCCGGTGCATGCCCGCCATGGCCTTGAAAAACCCGTGGAGGCTCTATCGCGCGGGAGACGGGTCCGTTGAGGCAGCCCACGACGAAATAGTCTTCAAGCCCGCCTGGTTCCACGGCCGGAGAACAGGCGCACCCGTTCAGGTCGACGCCGACCAGGGAGAGTCCCAGCGAGCGGGCGGCGGCGGCGACCTGCGCAAAATACGCCCCATTGCCGCCAAAAAAATGGTCGAGATAATCCCTTTCCAGGAAAAGCTCGCCCCTGGGCAGGGTTGGATTGCCGGTGTGATCGAGGGCGGCCGAGACGGCGGCGATCGGCATTCGCGCAGATTTGTCTCAGCAGTATAGGATAGCTCACTTAATAGGTCGTCTAGGTCGCTGATAAGACTCTACAGCACCTAATTGCGAAATAACGACAGTGATCTTATACCTCAGGGCTGTGCTCAAGGCTGACCCTGCTGCTCCTTCGCCTTTCGCTTCCTGTAGTATGTCGTAAACCGCCTCGCCCGCACGTCGCGCCCCACGAGCAGGTCGGTCGCCATGACGTAGGGCAGCATGGTCGTGGGGTTGACGATGGCGGCGCTCAGGCCCGCCTTTATCGCGAGGGCGAGGAAGACCGCATTGACGGTCGTCCTGTCGGGGAGGCCGAAGGAGACGTTGCTTGCCCCCAGCACGAGGTTGAGCCCCCACTCGGCCTGCACCAGCTCCATGCTCCCGAGGGTCACCGCGACGGCCTTATCGTTCACCGCACTCGCTTCCGCCACGCAGTCGACGAGGATGTCCTCCCGGGGGATCCCCGCGGCGTCCGTCTGCTCGAGGATGTGCCTGACGACCTCCAGCCTGCCGGCCGCATCCTTCGGGATGCCCGAGGCATCGGAGGCCAGTGCCACGAGGGCCGTGCCATGCGCCTTGACCAGCGGCAGCAGGGCTTCGAGCACCTGCTTCTCCCCCGTGACGGAGCTGACGATCGGTTTCCCGCAGCCGAGGCGCAGCGCCTTTTCCAGGGCTTCCGGGTTCCTGCTCTCGATGCACAGCGGTACGTCGACCACGTCCATGACGGCCTCCATCACCTGGGGCAGGACCCGGACCTCGTCGATGCCGAAGGCAGCGACGCTCACGATCAGGATATCGGCGCCCGCCTCGACCTGGCGTGCGGCCTCCTTTCGGATGGGTTCCATATTGCCCGTTACCATGCCCTCCTTGACCGGACCCTTGCCGAAGGGGTTGATCCGCTCTCCGAGAAGGACCGTGGGCAGGCCGCCCCCGATGACGACTTCCTTTCCCCTGGGACCTCGCACATACGTTTTCATGTTATCACCTCAATGACCGGCCGATGGGAGAAGGGAAGGGACGCTCTCCCCTCTCCCAATGGCCTTCTTCTTTTTGGCTCTTCCCGCCTAATGTTTATAGAGGTGGCGGCTCGGATAGACGCCCTGCTTCACCACCTTGCCTTTCTGCACCTGGTCGACGCGGACGGAATCGACGCCCTCGATCCTCGTGGGGCTGTACGTGAGGGAGGTGCTGGTTATGCCGCCCGTGTCGAGGTTCGCGATCTTGTAGAAACCGTTATGCAGCACGTCGGCCGGTTTCAGCTTCTCGAGGGGCGTGTGCTGCATGGCGAGCCTTATCGCCTCGAGCTGCGTCATGGCCTCGACCATTCCCCCCATGTAGAGGCTGTGGCTCACCCACTTGTCCGGGTGATACTTCTTCTGTATCTCGGTCATGAACTTCACACCGGGAACAAGCTCATCCCATGGAGGGTAGCCGCCGGCAACCACGAATCCGTCGCCCAGCGTGCCCATGGCGGCCGTGAAGACGGGCAGGTGGCTCGGCGTGCCGCACGCAAAGGTGATCTTGTAGGACTGAGTGGGCCCCATGCCCAGCCTCACCATCTCTTTTACCGTCGGCTGCGAGCCGGGGTTTATCATGATGCCGAGGGCAAGGTCGACCTTGTTCTGCTTGAGCCACATGAGCTGGGTGGTCGGCGGAGAGGTAGGGACGAGGGGCACGTACTGCGAGCCGACGAACTCATAGCCCGCCTTCTTGAGGTATGCCTCCATCTCGGGTATCTCTATCGACTTCCCCATCGCGTTGTCCGCGGTGAGATAAGCCACCCTCGGTTTCCTCGACTCCTTCCAGTTCGCCTTGAACCAATCGGCGGCGGCCGCAAGGTCATCCGTATAGATGGGGTAATAGGTGAAGATCGTGCCGGGAGGCGCCAGCAGGTGAGGCCCGGTGGACTGGCTGGTGGCGCCGAAGCCATCCTGTTTCAGCCTGTCCCTGAGGGCGAGCGCGATGGGCGAGCCCGATATCCTGTAGACGAGCATGCCCTTGGCCTTAAGCTCCTCGTAGATGGAGAGGGCCTTGGCCGGCTTCAGCTCGTCGTCGCGCCACAAGATCTCGACGGTAACGTCCGCGGGCCACGTCTCCTTCCGCCACGGGGCCATCCGCTTTGTCTCATTCACGTACTTCACGTAGTCCTCGAAAGGCAGCCAGGACTGCCGCCGAATCCTCGGCATAGGGTCCCGTGAGGGACATGGTGCCGCCGATGTAGACGGTTTT
The DNA here is from genome assembly GCA_963729685.1 of uncultured delta proteobacterium. Lineage (GTDB taxonomy): Bacteria > Desulfobacterota > Syntrophorhabdia > Syntrophorhabdales > WCHB1-27 > BOG-1155. The sequence continues at coordinate 255,156 of CAVSOX010000032.1, read as the reverse complement.
CGCCCCCGCGTTCACGGGAACAAACAACGATCCCACCAAAACCATCAGTACGCACACTGCCAGACTAAATCCGATCCTTGTCATATGCTCCCCCTTTTTTGATCGACCTTTCATTCCATTTCCTCATGAGAGAAGGGCCACAGGCGGTAATACGCCTGGATAATTCGCCACAGGTGGGCGAGACCCCTCGGCTCGAAGATGAGAAAGATGATGATTACCAGTCCCCTGGTCACCAGGGCCAGAGAGGCGGCGGCCTGGGCCGCAACGGCCGCGGAGAGGACGGGTCCCATGATGGTCACGAGCTCGTCGAGGAGCTTGAGGAAGACGGCGCCGAGGACGGCGCCCTCGATACTCCCCATACCCCCGACGATGAGCATGCCCAGATACCAGACGGAATCCATGAACGGAAACTGATCGACGGATGCAAACCCGAAGTAGTGAACCAGCAATGAACCGGCAACGCCCGCATAGACGCAGCCGATAAAAAATGCCTGAAGCTTGTAAGTCCACAGGTTGACGCCCATGACCTCGGCCGCGAGGTCGTTATCCCTGATGGCGACAAAGGCCCTGCCCGCCCTGGTCCTTGTTATGTTGACCGCCCCGTACGCGGCCAGGCAGCCGATCACCATCACCAGATAATAGTAGCTCGCCTTCGAATTGAAGACCAGGGGGCCTATCTGCGGTCTGGGTACGGGCATGCCGTCGGGGCCGCCCGTGAGACCCCTGAACTGGAGGACCGACCAGATGATGATGAAATGAGCCGCTATCGTGGCCATGATCAGGTAGAAGCCCCTGATCTTCAGGGAAGGCAGGCCGAAGACCAGGCCCGCGAGGCCTGCCGCAAGGCCGGCCGCCGGGAGCGCCGCCAGGAAGGGCCAGCCAAGGGTGGCCGTGAGGATAGCCGATGTGTAGGCGCCCACCGCCATGAAGCCCACATGGCCTATGGATATCTGGCCGCAGTACCCGGTGAGGATAGTTGAGCCCGAGGACACTGATGACGGCAATGCCGATCATGGTCATGATGGTGAGGAGCCTGTCGCCCAGGAACAAGGGGCACGCGAAAAGGAGGATAAGGAAGACGAAAAGCGTCCCCCACTCCCGCTTCGTGCGGAATATGGCCATGTCCTGACCGTAGTTTTCCTGAAAGGTACCCCGTCCCATGCGCGTCAAATCCTTTCTATTCTTTTCAGGCCGAATAGCCCGTAGGGCCTGAAGATGAGCACGATGATCATCACGACGAAGGGGAATATCTGGGCAAAGCCACCCCCGGGCAGGAGCGGGTCCAGATAGCCGGCCGCCACGTTCTCCAGAATACCCAGTATGATGCCGGCGACGATGGCCCCGCCGATAGAGTCTGCCCCCCCCAGCAGGACGACGGCAAACGCCTTGAGGCCGATCTCGGCCAGCGGTATCATCACGCCCGATACACCCCCCAGCAGGATGCCGCTCACGACGCCGACGACGGATGCGATAACCCATGAGACGGCATAGACGGTGGTCGCCCTGATGCCGAGACTCCGCACCACCCGCAAGTCCTCGGCCGTGGCCCTCATGGCCAGTCCGATCCGGGTATAGCGAAAGAGGGCCATGAGGCTGACCACCGCGACCCCGGAGACCATGAGTCCGATAAGCGATTCGGGAGGCACCGATATTTGGCCGACTTTAAAGGTCAGGGTCGGGAGCACGCCGTGGTAGGTCTTATATTCCCCGCCCCATATCAGCGTGACGAGCCCTTCGAGCACGGTCGCCAGAGCTATGGTCATCATGATGAGGGCAAGCTCGGACTGACCCACGAGGGGGCGCAGAGCCAGACGCTCTATCACGAGGCCGAGGAGGGCGGCCACTGCCATCGCCAAAAGCAGGGCCGCCCATATGGGCAGGTGGAACGTCACGAGGAACGTGTAGCCGAGATAGCCGCCGATGAGCACGAATTGTCCCTGGGCGATGTTAAACGCGTTGGAGCACTTCAGGATGATGACAAACCCTATGGCAACGAGGGCATACACCATACCGAGAGCAAAACCGGTCACGACTAATTGGGCAAAGAAGGTCATAGGAGGGTCTCCCCGGCGGACGCTATCGCCAGACGTGTCTTCCTCTCCTCCACGCGGCCATCCCGGCGTCCCGCGTCGACCGCGGCGGCATCGGCCTCGCCGGCGTAGATCGCGTCGACAATCCCCCGGTAACGCTCCTCAAGGACCGCACGTTTCAGGTTTCCCGTCCTCGTCAGCTCGCCTTCGACGGGGTCGAATTCCTTGTGGAGATGCACGTATCTCTTCACCCTGGCCCCCGGGGGCAGGGTGCTGTTTACCCTGTCTATCTCCTCTCCGACGAGGGCGTAGACCTCCGGCCTCTGGGAGAGGCTCGGCAAACGTAGAGTGGGCGATCTTCCTTTGGCCCGCCCACTTGCTCACGGTACGGTAGTCGATGACGATGACCGCCGAGGCGTAGGCATGGTGCGGTCCTGCCAGGACCCAGGCGTCCCTTATGTAGGGACTGAACCTGAGACGGCTCTCCAGGCCTTGAGGGGCCAGCGTCTCCCCCGTCGAGAGCGCGACGACGCTCCCTGCCCTGTCGAGAAGATGGACGGCGCCGTCGTCACCGACGAGACCCCGGTCTCCGCTGTGGAACCACCCGTCCCTCAGCACCTCAAGGGTCTTTTCCGGGTCCTCGTAATAACCGGCGAACATGCCGGGTGTGCGGGAGACGATTTCGCCGCCGTCTGTGAGCCGCACTCCCGAGCCGTCCTCGGGTGAGCCGGTCTGAAGGGTGCGGCCGTGTGCCGCGACACCGGTGAGGAGGCCGCCCTCCGTGGTAAAATAGAGGCTTCTGAGGGGCAGGCCCAGGGCGTGATAGAATCGCATGGCGTCGGGGCTGAGGAGCGCGCCGGTGCTGTAACAGATCCGCGCGTGCTCCAAGCCCATGGTCGCCCTTATGCGTCTGAAGAGCACGCCGTCGGCAAATGCGGCCAGAAGTCTCAGGACCCGGTGCGGTTCTTTCCCCTCACCCCCGAGATCGGCCATCCTGTAGCCGATGGGCATCAGCAGGCGGAACACGAGCCGCGTCAGAGCATCGACGCCATTGATGCGCGCCTGCAGGCCGGCAGCCTGGCGCTCCCAGAGGCGGGCCCCGTGCCACGCGATGGTCGGCCCTATCTCCCTGGCGTCCCGCTGCGCCGTCTCCGGCTCCTCCGCGAAGTTGAGGGTGCAGCCCGAGAGCAGATGGCAGCCGATGGCGGACCACTGGCCCGTCATCCACGCGGGCAGCAGTTGGGGAACGACATTGTCGTGCTCGTTCCATGGGTGGAGACGCAAGAGAAGATCGGCGCCCGCCCGTATCGTTCCGTGGGTGTGGACGGCCACCCTCGGGCTCCCGGTGGTCCCCGACGTGCAGACGAGGGCGCAGACATCGTCTGCCTTGCCGGTTTCCACATTTGTCTCGAAGAGACCGGGGTATTCCGCCTCATACCTCTTTCCCTTTTCGAGCACCTCCCCGTATCCCATCAGTATATCGTCCTTATAGTGGGCCAGGCCTTTGTAACTCCAGTAGATGATCTTCATAAGGCGCGGGAGCAGGCCCCTGACCTCGAGGAGCTTATCTACTTGCTCCTGGTCCTGGACAACCGCAAACCGTGCCCGGTCGCCTCCCGCAATGGAGGCGATCTCAGCCGGCGTCAGATCGGGGTCGACCCCGAGGGAGGCCCCGTGACCGGCCTGGGCCGCCAGCTCCGCGCAGTACCATTGCGGCGCATTATCCCCGACAATGAGCAGCGTGTCCCCTTTCTCGAAACCGAGGGCCGCCAACCCGAGGGCCAGGTACTTGACGTCGAGATAGTAATCCTTCCACGTGTAGGCGCGCCAGATGCCATAGTGCTTGTAGCGCATGGCCTTCCGGCTTGTCCCGTACTTTTCGCAGTTAAACCTGAGCACCTTGGGCCAGGTGTCGCCCTTGTCCCTCGTCCACTCGTCACTCATCGTCACGCGAGCCATCTCTTTTTTCGCCGGTAGTGCTTCATGTCGCGGTAGCTCTTCCTTGCGTCGCCCGCCGACAGTCCCAGATAGCATTCCCGGACGTCCTCATTATCCCGCAAGCTATCGGCAGGGCCGCTCAGGACCACCCGGCCGTTTTCCATGACGTAGCCGAAATGGGCGACATCGAGGGCGGCGCGGGCGTTTTGTTCAACGAGGAGTATCGACATCTCTTGCTCGGTATTGATCCTGCGGACGATGCGGAAGATGTCCTCCACTATCAACGGGGCAAGGCCGAGGGAGGGCTCGTCGAGGAGCATGAGCTTCGGCCGCGCCATCATGGCCCGCCCTATCACCAGCATCTGCTGCTCGCCGCCCGACAGGTAGCCGCTCACGCGGCGGCGCAGGGGTCTCACCTTGGGGATGTAGTCGAAAACCATTTCCAGGTCCCTTTTGACTCCGGCCCTGTCTTTGCGGCAGTAAGCCCCCACGAGCAGGTTCTCCTCGACGGTCAGGTGCTCGAGGACCCTTCTCCCCTCCATGGCCTGGCTCAGGCCCATGGCGGCGATATCTTCCGGCTCGTGGCGCTCTATCCTCTTGCCGTCGAAAAGAATAGAGCCCTCAGTGACCTCTCCCTCCTCCGTCTTGAGCATACCCGAGACGGCTTTCAGGGTGGTGGTCTTGCCCGCCCCGTTTGCGCCGAGGAGCGCCACGATCCGGCCGTCGCCCACTTCGAGCGACACACCTCTCAGCACCTGGATCACGTGGCCGTATACAACGTCAATATTGTTGACTTCCAGCATCGATGCCTACCCTTCCCGGGCAGCTCTTCCCCAGGTAGGCGCTGATCACCTCTTCGTCCATGCAGATCTCCCTGGGGGTCCCCTCCGCGATCTTCCTGCCGAAATCGAGGACGGCAATCCTGTCCGCCATCTCCATCACCACACCCATGTCATGCTCCACGAGGATGATCGAGCCGATTCCGTCCCTCAGGACCGGGGTATCCGGATAGGTAGCACCCTGACCTTCGAACGCGTCGATGACGAACCGCGCGATGTCCGCCTTTTCTTCGAGGTTCATCCCCGCCATGGGCTCGTCAAGAAGGAGGATTTTCGGCTCCAGGGCGAGGGCGCGTCCCAGCTCGACCCTCTTGCGCAGGCCGTAGGGCAGAAGGCCGACTATCTTCTTTCTTACCGGCGCGATCTCCAGGAAGTCTATGATCTCTTCCACGATCCGGCGGTGGCTGATTTCCTCTTTGCGCGCCGGTCCGAAATAGAGCGCGCCTGCGATAAAGCTCCGCCTCATGAGCACGTGGCGTGCCGCCATGAGATTATCTTCCGTGCTGAGGCCCGTGTAGAGCGCAATGTTCTGAAAGGTCCGCGCCATGCCGAGTCGGGCCAGCTTGTGGGGGGTCATTCGGGTAATGGCCTGCCCCTCGTAGTATATCTCACCTTCTTGCGGTTTATAGAAGCCGCTCAGGCAGTTGAGGAGGGCGGTCTTGCCGGCACCGTTGGGTCCGATAACGGCCAGGATTTCGTTATCCCTGATGTCGAGGCTCACGTCGGTGAGGGCGCTCACCCCACCGAAACGGAGTGACAGGTGCTCGACGCGCGCTTTCACCCGCCTTACCCCGTCTTCCAAAGCCTCACCAGCTCGCATACCCGTTCCCGTCCGTTCCTTTGAGCGACCGATAAACGATGGACGACCGCCGCGCCGGGACGATCACTCGCGTCGCTCGCCGGGAGGCAAGAACCGTTGTTTTTCTCGTCTATCGTCCCAGTCCCGAAGGGACGGTCGTCCCTCGTCCGTCGGCGTTTTAGTAGACCCCGTACTCCTTCGTGAATTCGAACATGGCCCTCACGTTCTCCGCCTTTGCATTATCGAGGCTCGCCGCTGCGTCGAGTATATACCCCCCGTCTCTTCCCACGATATCGATGAGCTTTTTGCAGTATCCTTCGACATCCTCCGGCGTTCCCGTCGCCATCATCGAAAGGGGCACGTTGCCCTTGATGCAGACCCTGTCGCCGAGTATCTCCTTTGCCCGGAAGATGTCCGTCGCCTCGAAGGCGTACCAGGCACGGCCCGCCGGTATCTCCCCGATGGTGGAAAGACGCGAGGTGCAGTCGCCCTCCCACAGCGGGCACGGCACGAGGCCCGCATCGATGAGGGCGACCATCAGGTCCTTCAGGGTCGGCCAGAAGAACGTGTGGAACTGCTCCATCGACATAAACCCGTCGAGACCCTTGTGGATGGGGATGAATATCCTCGGGTTGCCTGAGGCGGCCGCCGCGCCGAGGGCCATGTCGCGCATCAGGATAAGCAGCTTTTCGCACGCCTTTATCACCTCTTTCGGCCTTCGGTACATGTCGAGCATGAGACCCTTCGTGCCCCTGAAATAATCGCCCAGGGTATCGAAAGGGGCCTGCGTAAAGCCGCCGTACTGCATGGGGAACCCCGCCTTTTTGGCTTCCAGCGTATATGACGCCGAATACGAGGCGATCTCCATCGACTTCTCCCCGGCTTTCTTCAGCGTATCGAGGCAGGCCGCCACCTCCGGTGTGTTGAAGGGCGCAAAGCCGAAGGGCATCCCCATGGCGTAGGTGACGATGTGGCGGGGAGGCGAGAGCTTTCGGAAGCCCGCGAGGCCGCCGAACACGCGGGGCCAGTACTTTCTTATCATGAAGTCCGTCGGATCGAAGAGGAACTCCTCATACTCGTCGGCCATCATGTACTCACCCTCGACGAACTGATAGGTGAAATTGCCCGAGATGCCGTGTCCCGGCCACTTGAGCTGCTGAAAGTCGAGGGTCTCCAGCAGCGGGCCTATGTAGCGGAGGGCAAAGGGGTTCTGGTCCATGTCCGGCTCGAACTCGATCATCGTCCGCCAGTAAGCCTTCCACAGTTTTTCCGGCTCGTACATGATCTCCCGGACCGTCACCCCCGAGTACTTCGCGGGGAAGAAGCTGAATATGGCCATGACCGGCACCCTGTCGGGCTTCTTCAAGGCTATGGCGTCGAGGACCCTCTTTTCGCGCTCCCGGTACAGCTCTTCAGGCGTCTTGCTCATAGTCAGCCCCCGATCCATTCTCTGCACAGGTTGACCGCCGCGACCGCATCCTTTCCATAGGCGTCGGCACGGACGTACTTCCGGACCTCGTCGTCCATCTGACCGCCGCCGATCATGATCTTGACGCCGTCCCGGAGGCCCGCCCTTTCCAGGGCCTCGACCGTCTGTTTCATGGAGTCGAAGGCCAGCGTGAGGAAACCGCTCAACCCCACCACCTGCGGCTTGAACTCCCTTGTCTTTTCCACGAATGTTTCCACGGGCACATCGATGCCGATATCGAGGACGTCGTACCCGCTCACGTCGAGCATGAACGTGACGATATCCTTTCCGATGTCATGGATATCGCCGGCCACCGTGCCGACCAGCACCTTGCCCTTCCTGTTGCCGGCCTGGGCCTGCTTGATATGCGGTTTGACAACCTTCGAGATGTTTTGAAGGATCTCACCCGCCATCATCAAATCGGGGATGAAGTACTCGCACTGCTCGAAGCGCTTCCCGACGAGCTCCATGGCCTTCCGCGCATCATCGAGGATGGCCACCGGGTCCGCCCCTGATGCGACCAGCTCGCCCACCATCTTCATGGTCTCGTCTTCCTGAAGGTCTGCCATGAGGTTGATCAGTTTATCATTCACGTCTCCCTCCAAATCTTGCCTTCCGAGCGAATGATCCCGCCCCTCCATCCTCGTTCTCCGGTCAGGCGCCGCTTATGCGGCCTAGAAAGGCGAAGGGACCTTTCTGTGCTGCTCCTCTGCCTTCCAGTACACGATGCGCTCCTTGATGAACTCGATCCATTTGTCCACATCGGCGGCCTTGAACCCCTGGGCGACCATCTCCTTCTTGTAGGACGCTATCACGGGCTCGACGGCCTTTACCCACTTTGCCGCTTCCGCGTCCGACAGGGGCAGTATCTGACCGCCCTTCGCCTTGAAGACGTCCCTCCCCTCTATATCCATCTCATTCCACAGGGCTGCCTGCCACTCTTTTGCTTCGGCCGCCGTCTCGGTAAAGATCTTCTGGATATCGGGGGGCAGGGCGTTCCATTTGTTCTTGTTCATCACGCAGTAGAAGGTGATGCCTGTGCCGAGCTGCCACGTGGGCGTGACATTGTTGACCACCTCGGCGAACTTCCAGTACTTCAGCGTGGAGAGATCGACCATGATGCCGTCAAGCACGGCCCGCCTCAACGCCTCGTAGACGTCCGGCATCTCAAGCGGCATGGGGACCGCGCCCAGGGCCTTCAGGGTCTCCGTCATCCTTCCTGCGCCCCTGATCTTGAGGCCCTTAAGGTCGGCGAGCGTCCTGACCGGCTTGCTGATCGTCTGGAGGATGAGGGGCCCCGAGGTGTTTATGTAGAGCACGTGGACGCCGTCCCACTCGGTCGGCTTGAACTTGTCGTGGAAATCGCTGCTCACGTGGGTCGCGACCCATCCGCTGGGGAAGCCCAGAGGCAGGTCGAAGACCTCCGTCACCGGGAAGCGCCCCCGGGTATACTGGATATGGGAAATTCCGATGTCCGCAATGCCCGTCGTAATCCCGTTGAACATCTTCACCGGGGACAGGAGCGTGCCGCCCGGATAGTAGTTGATCTCCACCCGGCCGTTTGTCCGCTTCTTGATCTCCTGGCAGAACCTATCGGTGAGGAGCGACATTTTATGGGTAGTGGGGAGATAATTGGCGGCCTTCAGCTTGATCACCTCGGCGGCATAACAAGAGAAGACACCCACAAAGAGAAAGACCACTGCGAGGACACACGACACGATCCCTTTTCTCATCTCACTCCTCCTTGGTAGAACGTTGAGAATCGCCTCGTTCCATATCTCTATGGAAGGGGCCACTACGTTATAGGAAAAAACACGGCTCTTGTCAAGATAAATACGCTACTTATATATATAACTGCGCTATACGCCTTTATGGTTGGGATTTCAGCTAGATCCGGTCTTTTTAGGCAGAGATAATCATTGACTAACCGTGGAGATATCAGGTAGTATAGTCACTTACGTGCCCCCTTCTATGAAACAGACGATGAAACAGACCGACCAGATGTCTTCCATAGACCGCTTGTCTTTCGAGCCCGCCTACGCGCAGCTCGTGAATATCTTGCACGGCCAGGTCGCGTCGGGACTCTTCAGGCCCGGAGAGCGGCTGCCTTCCGAGTCACAGTTGTGCCGTCGTTTTCAGGTGAGTCCCATGACCGTCCGGAGGGCGATCAATATTCTCGTGCAGCAGGGCCTGGTGAGCACCACCCAGGGCCTCGGCACCTTCGTGAAGCCCGTGAAGCTGAGCACGGTCATGTTCGGCCTCGATGAGCTGCGGAGCCTTTTCGACACGAATGCCCGGAATAAGGTGAAGCTCCTGGAAGTGAGCATCGTAAAGGCGGGCCCCGACATCGCCTCCCGGCTCGATCTCTCCCCCGGCGACCGGGTGATCCTCATCCGCCGGCTCATCCATAAGGAAAAGGAGCCGATCCTTTACCACCGTGAATACCTGGTTTACGACCCCACACGCCCGATCGTCGAGGCAGAGATGGAGGTAACGGCCCTCCACGGCCTGTTCGCGGGGACCGGGGAAACGAGCCTGAAGCGGGGCGAGCTTGCGATAGACGCCGCGGTCCTCGGGGATGAAGAGGCCCACCTGCTCATGGCGCCTCCGGGACTGCCCTCCTTTCGTCTGGAGCACCTGTTCTACGATTTTGACAATCGGCCTATCAGTTGGGGGTTCTTCCTCTGCCGCGGCGATCTCATGCGCTTCAGCGCCACGGTGGGCTTGAGCGACAAGCCGAAGCAGCGAGGCCGAAAACCGGGGGGCAGGTAAGTGAGACCGCACCCGCCGGAAAGCACGCTGAGCAGCCTCCTCGCCGACCTGCAGGAAGAGACCGTGCTGGAGGAAGTCCGCCGCCGCATCGGCGAGGGCGACGATCTCCTCACTATCGTGGAAGAGTGCCGGAAGGGCGTGCGGCTCGTGGGTGAGCGATACGAGCAGGGCAGCTATTACATTTCCGGCCTGATCATGGCGAGCGCCATCATGCACGAGGTGGGCGACATGGTCCTCCCTGCCCTGAAGACCCACATAGTCGGCAGCGAATCCGGGCGCATACTCTTAGGGACGGTGGAGGGCGACATCCACTACATCGGCAAGGACATCATCAAGGTGCTCCTCAGGTGCTACGGCTTTACCGTTGTCGATCTCGGCGTCGACGTGCCGGCGCGGGACTTCCTCGCCAAAGCCCTCGATTTCAAGCCGGCCATCGTGGGGCTCTCCTGCCTGCTCGATTCCGCCCTCGAAAACATGCGCGCCACGATTGACCTGCTCCGCCGGGAAGCGGGTCAGGCAGGCGCCCTCCCCTCCTTCATCATAGGCGGCTACGTAGACGACCGCGTCTGCCGCTATGTGGAAGCCGACGGATGGGCGACGGACGCGATGAATGGCGTGCGCCTGTGTCAACAACTCATACGGGGAGGGCCGGGTTAATTTCGCGCCTTTCGCCTGTCTCGCGGGGCCGCGCGATCCTCGACGTTTGCCACCCAGCCAGGGAAATATGGAGCTGGGTGCCCGGCCCATGTACGCCTCCGGGCGGCGACCCCTCGATCACGGCACAGTAGTACGCCTCCGGTCGGCGACGCCGCGATCACGGCGAAATCCATCGAAATTTCCTCCGGCCGGAACATTATCCGCGAATGCTTTCACCTGAGCTTTCAATCACTATCCCGATGCAATGAGTGAAGATTACCACGGAAGCCCAGTAAGCAAGACACCACGGAAGAACGCGCGGACTTTCAGGGTTAATTGTATCCATTCCGACAAGTTCCTAAAAGTTCTTAAATATTTGAAAGTATTATGCTATCATGACCTTGAACATGCACGCATTTTCTGCCCCGTTCTTCGTTCCTGTGTAATTTTTCAGGCACAATTACACAGGAATTACACAAAAAACCACCTGGTAAAACGGCGGCGGGTGACGGGCAACAATGTAAATTCTACCGCATCGAGCGGCTGATCGCCGGACATAACCGCCTCCCCTTCTCAAGTATCACCGTCACCATGGCCGTAATCTCTGAAATATTCATCCGGGAAGGTCTTACCCCGGCCACCGTCGCAGATCGTGGAGGCCCTTTTCATGCTTGGCGACGTAGGACCTATGCGAACAAATCCTCCCCCTTTGTACGAACGAGTGGCTTCAGGATATGAGGCAGTTTCTCCGGGACTACGGTCCCGGCGTCGATGAGAAGGTTTACGAGCGCCTTAATCTGTTTCTCATACGAATCAAGTCTGGTCTTTAGCTCTTTCATGTCGTCCATCATTTACCTGCCTCCCGACGTATTTAAAAGCACATCCCACATCTGCTGCTCAGTAAGGCCGTACTGTATCGCCGTAAAGCGCCTACAATACACAACCTCCCCATACTCGTTCATGCATTTTGCATAAGAATCAAGGATTTGCATCCTCTTTTTATGCTCGGACATTAGGGACTTACTGTTATTTTCCCCAGGCACAGACCCGTTGTCTCTACCTAAAAACACGATAGCAAAGACGACTCCAGCGGCAAGCAGACAAAGCAGAAAAAAAATTGCGGCGCTGTCTCTCTTCAGGGTAGGTCCGACCGAAGGCTTGCTGCTATTAACCGATGCTGCTGGCAGCACTTTATCTATGATCTCTTTTTGAGGAAGCTCCTTACCGCAGTATCGGCAAATTACCGCTTCGGTTTTGACCAATTCGGCGCAGTAGGGACATCTTTTTACTGTCCCTTCCGCAATAGCCCTATCTTCCAGTTGCTCGGTGTTCTTTGACACCACAAGCGACAAAACCAGTCCGATAGGACCGAGGAGCATACCGACCAAAACCAGCCGCCAGGCTTCTTCTACCCTTTCCGCCTGCGACGAGCGCGGTTGCTATGCCGAGACAAATCCATGTCAAGAAAATCCACACGGGTGGCCCTCCTCGAAGCCTTCTTCCCGCTCTGTCATGGTCTTACCACCGCTTAAACTCCATTATCATTGAAATGCCGCGACATTACAACAACTATTTCAAGCTTTCCGATAGAAAGAGCGTATTCATGGGCACCGGAAGAGAAACTCTGTTTCAGGAAGAATCACGCAAGCGTAAGGGGTGATCGCGATATGGGCCGTGACACGCCGGGTGGAAACATCGTCCGATGGTCATCATTTACATCCCGTGACCACCTTGCCTATTGTCGTCAACCCGGCGAGAGCCGGGTCAATCGGCGCTTACGCTCCGTTAATTCCGGCATCGATCATGGTTGTGCTCGATGCCGGATCGTGTGGACGGCGGCATGTTCGGAATCGATGAGATTTGGATGCGCTCTGAGTCCTGTAGCCCGGAGGCGTACATGGGCGGGGCACCCACTCCATATTGCCTTGCTGGGTCGCAAACGACGGAGGGCACAGGGCGAAGAGCGCGCCAAAGATCGCGATTCCGGACACGCCGCCGGCCGGCCGACAAGACCGAGATAGAGAAAAGAAACAAAGAAAAGAATCAGGCCAACCGCGCCGCTACGGCGTCGATGAATTCGCCCGTCGTGACCTACCCCTCTGCCTTCGGGCAGACGCAGCCTATCGGGTCTTCCTGAAGATGAACGTTTTGGACTCTGACAGGGTTATTCTCATCGAAGTATTTCCGGCGAAGGTCGGGAGAAGAATACTTCCCCTTAGCCCTTACTCAAGGTTTTTCCTGAGCACCAAGGACCGACGCAGAGGAAATGCCTACGCTTGTCACTGATTATGGTAAAGTGGTATTCTATTGCCGGATAACGCATTGCTATCAGGATCAACGCTAGTAGCACGGGCGTGAGCCCATGGGTGGAGTCGTAAGCGTTCTTTTGGTCAGGCAAAGTGCCGTTGCAACCGGGCTTTGGGTTCTTAAGTGCCACGGGCGCAAGCCCGTGGTTAGCGACAGAAAGGAAGGCCCTGATATGACAAACCTTTTCTCCCATAGTCGACTTCCCCTTGGAAAAATCAGGTTTCTCGCCGTGGCTGTCAGCCTCTGCGTGTTGATTCCCGCTATCGCGCAATGCGCTCCCGCACCGGGCGGCGGTAACGTTTACCGGATGAAATTGGTGCGCATCGTCGATGAGCGCGGCTTCGAACGGCCCATGACGGCCCTGACCCTGCTCATCCCTGCCGACTGGCAGTTCGAGGGCAGCGTGCAGTACGGGCAAGCTGCGGGCTGCCACGCAAACCTGGTGAAGTTGAATTTTCGGGCGGTGAGTCCTGACGGACAACTGGGGATCGAATTATTCCCGGGCAACACCTGGCAGTGGGCAGACGATCCCGCCACGGTGAACTTGATGCGGACCAACAACCAGCGGCTGGCGAAGTTCGGCGTACACGGTTGCGACATCATGCAGCCTTTGACGGCCGAGGCCTTCCTTCGCCGGTTCGTCATTCCGTCCGTGCGGCGCGGCGCGCGAGTGGCCGGCGCCGAACCGATGCCCGATGCTGCCCAGCGGTTGCAGGAGGAGGCGCGCCAATTGCAGCAGGCCGCCGCGAAGCGGGGGATGCGCGTAAACGTCCGGACAGACGTGAGCCGGGTGCGCGTGAGCTACACCTTGAGCGGCCAACCTGTGGAAGAATGGTTCACCGCCATGACGTCCTCCACCGGCATACCCGGCCCTAACGGCCGGATGGGGCAAACGCTTTACTACACCAACGCCGCCAACCACGTGTTCGGCATGCACGCTCCGCAAGGGCAGCTGAATGCCCAGGAGAAGCTTTTCCAATTGGTTCTGGGAACGTTGCGCGTGGACCCGCAGTGGGAGGGGCGCATCCGCCAGGTAATCGCCAATATGGGGGCCAAGGACAGCAAGAGTGCCGCCGACCGTTCCGCGATCATCGCCAAGGCCGGTCAGGATCAAGCCAGGATAATTCACGATACGTACCAGAACGCCACCAACAGCCGGGAGCATTCGATGGAAGGCTGGAGCCAGTACATGCGCGGGGTGCAGACTTTCCGCAATCCCAACAACGGCGACACGGTAGATCTGAGCAACCAGTACGGCCACGCCTGGGCCGGTCCGGACAACCAGTACATCGTCACCGATTCGGCCAACTACAATCCGAATGCATCCCAGAAGGGAAACTGGACGCGGCTGGAAGCAGTCGCTCGATAGAGTCGCCCCGCCTTCCGGATAAGGAAACCACGTCGTGACCCGGACGACGATCCGCCGGAAGGTTCGTCACCGGCCTTTTCGTGGCTTTGTCCAGACGACCAGCAGAACGATGCCTGAGATCGTGAACAGCGCCGCGCATACAATGCCGGCAGTGCCCGCGAGCGTATGCCCCGCGTTCAGGGCGTCCCCCGATATGAGTAACAACGGGATCGAGACCCCCAAAATGACCGCGGCGCCGAGCAGGACCAAAAAGAAGAGCTTCCAGCTCCAGGTTCCTTCGGCCCTGGCCCTCGCGTACGCGTGCCAGCCGACTAAGAGCACCACGAGCAGCGTGAGCAAGCTCACCATGCCGGCAACCTGCGGTTCTTCCCGGCTATCACGCGGCTCCCCTTTTTAAGAAAACGTACTTGAGGCGGTCTTCTATTGCGAATTACCCTGCGCATTATCCGCGTCCACCGCCGCCTGCGCCGCCGCAACCGCTGCCTGGGCAGCTTGGACCTTAGCCTGGGCAGCATCGACCGCAGCCACCGCCTTGGCCGTTTGCTCCTCCTGCGCCTGCGTTGCGTTAGTCCATTGCAGCCATGCCTGCGTCACATTCTGCTCTTGCGCATTTATTGCGTTCAACAGGCTGGTATAGGCTGCGCTCGGGGCCAGAGAGTTCATTGTGTCACTGGCTATAATTGACGGGAACCCCATCGAAGGCCAATAAAATGAGTCATCATCTATCAGAGTAATCGCATTATCAAGCCTTGGGACGGTAATAATCATCGGGTTTGCCAATAATTGCTTCAATACGGCCATGTTGTTCAAGTAATTAGAATGAAGGTCATCAACTTCGTGAGAACTATTAAGTACATCCAACGGCACCCTGGCATTGGCGTACCCTGCCTGGGCCTCGGCGAGGTAAGTCTGGGCTTCGGCAAGCTTTTGCTGATGGGCAAGCACAGGATTGGTGCCGGGATCGAATGTGCCGGGTCCGTTATCTGCCGCACCCGCCACTCCGGCAAGGGCAAAGAATATCAGTACGGTAAGAAATGGGATCCGGCGCATGTGATCCCTCCCCTCATCGGTCTTCCACCCACCAGGCATTTAATCTTCCGGTCTTTGAGTCGAACTCCAGGAGGTACCCGTCGGACCACCGGACCAGCCTGCTGCACGTGCTGCCCACGCAGTGCAGACCGTCGCGGAATGTGAAGTCCTCGGGCGTCTCTTTACTGCCTGCCGTGGTCATCCGCTCGCCCCGGCGACACGTAGCGATAATACTTGGCCACCACATCGACCATGCTGTAGACGACAAAGTTTTTTTCTGCCAGTTCCCCGGCCGACGAAAGCGCTTTCTTGTCCGCCCCGGCAACCTGCCTGATGCTGATGATAGAACGGAAATCGTCGCTGGCAATCGGGGAAGGCCGGCAGGCGCCGGACTTGGGATTTTCCAGGAACGACTGGATGCACGTGCCGTAACGGTAATCGAACATGGGAAGGTATGCGCCCAGGTGGCCGTAAAACCCCGGCGGCTTTGCTATAATGAGATGGGGAACATTCACCTGCGTGAAATGCTTAAGGGCGAGCTCGCCGCGTGCTCCTGGGTCGGGGTCCCATTCGGTGTCGTCCGGCAGAATCAGCACAATTGGGGTTTTGATCTTATCCAGCAAGGGCCCGAACTCGGTAAGGTTTCTTTGGAATCTTCCCCCGGCCACCGGCCCGGTGTAGCCCCTATGGTAGTTCTCGTGCAATAATCTGCTTTGCGTCTTCGACCCGAACGGATTGGGCGCGCTGAGGAGCAACACGTCAGCAGCACAATCAGGGTCCTGGGCGGCAACCAGACAAACCCATGCGCCCCATGAATGGCCGGCGGCGACGACCCGCTTGTACCCCTGTGCCTTGAGCTCATTGACCCGACGGTTCAAAAAAACCGCCGCCGGCTGGACTACACTTGACGGTTTATCGGAATTAATCTGGCTCTGTGGCTGTTTCGCCTCGATGACGTCCCAGCCGTTCTCGGACAGGGTCTTAAAGAAATAGGGGGCGGCCCAGGCGCTGGTAAGGACGGTACCGGGGCTGCCCCCGCCAATGAAGTAGACGACTCCCCTGACGTTGGCCGGCCCTTTGTTCTTCTGCACCAGCCACGGCGTGAACTCCAGGAGCTTCAATTTCCTTTCCGACAAAGGCCGTTCGACGATGCCCTCGGGAGTGCTTGCGGCCAACGAGCTCGTAGCCGCGGGCAGGGAACAGGCCGACGTGATCCGGCCCCAGGAGGTCGTGCCGGTTGTCATACTCAGGGCGGGGGCGCTCAACGAGGGCCGAAGCCGGGCCGATCAACGTGAGGCCCGAAACCATCAAGGCACCAAGGGCCACAACCAATCTGGAAGAAGTCCTCCGTATCCACATACGGTATCCCTCGCTTCAGAGGAACGTCATCCTGCCCCGAAGAATGCTTTTGCTATCCTCACGCACGATATCATGGCTCGGTTTTTGTAGTCAAGGTATTTTTGCCCGGTTATCAGGCGGCCATGGCTGGATGTTCCTTTCTGATCCCCCATGCCGTTTGAAGCAGTCCTCTTGTGACGATTGCCGTCTGGAAGAGAGCCGTTCAACAAGAGGAATGGCGGCGTTGACTACAGGAAGAATCACGCAAGCACCGGGGGTCGTTGCGGTATATATCCCCGATACGACTGTTGCAAGTAAATCGTGCTCAACGCGGTAATTGTTGAGGTCCCGCGACCAGTCTACCTATTGTCGTCAACCCGGCGAGAGCCGGGGCAATCCCCGCTTACGCTCCGTCCGACAACAAAACAAAAGAACAAAACGAAAAAAAGGAAGAAGACCGTCAGACCAGCCGCGCCGCTACGGCTTCGATGAATTGGCTCGTCGTGACATGCCCCTCCGGCTTCGGCTCCATCAGGGGCACCAGGTCTTTCGTGACTGTGCCCGCCTCTATGCAGGCGATGACCGCCTTTTCCACCCTTTCCCCGAAGGCGCATCACCTCGTCCGTGCCGTCGAGCTCGCCGCGCTTCTTTATCGCCCCGGTCCAGGCAAAGATGGACGCCACCGGGTTCGTGCTGGTGGGGTTCCTTTTCAGGTGCTCGTAATAGTGGCGCCGCACCGTGCCGTGGGCCGCCTCGAACTCGTACAACCCTCCTGGCGAGACGAGGACCGAGGTCATCATGCCGAGTGAGCCGAACCCGGCCGCGATCACGTCGGAGAATATGTCGCCGTCATAGTTGCTGACCGCCCAGAGGATGCCCCCTTCCTGCTTCATCATCTGCGCCGCCGCGTCGTCGATGAGCAGATAGCGGTAACCGACGCCGGCCTTGTCGAGGTCGGCCTTTGCCCTTTCGACTTCCCGGCCGAAGATCTCCTTGAAATAGGCGTGATACGTCTTGCTGATCGTGTCTTTCATCGAGAACCAGAGCGGTACCCGCTCGTCGATTGCGTAGGCGATGCAGGAGGCGGCGAAAGAGCGGATCGACTTCTCCAGGTTGTGGACGGCCATGACCACGCCGGGGTCTTTGAAGTCGTGCACGAGCAGGCGGCTCTCCTGCCCATCCGGGGTGGTGTAGACCAGCTCCACCTTTCCGGGCCGGTCTATGCTCATCTCGACGCCCGCGTAGATGTCGCCGTAAGCGTGGCGCCCGATGATGATGGGCTTTTTCCAGTTGCGGACCGCGGGCGAGATGTTCTTCACCATGATGGGCTTCCGGAAGACCGTGCCGTCGAGGATAGACCGGATCGTGCCGTTCGGCGACGGCCAGGCCTTCTTGAGCCCGTATTCCCGGACCCGCGCCCGAGTCCGGCGTGATGGTGGCGCACTTGACCCCCACGCCGTATGCCTTGACGGCGTTCGCCGCGTCGACCGTCACCGCGTCGTTTGTCTCGTCCCGGTGCCTCAAGCCCAGATCGTAGTACTTGAGGTCGATATCGAGAAAGGGGAGGATCAGCCGCTCTTTGATCATCGCCCAGATGATGCGGGTCATCTCATCGCCGTCCATCTCGACAAGGGGCGTCCTTACTTTAATCCTGGCCATCGGTCCTTGCTCCTTTCCCGGTCGGGCCTTCCGTCTGCGAGGTGAGGTAGTTGAGGAGGCCGCCCGCGGCGATCATGGCGCCCTGGGTCTCGGAGAGCGGGCAGACGCACTCGATCTCCTCATTCGTGCGCCCGTTCACCAGGATGAGCGTCAGCCCCGCGGTGAGCTTCTCCCGCCAGTTCCTCGCAATGATGCGGTCCCCCTTCTCTATCCGGCCGTACGCGTCCCCCTCTTTGAAGACGAGGGGGAGTATCCCGAAGTTGATCAGGTTTGCCGCATGGATGCGCTCGAAAGATTTGGCGATGACCGCTTTGACGCCCAGGTACATGGGGCAGAGCGCGGCATGCTCCCGGCTCGATCCCTGTCCGTAGGATACGCCCGCCACGATGATGTTCCCGATGGACTTCGCCTTGTTCTGCAGGCAGGTGGCCGCAAAGTGCGGGTCGACGTGCTCGAAGACGTAGCGGGCGTACTTGGGGATGTTCGACCGGTACTTCAGCCGGGCGCCCGCGGGCATGATGTGGTCCGTGGTGATGCGGTCGCCGACCTTGATCGCGACCACGCCGTCGAGGTCGGCCGCCATGGGCTCGTTCCTCGGCGGCTCGCCGATGTTCGGACCCCGGATAACGCGCGTCCCTGCCATTTCGGGGGTAGGGAAGATAAACATGGCGTCGTCGACGGAGTAGGCGTCGGGCTCATTGATCCGCGGGTAAACCATCCCGATCGATGCGCGGGTCGACCAGCGCGCCGGTTATCGCGGCGACCGCGGCGACCTCCGGGCTGGCGAGGTAGACCTTCGCGTCTTTCGTGCCGGAGCGTCCCTCGAAATTACGGTTCGACGTCCTGACCGATACCCCGCCGCTCCTGGGGGAGAAATGGTTCCCGATGCAGAAGCCGCACGCGCTTTCCATGACGCGGCCGCCGGCCGCGATCAGGTCGTGGAGCGCCCCGTTTTCCACGAGCATCTGGAGGATTTGCCGGGAGCCGGGCGCGATGGCGAGGCTGACGCTGGGGTGGACCCTCCGCCCTTTCAGGATCGCCGCGACCGTCATCATGTCGCGGTAAGAAGAATTGGTGCACGAGCCGATGCATACCTGATCCACCGGCATGGCGGGAAGCTCCGAGAGCTTCCTCACGTTGCCGGGGCTGTGGGGCAGGCTGACCGAGGGCTCCAGGCGCCCGAGGTCGAGATCGATGACGCGGTCGTAGGTCGCATCCTCATCCGCGACGAGGGGCTGCCAATCCCCCTCTCTCCCCTGGCCTTTCAGGAACCTGCGCGTGACCTCGTCCGAGGGGAAGACGGACGTGGTGACCCCTATCTCCGCCCCCATGTTCGCGATGGTGGCGCGCTCCGGTACGCTCAACGACTCGACGCCCTCGCCCCCGTATTCGAGCACGACGCCCACGTTGCCGGTCGTGGTGAGGAGTGAGAGCATGCGGAGCACCACGTCCTTCGCCGTGACCCAGTCGGAGAGCCTGCCCGAGAGGCTCACCAGATAGACCCTGGGGCAGGTCAGGAAAAAGGGGCCGCCCCCCATGGCGACCGCGACGTCGAGGCCGCCCGCGCCGATGGCGATCTGGCCCAAGGCCCCGCCCGTGGTCGTGTGGCTGTCGGCGCCCAGGAGCGTGGTCCCCGGCTTGCCGAAGCGCTCCAGATGGACCTGGTGACAGATGCCGTTTCCCGCCCTCGAATAGACGACGCCGAACCTGGCGGCCACGCTTTGGAGATAAAGGTGGTCGTCGTTGTTCTCAAAGCCGACCTGGAGCGTATTGTGGTCCACGTAGCTCACCGAGAGGTCGGTCTTGACCCGGCCAAGCCCCAGGGCCTCGAACTGGAGAAAGGCCATCGTGCCGGTGGCGTCCTGGGTGAGGGTCTGATCGATGCGGATGCCGATCGTCTCTCCCGGTATATACGCGCCTTCTTTCAGGTGCGCCTTGAGCACCTTTTCAACGATGTTGTTTCCCATGCAGCGTCTCCTGTCTTTCTTGCCTTTCCTCACTCGTCACTCGCCACTCGGCACTTCTTCACTCGTCACTCTTCACTCCTCACTCGTCCCTCGCTCTCCCCTGCTGGACCCACGTGCTCCCTTTTCTCTTCACGACGTTCTTGTACCGGACGATAAATTTATAGAGATCTCCCGGGTAGGAGGAATGGAATACCTCGACGGGCCTCCCCCCTTTCGCGTACATGATGCGCTCCGTAAAGAGGACCGGCGAGCCGGACGGGACGGCCAGGTGCGCCGCCGTCTCCGGGTCGGCGAAAGAGGCGGCAATCGTCTGGACCGCTTCCGTAAACCGGATGCCCAGGTCCTGCTCCAGGATCTGCAGCAGGGGCCTTTCATACAGCGCCTTTTCGTCGATCTTTTCACCGATCTCCAGGGGCAGGTAATTGATGGAGAACGTAAAGAGCGTCTCCCGGAGCACGCGGACCCTCTTGATACGGACGATCTCTCCGGTGCGCGCGTCCAGGCGCAGCTTCTCCCGTATCGGCTTGGGCGCCGCCACGTGCTCGATCCACGTCGATTTCGTCTTGATATCGGCTATCTGGGCAAAAAAGAAATCGTCGATCAGCCCCCGAAATTCGAAGTTGTAGCTCTCGATCAGCCCCACATTGTCGGTGACGAACGTGCCCTCCCCGCGCCTGCTCACAAGAAACCCCTCCTGGGTCAGTTGGCCGGTCGCCTGGCGCACGGTGAGGCGGCTCACCCCGAACCTCTCCGCAAGCTCGTTCTCCGAGGGGATTTTTCCCCCGGATTGAACTCGCGGTTGATGATCCAGGTCTTGATCGTCTGCTTGATCTGGTAGTAGATGGGCAGGATGCTGTTCACGGGCCTCTCTTTAAGGATATGTCTACCCATATATACAACCTATCAAGTGCGGTTGTCAAGCGGTACAAGAGACAAAAGGCCGACGTGAGCTACCGGAGGAGCCGGCAGGCCGGTCCCGCGACACCCCCTGCCAGTAATATCCAGGCCGAATTGACCTTCCGGCGGAAAAGGATGATCCCCGAGAAGAACGCGAGAGCCCCCTTTGCGGTCCGCGGTCTCTGGCCGGCCTGATCGGTCGCGCCCTCACCCATATCTCCCATTATACTACCGCATACGTCTCAAAAGAACCCATTGATTGTGCTGCCGATGTATGGTAATTTCATCGAATGGAAGAATTCTATCGTATCACCAGGCTGCCGCCGTATACGTTCAACATCGTGAGGGACCTTCTCATCGAGGCGAGGCGAAAAGGTGAGGATATCATCGACCTCGGCATGGGCAACCCCGATATACCCACGCCGAAGCGCATCGTCGATAAGCTGATAGAGGCCGCCAGGAACCCGCGCAACCACCGCTACTCGGTGACCCGGGGCATCCCCAAGCTGCGGAAGGCGATCGCCGATTGGTACGGCAGGCGGTTCGACGTCTCCCTGGACCCTGAATCAGAGGCCATAGTGACCATGGGCGCGAAGGAGGGCATCGGCCACCTGGTGCTCGCCACGGTGCATATGGGCGAGGTCGTCTTTGTCCCGGACCCGACGTATCCCATTCATACCTACTCGGTGGTCATCGCCGGCGGGGACCTGAGAACCATCCCTCTTCTGCCTTTGGACGGGTTTATAGAGAGGTTGTCCGTTGCCGTCAAGACGACATGGCCACAGCCTCGGATGCTGATCCTCAGTTTTCCGAACAATCCTACCACCGAGGTGGTGACTATCGACTTTTTCGAGCAGATCGTCGCGTTTGCGAAAGAGCACAAGCTCTTGATCGCCCACGACCTGGCTTACGCGGACCTCACTTTTGACGGTTATGCCGCACCGAGCCTGCTCCAGGTGAAGGGGGCCAAAGAGATAGCGGTCGAGTTCTTCTCCCTTTCCAAGAGCTACAGCATGCCTGGATGGAGGGTAGGCTTTGCGGTCGGGAACCAGAGGATGATCGGGGCCCTTACCAGGTTAAAAAGCTACTTCGATTACGGGGTGTTCCAGCCCGTGCAGATCGCCTCTATTATCGCGCTCAACGAAGGGAGCGACTGCGTGGATGAGATCACCCTGGAGTACCGGAAGAGAAGGGACGCCCTCTGCCGTGGGCTGACGCGGTGCGGGTGGCACGTGCCCGCGCCGAAAGCGACCATGTTCGTCTGGGCGCGGATCCCCGAACAATTCACGGCCATGGGGTCCGTGGAGTTCTCGAAGCTGCTGCTGCGGGACGCGAAGGTGGCCATCCTCGCCGGGCATAGGCTTCGGCGAGTACGGAGAAGGCTACGTCAGGTTTGCCCTCATCGAGAACGAGCACAGGATCAAACAGGCCGTGAAGGGCATCCGGAGCGTGCTGGCAGAAAGAAAGTGATGATCCGGGTAGGCATCATAGGTCTTGGCACCGTGGGCCGGGGCACGTATCGCATACTCAGGGAGCACGGTCCGCTCATCAGTCAAAAGACCGGGCTGGACATAGTCCTGGCCGGGGCCGCGGAAATCGACGCGGAGCGGCGAAAAGGGCTGCCGGAGGACGACCCCCGTTTTTTCCGCAGCGCATCGGAGCTTATCGATGATCCTGCAATAGATATCATCGTCGAGCTGATAGGCGGCACGGGAGATGCCTTTGATCTGATCACGACCGCGCTCAGAAAGGGCAAGTGGGTGGTGACGGCAAATAAGGCCCTCCTGGCCGAAAGAGGCAACGAGCTATTCGATCTGGCGGCCGAAAACGGGTGCGAGATAGGCTTCGAGGCTTCCGTCTGCGGGGGCATCCCGGTGATAAGGGCGATACGGGACGGCCTCGTGGGGAACCGGATCGACTATCTCCTCGGCATCCTGAACGGCACGAGCAATTACATCCTGAGCAAAATGAGCGAAGAAGACGTCTCTTTCGACCGTGCCCTCGAGGACGCGCAAGCTGCCGGTTTTGCGGAGGCCGACCCGACCCTCGACGTCGAGGGGCTGGACGCCAGCCATAAGCTCTGCATACTCAGCCGCCTCGCCTTCGGCTACCCCCTCTCCATGGACGATATAGCGACGGGGCGGCATCTCGGGGATCGAGCCCATGGACATCGCCTTTGCGAAGGAGCTGGGATACAGTATCAAGCTGCTGGCCGTCGCAAAAGAGGAAGACGGGGTGATCGAGGCGAGGGTGGAGCCGGCAATGCTGCCCGCAACGCACCTCATGAGCAAGGTAAGCGGCGTCTACAACGCGGTCTACGTCCTGGGCGACCGGGTCGGCCCCAGCCTGTATTACGGGAAGGGCGCCGGTGCCGACCCGACGGGCAGCGCGGTGGTGAGCGATATTATCGATATGGCGGTGAGGAAGAACGGGCGGTGCGGCAAGCCGGGCATGCGTTTCTGGGCCGGGGAGAAGAGGATAAAGAAAAGCGCCGAGACGACGGCCTCCTTCTATATGAGGTTCAAGTGCGAGGACAGGCCCGGTGTGCTTTCGCGGATTTCGGGCATACTCGCCGACCACGGCATCAGCATTTCGGTGGTGACCCAGAAGGGCCGGAAAGAGAACGAGTACGTGCCGGTCATGATGCTCACGCACGAAGCGGCCGAAGGGCACCTGCTCGCCGCGAAAACGGAGATCGACAGGCTCACCTTTATCGAGGGCAAGAGTCTGCATATCAGGATCGAAGCCGGAGGAATGTGAATGGAAGCGCAGCGTCGTCTAAGGCCCATGTGACTAGTCGCGCAGAGTCCTTGTTTCCTCTCGGCACTCGTTCACTCAGCACCTCGTCACTTCTTGCACTTCGCGCATTCGGCACTCGTCACTCGCTGCACTCGACTTACTGGCGTGAGGATTGATCTATGAAATACCTGGTGGTTATCGGCGATGGGATGGCCGATTTTGCGTGTGAGGAGCTGGGCGGGCAGACCCCGCTTCAGGCCGCGAGGAAGCCGGCCATCGACAGGATCAGCCAGGAGGGGTTTTGCGGGCAGGTGATTACCGTGCCCCCGGGTTTTTCTCCGGGCAGCGACGTCGCCTGCATGTCGCTCTTCGGCTATGACCCTGAAAAGTACTATACGGGCCGCGCCCCCATAGAGGCATACGGCATGGGGGTCGCCCTCGAAGAAGGGGACGTCGCCTTTCGGTGCAACCTCGTCTACCTCGACGTGAGGGCGCCGAAGGTCTTTATGGGCGACTACAGCGCGGGACAGATCACGTCCGAGGAGGCGAGGGTCCTCATCGAGGACTTCGGCAATGCGGTCGGGGGCGAGGAATTCAGGTTCTACCCCGGCGTCGGCTACCGCCACCTCATGGTCTGGAAGGGCGGGTCGGCGGACATGGTCACGACCCCTCCCCATGACATACTCGACAAAGAGGTGATCGACCATATGCCGGCAGGCGCCGGGTCGCAGGCGTATCATCAAGCTCATGAGCGACTCGCAGATATTCCTGAAAGAGCATCGGGTCAACAGGGACCGGATAGACCGGGGTCTCTCTCCGGCAAACAGCATCTGGCTCTGGGGCCAGGGCAAGAAACCTCACTTCCCCGCCTTCCGCGAGAAATACGGGGCGGACGGGGCCGTGGTGGCCGCGGTCGACCTGATAAAGGGCATCGGGGCGCTGGCGGGCTTCGAGACGCCGCGTGTGCAGGGGGCGACAGGGTATCTCGATACCGATTACGCCGCCAAGGCCAGATGCGGCCTGGAGCTGCTCGACCGGCACGATATCGTTTACATCCACGTGGAGGCGCCCGACGAGGCATCGCACGCGGGGAGCCTCCCCGACAAGATAAAGGCCATAGAACAGATAGACGAGAAGATCGTGGGCTATCTGCTCGAAAGGATCGGCAGCGATGTCCGTCTCCTGATCGCGACGGACCACGCAACCCCCCTCTCCATGAGGACCCATTACGCGTGCCCCGTTCCGTTCGCTGTCTTTCAAAAGGGGCAAAGGCAAGGTCCGGGAGGCACCTACGACGAGCGATGCGGCGGCAGGGTGTTCACCGGCGAGCAGATGATCACGTTCTTCCTGAAGGGGTCGCAATCATGAGACAAAAGTTCATATTCGTCACAGGCGGCGTCGTCTCCTCCCTCGGCAAAGGCCTTGCCTCCGCCTCCATCGGCGCGCTTCTCGAATCGAGGGGGCTTACGGTGACGCTCAAGAAGCTCGACCCGTACATCAACGTGGACCCGGGGACCATGAACCCCTTCCAGCACGGGGAGGTCTACGTCACCGAAGACGGGGCGGAGACCGACCTGGACCTGGGCCACTACGAGCGCTTCACCAACGCCGTGATCTCGAAGAAGAGCAACTTCACCACGGGGCAGGTGTACGATTCCGTGATAGCAAAGGAGCGCCGGGGCGAGTACCTGGGCGGGACGGTGCAGGTGATACCGCACATTACCGACGCGATAAAGTCGATGATCCTGGACGTCGATGAGAGGATCGATATCGTGATCGTGGAGATAGGCGGGACGGTGGGCGATATCGAGAGCCTCCCCTTCCTCGAGGCGATCCGCCAGCTCAGGAACGACCTGGGCAAGGAGAATGCGCTTTTCATTCACCTCACCCTCGTGCCTTTTATCAGGACGGCCGGCGAGATGAAGACGAAGCCGACCCAGCACAGCGTCAAGGAGCTGCGGGAGATCGGCATCCAGCCGGACATCCTGCTGTGCAGGACGGAGGAGTTCCTGCCCGCGGCGCTGAAGGACAAGATAGCCCTCTTCTGCAACGTCGAGAAGGACGCGGTCATCACGGCGAAAGACGTGGACAACATCTACGCCGTGCCCCTTGCGTTCAACAGGGAGGGCCTCGACGAGAAGATCACCCAGTTGCTCAACATCTGGGCCAAGAAGCCCGACCTGAGCGAGTGGCAGCATATCGTCGATGCCATCGCGGCCCCGAAAAAGCAGGTCGAGATCGCCATGGTCGGGAAATACGTGAAGCTGACCGATTCCTACAAGAGCCTCAACGAGGCGCTGGCCCACGGGGGCATCGCCAACAACTGCAAGGTCAATATCCGCTATGTCGATTCGGAGGACCTGGAAAAAGACGTGGCGAGGCACCTGGGCGACGTGGACGGCATACTGGTGCCCGGGGGCTTCGGGTCGAGGGGCATCGAAGGGAAGATCAACGCCGTCACCTATGCCAGGGAGAACAGCATCCCCTATTTCGGCATCTGTCTCGGCATGCAGCTCGCGGTGATAGAGACCGCGAGGAACGTGGGCAAGCTCAGGAGCGCCCACAGCACCGAGTTCCGCGAAGAGACCGACTGCCCCGTCATCTACCTCATGGAGGAGTGGGTCGACCAGGACCAGCGCCTTCAGACAAGGGACGAGGCCTCCGACAAAGGCGGCACCATGCGGCTCGGCGCGTACCCGTGCAAGGTGAAGCCGGGCAGCAACGCCTATCGGGCATACAACCAGGAGCTGATCCAGGAGAGGCACCGCCATCGCTATGAGTTCAACATGCGCTACAGGGAGGGGCTCGAAGCCTGCGGCATGGAGATCACCGGCATCTCGCCGGACGAAAAACTGGTGGAGATCGTCGAGCTGCGCGACCATCCGTGGTTCCTGGGCTGCCAGTTCCACCCGGAATTCAAGTCGAAGCCTTTCAGCCCCCATCCGCTTTTCCGGGAGTTCATCAAGGCTTCGCTGAAATACAGGCAGGATAAAGCCAAATGCCGAAAGAAGTGAAGGTGGGGAGCCATCCGGTGGACGGGAAGCCTTTTACGTTCATCGGCGGACCCTGCGTGATCGAGACCAGGGATGCCACCCTCGCCGCGGCGGAAAAGCTTGCCGCCATGACGTCGGGACTCCACATCCCCTTCATCTTCAAATCTTCCTACGACAAGGCCAACAGGACGTCTCTCGAGGGCTACAGGGGGCCGGGGATCGAGGAGGGCCTGAAGATCCTGAAAGACGTGAAGGACTATTTCGGCGTGCCCGTGCTCACGGACGTCCATTCACCCCATGAGGCGGCCCTTGCGGCGGACGTGGTCGATGTCGATCCAGGTGCCGGCGCTCCTCTCCAGGCAGACCGACCTGCTCACGGCGTGCGGAAAAACGGGCAAAGTGGTCAATATCAAGAAAGGCCAGTTCCTCGCGCCCGAAGACATGATCTATGCGATCAGGAAGGTGGAGTCGACGGGGAATGCGCAGATACTCGTCACCGAGCGCGGGACGAGCTTCGGCTACCATAACCTGGTCAATGATTTCCGCTCGCTCCCGATCATGCGGGAGTTCGGCTATCCAATCATCTTCGACGCAACCCACAGCGTGCAGCTGCCGGGCGGCGCGGGCGCCTCGTCGGCGGGCCGGAGGGAATTCGTCTTCCCCCTCGCGAGGGCGGCCGTGGCCGTCGGCGTCGAGGGGATATTCATGGAGGTCCACGCGGACCCGGCCCACGCCTTGTGCGACGGCGAGAACTCGGTCCGCCTCGACGACCTCCCGGGGATGCTCGAAGTCCTCAAAAGGATAGGGGAAGCCGGGTGAAGAAGAGATCGCGCATCTCGAAACGCGAAACGCGGCTCGGAGTCCTCAAAAGCATAGAGGAGACCTAAAGTGAGCAGGCTTGTCGATATCGGCAAAGAGGTGCTGGAGAAAGAGGCAGCCGCGATACTCCAGGTCATGGAGCGGATGGGCGACGACTTTGACCGGGCGGTCAATGCGATCAACGCAGGGCGCGGAAGGGTCGTCTTTTCCGGCATAGGCAAATCGGGCCTCATCGCGAAGAAGGTCGCCTCCACCTTTTCCAGTGTGGGCATACCGTCCCTCTTTCTGCATCCCGCGGATTCACTCCACGGGGACCTCGGCATCGTGCAGAAGGACGATATCTTTTTCATCATCTCGAACAGCGGGGAGACCGACGAGGTGATCAAGGTGCTCCCGTGGATAAAGAGGATGGGCATACTGACCGTGGTGATGACGGGGAACAGCTCGTCCACCATCGCGGGCTACGGGGATATCGTGCTCGATGTGAAGGTCGAGGAAGCCTGCCCCTTCAACCTCATTCCCACGTCGAGCACGACGACGGCGCTGGCCCTCGGCGACGCACTGGCCGTGGTCCTCATGAGGGAGCGGAATTTCACGAGGGATGACCTTGCCCTGCTCCATCCGGGAGGGAGCATCGGCAGGCGCCTGCTCCTCAAGGTTGAGGACCTGATGCATACGCAGGATGCCATTCCCCGCGTCTACGAGGACATGCTCATGAAGCACGTGATCATGGAGGTCACGTCGAAAAGGCTCGGGGTGACCGGGGTCTTCAGCAGAGACGAAGAGCTGGTGGGCGTGGTGACGGACGGCGATTTGCGGAGGGCCCTCGAGAGATACGAGAACATGCTCGAAAAACGGGCCAGGGACGTAATGGGGGCGGGGCCGAAAGGGATCGGGAAGGGGGCTCTGGCGGCGGCGGCGCTGCGGCAGATGGAGGAATTTTCGATCACCTCCCTGTTCGTCTTTGAGGCGGACGATCGAAAGCACCCTATCGGGATCATCCATATCCACGACCTGCTCAAGGCCAAGATCGTCTAGTACGCCTCACCCACCTTCTCGGAATTACCACATTCCATCCGGCGTTGACAAGCCCATCGGTTTGCTCGTATGCTATGCGCGACGCCGGCGGTCCCTCAAAGCAGACCGGCCGTCTCGCTATTCGCCCTATGAGTATCAAGCTTATCATCTTCGACCTCGACGGCACCCTTGTCGACACCGTGGCCGATATGGCCGATGCCCTCAATGACGTGCTCCCCCGCAACATCTCCCCGGTCTCGCTGGAGGAGGCACGGACCGTGATGGGCGGAGGCGAGGATACGCTCGCGAGGAGGCTCAACCATGAAATGTCCGGCCTCGACCGGCGGGAGTTCGGGAAAAGGTTCGCGGAGGCGTATGCCGCACACCTTTCCGTTCACACGAGACTCTACCCCGGTGTGAGGGGAACGCTCAGGAAGCTGTCGGTCTGTTCGAAGGTGGTGCTTTCCAACAGGAGGGCCGCTCTCGTCATCCCGGTGCTCGAACGATTCAAGCTCCTCCCTTATTTTGTGGAGGTAATCGGGGGGGATTCAGGGGCGGGGATGAAACCGAGCCCGGGCCCGGTCCTCCAGGTGCTCGGCCGGCTCGCCATAAAGCCGGAAGAAACGATTATCGTCGGCGATTGTATCTATGACATCGATGCCGGACGGGCGGCCGGCGTGTGGACTGTCGCGGTCACGTACGGCTACGGTGTCGACCGTTGTTTCATGGAGCACGCTGATTTCGTCATCGACAGGTTTCCCCGGCTCCTTCGGGTGGTCGCGCAGCTCGATTGCCCGCCCCACCCCGCCGGGTCTCGCGAAAGCCTTACTTCTCTGTCGGGATGAGGGGAAGCACTGTCGAGAGCCCGGCTTGGGCCGCCTCCACCATATGCGAGCTGCCATCGAAGATACCGCCCTCGGCAACTGAAAGCTTCGGCGTATATATGTCGCCGTGGACCTGCCCTTTGGGCGTGATCTGGACTGTTTCGCTGCAGCGAACGGACCCCTCCAGCTTCCCGCCCACGATGGTGCCCCTCGACAGTATATCGCCTCGTATCAACCCTGATTCGCCAAGGATCACCCAGTCTGCCTGAATGGTTCCGTCAAAAGTGCCGTCTATTCTGACTGTTCCCTTGGACTGCAGCTCCCCGCGCAAGCTGGACTCGGCACCGATCATCATCGTCAGCGCCTCTTCTTTTTTTCCGAACATTATGACCTCTCCTGCAAGAATGCGATAGGGTCTGTCGGGGCCCCGCGCTTCCACACCTCGTAATGAACGTGCGGGCCCGTTATCTTGCCCGTGGCCCCGGAGAGCGCTATCGTGTCGCCGCGCTTTACCCTCTGGCCCACCTTCACCAGGTTCTGCGAATTGTGCGCGTAAGCAGTGCTGAAGTCGTGGCCGTGTTCGATGGCCACGATGTTGCCGTTGCCGCTCATCCAACCAGAAACACTGACAATGCCGTCGGCCGTGGCCTTCACCGGAGTGCCTGAAGGCACCCTGATGTCCACCCCGAAATGGAATGCCTGCTCGCCGGTTTTAGGATCGGCCCTTCTCCCGAAGCCCGAGCTCAGAGCGCCGGACACCGGCCATCCCAGGGGCCTGGCAAAATAGGCATTCCTTTCTTCCTTGATATACTGTTTGATCTCGGCCACGGAGGCCATCGCATCCGCCATCTGTTTCCTCAGGAGCTCAGGGTCAAGGTCGCCCATTTCGGTCGTGCTGACCGCCTCCAGCACCATCTTCTTCGACTTCAGGGCGAATAGCCGCCTGAACTCGACCTCCGCCGTCTCGAGGGATGATATGGTCGTGCGCATCTCCTGGAAGCGGCCGGAGAGGTATGAGAACTTCTTGCTCATCTCGGAATACTCCGCCGCCCGGACACCGATGGAGAAGACATAGCACATGCCGAAACCCCACAGGACCACGAGCATGACAAGCGCGGCCAGCGGGACCCTCAGCTTCAGCGGCCTCGACTTCGAATGAGGCACGATCATCATCGTGATGGGAGTGAATGCCTTCCTGACAAATCCGCGAATCATGAACATAGGTTTCTCATAGTGATACGTTAGAGACTTTTATACTTTGTTATAACATCAACCCAAAAAAAACTGTCCGGAAGAAAGCCGGCGACTCGGCTTCGCTGCCGATTCTCTTCACCACCGAAACTACCTCCCGCATCGTTTCCGCCTCTCGTCTGTCTAAACTTTTGAGCTAAGGAAATAACGTTTCCTCCCGGCCTTGTCCACTTGCCGCGAATCCAGCAATCCGAGGCTCTCGGCTTGCGCTATTATCCTGTCAGCCTCCCTGTTTCCCTTCCCCTTCTCTACCAGCTCCTTTATCATCTGACCTCGGGACCACTCCCTAATCTGGCTCTTAGCCCGCATGGCTTCTATGAGCGTTTCAACCGCCGGATTCATACCGATTCCCTCCATCCACAATCTTCACAGTCAATCGATAACCGGAGTTTCTTGAGTTCTTGACAGGTATTCGGATACTCGCGTGATTCCCGGCAAACCTACTTTCCCGAATATGTGATTTGATCACACCCCCCTTTTTCCGAAACAAAAGGTGGAACGGCTCAGATGCCTCTATCTTCTCAGCCCCGGTAGTACCGGGAAACCTCAATTCTTATTTCAAAAAATAGGGAGACGCCAATTATTAACACTATAATACTTGTCATGCCGGACAGCGGTACCCGCTAGCGGGTCAGCCGGCATCCAGAACGGTACTGGATTCCGGCGTCCGCCGGTATGACGGTGTACAGGTCAATTACGAGCGATTATATAGTTGATATCATTTGACGTGACGGGTGTCAAGTAAAATGTTGCATCGCCCGCCATGTTTCATATCACTTTATGTGTCAGTGAGGTTGTTATGTCTCGGTGAGGCCCATCGGCCGCATCTGACATCGTCCGGTTTTCGACGTGCCGTCGGCCGAAGGAACAAAAAAACGTAGAGACAATAAATGCTATAATATGGCGGAAGGGTCTCTATGAACAGAAGAACGACAGTCGTCTATGTGGCCTCGGCGTTTATTGCGGGCGTCGTCCTGCTCGCAGGCTACTTTTTCGTCAACAAGCCGAGGGGCGTCGCATCGGACCGCGTCGATGAGGGGCAGAAGGTTATTGTCTTTAGAGACGTAAAATATTCAGGCGAGAAGAAGGGCGTGATCGACTGGGAGATACGGGCCAAGCTCATGAGGAAGTACATCGACACGACCAGGGTGGAAATGGAGGGCATCCGGGGTGAATATAAGCCGAAGCCGGGTACGGTCGTCACCTTTACGGGGGAGAAGGGGGAGATGGATACGGCCAAGGAGGTGGGCAGCGTCCAGCACGTGGAGGTATTCTACAAAGGCGAATACGTGATAAAGAGCCCCACGATGGAGTTCGATTTCAAGAAATCACTGGCGTATACCTCCTCGCCGGTCGAGGTACGGGGAAAGAAGTTTACCATGGTGGGCAAGGGACTCAACGCGGACACGGCGGAGCAGGTGATCACCGTGGAGAAGGATGTGAGCGGCACCATACAGGGGGAAAAGGGGAAGTACAACTTCGCCGCGGATAAGTTCGTCTATCTGCTGAAGGACGGCACGTACATCTTTGAGGGCAACGTCGTGGTCAGGGGAGAGCGGATGGACATGTTTTGCGACAAGGTCCGCGTGCTGAGCAGCCAGGACGAGATGGAAAAGATCGACGCGGAGAGCCAGGTCCGGATCGTCACAAAAGGGACTATTGCGAAAAGTCAGCGGGCAGTATATTATTTTAAGGAAGACCGGGTCGTCCTGACGGATGGGCCGGAGATCGTCAGGGATAATCTGACGATGAAGGGAGAGATCATTACGTACAATCTGACAACCGACAAGTTTTCGGTGGACAAGCCGAAGATGAAAATAGAGCAGCGGCCGAAGGCGACAGGGACAAAAGGATGACACCCCTGACACAGCCGCTGTCGCAGCCCTTATCGCAGCTCAAGGCGATCCGCCTGTCGAAATCGTATGACTCCAGGAAGGTAGTGGACGATGTGGCCGTGTACGTGGACACGGGTGAGGTTGTGGGGCTCTTCGGTCCCAACGGCGCGGGGAAAACGACCAGCTTCTACATGATCATCGGCTTCATACGGCCCGACTCGGGAGAGATCACCCTCGACGGCGACGACCTGACCGACCTCCCCATGTTCCTCCGCGCCCGCAAGGGGATCACCTACCTGCCCCAGGAGCCTTCCATTTTTAAGAAAATGAGTGTGAAGGACAACCTCAAGGCCATCATGGAGTTTCACGAGTACGACAAGGTCGTGATAGAACACAAGATCGAGGAGGTCCTCGAAGCGTTCAAGCTGGCCCACCTGGCCGGCAACAGCGCCGACCTCCTGTCCGGAGGCGAGCGGAGGAGGTTGGAGATAGCGCGGGCCATGATGATCGCCCCCAAATTCATGCTCCTTGACGAGCCTTTTTCCGGCATCGACCCCATATCCATCTCAGATTTAAAAAAGATCGTGCTGGGCTTAAAGAAGAGGGGCATAGGGATCCTCATCTCCGATCATAACGTGCGCGATTCCCTGCCCATCTGCGACCGGGCATATATCATAAACAACGGCAAGATCCTGATCGAGGGCGACCCGTTTGAGATCGCGAAGAACAGGGTCGCGCGCGAGGTCTACCTCGGCGAGGAGTTTTACATCAATGCTGGAACTTAAACAGACACAGAGGCTCGCTCAGCAGCTCGTGCTGACGCCGCAGCTGCAGCAGGCCATCAAGCTGCTCCAGCTCTCGCAACTGGAGCTCGTGGAAGCCATAGAAGAGGAAATAAGAGAGAACCCCGTCCTCGAAGTGCGGGAGGAGGAGCCGGAAGAAAGGGAGGGGCCGAAGAAGAAGGAAGAGATGCTCGAATGGCTGGATAGATACTCCCCGTCCGAGGATTTCATGCCCCGCGAAGATAAGGAGTATCCCGACTACGAGAACATCGTGAAGAAGGTGAGCGGCCTGCGCGACTACCTGCGCCGGCAGGTGGGCATGTCCGATTTTTCCGCGGAGGAGAGGGTCTATGCCGAATGGATCATCGAGAACATCGACGATAACGGATATCTCGCATCGAGGCTCGAGGAGATCAGCCAGATGTCCTCGATCCCTGTCGAATCCCTCGAGCCGGTCCTGAAGAAGGTCCAGCTCCTCGACCCGGCAGGGGTGGGGGCCCGGGACTTGAAGGAGTGCCTGCTCATCCAGTACAAAGAGAGGGGCGAAAAGGACGAGGTCTTCGAAGATGTGCTCCTGCACCACTTCGAGCTGTTCAGGAAAATGGACCTGAAGGAGATCGCGAAGAGGACAGGTTATTCCCTGGAACAGATCAGGGCGGCCTTCGAGAAGATGAAGGGCTTTGACCCGAAGCCGGGACGGAACTACGAGGCCGACCAGCCCATCTATGTCGTGCCGGATGTGTACGTGGTGAAGGGGGAGGACGGATTCGAGGTTTTTCTCAATGACGACAATGTCCCGGACCTGAAGATGAACCGGTATTACGTCGAGCTTTTTGTCAGTGAGAAGCTGAACGGGGATACCAAGGAGTATATCAGGAAGAAGATCAAGCAGGCCGAGTGGTTTATGAAAAGCCTCCAGCAGAGGCAGAAGACCCTGTACCTCGTGGCGAAGAGCATTGTCGATTTCCAGGGAGAGTTTTTTGAAAAAGGGGTCCGCTGTCTGAAGCCTCTTATATTGAAAGATGTGGCCAACTACGTGGGCGTGCATGAATCGACCGTGAGCCGGATAACGACCAACAAGTATATGGGCACCCCCTGCGGTGTCTTCGAGATGAAGTTTTTTTTCACGACGGGTGTGGGGAGCGAGAACGGCGACGCCCAGTCCGCAAACGCGGTGATGGACTACATTTCAGAGATCGTCCAAAAAGAGGACAGGCGCGGCCCGCTGAAAGACGAAGAGATCGTGGCCCTGCTCAGCGAACGCTTCAACGTCAGGATAGCACGGAGGACCGTCGCCAAATACAGAGAAGTCCTGCATATCCAGTCTTCACGCGAGCGGCGCAGGTTGGACTAGAGCGCGCTTTGTTCGCGAAGGGCCGGACGCTTTTGCGCCCCGTGGGCGACCGTGGAGCCATAAACGAATTGGATTGACAAGGTTTTTCTCATCTGATAGCTTTTCTTGCCCGGGCCTGAACGGACAGGCCTTAATCTAAACGTGCGGGGGTACCATGGATATTACCATAAGTTTCAGGCGCATCGCTCCTGATGACGGCCTGAAAAGGTACGTGGAGGAGAAGCTTTCACGGCTCAAAAAGTACGTGGAAAGCCCGCTCGACCTCCATGTGGTCCTCTCTCTGGAACGGAAATACCGGCAACGGGTCGACGTGATGTTCACGCTGAACGGCGTGGTGATCAACGCACACGAAGTGCAGGGTGACATGCGCGCCGCGGTGGACGCGATCGTCGACAAGCTCGAGACCAGGCTTTCGCGGTATCGCGACAAGGTGAAGCAGTACCGTGAGGGGAAGCCGAAATACGCAACCGCCGGCGTCGAGGAGCAGACCCCCCAGATCATCATGCTGCGGTCGATCGACGCAAAGCCGATGGACCCGGAAGAAGCGCGGATGCAGCTCAACGCCTCGGGCGATGGGTTTATCATATTCCGTGATATAGAGAGGGGCAATGTCTGCGTGATGTACAAGCGCAAGGACGGCAATTTCGGCCTGGTCGAAACCACTGGAAGGGCGCTATGAACATGAAGGACGCGCTGAGAGAATCCTGCGTCATCGCCAACCTGAAAGGCGGGACAAAGGAGGAGGTGCTGACGGAACTGGCATCCAGCCTGAAGAGTGCGGGCCTTGTGCAGGACGTGGGTCAGGCGGTGGGCGTCATCCTCGAGAGGGAAAAGCTGGGGAGCACGGGCATCGGCGACGGGGTCGCGATACCCCACGGGAAAATGAAAGGCCTGGACCGTATATTATGCGTATTCGGCAGGTCGAAGGAAGGCATCGATTTCGATGCGGTCGATGGGAAGCCCGTCCATATCTTTTTTTTGCTCCTTGCCCCTGAAGATTCCGCCGGGCTGCACATCCAGATGCTGTCGCGGATCTCACGGATTTTGCGCGACCCGTCTTTTCGAAAGCGGCTGATCGAGGAGGGCGACGACAAAGACCTTTTTGCGAATATCGTCGAAGAAGACAAGAAATTCGGTGGATGAAACGGATAACGGTCGAGCAGATTGCGCGTGACTCTGAGTACGGCCTCGAGCTTGAAGTCATCTCGGGCTCGGGCGGCCTATCCAAGAAAATTTATAATCCGAGGATCCAGAAGCTCGGCCTGGTGATAGCAGGCTATATGGTTTATCTTCACCCCCATAGGGTGCAGATCCTCGGCTATACAGAGATTTCCTATTTGAGGGGCCTCGATGCGGAAGAAGGCGAGCGGATCGTGGCCGAGCTTTGCAGCCGGGACGTGGCGTGCTTCATCGTCACGAGGAACCTGAAGGTCCCCGAGTATCTTCTGAGGGAGACGGAGACCAGGCAAATCCCTCTTTTGCGCACGCGCCTCGTCACCTCCATGTTTATCGAGAGGGTGACACACTTTCTGGGCGAGATGCTTGCCCCGACCGGCACGGTCCACGGGGTTCTGATGGCGATCATGGGCGTCGGCGTGCTCATTATCGGGAGAAGCGGCATTGGAAAGAGCGAGAACGCCCTGGACCTGGTCATGCGGGGCCACCGGCTTGTGAGCGACGATATCGTGGAAGTGAAAAAGACGGGCGCCCATGACCTGATGGGGCAGGCCCCCGAGATGCTCAGGAACTTACTTGAGATCCGGGGCATCGGCATCGTCGATATCCGCCAGCTTTTCGGTGTGTCGGCGGTCCGGCCGAGCCAGAAGATAGAGCTGGTCGTGGAGCTGCTCGACTGGGACAACAGCGTGGAGTATGAAAGGGTGGGGTTGAGAGAGGAGAAATACCGCTTCCTCGGCATCGACCTGCCTTTGACGCGCATCCCCATAAGCCCCGGCCGGAACGCCTCCGCGATCATCGAGCTTGCGTGCAGGAACCACCTGCTCAAAAAAGAGGGGATAAACACGGCGGGCGACCTGGAACAGAGGGTGTTGCGATTGACCGGGCCAAAAGAGGCCAAGGAATGAGGATCCTTATCTTAAGCGGTATCTCGGGCTCGGGGAAGACCACCTTTCTCAAGGCCCTCGAAGACGTGGGCTTTTTCTGCGTCGACAACTTCCCTCTGGTGCTTTTGCACAAGTTTGTCGAGCTGGCGGCCGGCACGGAGTCGAGCCTCGCGAAATCGGCCTTTGTCGTCGATATACGGGAAAGGGAATTTTTCGAGGAAGGGAAGGAGATACTAAAGAAGATCAAGAAAAAGTACGGGGCGGAGCTGATATTCCTTGAAAGCTCCGATGAAACGATTTTCAAGCGTTTCAAGGAGACGCGGAGGAGCCACCCCTTCTACGACGTATCCAATATAAGGGAGGCCCTGGGAAAGGAGCGTGACCAGGTGGACTGGATAAAGGAGATAGCGGACAAGGTGATCGACACCTCCCACTTCACCACCAACGGTCTCCGCAATTTTGTCATAAGCACTTACGGCGACACCGAAAAGAGGATGAAAATCCAGCTCATCTCCTTTGGCTATGCCTACGGCCTTCCCCTGGAGGCCGACATCGTGCAGGATGTCCGTTTCCTGCCGAACCCGTTTTTCGTCGAGGCCCTGAAAGAAAGGACCGGGTTGTCGGAGGATGTTGCGGACTACGTGAGATCGAATGAGACCTATGACAGATTTTTCCCCATGCTCCTCGACTTTTTCGTGAACCTCGTCCCCCTTTTCGAACGGGAAGGAAAGAGCTACCTCACGATCTGCATCGGTTGCACCGGCGGGAAGCACAGGTCCCCGGCAGTCGTGAACGAGTTGGAAGGTCATCTGCGCATGATGGACTATAGTGTGACCGTGCTGCACAGGGACATCGACAAGGAGGCGCAATGATAGGGATCGTTGTAGTGGCTCATTTCAACCTTGCCCGGGAGATGGTTGCCTCTACCGAGCTGATAGTCGGTAAGCAGGAACAGTTCGAGTACGTCGACATCTTCCCTGACGAAGACGTCGACAAAATAAAGAAGAAGCTGACCGATGCCCTGAAAAGCGTGGATGCCGGCCATGGCGCGATCATCCTGACGGATATGTTCGGCGGCACCCCTTCCAATATCAGTCTCTCTTTCCTCCAGGAGGGGAAAGTGGAGGTGGTCACCGGGACAAACCTGCCCATGCTGATAAAACTGGTGACGTACAGGCAGGGGAAGGGCCTGTCGGAGCTTGCGGCCTTCATCGCTGCCTACGGCAAGAAGAATATTTATCTGGCGACGGACGTGCTCAACACGAAGAAGGCGGAGTAGGCCCTTGCGAGGGGGCGCTTAAGCTAACGGCATAAAGGCCTTTGTGAGGGGGGAGGCTCCACGGACTTTGTTCGTGGAGGGGGCGCTGAGCCCCAAGGATTGCTTGCATGGTAGAGGGACTCTTTACGATCAGGAACAGACTCGGTCTGCACGCGCGGGCCGCTGCGCAGTTTGTGAAGAAGGCGTCCGGGTTCCAGTCCGAAGTATGGGTGGAAAAAAACGGGCAGAAGGTAAACGGGAAGAGCATCATGGGCCTTTTGATGCTCGCCTGCCCGCTCGGCACCAGACTGGCCATCAGGGTGGACGGCGCCGACGAGCAGGAGGCGCTCGCCAACCTGGGGAAGCTGATAGAAGACGGTTTTGGTGAGACATGAGCCACGATAAGCCCGCGAGCATCACCCTCCACGGCACGCCCGTCTCATCGGGCATCGCCATAGGCAAGGTCTACCTGCTCGAGCGGGACAAGATCCATGTGGCGAAACGTCAGGTACGAGACGAGCACGTCGAAAGGGAGGTGGTCAGGTTCAAGGCCGCCGTCAAGACCGCCTCGGATGAGCTGAGCAGAATCAAGGAGTCGATACCCGACGACGAGGTGCGGAAACATGCCTTTATCATCGACGCCCATCTGCTCATGCTCCAGGACGAGTATTTCTCCGGCGATGTCGTCGAGATCATCAGGAAGCAGCACGTCAACGCGGAATGGGCCCTCGGGATGGTCGTCTCGAAGTTCCTCTCCAGCTTCGACAAGGTCGAGGACCCGTACCTGCGGGAGCGGGGGCAGGACCTCAACCATATTTACCAGAGACTCTTGAGGACGATGGTGAAAGGGAAGGTATCGGGCCTGGACGCGAAGGGCATCAGGGGGAAAGTGATCATCGTCGCCCCCGATCTCTCCCCGGCCGACACCATCCAGCTCGACCTCCACAAGATCTCCGGGTTCGTGACCGACGTGGGCGGCCGCACCTCCCACACCTCCATCGTGGCGAGGGCCCTCGAAATCCCGGCGGTGGTCGGTCTCGGCAGCGTGACGGCGATCGCAAGGAATAACGACACCGTTGTCATAGACGGCGACGAAGGGGTGGTGATCATCAACCCCACCACCGAGGTGCAAAGGGCATATCTGGCAAAGCAGGTTCGTCTCAACGCCCAGAGAAAGGAGTTCCTTCGCATCGCGAAGCTGAAGGCGGAGACGAAGGACGGGTTCAAGATACTGGTAGGCGCCAATATCGAGCTGCTCGCGGAAATGGATATCGTGGAGCGGTACGGGGCCGACGGCGTCGGCCTCTACCGGACGGAGTATATCTATCTCTCCCGCAAGACGCTCCCCACGGAAATGGACCACTACCACATTTACCGGAAGCTTGCCGAGAACAGGGCGGTGAAATATACGACGATCCGCACCCTCGACCTGGGGGGGGATAAATTCGCCTCCAAGATAGAGGTGCCGAAGGAGATCAACCCGGCCATGGGCCTGCGGGCCATCCGGCTTTGTATCAAAGAGATAGACCTTTTCAAGGCCCAGCTCCGGGGGCTTTTGAGGGCGAGCGCGTACGGCCCCCTGAGGGTGCTCTTTCCCATGGTTTCGGGCATTGACGAGGTGAAGAGGGCAAAAGCCGTGCTGGCTGACTGCATGGAAGAGCTTCGCTCGCAGAAGATCCCCTACAACGAGCAGCTCAAGGTCGGCATTATGATCGAGGTGCCCGCCACCACGATGATCACGGACCTCCTCGCCAAGGAGGTCGATTTCTTCAGCATCGGCACCAACGACCTGATCCAGTACAGCCTCGCCATAGACAGGGTCAACGAATACGTCTCCTATCTCTACGAGCCGCTCCACCCCGCGGTGCTCAGGATGATCA
The DNA here is from genome assembly GCA_963729685.1 of uncultured delta proteobacterium. Taxonomy (GTDB): domain Bacteria; phylum Desulfobacterota; class Syntrophorhabdia; order Syntrophorhabdales; family WCHB1-27; genus BOG-1155. The sequence goes on along the minus strand of CAVSOX010000032.1, from coordinate 215,293 downwards.
AGAAGACGGTGGACGACGCGCACGCCGGGCAGATCGAGGTGACCCTGTGCGGGGAAATGGCGGGCGAGCCGCTCTACGTGCCCATAATGCTGGGGCTCGACCTGGACGAAGTATCGATGAACGCGTACGTGATCCCCAGGGTCAAGAAAATCATCAGGGGGCTGGGGCACAGCTATTGCCGGGACCTCGTGAAAGAGATACTGCTTAAAGAGTCGGCGAAGGACAGCGAACATCTTCTGAGAAAGGAGATGGCGGCTATGTTTCCAGAAGATTTCGCGAGAAGCACATAATTCCTAAGGAGGTTGGCCTATATGAGTATGTCCAGATTTCTTTTTACCTCGGAATCGGTCGCAGAGGGGCATCCCGATAAGGTGGCGGACCAGATATCGGATTCGGTGCTCGACGCCATCATTGCCCAGGACCGGAAGGCGAGGGTGGCCTGCGAAACCCTCGTTACCACCGGGCTTGCCCTTGTGGGCGGTGAGATCACGACGACCTGCTATGTCCATATCCCCGATATCGTCAGGGAGACGATCAGGAGCATCGGCTACAACAATTCCGCGATGGGCTTCGACTGGGAGACGTGCTCCGTGCTCACCGCGATAGACGAGCAGTCGCCCGATATCGCCATGGGCGTCGACGAGAAGGAGGACCACGAGCAGGGGGCCGGCGACCAGGGGCTCATGTTCGGCTTCGCCTGCAACGAGACGGCGGAATACATGCCCATGACCATCATGTATGCGCACCACCTGGTGAAGAGGCTGGCCGACGTGAGGAAGGACGGGACCCTGCCCTTCCTGCGGCCGGACGGCAAGAGCCAGGTGACCATCGAGTACGTGGATAAGGTGCCCGTGCGGGTGGACGCAGTCGTCATCGCCGCCCAGCACAATCCGGATGTGACCGCATCCGACGTGCGGGAAGGGGTCCTCGCGGAGGTGATCAACAAGGTGATACCTACCGAGCTGATGGACAAGAAGACAAAGATCTACGTCAACTCCACGGGAAGGTTCGTGATCGGAGGCCCAAAGGGGGATTGCGGCATGACGGGCCGCAAGATCATCGTCGATACTTACGGCGGCGTGGGAAGCCACGGCGGCGGGGCGTTTTCCGGGAAAGACCCGTCGAAGGTCGACAGGAGCGCCTCCTACATGGCCCGCTACATCGCGAAGAATATCGTCGCGGCGGGGCTCGCGGAGAGGCTGGAGGTGCAGCTTGCCTACACCATCGGCGTGGCCCGGCCCGTGTCGGTAAATGTCGATACCCAGGGGACCGCGAAGATCAGCCCCGACAGGATCGCGCAGATCATCACGGAAGTGTTCGACCTGAGACCGAGAAAGATCATCGAGAAGCTCGACCTGCTCAGACCGATATACAGGAAAACGGCGTGCTGCGGCCACTTCGGCAGGACCGACCCCGATTTTACGTGGGAGAAGCTCGATATGGTGGACGAGATCAGAAGACACGCGCAGATGTGAGGGCGATCGCAAAAGCGCGACGGACGATGGACGAAAAGCTCTATCGTCCCAGTGAGCGTAGCGACGGTCGTCCACGTCCGGCGTCTAACAGGCTAATTGCACAAGGGAGGTCATATGGAATTCGATGTGAAGGATATCAAAACCGCCGATGCCGGGCGGGACAAGGTGGAATGGGCCGAGCGCAGGATGCCCGTGCTGAGGGAGATACGGGAGAGGTTCCGGAAGGAGCAGCCCCTGAAAGGGGCACGCATCTCCTGCTGCCTCCATGTGACGACGGAGACGGCCAATCTGGCGGCTACCCTGAAGGCGGGCGGCGCCGAGGTGCTGGTATGCGCCTCGAACCCGCTCTCCACCCAGGACGACGTCGCGGCGAGCATGGTGAAATATACGGGCGTGCCCGTCTTCGCCATCAAGGGAGAGAATGAAGATCAGTACTACACGCACATCATGAAGGCCCTCGCCTTCGGGCCGAACCTTACCATGGACGACGGCGCCGACCTTGTCGGCAGCCTCCACATGATCGCCTTCGAGCGCTATGAGGGGCTCCACCCGAAGGTAAAGGACTGGGTGACAAAGCTTGCGCCCAACCGGAAAAAGGCATTGCTGGAGGGCGTGATAGGCAGCTCGGAAGAGACGACCACCGGGGTCATCCGCTTGAAGAGCATGGAGAAGGAAGGGGTGCTCAGGTTCCCCGTCATCGCGGTGAACGACGCATCCACCAAGCACATGTTCGATAACCGCTACGGCACGGGCCAGAGCACGATGGACGGCATATTGCGGGCCACGAACATGCTGATCGCGGGCTCGCGCTTCGTGGTGTCGGGCTACGGCTGGTGCGGGAAAGGCGTGGCCATGAGGGCAAAGGGGCACGGGGCCCACGTCATCGTCACCGAGGTTGACCCCTTGCGGGCGTTAGAGGCCCTCATGGACGGCTTCGAGGTGATGGAGATGCGCGCAGGCGGCCAGGACGGGAGATATATTCGTGACGGTGACCGGCGATGTCCACGTGCTGAGGAAGGAGCATTTCGAGCGTATGAAAGACGGCGCCATCGTCTGCAACTCGGGCCACTTCAACGTGGAAGTCGACATAGCGGCCCTGGAGACGATGAAAACCGGGAAGAGACGCTTGCGGCCTTTCCTCGATGAATACGCGCTGGCCAATGGAAAGAAGATCTTTCTTTTGGGAGAAGGAAGGCTTATCAACCTTGCCGCGGCCGAGGGCCACCCGTCGGAAGTAATGGACATGAGCTTCGCGAACCAGTCGCTGGTTGCCGAGTACGTGTGGAAGAAGGGCGGAAGCCTGGAAAAGCGGGTCTACGGCGTGCCTCTCGAGATAGACAAGCAGGTGGCGCTGCTCAAGCTGAAGACGAGAGGCGTGACCATCGACAAGCTGACGCGGGAACAGCAGAAGTATCTCTCGTCCTGGGAGATGGGTACCTGAAAAGAACGGGCCGGTCGTAGGGTCCATTCATAGGCAAGGGAGCGGGCAAAGTGCGGGGGAGATTATGCTCGGTGACCCGGAATACAATCGCTCTCTTCGCCGGAAGGCGGAGAAGTTACTTTCGGAAGCGCCCGCCCTTTCCCTTGTAAAAGACGACCCCTCCCGGTTCGACCCCGTCATTACCGACCAGACCATGCCGGATATGACCGGGTTTGAGCTGGCCGGAGAGATTCTTAAGGTCAGGCCCGACATGCCGGTTATCCTCGCCACGGGCTTCAGCCCCCTGGTCAATGAAGAATCCGCACGGGCAGCGGGCATCAAGGCCCTTGTCACGAAACCGTTGACGAAAAGGGAGCTCGCAAAGATCATCAGGCGCGTGCTGGAAGGACAAAAGACCGGGTAATTCGGTGATGAACGTAAATAAGGGGGCATACTCGGGACAGCCACGAGACCGCATGAAACCGAAGGTATACGTGACGAGGCAGATCTTCCCGGGCGCGATCGAACGTCTCATGCAGTGCTGCGAGGTAGTCGCCAACGAAGAAGAAGGCCCCCCCTCCTATGAGGAGATGCTCGTCCACGTGGCCGACAAGGACGGCATCCTCTGTTTTGTTGGGGACAGGATCGACCGAAAGCTGCTCGATGCGGCCCCGCGTCTCAAAGTAGTAAGCACCATGACCGTGGGCTATGACCACATCGACGTGGCCGCGTGCACGAAAAAGGGCATTTATATCGGCTTTACCCCTGACGTCCTCACCGATGCTACCGCGGACCTCGCCTTCGCCCTGCTCCTTTGCGCCTCGAGGAGGCTGGCCGAGGGGGACAGGTTCGTGCGGTCGGGCATGTGGAAAAAGCCCTTGCCTCCTCAAGGCTTTCTCGGAACATCGGCCTCGGGGAAGATCCTGGGCATTATCGGCCTGGGAAGGATCGGAAGGGCAGTGGCCCTGAGGGCAAAAGCGTTTCAAATGAAGGTGATTTACCATGACAAGGAACCCCTTCATAAGAAAGATGAGGACGCATCGGCCGCGGTCTACAGGCCCCTGGAAGACCTGCTCAGGGAATCCGATTTTGTGAGCCTTCACGTGCCCCTCACAGAGGGCAGCCGCCACCTCATCGATGAGGCAAAATTACGGCTCATGAAGCCTGGGGCGATACTGATAAACACCTCAAGGGGTCCGATCGTCGATGAGCCCGCCCTTAGCCGCGCCCTGAAAGAAAGGTGGATCCTCGCGGCGGGCCTCGACGTCTACGAAAAGGAGCCTCTGGATCCCGCAAGCCCCCTTTTCGCTCTGGACAATGTGGTGCTGCTCCCGCACTTTGGGAGCGCCACAAGGGAGACACGGGGGGACATGGCGGAAATGGCCGCCCGCAACCTGCTCGCGGTACTCAGGGGCGAAAAACCACCCGGTCTGCTCAACCCGGAGGTCGAGCGGGTGAGGCCCCTTGACCTGGTCAGGATGATCTGACGTCCCCGCCACCGACGAGCTTTTCCCCTTTTTTGAAAGCGCACACGCGCATCCCGGTTGCGCTCGGCACAACGTCCGGGTATAATCAAGCATGGCGAGAATAATCGTCTGCGTCGACATGGACGCCTTCTTTGCTTCCGTCGAGCAGCGGGACGACCCGGCCCTCAAGGGCAAACCCATCGCCGTGACCGGCGCCGGGGAGAGGACGGTTGTCACGACCGCTTCATACGAGGCCCGCGCGTACGGGGTCAAAACGGGGATGACCGTTTATGAGGCGCGGAAGCTCTGCCCGCATATACTCCTCGTTGTGGGCAATAACCGGAAGTACGCCCAGGTATGCACGAGGCTCGTGGAGATCTGCCTCCGCTTCACCCCGGATACCGAAATCTACTCGATAGACGAGGTTTTCCTCGACGTCACCGGCTCGCACCACCTTTTCAACGGCCCCGAGAGCCTGGCCGGGGCCCTCAAGGAGGCGGTAAAAAGCGAGTTGTCCATCCCCTGCACGGTGGGCATCGGGCCGAATATCCTCGTTGCCAAACTCGCGAGCGACCTCGCGAAGCCCGACGGCCTGCGCTGGATAGATGAAGGGACCGTTCCATCGGTCTTCGAGGCCCTTCCCGTGAAAAAGCTCTGGGGCATCGGACCCCACACAGAGGAGAAGCTCGGCCGCCTGGGCATCAAAACATGCGGCCAGTTGGGAAGGGCGCCCCTTGCCCTGCTGGCGAAAAAGTTCGGCACCCTCGGGGAACAGCTTATCGCGATGGGCAGCGGAAAGCTGGAGCGGCCCCTGGAGATAGTGCCCCCTGAGCCGAAATCTATCGGTCACAGCATTACCTTGCCGAAGGACGTGTGGAGGCGGGACGAGATGCTCCCCTGCCTTCTCGCCTTGAGCGAGAGGGTCGGACGGAGGGCGCGGCGCTACGGCTACAAAGGTAAGAAGATCGCACTTACCGTCAGGTACACCGATTTCAAAACCTTTACCAGGCAGACCACCCTGCCGGCCCCCACGAACGACTCAGGCGTAATCTACCGCTCCGAGGTCGCCATCCTCGACGGGATATCCCTAAGAAAAGGCGTGCGGCTCTTCGGCGTCTCCCTTTCTTCCCTTGGGAAAGACGGAAGCCAGATGTCTCTCTTTCAAGACCCGGAACAGGAAAAAAGGGCCGCCATGGCAAAGGCCATGGATGCCGTCAACGACAAGTTCGGTGAGCAGTCGATCACCTTTGCCCCCACGATCGGCGAGAAAAAGGGGCATAAGGTGATTTCTCCCGCATGGCGCCCGTCGGGGGTGAGAAAAAGTGACGAGTGACGAGTAGCGAGTGAAAAGTAGCGAGTGACGAGTACGAGTGCGAGAGGGCAGAGGAAGAGACAGACCACTCTTCACTCGGGACTCGGCACTCGCTACTCGTCACTCTCTTTCGCCGATGCGGTTGACACAAAGCCCCCGTTTTTGATATGGTGTTAAACTTGGGTGAGTATGCGCACGCAAAAAAGGCGGGCCGCACCCCGATAGCCGCAAAGATGGAAACGGTCGGGATCGACAAAATTCATGTCAACGACAGGTCGTTCTGCGTCTCCTATCCACTGGAAGACGCGCTCCTCCTCGCCTCCGTCGCCAAATTCGGCGTCCTTGTCCCCGTAAGCTTGCTCCGGCGCGAACGCCCGGTCATCGTGACCGGCTTCAAGAGGCTCGATGCGGCAAGGAAGCTGGCTATCGATGAGATCCCTTGCGTGTTCCTGGATATCAGCGAGAGGCAGGCGCTGCTCACCGCGATACACGACAACATCGCGAGGCCCCTCAACACGGTGGAAAAGGCCTTGTGCGTCGACAAAATGCTCGCGGCGGGCTTCGAGGTGGAGGAGGTTTACGAGGTGATGACGATGCTGGGTCTTCCTCGGCAGGAATTCATCCTGAAGGCGGCCACTTCGGCCGCCTGGGCGGAGGAGCGGGCAAAATCGTTTATCGTGAAGCACCGGCTCCCCCTGACCCTGGTCGAGCAGCTTTTCCGGTTCGATGTGGAGGAGCGGCAAAGTATCATGCGCCTCGCGACGCGGTCCACGGAACCGTAAGCTCTTTCAGGGAGATGCTGCACCTCATGATGCTCTTGAAGGTGAAGCAGGGGGCTATCGATTTTCGAGCAGCTCGACGATGCGAAGGATGCGGACGAGATAAGACAGAGGCTAAAAAAGCAGACCCATCCGCTTCTCTCCGAGCCTGGAAGAAAGGCTCGACCGGCTGCTCTCCGCTGCTGCCCTCCCCCCGCAGATAAAGGTGCGGGTGGACCCCGCCTTTGAAAAGGAAACGATCGATATCTCACTTCGGGCCGGCAGCAGCAGGGAAATCGAAGAGGCGCTGAAAAAACTGGAATGCCTTGCCGGGCAGGGCCTTTTCAGGAGCATATTTGAGCTTACCCACGGTACGTCGCATAGATTCTAAAGGCAGTGTCGTCAGGGACTGCCCTGGAACCCGAAAGCATATTTGCTGCGGGTATAAGACGATAGACCTCATAGAGGGATGCCCCCTTTCCTGCTCTTACTGCATCCTCAGGGGCTATCTGAATAACCCCGGCATTGCCGTCCGGACAGACTCGGGCGCCGTCATCGAAGAGATCGACCGGCTGATCGCCTGCATGGAGACCCATGTGCTCCGCTTTGGGACCGGGGAGCTTTCGGACAGCCTGGCCCTCGACGACGGAGCTGCGCGTGAACGGACCGGTCGCGCAGTTCTTCGGAGAGAGGAAAAAGGCACTCTTGGAGCTGAAATCGAAATGGGCTTCCATCGACCACCTGAAGCCCTACCTCAATCCTTATGTGGTCATCTCCTTCTCGGTCGCGCCGCAGAGGATGATAGACAGGGAGGAAAAAAGGACGAGCCCCGTTTCCGGAAGGCTCAAGGCGCTCAAGAAGGCCCAGGATTGGGGCTGTTTTGTCGGCCTCCACTTCGACCCGGTAGTCATCTATGAAGGATTCGAAAAGGATTATGCCGACCTGATAGACGAGATCGCGGGAACACTCGATCTCAAGAGGGTTATCTGGGTCAGCGTGGGCTGCCTGCGCTTTACGCCCCCTCTCATGAGCCTGTTCCTGCGCGAGAATCGCGCAAACCTGCTCCATGGCGAATTCATCATGGGCGAGGACGGCAAGTTCCGCTACATCAAGGCGGAAAGGGTAAGGGTCTACAGGATGCTTTACGGGCGGCTCCTGGAAAAGGAGCCCGGTCTTTTCGTCTACCTCTGCATGGAGAGGGCGGATGTGTGGCGCCAGGCGACCGGCAGGGAGATAGAGACGACGGAGGACCTGACAACATGTTTTGACAGGAGAATAGACGAGTTCTACGGAGGTTCTTTCGCATGAGACTCAACGAAACGGGTATTTTCGGGCACTCGAAATAATGGACATCATCTCTTTCGTGACCTTCACTTTTAGAGAGGCGCGCTACATTAAGCGCTGGGTCGCGGCCGGGATCATTCTCTTTATCCCAGTCGTCAATTTCCTCTCCCTGGGGTACCTCTCACGGTCGTCCGGCCTCACCATGATAGGCGGCATCGGGCTCCCCACGTGGGAGCGGAAGAACGAGCTATGGAGGGAGGGGGCGAGGCTCGCCTATATCGTCATCCTTTACGAAGCCCTTCCCTGCTTCCTTTTCTCTTTCAGCTTCCTTTTGTCGAGTTTCGGCAACGTCATCACCGTCTTCATCGGGGCCATCATGAAGGTCCTCGCGGTCCTCGCCTTCATCTTTTGTTCCTTCTTTCTCCCCTTCGCCTTCTGCACCTCCGTACAGGAGACGGACGTGCGCAGGGCCTTCGAGTTCGAGAAGATAGCGGGTGCGGTAAAAGAGGTCCTTGCGGCCTATGTCGCGGGGTACGGCCTCGCCGCCTTCTGCATGTACGTCGCGTTCAGGCTTCATGTCATACCCTATCTTTTCGGTTTTGCCCTTTCCTCCATCCTTATTTACTACGTCCTCCTCGTCTCTACCTACTATTTTACCCGGCTTTTCATGAGAACGAGCCTGTCCGAGGGGAAGCTGCCTTAAGGCGAGTCCGGGAACAAAAAGGCGCCGACTGGTCAGGGGCCGCCATTTAGGCACATCGCGCAATTCCTGTCATTTCCGGCCATCCGAGGCCGCTCACCGGTCCAACTACACGGTTGCAGAGTTTGCCGATTTCTTGTAAGATAGAGAGGCTGGTAGAGTGTTTACCGACTGCAAGATGGCGTCGAATTGAAAACAAGTGCGGTCTTCAGCGGGATGGCGGACGACATCCACGGCGGTAGCTTATCAACGATCCGTTGCTTCAGCCATGCGCCCCATCGAGGGAGAGCATGGGCAACGGGCGGTTGACGATTCCTCGCTTTTTCGCTTCCTCTCGCGTCCGGGCCTCCTCGGTCGCATCTTTCGTCTCACCACCCCCATTTTAATGAACGAAGAGCACCGCGAGTCCGCCATTCGCAGCGACACGCATTACCGCGTCGCCACTTTCCGATGCAGGCAAGGGAGCGGCACCATCGATTGCCGCAATACAGCGACAAGGAGGATCGGTTGGCTATGAAAGGCATCATATTGGCAGGGGGCAGCGGCACAAGGCTTTTCCCTGTCACCCTGGGCGTCTGCAAGCAGTTGATACCCGTTTACGACAAACCGATGATCTATTTCCCCTTGTCGGTGCTCATGCTCGCCGGTATCAGGGATATCCTCATCATTTCCACGCCCCAGGACCTGGGACGCTTCGAGGTCATCTTCGGGGACGGCTCAAATCTGGGGCTGAATTTCTCTTACCGCGAACAGCCCCAGCCAAACGGGCTCGCGGAGGCGTTCATCATAGGCGCGGACTTCGTGGGCAGCGATGATGCCTGCCTGATACTGGGAGATAACATCTTCTACGGACACGGTCTGACGGAGCTTCTTAAGGAAAGCGGTCTCCGACGTGGGCGCAAGAGGCGGCGCGACGGTCTTCGGCTATTATGTGAACGACCCGGAACGGTACGGCATAGCGGAATTCGACGAAGACCAGAACATCGTATCGATAGAGGAGAAACCCAAAAAGCCGAAATCGAACTACGCGGTGACCGGCCTCTATTTCTACGACAACGAGGTGATAGAGATAGCGAGGAATATCAGGCCCTCGGCGCGGGGAGAGCTGGAGATCACGGACGTGAACAGGGCAGTATCTCGAAAGGGGAAAGCTCCGGGCCGAGCTTCTGGGCAGGGGCTTTGCCTGGCTCGACACGGGCACCCACGAAACCCTGCTCGAAGCATCGGAATTCATGGCGACCATAGAGAAACGGCAGGGCCTCAAAGTGGCCTGCATTGAGGAGATCGCCTATATACTGGGATACATAGACGAGCAGCAACTGATCGCCCTCGCGGAGCCCCTGACAAAGACCGGCTACGGACAGTACCTCCTCGCCCTCACCGGGAAGAAAAGGAAGAAAGGTTGAATACGGAGGGACGAAAGCCGCTCACCCGCCCATATGAAAGTCCTCATTGCGGGAAAGGACGGCCAACTAGGCACGGGAGTTCGCAAAGGGCCTCACCGCGCCCGAATTCGAGGTGGAGGCGCCGGACGAGGAGGCACTCGACGTCACGAACGCTGACGCGGTCAAGACCATAATCGCCGGCTGCCGGCCGGATGTGGTCCTCAACTGCGCGGCCTACAACCTCGTGGACGACGCGGAAAGGGACCCCGGTCCGGCATATGCGATAAACGCGACCGGCGTCGGCCATCTGGCGGCCGCATGCAGGGAGGCGGGCTGCCTTCTCGTCCACTACGGCACCGACTACGTGTTCGACGGGCAGAAAGGCGCACCCTACACGGAAGAGGACGCGCCCTGCCCTCTCAACAATTACGGACGGAGCAAGCTGGCGGGCGAGCAAATCCTCCGGGAAACCTTGAGCCGGTTCCTCCTGCTGCGCGTAAGCTGGGTCTTCGGAGAAGGGAAGCAGAATTTCCTCTATAAGCTTCTCCAATGGGCGGAGGGCGGCGGCAGCCTCAGGGTCGTCGACGATCAGATCTCGATACCCACCTCGACGCAGGACATCGTGCGTCTCACCCTGCTCGCGCTGCAGGCGGATCTCTCCGGCACCTACCACATGACCGCGAGCGGCTGCGCCTCACGCTTCGAGGTCGCGCGTTATTTCCTCACGAAGATGGGGATGACGAACACGCCTCATACCCGTTTCCACGGATTATTTCCCCTCCCCTGCGCAGCGGCCCCGCTTCTCCGCCCTGTCGAACGCGCAGGCTCGCGGCAGCCCTCGGCGTCGAGATACCCGACTGGAAAAGCGGTGTGGACCGGTATGCGGAAACGGTTTTGCGCGCTCTGAAGGGAAAGAACGCATAATTCCCACCTTTCGTTCAATATTTGAAGGATAGCAGCATGACGATCGACCCCTCGTCCAGGATATTCGTCGCCGGCGGCTCCGGCATGGTCGGCTCGGCCGTGGTCAGAAAACTCCTGTCCTCCGGCTATACCGACGTCATTGCCAGTTATCAAAGCCATCCGCCTGTCGCTCCCGCCAATGACCCGCCCGCGGGGCTTCGATGGGTGCGGCTCGATCTCACGCGCCAGAATGAAACCGACGCGTTTTTCGAGAAGGAGCGACCCGCGTGCGTCGTCTTGGCGGCGGCAAAGGTAGGCGGCATCGTCGCGAACAACACGTACAGGGCCGAATTCATTTACGACAACATCGCGATTGCCTCCAACATCGTCAGCTCGTCCCATAAGACCGGCGTGCGGAAACTCCTCAACCTGGGAGCGTCCTGCGTCTATCCTCGGCTCGCGCCGCAGCCGTTGCGCGAGGAATATCTTTTGACCGGCCCTCTCGAACCCACGAACGAGCCGTACGCCATCGCCAAGATAGCGGCTATCAAGCTCTGCCGCTACTTCAATGAGCAATACGGCACGAACTACCTCTCGCTTATGCCGACCAACCTCTATGGCCCGGAGGACAACTTTAACCTGGAGACGTCCCATCTGCTTCCGGCCCTCATCAGGAAATTCCATCTCGCCAGGCTTCTCGCGGCGGGCGATTACGGGCAGATTAAGGCAGATATCGGCCGTGCGCCTTTCGGGTTCGGGTTGGATGGCCGCATCGAGACGACAGACGCGGCGTCCGTCGTCCTCGCCCTTGAAAAGGCAGGCATCACGGCAGGGGCCGTCACCGTCTGGGGTACAGGCAGGCCCTACCGTGAATTTCTCCATGTCGACGATCTTTCAGCGGGGGTGCTCCTCTTGCTGGAGCATTGCGATGCCGGGGACGTGGGCGAGTTCGTGAACGTCGGCGCCGGCGAGGACCGGACGATTGACGAGATCGCCCGTCTGGTGAAGGAAATAGCGGGCTTCAAAGGAGAGATCGTGTACGACGCGACAAAGCCTGACGGCATGCCCCGAAAGGTGCTCGACGTCTCGCGGATGGCGGCCCTGGGCTGGCAGGCTTCCATCGACCTCGGCGAAGGCATCAGGAGGACTTACGAATGGTACGCGGCGAGGCCCTCACCGGTGGGCGGCGGCAAAGAACGAGCCGGGATAGTGAAAGAAAGAACGTCGTGAGACATCCAATACAGGAGTGCGGGAGGGATTGATGGCAAAAAAGATCATCGTCACAGGGGGGGCAGGCTATCTCGGCTCGATCCTCGTGGAACGCCTGTTGTTAGAGGGGTTCGAGGTAACGGTCCTCGATAACCTGATGTATAATCAGCATTCGCTTTTTCATTTGTGCGGCAACCCGCACTTCGACTTCATCAAGGGCGATGTGCGCGACGAAGCGCTGGTCGGTGTGGCTATTCGGGACAAAGACGCGATCATCCCCCTGGCCGCTATCGTGGGCGCACCCGCGTGCGACAGGGACCCCTGGCTCGCCAAGTCAGTGAATTACGAGGCGATACGCATGCTGAACCGGCTCAGGAGCGCCGACCAGCTCGTGGTTTATCCCACCACGAACAGCGGCTACGGCACGAAGACCGGCAGCGTATACTGCACCGAAGAAACCCCCCTGGAACCGATTACCCTCTACGGCAGGACGAAAGTCGATGCCGAGATGGAGCTTTTGGGCAAAGGGAGATCTATCTCTCTCAGGCTCGCGACCGTCTTCGGGATGTCCCCCAGAATGCGCCTCGACCTGCTGGTGAACCATTTCGTTCACGCGGCCCTGACGGACCGTTACATCGTCATCTTCGAAAAGGACTTCAAGCGCAACTATATCCATATCCGCGACATAGCGGACTGCTTCGTCCACTGCATCGGGAACAGTGAAGCGATGGTCGGGAAGGCGTATAACGCGGGGCTAGACCGGGCGAACCTCTCGAAAGAAGAGCTGGCCCTGAAAGTGAAAGAATATATCCCCGATTTCTTCATCCACTTCGCCGAGTTCGGCAAGGACCCGGACAAGAGGAATTATATCGTTTCGAACCAGCGCCTGCGTGAAGCAGGGTTCGAGGCGCAGCGGTCGCTCGACTACGGCATAAAAGAGCTGATAAAGGGCTACGCGATGATGGGCCGCGACCAGCTCAAGAACGTGTAACGTTCGGGAAGAAGGGAAGATGGCGACGACTACTCTGTTGGTCATGACACTCAACGAGATAGACGGCATGCGGGAGATCATGCCGAAGATCGGGAAGGAATGGGTGGACCAGATTATCGTTGTCGACGGCGGATCCACGGACGGCACTATAGAGTACGCCAGGGAGAACGGTTACTTCGTTTATGTCCAGAAGCAGAAAGGGTTCAGGCACGCCTACTGCGAAGTGCTCCCCTATATAGAAGGACAAAACGTCCTCACCTTCAGCCCTGACGGGAATTCCGTGCCCGAGCTGATACCTGACCTTATCAGGAAGATGGAGGAAGGATACGACATGGTGATCGCGTCGAGGTACCTGGGCGACGCCGTGAGCGAGGACGACGACCGCGTGACGTCTTTCGGCAACTGGCTCTTCACGAAGACCATCAACGTGCTGCACGGCGGTCATTATACGGACGCCATGGTGATCTTCCGCATTTACAGGACACGCCTGATCTACGATCTGGAGCTGCACCTCGACGAAGGCTACGCGACGGCGGAGTGCCTTTTCCGGACACAGATAAGCTGGGAGCCGCTCCTTTCCGTCCGCGCAGCAAAAAGAAAGCTGAAGGTGACCGAGATACCGGGGGACGAGCCTGCAAGGATCGGGGGGGAAAGGAAACTGAAGATCTTTAAGTGGGGCGCCGCCTACTATTTCCAATTTTTCCGCGAGCTTTTCTGCTGGCGGTGAGGGGTCCCGCCATCTCCAGTTAAGGCCTGTTGTTTTAAGTCAAAGCGAGAAAATTCCTGATAAGATGGACAAGAAAGAGAGGCTCGGATCAATCTTTCAAATCTTCGAAACCAAGGAAGGAGCGTCGCATAGAGCCTACACGATGAATAAAAGCAAACTCAGGGATTCCTTAGACTCATTGCGGATAAACAGGTCCTATCTTTACGCATTACTGCCCTCAGCGCTCTTTATGTGCCTGATCTTTACGACAAGATGGATCCCGATCCACGACACGTTTCAATTCTCCCAGATCACCCATTATATCTTCAGCGAATCGGTCCTCAACGGGCATCTCCCTCTCTGGTACCCTTACATGATGTACGGGTTGGACACCAACTGGTACCTGGCTTTTACGATGGGTCCTTCGCTCGTCTTTCTTCTCCCTTTCGCGAAGCTCTTCCCGCACGTCAATTTCCTCAATTTCCTGTATCTGTCGTTTTTCATAGACGAGCTGATTCTTTTCACGGGCAGCTACTTGCTGGCCAGGCAGATTCTGGGAGACAAGCTGTCTGCGGGATACGTGGCACTGACCGTCGCGGGAAGCACCCTCTGGCACTCGCAGGTCTGGTTCAACCTGCATCTGTTCTACATGATGCCTATGGCGCTCTATTTCCTTTTGAGGGGCATAAAGGAGGCATCCTTGTGGAGGGTTATGGCGGCCGGGTTCGTGATGGCAGTCGGGTTCTACGGCAACCTGCCGTATTTTCCGCCCCTCCAGGCGCTGTTTATGTCCATAATCGCCGTTGCCCTTTGCTGGACCTACAGGCGGACGCCTTCGGACATCGTGAACGGAAAGACCTTGAAAGATACGAGAGTCTGGTTCTTCCTCCTCCTGTTGGCGTTTCTCGCCATCGGGTACGTAGTGCTCAATTTCTACGGCGTTGACCACATCAATTACAACGTGGGGCGCGAAAAGAACAATACGGTCGATATGTGGAACTTCCTCGATTACGGCACGGGGTCCACCCTTTTTAAGCTGTCAGAGGCCTTCACCGGCACCACCTGGTCGCTCGACGTCAGTTTTTATGCCGGCATCCTGGCTTTCGCGCTCGCCGTGTTCGGCTTGATATGGAGACCGGACAGAGAGCAGCTTCCCTGGCTGGCGGGTTTTCTCTTCGTCATGCTCTTCTCTCTCGGGGGCAAGACGGTCGTTGCCCCTCTCACCTACTATTTTCCCGGCATGAATTACTTCCGCCACGTGGGCCTCACGACTCCTATAGCAAAAATGTTCCTTATACTCCTGTCGGGCTTCGGTCTCAAACAATTGATGTCGGTAATAGACGGCGGAGAAGAGGGAGACAAGAAGGAAGCCCTAAAGATAATGATATATATCCTTTCCGGGATGGCCTTCGTATGCGCCGTGTTGATGGCCGTGATAGTCCTGGGACGCAAATTCTATTTCGTTCCATACCTGACACAGTATTCTTTGGATATGCCGGATCAGCCGTCGTACAGGGAACCCCTTCAATATGTAAACGCGGTTGTCATAACCCTTTTCTATTATTCCCTCTTTATTGTTTTATCGGGCATTACACGGCGCCACATGAAACGCTTCGGGAAATACTTTATCGTGTTTTTGCTTCTCATCCATTGGCTGGATGTCTACACCTATCGCTATGCACAATTCCATGATCACATGCAGCCGGCCGAAACGGCGCTCTATAATCTCTATAAGTTCAGGGACAGACCGTTTGGCGGAGAGAGGATCTGGGACTACACTAAGTCGCCGGACTATAACGTCATGGAAAAATATCTCGAGAATAAGCAGGAAGGGACGTACAACCGGGATACAATGATGGTCCCGTGTAAAAAAACAGAGAAGGCGGAGGACTGTTACTACCAGACTGCAACCAGAATAGGCGTTCTTTACAACACGATGGAGCCTTTCCTGGGGATCGACACGTGCAGGAGCTATTTCAAGAGCGACTTTTGGACCCACGACATGGACAACTTGTACCGGGCCGAAACGGGCTTGCAGTTCGACAACCTCGACCAGTTGCCGCAAGGAGCAGAAGAGCGCGCTATCTATTTCCCGAGAAAGAGCGCCTCGTTCAACGAGATTATAGCGTGCGACTACCCGAAGCTCCAGCTTTTCACACGGATCCACGTCCTGAAAGACAGGGAGCAGATGAGACAGGCAATTGCGAGCGCCGCCTATACGGGCGACCTTTTGCTGACCGACGCGAAAGGGTTCCGTCCGGCGGCCGGAGAACGGGGTGCGCTGACCGATTTGAAGTCCTTGAGCCTCTCCGCTTCCGAGCGGATCACGGATGCGCGTATCAAGGTCGTTCACTTCAGCGCGAACGCCCTGGACATCTCCCTCGACATACCTGCGACGGACGGGGAAAACGCCTGGCTGTATTACGCGGATTCGTGGCACAAATTCTGGCACGCCTATGTGAACGGAAGGGCCGTGCCCATATCGAAGGCCAACTTCGCCTTCAAGGCGATACCCGTCCCCGCCGGTCGCTCGGACGTGCAGTTCGTCTATCGAGACAGGTTCCTCGAATGGCTCATCATGTCCATTTATGCGATTTTGTGGTTGTCCGTGCTGGGCTTCCTGATTTTGTCCTTCAAACAGGCGGTGGTGAAAAGGCAGGACGCCGAAATTACGGAGGTCGTGGTCGACAAAGAGAAAAGGGATGCGCCGTGACGCCTCAGTTGGGTAAGCTGACCGCAGCCCTGCTCGTCGGCGGCCTTGGGACCCGCCTCAAACCGGTTGTAGCCGACCGGCCGAAGGTGCTGGCGGAGGTGAGGGGGCGCCCCTTCCTCGAGGTAATCCTGCGCCGCCTGACCGAGGCGGGGGTGCGCAGGGCCGTCCTGCTCACCGGCTATCGCGGTAGCGACGTACGGGAAACCCTGGGCCCCTCATACGGTTCCCTCTCTCTCAGCTATTCCCACGAGGAACAGCCTTTAGGGACGGCGGGCGCCGTTCGCAACGCCGGGCACCTGTTCGACACGGACCCGATACTCGTCATGAACGGCGATTCTTCCTGCAATGCGGACCTCGGGCGCTTCCTTCTCCGGTATCTGAAAAAGAAGAGCGCGGCCGGCCTGGTCCTGACACGCGTGCCGGATGCGGGCCGGTTCGGACTGGTCGAGACGGACAAAGAGGGGCGGGTAAGCCGATTCGTGGAGAAAGGCAGGCACGGGCCGGGTTGGATCAATGCAGGTATATACCTGCTGACGAGAGAACTGGTGCTCTCCATACCGACGGGCCGCCCGGTCTCGCTCGAGCACGAGATGTTTCCCGCCTGGATACCGGGAGGAATTTATGGTTACAAGACACGCGGCCGGTTTCTCGATATAGGGACGCCGGAGACCTATGCCCGCGCCCACGAGTTTTTCAAATGATCGCAGGATGGTCCCGCGCCGCTCGCCCTTTTTGCCGCTCAAGGAAAGCATCGTAAGCACGGGATGTGATAAGATGAAGCGAGGAAGACATGATCATTAGCAGAACTCCTTTCCGCATTTCCTTCTTCGGGGGAGGGACGGACTACCCCGACTGGTTCGAAAAATACGGCGGACAGGTGCTGGCGACGACGATCGACAAGTACTGTTATCTCACGTGCCGCTACCTCCCTCCCTTTTTCGAGCACAGGATCAGGCTGGTCTACTCGAAGATAGAGAACTGCCAGTCGATCGAAGAGATAGCCCACCCGTCGGTCCGCGAGGTCCTTCGTTTTCTCAGGATAAACCAGGGGGTGGAGATACACCATGACGGCGACTTGCCGGCCAGAAGTGGAATGGGCTCCAGCTCTGCCTTTACCGTGGGCCTTCTCCATGCCCTCTATGCGCTCAAGGGTCAGATGGTGAGCAAACAGCGGCTCGCGAGCGAAAGCATCCACATCGAGCAGAAGCTGCTCGCGGAAACAGTCGGATCGCAGGACCAGGTATCTGCGGCCTACGGTGGGCTTAACCAGATCGTCTTCGAGCCGGACGGGGGCAACATCTCGGTAAAACCCCTGACCCTTTCAACCGGCCGGATAGACGAGCTGAACTCCCACCTTATGCTTTTCTATACGGGCATCAAGCGGACGGCCGCAAAGGTTGCGGAGACCTACGTCAACGACATCCAGTCGAAAAAGCAGCAGCTCCTGGCGCTGAAGAGCTTTGTCGATGAAAGCGTCTCCATTCTCAACAGCGGTCGGGACATCAGGGGCTTCGGGAAGCTCCTCGATAAGGCGTGGCAGGTGAAGCGGACCCTGAGCGGCCTGGTATCGAATTCCGAAGTGGACGGGCTGTACGACCGCGCCCTTGCGGCGGGTGCCCTCGGAGGGAAGCTGACAGGGGCGGGCGGCGGGGGCTTCCTGCTGCTTTTCGTGCCTCCGGGGAAGCAGAAGAAAATGAAAGAAGCGTTCAAGGACCTGATATGCGTCCCTTTCAAATTCGAGTTCGCCGGAAGCCAGGTAATATTCTTCGACCCCCGCGAAGACTATTCGGCGCTCGACCGGGAGCGCGTCAATCGCAAGTTAAAGCGCTTCTATGAGCTGCCGCCGGTGAAGGGGAGCACGTGATCGACCTGCCCTCGGAACTTCTTATACGGCTTTATCGCGGCATGCTGCGCATACGGAAGCTTCAGTTGCGCATCGAATCGCTCTATCACCTCGATGAGATGAAGACGCCCGTGCATCTGTGCATAGGACAGGAGGCCGTCGCGGTCGGGGTGTGCGCGAACCTGAGGGACGACGACTATATATCGAGCAACCATAGGGGCCACGGGCACTATCTTGCAAAAGGCGGCGACCTTAAAAGCCTGGTGGCAGAGCTTTATTGCAGGGAAACAGGCTGCTCGAAGGGGCGAGGCGGCTCGATGCACCTGGTCGACGCCTCTGTCGGTCATATCGGCAGCTCGTCGATCGTCGGCGGCTCCATCCCCATCGCCACGGGTCTTGCCCTCTCGATAGCAATGAAGAAACAGACAAGGGTGAGCGTGGCCTTTCTTGGCGACGGGGCCGCGGACGAAGGCGTCCTCTACGAGAGCGTCAATTTTGCGATGCTGCGGAAGCTGCCCGTCGTTTTTGTGTACGAGAACAACGGGTTCTCCGTCTGCTCTCCCACCGGGAGCCGGAAGGTGGGAGATAACATCTTCCATTGCGCCCCGGCCGAGCACCTTTTCACGCGACTGGTAGACGGAAACGCGGTGACCGAGGTCTACGGGGCGGCAAAAGAGGCGGTCGGGCGGGCGCGTAGCGGAAAAGGCCCGTCCTTTATCGAGTGCAGGACATACAGGATGCGCGGCCACGCCGGGGCGGGTTCCGACGCGCACCTCGGCTACCGTTCTGCGGAAGAGATTATGGAATGGGAGAAGAAGTGCCCGGTCTCGACGTTTCGCGAGGCGCTGCTGAACGCGCATATCGTCGGTCCGGACGACCTCGTGAAGATGGAGGACGATATCGACGAAGAGATGGACGCGGCCTTTCGTTTTGCCCAGGGAAGCCCGCTTCCCGCAAAAGACGACGTGCTAAACTATCTTTTTAGCGAGTGATATCATGCCGTGGTCAAAGATAAAGCCGGAGTTGGACGAACCCTATTTTGACCGGGAAGAGGATGGAGGCGCACGGCGCCTCTCGTATGCAGAAGCGATCCGCGAGGCCCTGGACCAGGCGCTCACCCTCGATCCGAGCGTCTTTGTCATGGGTCAAGGAGTGGATGACCCCGCGGGTATGTTCGGGGCTACGCTCGACCTTCACAGGAAGCATGGAGGTGAGCGGGTGTTCGACACCCCTCTTGCCGAGAACGGCCTCACCGGCGTTGCCGTCGGCGCGGCCATAGGCGGCATGCGCCCGGTCTATTTCCATAACCGCCCGGATTTTCTTTTGCTCGCCATGGACCAGTTGGTCAATCATGCCTCCAAATGGCACTTCATGTTCGGGGGGGCGGTAAGGGTCCCCCTCGTGGTCTGGGCGTGCATCGGGCGCGGCTGGGGCTCGGCGGCCCAGCACTCGCAGGCGCTTCAGGGCCTCTTTATGCACGTGCCGGGCCTCAAGCTCGTCATGCCGAGCACGTGCTACGACGCGAAGGGGCTCATGCTGTCGGCGATTGCCGATAACAACCCCGTGGTTATCATCGAGCACAGGTTTAATTTCCGCAACAAGGGTTATACGCCCGAAGCGGCTTACCGCGTGCCCATAGGCAAGGGGGTCGTAAGGAGGCCAGGGAAAGACCTGACGATCGTCGCCGTTTCCCACATGGCAACGGAAGCCTTCGCTGCGGCCGGCGAGCTGGCCAAAGAGGGCATAGAGGCGGAAGTCATCGACCTGAGGACCCTCCGTCCCCTGGATGAAGATATCATCCTGGCGTCCGTCGCAAAAACGGGCAGGGTCGTCATCGCCGACACGGGATGGAAGACAGGCGGCGTGACGGCCGAGATATCGGCGGTGATTGCGGAAAAGGGCTTCGAATCCCTGAAAGGACCCATCCTGCGGGTGGCGTCTCCGGACATCCCGACACCCGCGGGTTATACGCTGGAAGAGGCCTTCTATGCGGGCAAAGACGAGCTTGCGGCCGCCGCCCGCAGGCTCATGGATGGGAAGACGGGCGGGCCTTAAGGGCGGCCCCGTACCTGATGGTCCAAATAATCGCTGAAGAGGAAAATTCATGACGAATCGCACGATGACCGTCCCATTCGGGACGATATCAATCCCCGAGCAGTCAAAGCGACTGATCTCCGAAATGCTCGAAACGAAAAGAATATCGAGTGGGAAGTACGTGCGCATATTCGAGGAAAAGTTTGCGGGTCTGATAGGCGTCAGGGAAGGAGTCGCGGTCAGCAGCGGCACGGACGCCGACGTGCTCGCCCTTGCGGTGCTTCATGATTTCGGGGCGCAAAGAGGCGACGAAGTGATAGTCCCCGCCCTGTCGTTTGTCGCGACAGGCAATGCCGTGATCCATGCGGGCTTTACCCCGAAGTTCGTCGATATCGATGCCTATACCCTCAATATCGACCCCGGACAGATCGAGGCGGCGCTTACCGGGCGGACGCGCGCGATGATGCCCGTACACCTGATGGGCAAACCGGCCGAAATGGATACGATCCTCGCTATTGCGAAAAAGCACGGGCTGTACGTGATCGAAGATGCGGCAGAGGCGCACGGGGCGCTCTACAAGGGAAGGCGCGTCGGCTCTCTTGCGGACATGGGCGCCTTCAGTCTCTACGTGGCACACATCGTCACGACGGGAGAAGGGGGGATCGTCGTGACGGACAGGGAGGAATTTGCGGAGACACTCCGCTCCCTTCGGTCTCACGGCCGGGCCTGCAAGTGCAAGCAGTGCACGATCAACATAAACTCCGGCTACTGCCCCAAGCGGTTCAAGGGAGATGACGGCGAGGACATCAGGTTCGTTTTCGAGCGCATCGGATATTCGTGCAAGATGAACGAGCTCGAAGCCGCGATAGGGATCGGCAATATGGACTTGTATCAGGAGATCCTCGACAAGCGCAGGGAGAACCTCCTCTACGTGCTTCAAAGGTTCGACAGGTTCAGCCCTTTTCTTAAGACCATAAGGGAAGAGCCGCACGAACGGATCGGGCCGCACGCGATCCCCATTATCTTAGGGAAAGAAGCAACCTTCACGAGGGCCGAGCTGACGGGCTATCTGGAGCAGCACCGTATCGAGACCCGCACGCTTTTCGCTTCCATGCCGACGCAGTGCGCGGGTTTTGCCTATCTCGGACACAGGCCGGGCGAATTTCCCAATGCCGAATACATGGGCAGGCACGGCCTGCACATCGGGGTGCACCAGGACTTGGGCAAAGAGGAAATGGAATATGTCCTGGAAACGATAAATGCGTTTCTGGAGTCGCATCAAAGGTGACGGCCATGAAAGAAAGAAGGCTGGACCTTCTTCTGCTAAACCCGGGCAACAGGTCTCAGGTATTTCAGTCGCTGGCGGGCGAGCTGGCCGCGATCGAGCCTCCTATCTGGGCGGGTCTTATGGCAACGTTTGCAAGGAACCTCGGGTTCTCGGTCGCAATCCTCGACGCGAACGCCGAGGGGCTTACCTTCGAGCAGACGGCCGAGCGGGTCATCGAGACGGATCCCCTGCTCACCGCGATCGTGGTTTACGGACATCAACCTTCCGCTTCGACGCAGAACATGCCGGCGTGCGGACAGGCCGCGACATCGCTGAAGCAGGCGAAGCCGGAGCTAAAGGTCCTCATGGTTGGGGGCCACGTGGCGGCTTTGCCCGAACGCACCCTCAGAGAGGAAGATGTCGATTTTGTGTGTGACGGCGAAGGTCCCTACACCATTATCGATCTGCTGGAGGCGCTGAAGGCGAACGACCACGACTACGGGAAGGTCCGCGGGCTGTGGCATCGCGAGAACGGGGAGGTGAAAGCGCCGAAATGCTCCGCTCCCCTCGTCGCGAACCTTGACCGCGAGATGGCCGGCATCCCGTGGGACCTTCTGCCCATGGAGAGATACAGGGCACATAACTGGCACTGCTTTGGCGACCTGAAGCGGCAGCCCTACGCGGCGATTTACACGACCCTCGGATGTCCCTACCGGTGCACGTTCTGCTGCATCCAGGCCCCGTTTCGCACGGGAGAGACGGCAATGGGCCTGAAGGGAAGCTCGAAGAGTTATCGCCTCTGGAGCGCCGATTCGGTGATCCGGCAGATCGACACACTCGTCAATCGCTATAACGTGAAGAACCTGAAGTTCGCCGACGAGATATTCGTGCTCAACCCCGGGCACGTCCTCGATCTCTGCAATCTCATCATAGAGCGCGGCTACGACCTGAACATCTGGGCATACGCGAGGGTAGATACGGTCAGGGAGAATATGATAGACAAGTTGAAGCGGGCGGGCATCAACTGGCTCGCGTTCGGCATAGAGGCGGCCGTCGAGCGCGTGCGGGACGAGGCTAGCAAGGGGTATGGACAGGAGAAGGTCAGAAAGACGGTAGAGGCGGTCAGATCGGCCGGGATCAACGTGATCGGCAATTACATCTTCGGATTGCCGGAAGACGATCTGGCCAGCATGCAGGCGACCCTTGACCTTGCCATCGAGCTCAACTGCGAGTTCGCGAACTTCTATTCGGCCATGGCATACCCCGGCTCGGCGCTGTACAAGACCGCCCAGGACAAAGGGTGGCCCCTTCCAACCGGATGGTCGGGTTATTCCCAGTACTCCTTCGATACCCTGCCGCTTCCGACGAACTACCTCAAGGCGGCCGAGGTCCTTCGCTTCAGGGACTACGCGTTTAACGTCTACTTTGCTTCTCGGCGCTACCTCGACATGGTGCGGGAGAAGTTCGGACCCCGGACGGTCGCGCACATCTCTGAAATGGCATCACACAGGATCGAGAGACGCTTCAGTTAGGAGACCTTCGAGCAAAGGACCGAACCCATGAAGAGAGTGATAGCACAAAGGATAGGGGAGAGTATCGGAGGATTGAAACGCCTCCTTGAGGATGAGAAGCTGCAAAGCGCCATCATAGAAACGGTAGATGCGACGGTCTCCGCGATCAAAAGAGGCAACAAGGTTATGATATGCGGCAACGGAGGCAGCGCAGCGGACGCGCAGCACGTGGCGGGAGAATTCGTTTGTCAGTTCCGAAAAAAAAGGTCGCCCCTTCCTGCGATAGCCTTGTCCACCGACTCCTCCGTAATGACCGCAATTTCTAACGATTACTCTTATGATGACGTCTTCGCACGCCAGGTGGCCGCCATCGGCAGGCCGGGCGATCTCCTGCTCGCAATCAGCACGAGTGGAAAGTCCCGGAATATCCTGCACGCGGTGAAGGCAGCCAACGATAAGGACATAAAGACCGTATTGCTTACCGGCGCCGCAGAGACCGAAATTACGATGCTGAGCGAGATCGTGATGAGTGCCCCTTCCTCCGACACGCCCCGCATCCAGGAGATGCACCTTGTCATCGAGCATCTGATTTGCGAGCTGGTGGAGAAGGCGTTCTATGGGTAGATTTAAGCTGACCGAAAAACACTTCTGGGCGGTCGCGGTCGTCCTTATTCTTTTCAAGCTCGTCCTCACCTCCGACCTCGCCATCGAGATCATTCACATGCCCCATGACGACAGCCTCTATGCGTGGAGGGCTTTTCACCTGCTCCTCGGCGAAGGCATGGGACCGTATGACGCCCGCTTATTCGTGAAGCTTCCCGGTCTCTCCTTCTGGCTCGCCGCCATCAGGCTACTCGGCATCCCTTATCTCTTTTCGATAAACCTTTTCTACATTCTTGCCGGTGCTTACTTTGTTACGGCCCTCATGCGCCATTCCTCCCTCGGCAAACCCCTGCTCCTTGCCGCATTCGCGCTCTATCTC
The DNA here is from genome assembly GCA_963729685.1 of uncultured delta proteobacterium. Lineage (GTDB taxonomy): Bacteria > Desulfobacterota > Syntrophorhabdia > Syntrophorhabdales > WCHB1-27 > BOG-1155. The sequence continues at coordinate 191,334 of CAVSOX010000032.1, read as the reverse complement.
TTCAACCCGGTGACGCTCGACCGTCAGTGGTTCTCGCTCCTCCGGGAGCCGCTCTCGGTCTGCCTGTTCGTCATGACGTTCGGCGCGATGCTCTTTATTCTCGGCAATATCCGGGAGAAGCATCTCCGGCCCCTCCACGTCCTCGTCTTTGGCGCTTCCTTTGCGTTCTCCCTCCTGGTACGGGAGGAAGATCGTCTTCTGTACGCGGCGCTTCTTGCGTTTCTCCTGATCCTTTTGTGGTACGGGAAGAAGGTCGGCTACACGGCGAGGAGGGCCAGTCTTGTCGGTCTTGCGACCGTTCTCGTTGTGCCCCTGGCGCTCGCCTTCGCGGCAAACGCCGCGACCCGCCACTATTATGCGAAGTGGTACGGGACGCCTATTCTTCACGATATGGGCCAGGGTGAATTTCCAAAGTTTATAGCGGCAATGAGGAGCGTCGTGGCAAAGAAGCAGAATCGCCACGTCATGATCTCCCAGGAAAGCCTGGCCAGGGTAAGGGAGGCGGTACCCGACCTGCGGCCGGTCATCGATCGATTGCCGCCGCCCAGCAAGGAGTCGTATTCGTGTAAGAGGTTCGGGGTCTGCAGCGAATGGACAAACGGCTTTATGGTTTTCTGGATAAAAGACGCCGCCTACGAGGCCGGGCTGGCGCCCGACGCCGTCTCTGCCCAGCGTTATTTTCGAACGGTGCGTCTCGATATCGAAAAGGCCTGCAAAGAAGGGCGTCTCACGTGCCGGAAGACGGGCGACGGGCTTTTCCCGCCTTTCCAGATACGATGGACAAGGGCCTATTTTCAGGAAGCGGTTGCCACGCTCAAAATGATGGTGCAACCGCCCTTCACGACCATACGCAACATGTCCCCTTTTTTCAAAGCGACTCAGGATGAAGGCCGGATGTTTCAACTGACAACCATGACGCATTATTTTGACAGCGCCCTGAACCAGGGGAAAGACCTGGACAGCTGGCCGAGCGAATCAGCGGCTGTTCAACTGAGCCTCAAGTACTGGCTCAGGTACCCCGACGTGGCGCTATCGAAGGAGTTTGGCCCGAACAGCGGAGGACCTGAAACGGGCGCTGCGAGGCACTACCGTCTACACGGGCGAGAGGAGAAACGGATATGGGAAGACTTTCCTCCTGCCTTCAAGGGCCCGCTTCGTACCTGGCGGGAACCCATTACCCGCCACTATCGCCAGATCTCTCCATTCCTCCAGGTTTTCGGTTTGATTGGCTTCGCCTCCTGCATCTTTCTTAAACGCCCCGGTACCCTCGACCCCTTGCTGCTCGTGGGCCTCATTTTTGCCGGCTTCACGCTTCTTCGCCTGGGCGCCCTTTCTTATATAAGCGTCTATATGGGGACCCTGGATCCGCGGCTTGCCTTTTCCACTTTTGTCGTGGCGAATCTCCTGTCGCCTCTCTTTATAATGCAAGGGGCAGGGGCGGCGGTGAAGGCATTCTCGTCTTCTTCTCACTTATTGGAGAGTGCGGCATGAAGTCATTCAGAACAAGATTTTTTTGCCTCTGTATCGCCCTTTCCCTCGTCGCATGCTCGATGAGGGCCTATGCCGACAGTGATGCTCTGACATACAAGTTTAAGGTGAAAGAGGAGTTTGCAGCATTTGAAGACCTGCTTCCTTATCCCCCCTATCTGGCACTGGCTCTCCAAAACGCCGAATTGACGCCTGCACAGGCGGGTCGTCCCTCGATAGTTGATGAAAGAACAGTGCGCTTCAAGATCCTCTCGTTGCGGTTTCTCAAGAGAAAGCAGCAGATCTTCTTCTACGAGGCCCAGGTGCACTGGCAGGTATTGGGGAAAGAAGCAGTATTCACTATACCGGTCTCGGTGGATGCGTCGGCTATTCGAAAGGGTGAAGTCCTTGTCGCCATCTCTCTCCCGTACACAAGGCTCCTGCCACACGCCATCCCGGCGCTTATCAACTCGACGCTGAATAACCTTGCCAGCGACCCGATTCAGCAAAAGCTGCTCTCATATGTGAAGAATCTGGAAAAAAGGAAGAGGCCGGGAAGTGACGTCACGGGAATAAACGAGCTGATCTTACAGGAAGCCTACAACAAGGTCGCGGCCTCAGCGCCCGTCGGTGGAGGGGCGAGAGAGCCCGGTGACGAAGAGCCCTTCTCCGACCAGGTCCTGTTCCTCGGGACCGTGGCGATATGGTTTATTCTCGTACCCCTCGCCGCCGCATCGGCTTTTCTCTTTTACAGGCTCAGGCGCCGCCGCCATCCGCACACCCCCGAGGCAACGGACGGACCGGCATGACGTTCGAAAAGGATGCGGCGTATTTTCAGCGGACCAGAAGCGAAATCTTTCCCTTCCTACCATTACGGGCGGAAAGGGTCCTCGAAATCGGATGCGCTGCCGGCAATACGCTCGACTTTCTTAAGAAGAGCGGCCGATGCGAGTGGACGTGCGGCGTGGAAATCGATAGTGAGGCCGCCGAGGCCGCACGAAACAAGCTGGATTTGCTCCTGGAAGGCAATATCGAGCAGATGGAACTGCCCATTGCACCGGGCTCGATCGACGTGGTGCTCTGTCTCGATGTCCTGGAGCACCTCATAGACCCGTGGAGCACCGTACAGAAGTTGGGCGGTTTGCTGAAGCAGGGCGGGATCATGCTTGCCATAATTCCCAATGTTCGCTGTTTACCGGTGGTGTTTCAGCTTGTCATGGGCAAATGGGATTACTGCCATGAGGGGATCCTCGACAAAACGCACGTGAGGTTCTTTACCCGGAAGACCGCCGTCCGGCTCATCGCGTCCCAAAGATTGAAAGTCGAAACGGTCGTCGCAACAAATATGCTTCATCTCGGCAGAGCGCGGATCGCCAACTGGATGACCCTGTCCTTGCTGAAAGGATTTCTGGAATATGAATACATCATCAAGGCGGTCAGACAGGACGTCTGAGACCTTCCACGCGCCGCTACCCCCATTACCCTGTCCTCATGCACGGTCGCCTCTGCACCCGAAATCCTGGTTTCTAAGATCGGCCATAGCCGTCTATCGGCCATAAGGTCCTGCTTCCGCCCGGGAAACATCCGGCGAGGCTCAGTGACGAGCGTCTGAAAAGGAGCGCCATTGATCGTCAAACTGCTGATCGGCAGCGTCATAAGCGCCGCATTTGTTTATTTCACGCTGAGAGGCGTCAACCTTCATGAAGTCTGGGCCGGCTTGCATGGGAAAGCATACGTGGTCCTCCTGCCGGCGAGTTTGACGTTCCTCGCCTGTCAGATCGCACGATCGGTCCGCTGGGGTGTGATCCTTTCGCCACTGAAGTCGATCAGCCAGAGGAGGCTCTTTCCGCTCACAAGCGTGGGTTTCATGGCGATAATAGTCGCCCCCATGCGCGTAGGAGAGCTGGTCAGGCCTTATCTGGCAAGCACAAAGGAAGGGATACCCATGGTATCCGGAATAGCCACGATCCTCGTAGAGAGGGTAATGGACCTTACCGTGCTCCTCCTCTTCCTTTTCTTTGTGCTGTCGCAGGTTTCGCTGCCCCGCTGGTTCCTTCGCGGGGGCATCCTCCTTCTCCTGGTCGTGTTGGCTGAATTCGTCGTCATCGCAGTCTTCCTCATCCGGCCCCGCGCGGTGACCGGGGTGCTGCGTCCCGTCACTGCACGCCTGCCGGGGCGGCTCGGCCAAAGGATCGACGGCTTTGTCCATAACCTCTCGGTAGGCTTTGCGGTGATATCCGACCTGGGCAGATTCCTCAAGGTATTTGCCCTTTCCTTTGTCGTGTGGGGTCTCTCCGCTTTGGCCGTCTACCTGCTCTTTGTCTTCTGCGGTTTTCGTTTCGGCATCACCGAGGCCCTTGCCGTCACGACGATTACGGCTTTGGGGATAAGCCTGCCCGCTGCTCCGGGTCTGATCGGGAATTTCCAGTTCGCCTGTATGGTCGCCCTCTCATTCCGAGGCGTGCCCAAGACCGACGCCTTCGTCTACGCGATGGTCTATTATTGCCTGGGGGTCGGAATTAACCTGGTGCTCGGTGTAATATTTATGACAGTGCTCGATTTCCCGATAAACAGGATTTTCGGCCTCAACAAGGCAGAAAAAGAGGAGAAGGGGTTAAGCGAAGCCTCCACACGGTAACGAGGGCTGTGTCGAAAGAGCGTGATTTCAGTCGATCCCGAGGAGGTGTTTGACCGCAGCGAGAATGTCATTTTTCACATGCACGGCCGATGTGCCTGAAACGTATTCCCTGCCATAACCCGTCATCACCAGATAAGTCACCATCCCGAGCCGCTTTCCGGCCTCTATGTCGGTCTCTTTGTCGCCGATCAACGCGACGTCGCGGACATCGAGCCGCTGTTCCGCCATGATCCCGTCTATCAGTCCCGTCTTCGGTTTTCGGCAATTGCACTCGATCGCATACCGGGCAACGCTCCCATTCGGAAGATGGGGACAATAAAGCACCTTTTCTATCCTGATCCCCTGTTCCCGAAGGTCGTTCGTCACATGATCCATCAGCTTGTGAAACTGCGCTTCATCGTAATAGCCCCTCGCGATGCCCGACTGATTGGTGATGATGTAAATCCTCACCCCGTGGTCGGTCAAATGGCGGAGGGCCTGGATTGCACCCGGAATAAACTCCCAGTCTTCGATCCTGTGAACATGGTCTCTTTCGACATTGATTGTACCGTCCCGGTCGATGAAGACGGCTTTCACTGTTTTCCCCATGCCTGATCTTTATAGCACGCGCGGTATTCGCCGTCAACGGCGACCGGTCTGAAGGGCCGGCAGGCGTCTGTATTGTCCTTCACATTGATCTACCCGGGGTATTCGCGCATACGATGATTCTCGCGATTCTTGTGCTCTACAAACAGAGGCTCGAACAGTCGCCAACATTCCTCTCTCTCTTCGGGTCGCTGTCGCGGATGGACGACGTCGTCCTTTTCGTGTACGATAACAGTCCGATTCCCATGCACGATCCCTCGGAGTTCGACTCTTGCTCCGCGACCATTAAGTATGTCTCCGACACATCCAACCCGGGGGTCGGCAAGGCTTATAATGCGGGGGCCCGACTCGCGAAAACCCTCAAAAAGCAGTATGTCCTGCTGCTCGATCAGGATACCGAATTCCCGCAAAACGCGATAGCCGGCTACGTCGAAGCCATCAAGGCCCATCAGGATTGCGCCCTGTTCGCCCCTGTGCTCGATTGTGCCGGCCAGATATTCTCGCCGTGCTGGCACGGGTTCAATATCTATCTGCCCTTGCGACATGTCCGGCCGGGCCGGGTGCCGGCCAGGAACAGGAGCCTTCTCAACAGCGGTATGTGCGTGGCCGTCAGCGCGTTCGAAGAAGTGGGCGGTTTCGATGAGACCATACCCCTCTACTTCTCCGATCACGATTTCATGAGAAGGTACAGACGAGCCTTTGACAGCCTTTTCGTGCTCGACATGGTCTGTGCCCACAACCTGTCGGACAAAGGACCGCCCGATATCGACAGCGCCCTGAACGGCTTCGAGTATTTCTGCAAAGGCGCGAGAAACTCGATCAAACGGGCGGCCGACCTTTTCTCGGTTCTGCCCGTGTCATTGGCGAGATTGACACGGCTTTCGATGAGGTTCAGGTCTCCGGCGTTCTTTCGAGTGTTCGTGAGAATCTTCTTTGGAAAATAGAGAAGCAGGTCCGGGTCTTTCGGGTGAGGGCGTCAGGGCAATGAGAATATCCGTCTGCATGGCCACTTTCAATGGGGAGCAGTACATCGGGGAGCAGCTTGGCTCCATCATGCCTCAGCTCGCGGATCAGGACGAGCTTGTCATCTCCGACGATTCCTCGACGGACGGGACCCTTCGCATCATCGAGGGGTCGAGAAATGGACACACCAGGCTCTTTCCCGGCAACCTCTTCCATAGTCCCGTCTATAATATCGAGAATGCCCTCAAACATGCAGAAGGTGACGTCATCGTGCTCTCCGATCAGGACGATGTGTGGCTCGGCAATAAGCTGCCTCTGATACGGAGGTACTTTTCCCGGCCGGTGCCGGCGGTAAGCACGCTCGTGCTCGACGGTTACGTGATCGATCAATACGGCCGCACCACCGGCGATACCCTTTTCCGGACCTTGAGGCCGCGCAAGGGACTCATCAGGAACCTGTATCGCAATACGTACATGGGGTGCTGCATGGCCTTCACGCGCGAATTGCTCCGGATCGCCCTGCCGTTCCCCCCGAATATCCCCATGCACGATTCCTGGCTGGGCATATTGAGCGAGCTCTATGGATCGGTCGAGTTCATGCCCGAGAAAACGATCAACTACCGGAGGCACCCGCTCAACCAAAGCTTTCAACGGTTTGCGGTGGGACGGCAGATCAGGTGGCGCTTCTTCCTCGCCTACCATCTGCTGAAGAGGACCGCTTCCCGTCCCTCCGGATTATTTGTAAAGAAATGGACCGTTCCTTAAATCCTATGGATGTCGTCAGTCTGACGCGGCGCTCCGGCCGCCGTCCCGATACGTCCTCGAATGTGACGATGCCCGTAAAACGAGCAGGAAACTGATAGCGTAGAGCACCACGTCATGGACACAGTAGACGTAGAGGAATGTCTTTACATTGAAATGAGAGGCGATATACAGGGTGATGGACGTGCTCAGAAAGTAGATCACTTTCCAGCTCGATCCTAATCTGATATTTCCGGAGACGGGCATGATCACGGTAAGGGGAGAGACGACAAACTTCGCCGCCAGGGGAAACGTCAGAATTCTCGCGTAGTCTCCGGCGGCTCGCCACTCCTCGCCGAAGATGACCGAAAAAAGAGACGGAGAGAAGAGGACGATGAGGAGAACAGGACCGGCCACGACAAGCAGCAGGTAGAGTGCGATCCTGAAAATATGGCTCCGGTTCTCCTTTCGATGACTCGACTCGGCCATCCACTGATATAAGACCTGCCCCACGCAACTGCTGAGCAACGTCAGAGGCGCTCCGATCACCCTCGTGGTCAGGGCAAATAGTCCGACGACCACGGGTCCGAAGAATTTTGCCAGGAGCAGGACGGGGACCTGCAGCGCGAGCACGTCGAGGAAGGAGGTCGGTGCGAAAAGAAAGGGGAAGTCGCGGTACCTCACGGCCTGTTTGAGCAGGTCCTGCCTGTGGAACGACGGCCTCAATCTGTTCATATCGCGCCACACGTTCCGCGCCAGCATGCATGTTGCGATGATCTTTCCGGCGAGCAGACCCGCCACGAGCCCGCCCACCCCGAACGAACAGGCCCCCAAACCGACGCTTATGCCGGGGGTCGCCACGGACTCCACGACCCTGTTGGTCGCAAGCGTCTTGAACTGCCGCTTGCGATTCGCCCAGAACGAGAATGCGAGCTGGAGACCTGTGACGAAGGCCAAGAGCGGCGCCCAAAGGAGCCATGTCGAGATGCGACTACCCGAAAGCTCGTCCGCGTAGCCGGTTGCGAGCCATGAGATCAGGAGAAGAACGGCGCCGAGCGCAAGGGAGACGATGACGCAGACGGCCATGACGGTAAGGGCGTCCCTATCCTTTTTTGGCAGCACTAAAGCCGAATCGTACCCTCCCGTCACCAACATGGAGCAGGCGGTCACGATCGAAACGAAGAGTGCGAATATACCGAAATCGGTCGGGCTGTAGAGCCGGGTCAATACGGGAGAAGCGAGCACCGGGATGACCATGGCAAAGGTGCTCCCGCTTATCAGGACGAGGACATTCCGGACAAAACCGCCGGAGAGACGGAGGCTCACGATGGCCGGAGACAGAAAAGTGAAAAAAGGACTGTCGTTCGCGGTCGCATAGCCGAAGAACCTGGACTTGAGGGACTTCGCGAGGAAGGTAATCGACTTCAAGAGGTTGCCTTTTCCTTATCCTTTCAGACCGATCTCCCTGGCCCCGATGCCGTATAACCTGAAGACGTCCCGCATTTCACCCCGCCCGATCCGCCGCCCCTTCTGCACTCCCCTTCTCTTCACCAGGATACCCGGAAGTCCCCGGAGGGCCGAGGCCCATACCCGAAAGAGCACCTTCACGAGAGCCGTCCTCGAATAGCTTTTCGTGAACCCACCGGAAGCGCCTTTACCCGTGAAGGCGCCGTAGGCCTGAAACAGGTAGCGGACGATGGTGAAGAGCTGCCCCCGGAGGATAGTCGGCAGAGGGAAATAGGCGAGCTGGACCCAGATCCTGTTCCTCTCGACCAGGAATGCCTTCAGGGGCGAATAGCTCTCCGACGAGGCCGAATGGAGATGGTAGACCAACGCGTCCGGCGCATAGACCGTCTTCCACCCTCGCAAGGCGGCCCTCCAGCCGAGGTCCGTATCGTCCGCGTACATGAAGAAGCTCTCGTCGAAATAATCGTCCCCCGTCTTTACGTCCTCGAGCATCTCCCTCCTCGCCATGAGGCAGCAGCCGCTCCCGAAGAAGACCTCTTCTTCCCGGCTGTAGCGCTCACCCCTCTCGAGCCTCCCCCGTCCGATGGACAGCCCGTCCGGGCAGACCACAATTCCCGCCGCGTCCAGTAGGTCCCGCTCGAATTTCAGGTAAATCCTGGAGGCACAGGCGCCGTACCTCCTGTCCTTATCTATGGCCCGGCGCATCGCGCCGACGGCGTGCGCGTCCAGCTCGGCGTCGTTGTTGAGGATCACCACGTACTCGCCGCGGGACGCGCGAATCCCTACATTGTTGCCCGCGGCAAAACCGAGGTTTGCGTGGTTTTCGATGAGCCGCACCCCCGGATAGCGCCCTCTGATCATCTCGACGGAGCCGTCTTCCGACCCGTTGTCGACGACGATGACTTCGATGTTGTCGTAATCCTGAATGGTGCAACTGTCGAGGCATGACTGCACGTGCACGCCGCCGTTCCAGTTCAAGATGATCACGGAAACAAGGGGGCCCATATCAAAGCCTGTACACCCTGACGAATAAGCCCGGCGCAGTTACTGCATAGACGGGTGCGCGTTGTGACAGATACGCCCTCAGGAAGGGCAGCTCCTCCTCCATCTGCTCATCGAAAACCAGGTAGTCTACCTTCTTCTCCGCGACAACCCTCGTGAAGCGGGCGAGGTCCTTCTCACCCGCCATCTCGTAAAAGAGGTCAATCGGCGTGCCCTTCTCGTAAAACGCGACAAGGGGGAGCCGGGAGGCCACGACACTGCCCGGCCGGTAGTGGAGCAGGAAAAGCCCGGCTTTCTTGTGGAGCGCCCTTTCAACGCGGGGAGGGGTATAGGCCTGAAAGACCGCTACGCAGATGATAACGGCAGCCATGGCGACCGTGACGGCCCCGCGCCTGCCTGCCTTCCGGAAAACGCTCGCGAGGTACGCATTCACCGCATAGATGCCTTCCACGACAAAAACGATGGAAACCGGGATGAACTCGACCGAATACCTCCGCGTTGCGTGGCTCACGAAAGAAAGGCTCACCACATGGGCTGCCACCAGGAGAAACACGAGGTTCCTGTACGGTTTTTCGACCTTGCTGCCGCCGAAGAGCGCGAAGACGAAGAACAGGGGGGAGATGGCGATAAAAAATTCATAGGCGACGAGAGGCACGTTCCGATAAGCATTCCTGAGCGAAACAAAGGGCGAAAGCGTCGCTTTTCCGCTCAACATCCACATGCCGCTCTCGATGCGCAGGTAGCATATATAGAGAAGACCTAAGATGAGAAAAGGCAGGAGAAACAGGAGGCTGTCGCGGACCCGCCTGCCCGCCAGCAGGACAAGGATAAAGGGCGCGTAAAAGACCACGTATTCCGGCCTGGTCAGATAGGTCAGGGTGAGGCAGAAACCGGAAATGACCATGCACCATCGCCTCTCTTCCCGCCATCCCGTGAAGAAGGTAAAAACAGTGACGGCGAAGAGAAAGACGGCGAGGGATTCTGAGAGCACAGCCCCCGCGTATCTCACCAGAAACGGCTGAAAGGCCAGCAGGAAGGCAACCCAGACGGCCTTCGTCCCGTCACGGAGCAGCCGCCTCGCGAAGAGGAAAGAGACCCAGATCGTCAGCATGCCGAACACGAGGGAGACTAACCGGCCGGCCAACTCCACATCGGGTATGGCGAGATGGAAAAATCCTATGACCAGGGGGTAGAAAGGGGGGAAGACGTTGTGAAGGGCCTGGCCGAAATGCCCCCGCACGAATTGGTCGGCCACGGTCGCATAGCCTATCCCGTCGAGCTCGATAGCGGTGGAGGTTGCCATGACGGCCAGCCTGAGCCCTACGCCCGCAGAGAAGATCAGCGCGAGCAGTATGCATCTCTTTCCTTTCTCGTTCAACTCAGGGTATCTCCTGCCCCTTTTTCTACCTTCCGCTTATCTTGAGACCTTCCACCAGAAGCGTCGGCGAGCCGTACGGGCCGTAGAACGTGAGGTCCTTCCCCACCGCCGACACCTGCCCCAGCAGGTCGAACAGATTTCCCGAAAGGATGACCCCCTTGAAGGGCGTCATCCCGGCCCCCGCATAGTAGTGGCCGATCGCGCCGAGGGAAAAATCACCCGTGATGGCGTTTGCCATGTGGGTGCCCATCAACTCCTCGATGACGACCCCTCCGCTTCCCGCCACGGGGTCGTCCCCAGGCCCGCGGTCGATAAAGAAACCCCGCGACCCGCATCTCGGCGGCTCTTTGATGCCATGCCGCACGGCATTGCCCGTGGATGCCTTCTCCAGCTTCTTTGCATAATACGTGTCGTAGAGGAAGGCCTGAAGCAGACCATCCTTTACCAGCACGTTCTCCCGGGAGGGAACGCCCTCCCCGTCAAAAGGGAACGCGTCCATCCCCCTTAACCCGGAATCGATGACCGTGAGATGCTCGGAAAAACAGCGCGTGCCCAACCTTGTCTCTCAGGCACGTCTTATTCTTGTACAGGTTCTCTGAAAGGAAGGAGGGGGAGAGAATCTCCAGTATCTGGCATGCGGACGCAGGGGTCAGAAGGCCGTTGTAGACGCCTGTGTAAGGACCTCCGCCGAGAGGCAGGAGAGTGTCTTTTCCGCTATCTGCGCCCCCAGCTTTCGCCCGTCCAGATCAAAGTACCTGGACGCCCACGACCAGTCGTACCAGGAGACCTCGTCGTCGCCGTCCTGCGCAACCGCCATGGCGCCCAGCGTGTAGATGGTCTTTTTCGCGTGTGCCTCTACGCCGCGCGAATTGATGATCTCCACGGCCAGCTCCGATTCGTGAAGCTCGCAGTTTCTCGTGTGCGCGATCCGCGGGTCGGCCAGCCGGATGGTCGATTCCATCTGCAGGAGCGCGTCGATTTTCGACCTCGTCCGCGGTCCTCAGGCCCGCCTCGTCGTAGAGGTCCAGGTCGGGGTAGCGCTCCGACCCGGGCGGGAACACGTCACAGGGGTCTGCATCGAGAAAGGGCATCAGCGCGGTGATATTCTGAACGAGGCTGGAGGCCGCCTTCTCCCCTTTTTCGAAGGTGTAGGAAAAACACCTTTTCCCGTCTTTCATGGCCCGCAGCGAGATGCCCTCCTCTTCCTTCAGCTCCATGGTAAGGAGCTCGCCGTCTGCCGCCTCGTACTTCTTGGTCGCGTTCCCTTACCAGGCAGACTTCCCAGTCTTCAAAGATCGTCCCCAGACGTTCTGCCCAGAACCGGGTCTCCATAGCGAACCTCCTTTTACCGGCGCGGCATATTACGACAAACGGGTGACCATCGCGACTTCGTCGCAGAGGGGGAATTTCGGGCATTTCACGCAATCGGTCCAGATCTTCTGGGGGAGCCGCGTTTTCTCCACCTCCACGAACCCGAACCGTCCGAAGAATTCACGTCGATACGTCAAAACGAAGAGCTTCTCCATGGCAAGCTGCCGCGCCTCCTCCATGCATGCCCTTACGAGGTCGGCGCCAACACCCCGGCGCCGCAGGTGTTCCACGACGCAGAGAGACCTTATCTCGGCCAGGTCTTCCCAGCAGATGTGGAGGCTGCACGCGCCTCCGACCTCGCCCGTTTCCGGGTGCTCGTACACAAAATAGTCGCGCATGTTGTCGTAGAGCTCGGCCAGCGACCGCGGAAGCATCTCCCCAGCCTCGGCGCACGAGTTGACCAACCGGTGGATGAGGCTGACGTCGCTAATGCGTGCTTTCCTGAGCATTCCTCAGCATCTCCTCTGCCTGCCCCCGCGTCTTCTCGGTAATCGTGATACCCCCGAGCATCCTTGCGATCTCTTCGATCCGCTCCTGACCTGCGAGCCTGCGTGATCGAGGTGCGGGTCGCCGCCTCTCCCTGGTGTTTCTTCACAAGGAAATGGTGGTCCCCGTAGACCGCTATCTGCGGGAGATGGGTGATACAGATGATCTGGTGCTTCCCTGAAAGCTCCCCGAGCCTTCTGCCCACCACCTCGGCCACCCTGCCCCCGATGCCCGCATCGATCTCGTCGAAGACAAAGGTCTTCTCCTCTTCGCCGCCCGTGACCTTCTTGATGGCGAGCATGATCCTCGAAAGCTCGCCCCCGGACGCGACCCTCCGCAGCGGCCTTAAGGGTTCTCCCGGGTTCGTCGTGAGCAGGAACTCCACCTCGTCCCTGTCCGTCTTCGCCGATCCAGCCCTTATCCGCGATCTCGACCTTGAATTGAACGCCCTTCATGGAAAGGAACGCGAGCTCTCCCCTCACGAGCTCCTCGATCTCCCGCGCCCCGCTCCTCCTCCGGCCGGACAAACCGCCCGCCGCCTCCCCGACCGTGGCTTCGAGGGATGCCTTCTCCGATTCCAGCTCCTTCTGCATCCGTCTTCATGTGGAGAAGCTCTTCGAGCCTCTTTCGCGCCCAGTCTTCAAACTCCGCGATGCCGCCGTAAGTCTTGCCGTACTTCTCTTTGAGCCTGGCGATCGTCTCCAGCCTCTCGCCGAGCCCTTCCAGCTCGCCCGGCTCATAATCGAGCGACTTCTCCTCTTCCCTGATCGACCGGACTATATCTTCCACCTCGAAAGAGATGCCTTCCATCCTCTTCCTGATCGCATCTACCCACGCGATACCGGAAAACGGCCTGAGGAGCGCCGAGCACCCGGTGACGCAGGCTGTGAGCCGATTGCTCGTCTTCATACAGCCCTCTCACGACGCCCTCGATGCTGCTCTTTATCCTCGCCGCATCCTTGAGCACCTTCAGCCTCTCCCTGACCCTCTCCTCCTCGCCGGTCCCGATCCGCTCCCGCTCGATCTCCTGAAGCTGGTAGGTGAGGAGGTCTATCTCCTTGCCCTGACCCGCGGCAGCCGACTTCTTCGCCTCCAGGAGCCTGCTCACCTCATCGAGGCGTCTCACCCGCTCGGAGAGGGCCTGCCTCTCCCCCTCCAGGTGGAGAAAACGGTCGACCATGGAGACATAGTGCTCCTTGCTGAGAAGCTGCTGCGACTCGTTCTGGCCGTACACGTGGATGAGCCAGCTCCCCAGCTCCTCCAGGCTCTTCACCGTGACGGGGTTGTCGTTGATAAAAGCCCGCGACCTCCCCTGACTGCCTATGATCCTTCTCAAGATATATTCCTCGCCGTCCTGAAAGCAAATGGCCGACTACCTCCGCGCGCTCCGCCGCTCCCCGACCACATCGGCCGGCACCCTCGCGTTGAGCAGCGACGCGAGGGCGTTGATGATGATCGATTTTCCCGCGCCCGTTTCGCCCGTTATGACGTTGAACCCTTCCTTGAACTCCACGTCCAGCTCGTCGATAATGGCAAAACCCTTCACCCGCAGGAACGCGAGCATGCTACCTCTCACCCCACTTCAGCTTGTCCCGCAGCACCTCGAAATAGCCTCTTGCCTCCGATTTTATCAGATGCACGGAAAATGCGGATTTTCTTATCATTACCTCGTCCATGTAATCGAGGGGCAGTCCCACCTGGCCGTCCAGGGTCAGTATCACCTTTTCGTCGGGCGAGACGAGCTTTGCCCGCACTATCACCTCCCGGGAGAGGATGATGGGACGATTGGTCAGCATGTGCGGGCAGATGGGGGTGAGGACGATCTGCTCCAGGGAAGGATAGAGGATAGGGCCGCCCGCGGCCAGGGAATAACCCGTGGAGCCGGTAGGGGTGGAGACGATGAGACCGTCGCCGCGGAAGGTCGTCAGATAGTCGTTGTCCACATACGTCTCGATATTGATGATGCGCGCCAGGGCATCTTTTGCGATCACCGCGTCATTGAGGAGAGAAAGGGCAAAAATCTCCTCCCCCTCTCTCTTCACCGCCACATCGAGCATGGCCCTGGTCGAGGTGTAGTAATCACCCGCGAAGACACGGGTCAGCATGTCCGGCAGCTCCTCGAGGGTTATCTCCGTGAGGAAGCCGAGGCCCCCCAGGTTCACCGCCGAGGATGGGCACGTCCCTCCCCTTTACCTGCCGGGCGACCGAGAGCAGGGTGCCGTCGCCGCCGAGCACCACGATAAGGTCGGCGTTCGTCCGCCACATGCTCCAGCTCGAAGGCCTTCCCGTGGCCGATCTGCCTCGCGGACTCTTCATCGAGGGCGATCTCGACAGACGCGCCGTACCGATCGATGATGGCCCGGGCGGCAGCGAGGGCGGCCTCCTTTTTCCTCTTGCAGACGACGTTCATGCGCAGCATGCGCCGGTCTCCTCCTCGCGGCGTGGATCACAGCAGGCCCCTTTCTTTGAGGCTCGTGTAGCCGCTCCGGGTGATGATGATATGGTCGAGCACCTCGACCCCCATGAGCCGGCCCGCGTCGACCAGCCTGCGGGTCACCGCAAGGTCGTCGTCCGAAGGCTCGGGGTCGTCCGAAGGGTGGTTGTGGACGAGTATGATCGACGAGGCGTTGTGCGTCAGAGGCGTCCTTGAAGACCTCCCGGGGATGGACGAGACTCGCGTTCAAGGTCCCCACGGAGATGGTCGATATGCCGATAATCTTGTTCCTCGTGTTGAGAAGGACAAGCTTGAAGTGCTCCTTTGCCTTCTCCTGAATGCATTTTCGAAGGGCCTTTACGAGACGCTCCGGGTCGCTTATGCTGTACTGCCCCACTTCGGGCTCCAGGTCCTGGCGCCTGCCCAGCTCGAAGGCGGCCCTGATCTGGGCGGCCTTCGCAAGCCCTATGCCTTTTACCCTGGAGAGCTCCTCGATGGTCGCAAGGCTGACGGCATGGATGTTTCCGAAGTTGGTCAAGAGCTCCTGGGCGATATGCATGGCCGATTTGCCGGAGACGCCCCTGCCGATAATCAGGGCGAGAAGCTCCAGGGACGAAAGCGCTTCGGCCCCAAGTGCCTGCAGGCGCTCCCGCGGCCTTTCGGCCCTGGGGAGATCGTGTATAGTAAAGGAGTTCTCCATAAGATGTCGCTAAAGATTATACAGGTTACACCGGCAATTACAACCATGTTTTTGCGGAGTTAGGTGCCCTTTCGATAAACTCGACTCTTGCCCGCGCGATCCCTCTTTCCCGGGCTGAATAATCTTCTCCCGTCTCCCATTTCCGAGACCTGGCCTCTTCCCGAAACACAGGTTCTCACATGGTGCCCGTTAATGACGTCTTTATCGCGGAAAGCCTGAAATAGTTGTTGTAATCCTGCGGTATTTCTCTGATAATGAAGAACAAGTTATCTCCGTGGAGGGAAACCGTGAGGACGACGATTTGTATTGTGCTGACGTTGACAATTTTGAGTTTGTTAACCGGTACTCATGCGCGTGCCGGTATTATATACGGACCAGGGGGGTCTTCATTCGCCATCGAGCCATATAAGCCCTCAAACGGCGGAGGCAGCTCCCACATCGGCGGCCATGCCAGCTTCTCCTGGAACGAGGTGAGAAATGCGCAAGCGGGAACGTTACCCTTCAATTATGAGTATCAGTCAGGACCGTACGTACGGAGAATGAGCGGATGCGTCAAAGACCCTGAAGGGCTCTGGCAGGCGCTTCTTCCTCTCCAGCCGCCGCCCGGCGCAAGAGGAGGCTACGGCCTGATAGGCGACGACGGGCTTCTTGGGCA
Organism: uncultured delta proteobacterium; assembly: GCA_963729685.1. GTDB lineage: Bacteria > Desulfobacterota > Syntrophorhabdia > Syntrophorhabdales > WCHB1-27 > BOG-1155. The sequence continues at coordinate 175,447 of CAVSOX010000032.1, read as the reverse complement.
GTATCCGGGGTTCGGGCTGACGCAGTTGGGCGGCATTGCCCGCCGGTATCTGACCTTCGAGAGCATCTACGTTGTGCAGCCTCCGGGTTTTAGCGACATCGGCGTCCGGGAGGGCATATTCACGAACGCCGACGCGTTGAACGACGTCACCCTGGGGTGGGTCTTCTTTGATCTACGACCACAATTTGAGGCGGACCTGAAACGATTTCTCATGATTGCTCCCTGACGAAAGGAGCAAAAAAGGCCGGGTTTTCGACTCATGCCGGGAAGAGATCGAGATACGGATCAGTAGAGAGCGTTGAGCACTGACAAAGATAGACGTTACTAAAATAAAGCAGGAGGCGCTTTTATGGGCATCAGCACAATCGGTGTGGTAGGAATCGGCAGTATGGGCAACGGCATTGCCCAGGTCGCCGCGCAGGCCGGTTTCTCGGTCATCGTTCGCGACCTCGATGACAAGATACTCGAAAGGGGCATCAAGAATATCGACAAGTTCCTTTCCAAGAGTGTCGAAAGAGGGAAGATGGCGGCAGAGGACAAGACCGCGATCCTTGGAAGGATCGAGGGAACGACCAGGATGGAGGACCTCGCGAAGGCGGACTTCATCATCGAGGCCGCGTTCGAGGCAATGGACGTGAAAAAGCAGATCTTCGGCGAGCTGGATAAGCTGACAAGGAAAGAGGTCGTCCTCGGCACGAACACCTCCTCCCTGTCGATCACGGAAATCGCAACCGCGACACAGAGGCCCGACAAGGTCGTGGGCGTACACTTCTTTAATCCCGTGCCCCTTATGAGGTTGGTGGAGATCGTGAGAGGTCTGCTGACCGGCGACGGGACGGTTGCGGAGGCGGCCGGGGTGACAAAAAGGATGGGGAAGGAGTCTGTCGAGGTGAAGGTGGACGTGCCTGCATTCATCGTCAACCGACTCATGATACCCCACTTCATCGAGGCGATGAAGCTTCTCGAAACGGGTGTCGCCACAAAAGAGGACATCGACAAGGCCGCCAAGCTCGGCCTCAATTACCCGATGGGTCCCTTCGAGCTGATGGACTTCACCGGTCTCGATATCAATCTCATGGTGAATGAGTACCTCCGCAAGGAGCTGCCCAGGAGCTGAAGTGGCAGTCTTCCCTTGAGCTGAAGAATCTGGTGAAGGCAGGGAGACTGGGGAAGAAGACCGGCGCGGGATGGTACGACTACTCTCAGAAATAGCTAAAAGAGGGATGAACGATCGGCACGCACACACCGGATCGCTTTCTGAACGCGTCAGATTTTTTTGGTCGAAACTATCATGCTTGCTTATTTTGTACCGCTGGTATACTATAATTGAATATGAACGGGCTCGATTTCTCGGATCATTCGGCTATATGGACTACCGTCTACGAGCATGTCCGCGAAAAAATTTTCAGCGGTGAAATAGCGCCGGGGCAGCGCCTCGTGGAAGCAACAGTCGCTAAAGAGATCGGGACCTCCCGCACACCCGTGCGAGAAGCTTTCCACAACCTGCAGAAAGACGGACTCATCGAGTCCATACCGCGGGTCGGCTACCGTGTGTTGTCGATAAGTAAGGAAGAGGTCATCCAGATTTGCAAGATCAGGGAGGCGCTGGAGATTGTCGCCGCTCACTGGGCCGTGCAGAAGTCATATACGACCCTCATACGGGAACTGAGCACTATTATTGCCGAATCGGAAGAAAAACTCGCACAGAATGACATCCACTCGTACGCGGACCTGGATGCGCAGTTTCACGAGACCATCGCACGCTTGAGCGGCAGCACCCATATCATGGAAATAACGCAGCTCATGCGGCGCCATATGCTTCGCCACCGCGTGGCCAGTTTCTTCCATACCGATGTCTTTGTGAGGGCCTTAGACGGCCACAAGCTCATTTACAAGGCCATCGAAAGACGTGATCCCGATGAAGTTGAGAGGGCTATCCGGTACCACCTTGACCTTTCCCTGCGTGACATACTGGCTGTCGCTCCGAAAGAACCGCAGGAAAAAAACGAATAACGCACAAAGAAGTCGGCCGCACCTCCTGCCCCTTCCGGCTCGCCAGCCTTCGAAAAATCTCCTGCCAATCTGCCCTTCGTGCATGAACTCGCTGCCTCGTTCTCTCCATGAATCCTAAAAGGCAAAATATTACTTGACATGTGGCTCTTTGCTGGTACACAGTATACCAGATCAAGATAAAGAACAAATTCTGCTCATACGGTCAAGACAGGAGGGGGTCATGAGAAAAAGCTTGTCGGCTATTTTTGCTTCACTCATTTTTGTCATATTCTTGGTAACCCCTGCAGGAGCTCAGGAAAAAGTTATCAAGATGGATTTTTCCAGTTTTCTTCCGCCGACCGACAAGGTGAGCATCGCCTTTGAGACGTGGGCAAAAGAGGTGGAGAAGAAGAGCAACGGCAAAATCAAAATTAACTTTTATGCGGGCGCGACGCTCACGCCGGGAGCGCAGACGTACGACTCTGTTGTCCGAGGGGTGGTAGACCTGGGCTCCGACTCTCTTGCCTACACGAGAGGCCGGTTCCCCATGATAGAGATGCTCGATCTTCCCCTCGGTGTGAGGACGGCGAAACTCGCCACGAGACTCTCCAATGAATACTACAAGAAATATGCGACAAAAGAGTTCAGCGACTCGAAGATCATGTTCTTTTCCAGCCACGGGCCGGGTCTGTTGTTCACGAGAAAACCGGTAAAAAGCCTCGAAGATCTAAAGGGGATGAAGGTCAAGTGTGCTGCCGGGGCCACGGTGGACATGCTCTCCGCCCTCGGGGCGGCGCCGGTGCCAATGTCTATGGGAGACACCTACGATGCGCTGCAGAGGGGCATGCTCGACGGGATGCTTGGCCCCTACGCCGTATTATCCACCTACAGGCTCGGCGAGGTAGTCAAGTATGCCCCGGAGAATTACGGCACCGCCTATTTCAACACATTTTTCGTCGCGATGAACAAGGACAAGTGGAACGCCTTGCCGAAGGGCCTCCAGAAGACCATCGAAGAGATAAACGAGCAGTGGGTGAACAAGGCGGGAGACCCGTGGGACGAGGAAGACGCCAATGGGAAGAAGTTCATGAAAGAAAGGGGCAACACGATAGCGCCTCTCTCCAAGCAAGAGAACGTACGCTGGGCGAACCAGGTGAAACCGCTGTTCGACAAGTTCCTCAAGGAGAAAGCCGCAAAGGGTCTTCCCGCGGCGGAAGCCCTCAAATGGTGCCAGGACTGGATTCAGAAGAATCAGAAATAGAGGAGAGGCGAAAAGAGAGAACAGGTCTGAAGGAGGGTACTATGGGGGATCTCTCCAAAGGGAGCGTCGGCGGTACCGGCAATATCCTTCGTCGCCTCATCTACTGGCCTAGGAAGGTGCTGGAGGCTGGAGCGGCGATTTCCCTGTTGTTCATCATGGTCCTGACCACGTGCGATGTCATAGGCCGGGCCTTTGCGCGGCCGATTATCGGGACCTATGAGATCGTCTCCTTCGGCGCCGGTGTGATTGTGGGTTTCTCGCTTCCCATCACCACCCTCGAGAAGGGGCACGTCTACGTAGATTTCTTTTTGCACAAGCTTTCCCCTCCCGTGCAAAGGGTGCTCCAGTTAGTGACCAACCTCATGGGCATTGCACTCTTCCTCGGCGCCGGATACAACCTGCTGAAAATGGCGTCAGACCTGCACAGGGCCGGGGAAGTCTCCTCCACCTTGCACTCCCTTATTACGCCATAGCGTACGGGATCGGTTTTTCCTGTCTCACCGTTTGCCTGGTCCTTGCCGGCGAACTGGTAACGATCGCGGCGGGGAGGCATTCATGAGCGAGGTCGTGATCGGTCTGTGTAGCTTAGGGGTCTTGCTCGTCCTTTTTCTCACGGGCATTCAGTTGTCTTTTGCCATGACCATTGTAGGGTTCGTGGGCTATGCGTATCTGAAATCGGTCAACGCCGGTTTCAATCTTGTGGCAAAGGACTTCTATGACGTGTTCACCACCTACGGGTTTACGGTATTGCCCCTCTTTATCCTCATGGGACAGCTCGGGTTCAATTCGGGCATTGCCGAAAAACTCTTCGGGACGGCCCGCAGGTTTGTGGGGCATATCCCCGGAGGCCTTGCCCTCGCAACCGTCCTGGGCACGGTGATCTTTAAGGCCATCTGCGGATCGTCGACGGCCACGGCAGCCACCTTTGCCAGTGTTGCCATTCCCGAGATGGACCGTTCCAACTATAAGAGGGTACTGACCACGGGCATCGTGGCAAGCGTGGGGACGCTGGGTCTTCTCATCCCACCCAGCGCGGCCCTCATCGTCCTGGGCATCCTGACTCAGCAGTCGATCGGGCGGCTCTTCATGGCCGGTCTGCTTCCGGGCCTCTTGATCGCCTTTATGTTCGGCCTCGTCATCATCGGCTGGACGAGGATCGATCCTTCGATAGGGCCTCCGAGCGAACGGTCCACGTGGCGGGAACGCTTCAGGTCTCTTCCCGAGGTCTTCTGGGCGTTGCTCATCTTCGTCCTTACCATAGGCGGCATACTCGTGGGCTTCTTTACCCCCACCGAGGCGGGCAGCGTCGGCACCTGCGCCCTCCTCATCCTCTGCGTCATCAAGGAAAAGATGAGGCTGAAGGGCTTGTGGAAATCGCTCAGGGAATCGCTCAGGCTCACCTGCATGTCTTTGATGCTCATCGCAGGCTCCACGGTGCTGGGCCATTTTATCGCCATCACCCGTATTCCTGCAATTGCGGCAGAATGGATAGGCGCATCCGGGCTTCCCCCCTCTCTGGTGATGATCGCCATCATTCTTCTCTATCTCATCGGCGGCTCCTTTATCGACGACATCGCCTTCATGATCTTTGCCACGCCCATCTTCTTTCCCGTCATGTTGAAGCTCGGTTTCGATCCGGTCTGGTTTGTCATCGTCATCTGCGTGACCCTCATGATCGGCATCGTCGTGCCTCCGGTTGCAATGAACGTCTTTATCGTGGCGAATATTACCAACGAACCCTTCAGTGTCGTCTACCGGGGCGTCATGCCCTTCCTTCTCAGTCTCGTTATGTGCATCGTGCTCCTCTTCATCTTTCCCCAATTGGCAACCTGGCTTCCCGGTTACCTGATGAAGTAGGGGTGAGAAAACCTCTCGCATCCAGGGGCGGATCAATATGGTGGAGATCAAGTTTTGCGGCAGAGGCGGACAGGGCGTAGTGATTGCCGCCCAGATATTGGCGAGGGCCTACTTTCTCATGGGCAGATACCCGCAGTGCTACTCACTCTTCGGCGGGGAGCGCAGAGGTGCGCCGGTAACGAGCTTCCTGCGCGTCGATGACAAGAAAATATACCTGAAATGCGAAATCAAGAGACCGGACCGTCTCATCTATTTTGCCCCTGACCTCATCGACGAGAATGAAATCGAAAGGACCCTGCGGCCCGGTGGTTTTGTCCTCATCAACACCCCTTTCAACCGGGACCGATTTGGTCTTGGGGAATTGCCCGTCTCTGTCGTGCATGCCTCTGATATAGCGAGCAAAGAGGGCGTCGGCACCGCAATCAATACGACCATGCTCGGGTCCTATTGCAGGGTCGCCGGGGACATTCCTTTCGACGTCCTCGAGGAAGCCATCAGGGTTTCGGTACCGGGAAAGGTGGAGGAAAACGTCAAATCGGCACTTATTGGGTACAACATGACCGTGACGCCGGGGGGAAAGGCGCTATGACCAGACAGATCGGCCTCACGGTGGGAAACGTGGATACCATCATACCCGTGTCACGGGTGAGCACGGAGGTTTTCAAGACAGGGCAGTGGAGTTCGAAAAAACCCTCCTACCGGCAGAAACTCTCTCCCTGCCGCGAGGCCTGTCCCGCCGGAAACAACATCCCTGCCATGCTCTCCCATGCCTCGAAAGGAGATTTTGACGGGGCCCTGGCACTCCTTCTTCAGGAAAACCCGCTGCCGGGGGTCTGTGGAAGGGTCTGTTACCACCCCTGCCAGACAAAATGCAACAGAAACCAGTTCGATGAGACCGTGGAGATCAAGGCCCTGGAGCGGGCAATCGCGGACCTGGGGAGCGCGGTCCCCCCGATGAGCAGCAATCCTGAAGACAGGAAAGCCGCAATAGCCGTCATCGGGTCAGGGCCGGCCGGGCTCTCCGCCGCATATTTCTTAAGGCTCTTCGGCCACGACGTGACTATTTTCGAATCGAGGCCGGAGGCGGGAGGGGTGCTCAGGTACGGTATTCCGGAATACCGTCTCCCCAAAGATATTCTCGCGAGAGAGATAGGCCGCATCCTGGTCCTCGGCATAGACCTGAAGACGGGTGAGACGATAAACGGCGATGGGCTCGGGCGCTTGCAGAATGAATTCGACTATATCTTCCTCGGTACCGGGGCCCGGCTGCCCCGGAAGCTCGGGGCTGCCTTCGATGAAGTCGGCCCCATCCTGTACGGCCTCGACTTTCTCTACGATGAAAGGAAAGAGGCGTGCTGCAAGGGCAAGAAGAATGTCGTCGTCATCGGCGGCGGAGACGTGGCTGTCGACGTGGCGAGGACGGCGCGCCGCCTCGCAGGCCCCGGAGCAGTGATCACCATGGTCGCCCCGGAGAAGGAAGGCGAATTCCCGGCAATCCCGGAGGGCATCGAAGAGGCGAAGGAAGAAGGGATCCGGATGATGGGCGAATACCGGCCGATCCAGTTTCTGGGCGGGGACCGTCTGGAGCAGGTGAGACTCGCCGGGACAAGGGTAGATAAGGAGCCGGCCACGGGAAAGTATGTGCTCTCGCAGGGCGAGGGTGACGACGTCTTGATCGATGCGGACCTGGTACTCATCTCGATCGGTCAACGTGCCGACACGGGCCTTTTTCTGCCGGAAATCATAGACAAGGACTTTTCCGGGGTCTTCGTGAACGGTCTCGGCATGACACCGTCGCCGCGCATTTACGCGGGCGGCGACCTGGTGAGGCAGAGACCTGCCGTGGCGGATGCCATCCTGTCGGGCAAACGGGCTGCCCTCTCTATCCACCTCAAGGTGCACGGATACGATGCCGAAAGAATCATGCCCGGTCTGGCCCTCGGACAGGGCTCATCCCTTTCGATGGGCGCTTACATAGAGAACGGCCGGATCGACCTCAAGAGGGTGGTGCAGTTTGCCGATTTGGCTACACTGCTTTACAGGAAGACAAGACCGCATGCTCAGGCAAAGTCTCCCCCCGAGGCACGGGTGACCGGTTTCCATGAAGTCACCGAGGGCCTCGACAGACGTGCGGCAATCGATGAGGCAAAGAGGTGCTTCTATTGCGGCTCCTGTGTCGGATGCGACCTCTGCTTTTTTCTCTGCCCCGATATTTCGATTATCAAAGAGGGAGACAGGATGTACCGCGTGAAGACTGACTACTGCAAGGGGTGCGGCATCTGCGCCACGGTCTGCCCCCGCACCGTGATAGAGCTGGAGGAGAGACTGCCATGAGGGATCTCCTGTCGGGGAACTATGCCATCGCTGAAGCGGTAAGAATGGCCAGGGCACAGCTTATTCCTGCCTACCCCATCACGCCCCAGACCCCGATCTATGAAAGACTCTCCGAGATGGAATCACAGGGACGCTGCCGGGGACCATGGTGCGGGTGGAGTCGGAACATTCGGCCATGGCAATGTGCGTTGCCGCGTCGCTCGCGGGGGTGCGGGTCTTCACCGCCACCTCGTCTCAAGGCATCGCGCTCATGCATGAAATGCTCCATTTTGCTTCGGGCAACAGGGTTCCCGTGGTAATGGGCTGCGTGAACAGGGTACTCGCGGCGCCATGGTCTTTCGGCAGCGACCAGACGGATACCCTCTCCCAGCGGGATACGGGATGGATGCAGTTCTACTGCGAAGACAACCAGGAGGCCTTCGACACGATCATCCAGGCCTACCGCGTCTCCGAGGCAACGCTCCTGCCCTCCATGGTCATCATAGATGCCTTCTTTAATTCCCATTTCATCGAGCCCATGGACCTGCCCGACCAGGAGCAGATCGATCTCTTCCTGCCGCCGCCGATGCTTCCCGAACGCTTCGACCTCGACAACCCCGCCTTTGTCTCGAATGTGGTCACCGCGGGGTCCGAGTTCCTCCCTTTCAGGGAAACTGCTTTCCATGACATGGAACATGCAAAAAGGGTCATTACGGAGGTAGATCGGGAGTACGAGGCCCTGTTCGGCAGAAGCTACGGCATGGTGGAAGGAATAAAGACGGACGGTGCCCACCTCCTCCTCGTGACGAGCGGCTCCATGACGAGCACGGCCCGCGTGGCAATCGACAGGTTGAGGGAGAAGGGCTCCTTGGTCGGGCTCCTGAAGATCAAGGCCTTCAGGCCCTTCCCGTGGAGAGAGGTCCGGGACGTTCTGCAGGATGCGGCGAAGGTTGTCGTCATCGACAGAAACATATCTCTGGGGAAGGAAGGCATTTTCTGCCAGGAACTGAAATCGGCCATCGCCAACTCGACCACCAGGCCGCAGGTTTACGGATATATAGCGGGTCTCGACGGAGTCGACGTCTCTCCCGAAACCCTCGAGAACATCTGCCTGGAGGTACTGGACAAGAAGGCGCCGGACGATCTACCCGTATGGGTGAGGGGATACTAGCATGTACACGCAGAATATCGTTGAAGACCAGATGAGATCGGGACACATGGCCTGCCCGGGATGCGGGGTGGTGATCGCAATGAGGCTCGTGCTTCGAGCCCTTGGGCCCAAGACATTGGCCGTCATCATTCCATCCTGCTCCTCCATCATCGCCGCCACATATCCCCACAGCTCCCTTCGGGTTCCCGCGTTCCACGGAACCTTTGAAACGGCCGCGCCCACGGCAGCCGGTTTATCCTATGCGATGAAGATACGGGGGAGAAATGACCTGGCGGTAGTCGCCTTTGCAGGAGACGGGGGGACCTTCGACATAGGATTGCAGTCGCTTTCCGGAACGGCGGACAGGAATGAAGACTATATTTATGTCTGCCTGGATAACGAGGCCTACATGAACACGGGCATCCAGGCAAGCTCCGCTACGCCGCGGAGCGCGTGGACCATCACCACGCCCAAGGGGCGGACTGCCAGGAAGAAGAACATCATGGAGATCATGGCTGCCCACCGCATACCCTACGCTGCGACGGCCTCCATAGGGTATCCACAGGACCTGATGGACAAGGTGCAGAAGGCGAGAAGCATCGAGGGGACCAAGTTCATCCATATTCTCACGCCCTGTGCCACGGGCTGGAGGATGGCCGAGAACCTGACGGCAACTGCCGCGATGCTGGCGGTGGAGACCAAGATCTTCCCTCTTTACGAAATCCTGGACGGGAAGACGCGCACCATCACCTACGTTCCCCAGGGTCTGCCCGTGGAAGAGTACCTGAAGTCTCAGGGTAGGTATCGCCACCTGAGCGCTGTCGAGGTGGAGCGGATGCAGGCGGAGACGGATGAGGAATGGGAGGGCCTTTTAAGGCGCGCCGCGGACTGCCAACCCTTATACGCCAATGAAAAGGAGGTCGTATGAGCTACTATCTCAATTACGAAGGTGGAAAACTGGAGTTTTCCCTGCCCCCGGCGTGGAATGTGCTTACCTGTGAGGACTGCTCCGCTGCACCGGTAGCGGATGACGTGGAGGAGGAACTCGCCCGGGCCCTCGATAACCCGATAGGCTCTCCACGCATCGAAGACCTGGCCAAGCCGGGCATGGACGTGGTCGTGCTCTTCGATGACGTCCAGCGGCCGACGCCTGTATCCCTTGCCTTCCCGCCGATCCTCGACCGTCTCAACAAAGCCGGTATCCCCGACGAGCGTATATGCGGCGTCTGCGCCCTGGGCACACACCCGGCCCTCTCCCCGGAACAGATGGAAAAGAAGGTCGGTAAAGAGGTTATCCAGCGTCTCCGGGGCCACGTGATGAACCATGATCCCCGTTCCCCCGAGAATGTCCTCATCGGCAGGACCAACAGGGGAACCATAATCGAGGTAAACAGGCTCGTTGCTCAGGCCGACTTGATCCTCGGCATCGGGGAATGCATGCCCCATCCCTATTCCGGGTTCGGAGGGGGATGCAAGATCATCATGCCCGGCGTCTCATCCTACCGGTCGGTCGCCGACCATCATTATGCCTGGATGCGCAACAAGAACAGCAAGCTGAATCTCCTCGACGGAAACCCCTTTTACGAAGACCTTGCGGAAGTGGGCCGCATGAGCAGGCTCGCCTTCAAGCTCGATTTCATCGTGAACGAGAAGCATCAGGTGATCAGGGCCTTTGCCGGAGACCCCGTTGAAGAGCATCGAAAGGCGTCGGAATATGCAGCGTCCCTCTACATGGTCCCTCTCGCCAAGAGGCCCGACGTGGTGATCACCTCGGCTGCACCCCTGGAAATAGGCGTGAATGCCATGAAAGCGCTGCTGAACGCCAGTTTTGCCGTAAGGACGGGGGGGACCATCATCTGGGTCGCCTCCCAGAAGAATGCAGGGCCTATCATGCCCCTGGTGGAGCAGATGGCCACCACGGAGACCGCAAACGAGTACCATCGCAGGCTGCTCCGCGACGACATACCGGACCATCTCAGGAACTTCGGTATCTCCTTTATCATGATGGTCGTCATTTTCAAGGAATTATCGGAAAAGTTCACCGTCATCCATGTGCCCGAGGCCCTGACCAGGGAGCAGGTGGCTATGATGAATTTCACTTATGCTTCGAGCCTGGATGAAGCCATCTCGGCGACCTATAAGAAATTTGCCTCGGCAGATGTCGCGATCTTCCCGTCAGGAGGCGCCAGCATCCCGGATATACGGTGATTGAAGACTGCACCGCTTGCCAGACGCACCGGTGATGATGACGTTATCGCTTCCAGTCGGTAACCCCTTGCGGTAGACGAAAAAAGTAGTGTACAGTTGTAAGTGCGCCGGTAAGGTCGACCGGCGCCGCCGACCGGAGGGCCGTGCGGATGAATCGCTACGATATTGTATTTATCGGTCACTTCGGCACGGGTATAATCGTTCCTTTCGAGGGGTCCCCTTTCGTCGAACAGGGCAGTCCGGTGCTCTTTGCTTCAATAGCAGCCTCCTGTCCGGGAAAAAGGATTGCCGCGGTGACGAGAATCTCCGAGGGCGAAGAACACCTGCTGGAACCGCTGAAAGCTGCCGGGATCGATCTTTTTGTAAAGCCCGGAGAGATTGCCCAATACCGCGTCTTTTTCCCCACCGCAAACGTCGATAAAAGGCGGGCCTTTCTCATAAAGGGCGCAAAACATTTTGCCGTGACGGATATACCTCCTTTTGAACCGTGTCTGATCCACCTCTGCTGCATAGGCGTCCGCGAGTTTCAGTTGGACTTGATGCGAGCCCCTGAAGGCACGCGGTTTCCGTTTGTCGGTGGACATGCAGAGCTTCGTGCTTCAGGCGGACGATGAGACCGGGGTCGTCCGGCTTAAAGATGTTCCGGAAAAAAAGGAAATCCTGGGCATGGCCGATTTCGTCAAGCTCGATGCGATGGAGGGGCAGACCTTGACGGGTGCCGACATTCCGCCGGACCAGGCGGAGATGCTGGAAGGCTGGGGAAGCTCCGAGACCATAATAACTTCTTCGGAGGGGGTGCTGGCCCGGAACAAGGGGAAAACTACTTTCGTGAAATTTACTCACAGGAGCACGCGGGGCAGGATGGGCCGCGGCGACACGGTGATGGGATCGTACCTGGCGCGCAGGCTGGACCATTCCGTCGAAGACTCGCTTCGGTTCGCCGCGGCGCTCGCATCGATCAAGATGGAATCCGCCGGACCGTTCGTGGGCTCCCTGGATGATGTCATTGAGAGAATGCGGGATCAGGGATCCCGAGGGATAGACGGAACAAACTGACCTACGTGCACCTCGCCCCAGTCATGGTTACTCCTTCCGGGATTCTCTGATCGTGACAACAGCCTGGAGGGCCGGCTGTTCACTCTTACTTTCGGAGGACCTTGCCTCGGGCCATAGCATCGGGGGAGTCACCATACGGAACCCCTTCGAGTAGGACCGGGATTTGGCCAGGCAAGAAAAACCTCTGAAACACAATTCCACATTACCCGGACGAAAACAGAATTGAAGAAATTGTGAGATTAAGCGATACTATAGGATGATCGATCTCACAAGGCTGAAACCGCAAATCAATCGTATTTGTAGGGACTTACCCGTAAAGCGCCTTGGCGTCTTCGGCTCCGTTCTGAGAAAAGACTTCGGTCCTTCCAGCGACATCGACGTGCTGGTGGTCTTTGATACCGACAGTAAGGCAAATCTCTTTGACAAGTATTTTGAGCTTAAGGAACGCCTGGAGGAGGTATTCGGACGGGAGGTTGATTTAATCGTCGACAAACCCTTCAGAAATCCAATTTTTAGGAATTCTGTCGAGAGAACCAGGACTGTCGTGTATGAACGATGAAGTGCGGAAGAATCTCTTTGACGTTCTACAGGCCGCAGAAGAGATAACGGTCTTTACCCGCAATATGGATTTTGAATCGTATCGCGAGAGCACGGTTACTCAGAGAGCGGTCGAACGAAACTTCGAAATAATCGGCGAGGCACTCAACAGGATCAAGAAGATCGACGAAACTATCTTGCAGACCGTCTCCGGCCATCAGCGTATCATCGGCTTCAGAAACATCTTGATACACGGTTACGACACCGTGGACGAGAGAATTGTCTGGAGCGCTATCGAGCGTCACTTACCAGTTCTGATAAGCGAAATACGGGAACTCTTGAATACCTAACCTGCCAATTGCGACCGAGCGGGAAAGCCGATGGATTTATAGGGCTAAGTCACCTATAGGAGAAGAAATGATAATGCAACGGCCTGTTGCCCATTGAACTATGTCTCCCTGGCAGCGGCCCCAAACAGCGATCAGGAAGTCCACAAAATAACAACGATGTCTCCCTTGGCTTTACCCGTCCCCTTGGCTTTTATGCGTCGGACTATCTCTCGCCTTTCTTCCTTTGCCTCCAGGAAAGGCGGGGGGACTTATTTCTTCCTGGGTCGCCGAACCCTTACTTTTCAGTCTGTCCCCCGCCCCCTGGAGCCCTGATATGTTGATTGGGCCTTTGAGCCCTCGTGACCATGGAGGCTTGGCCGGAGGCGATCCCGCTTTTCCGCTTCTTTATCGAGGAGGTTCGTATGGCTCTGTTCGTCGGGATCGATGTCTCGAAAGACAAGTTTGATGCGTGCGGCATCGGAGAGGCGGGAGAGAAGATCTTTTCCCTTGCTGCCGCAATGGACAGGAAAGGATTTGAGAAGTTGCTGCTTTCACCTGAAGGGTAAAGAATTCTCCCTGCTTCTCGGTCTCGAATCGACCGCCTGTTATCACATTGCCCTCTTCTCTTATCTTACCGCAAAAGGCTATCGAGTTGTCATCATTAATCCTCTTCTCATTGCCAACTTCGTGAAGCTCCAGCTCAGAAAAACGAAGACGGACAAAAAGGACGCCCTCGACCATTGCCCAGTTTCTCATGCTGAGGAAAGAAGCCTTGGAGAGCCAGACATTCTCGGCCGACCTTATGGAACTCCGCGATCTGGCCCGCAGAAGGGAGAGACTGACCGACCAGGTGACGAACTGAAGGGCAACATGAAGAGGATACTTTCCGTCACCTTCCCCGAGCTCGAACACCTCACCGGGGTCTTTGCCAAATCTATCCTTCAGCTCCTTATCCGCTTCCCCTCTGCTGATGCTGTGCGGAAGGCCGATGTTGATGCGGTGGCCGCTATTGTCGTCCCGCGTTCGTGGGGCAGGAAGTCCAGGGCGTGGGTGGAGACGCTGATGACTACCGCAGCATCCTCCATAGGCGTTTCAAGCCCGGCAAAGGAACTGGTCTTGAAGCAAGATGCCTCTCTTCTCCTCTACGTGCAGGAGCAGATTAAAGAGACAACGAAGGTCCTTGTGAGTCTCTGCAGTGAGAAGATGAAGAAGGATGTCGAGATCCTCACCTCGATAAAGGGCGTCGGGGAGACGACGGCGCTGAACTTCCTGATCGAGATGGGAGGCGATGTTGCTCTCTACAGGAACGATAAGAAGCTCATTGCCGCCGCCGGACTCGATCCTTCAACCTACCAGTCGGGCAAGTACGAGGGGGCGAGCAGGATAAGCAAGAGGGGGAATAGACATCTGAGGAGGGTTGTCTGGTTGATGGCTAAGGGCGTCGTCTTCTCCAACGAACTCTTCAGGACCTACTTCTACAAGAGAAAGGGCGAAGGGCTGTGCTACAAGATGGCAATTATGGCCACCGCCCATAAGCTCATCCGGGTGATGTTCGCGATGCTTGTTCATCAGACATGCTTTAAGGAGGGAGGGAAGTGAAGATAGTTGACTGAAGTCATTAAGACTCCAATCCCTGAGAAATCACTTGACTTCGGACGGTAATCGATGACAAGATTTTAAAATTCACTGAGCTTTCAAGTGCATGGGGCCTTAATTAAGCAGTCTTTTGCGGAATCGAAGTGATGGAGGAAGGGAACAATTTGAAAGCATGGCATGGGAGGGCAAAATGGATTTTGCCGATCAAATCAGAGAATTAGCGGGCCAGGTTGATAAGAACAAGGATCGGGTTATTAATGAACAGGGAACTAAACCACCACCGGCTAAAGCCGGTGGGTTCAAAAGAACCAATGATTTGACAGCTTGAGTCGGCTGAAGCCGCCTCTCCTATGGAGCAATGTGGAAATCTCCATCATTCTCTTGGAGGTCCTGAGTTTCGATGTATTCCATGATAACCTCATCGGTCACGTTGCCTGATGAGGCTGCAAAGTATCCCCTTCCCCATATGTGGCGGCCCCAGAATTGTTTGGAGATTTCCTTGTATTCGGAAAGGAGCTTGTAGGATGTTTTGCCCTTGAGGGACTGCATGAGCTTGGAGATCGAAAGGTAGGGCGGCACGGATACGAAGAGATGGACATGATCCCTGGAAATAGAACCTTTGATGATTTCCACGTCCTTGGTCTTGCATATCTCCCTCACAGATCCCGAAGCCGTTCCGCCACCTGTCCATAAAGCACCTTCTTCCGGTATTTCGTAATCCAGACCAGGTGGTACTTGAGGTCATACACCGAATGAGAAGTTGTCCGGTAATTCTGCACCTTCTCATGTTACTAAAGTCTTCGCCTAAAGGCGAGGGGTTTTCTCCCCGAAGGGGACACTAAATAGGAAAAGATGGGTAGCTTACAGGGATATTGACTTTTATCATAGCAATTTCGATGGATTTCGCCGTGATCGAGGGGTCGCGAGCCGGAGCGTACTCCGTTGTATGTGAGGACTCGCGGCGGCGGGGAGGCCGGCGAAAGGCGCGAAATTAACCCGGCCGCCCCACGGCCTCGCACTATCTCCTCCGCCACCTTCCTGTTGAACCCCTTGACCCGTGCGATCTCCTCGACGCCTGCCCTCTTTATCTCCTCTATCGAGGGGAAGGCCGCCAGCAGCGCCATCGCCCTCATTCGCCCCACGCCCTTGATATCGGTGAGGGTCGACGTCAGGTCCTCCCGTCTTTTCCATTTCTTATGCGAGGTGATGGCGAAGCGGTGCGCCTCGTCTCTCATCCGCACCAGCTCCTTGAACACGGGCGAGGATTTCGGAAGAAGGAGCGGGTTTTTCCTGAAAGGCAGGTAGAGGAAGTCTTCCATCCTCCTGCGCCTCTCACCTTTTGCGATGCTCACCAGGTCGACGGGAGGGCTTACCCCCTTGAAGAGACCCAGGGCCTTTGCCAACTGGGCCTTGCCGCCGTCGATCACCACCAGATCGGGCAAGGGCCGCATGGCCTCGTCGCCCAGGCGGCGTCTCAGCACTTCACCCATCATGGCCACATCGTCCTCGGTCGCCGCCTCCCGTATGTGGAAGACCCTGTAATCCCCTTTTTTTGCCTTGAAGCCCTCGAATACGACCATGATGCCCGACGGGCTTTGCCCGTGGGTATGAGAAATATCGTAGACTTCGATCCTTTCGGGCGGCCTCGAAAGATGGAGCACTTTCTTGAACGCCTCGTCCAGCACCACCGCCTCCGTCTCGTGGAGGTTCTCGATGGCGAGCCTGATCATATCGGCGGTGCCGGCGTCCGACGGGACCGTGGATGCGCACCCGTCCCCTCCTCTTTTCGCGCAGGGTTTGCTCCAGCACCTGCTTGTCCCCGATCTCCTCGGAGATCACGATCTCGTCGGGGATCGGCCTGGTGCTGTAGTACTGGAACAGAAAAGAGGGGAGCGCCTCGTCGAGGGCGGGGGCAAAAGACTCTTTGAAGGTCCTCTTCGAGATCAGCACACCCTTTCTGAACGTGAGCACCACCATCCTGAGCCGGCCCTCTTCCGCAAGGATGCCCCAGACGTCCCTGTTTATCCCCATGTGCTCGTGGACACGCTGCTTCTCGACGAGCCGCTTTATCGCGTCATATTTCTCTTTCCGGGCCTGGGCCTCCTCGAAATTCCACGAGCGGGCGGCCTCCTCGATCTGTGCTTCGAGCATCTTCAGCAGCTTTTCGTTCCTTCCCTGGAGAAAGTCGGCAACCTCTTCCACGACCAGCCGATACGCCTTCTCGTCTATCTCCCCCACGCAGGGGGCCGGGCACATCGAGAGACCCGCGAGGATACACGGCCTCGTCCTGCGGCGAAAGACGGCGTCCCTGCACCTCCTCATGGGATAGAGGGACTGAACGACCTTCAGGAGGTCTTTTGCGTCTTTCGCGTGAGGATGGGGCCCGAAATAGAGGGCGCCGTCGTCTTTGATCGTCCTCGTGATGCTGAGGGCGGGAAATTTGTCCTGCACGCTCAGTCTCAGGGAGACATAGGTCTTGTCGTCCTTCAGGACCATGTTGTACTTCGGCTGGTGCTCCTTGATGAGGTTATTCTCCAGCAGGAACGCCTCTTTTTCATTCCGGGTCAGCACGATCGACATATCCTCGGACGCGCCTCACGAGCCGCTCGGTTTTGCCGTCCTTTTTCCCCTTTCCGAAATAACTCTTGACCCGGTCCTTGAGGCTCCTCGCCTTGCCGACGTAAAGGATCTCCTTTGCCTCGTCTCTGAAGAGATAGACGCCGGGGCCCTCGGGCAGGTTATCGATATAGTCGTCGGAAATCATTTACTTATGCCCCCTATTACCGAAAGCGGAAAGGCCGGGTGCGACCCGGCAAGGCAATCGACCCGCAAGCGGGTACCCCAGCCGATGCCAGTTGCGGGTCGTGGCTTCGCCCGTCGAGGGGGCGCTGAGCCCTAACGACCCAAAGCGAGCGCATGCGAAGCGCTGAGCGGGGACGACCCACTGAAGTGGGTGCCCCGATGAGCTTTGCTCATGGAGGGGGCGCTGAGCCCCTCAAATTGCCAACTCCATCTGCTCGAGCTTCGCCAGCCTGTCCCTTAGCTGGGCCGCCCTCTCGAAGTCCCACCTCTTTGCCGCCTCGTTTATATCCTTCCTCAGCTTCTTCACCATCTTCGACAGCTTCTTCGGATCGACGCCCTGCTCCTCCAGCTCGTCCGTGTCCACCGTATAGTAATCCTTCTCGTAAATAGAGGAGAGGATATCGACAATCGACTTATGGATGCCTTCCGGGGTAATGCCGTGGGCCTCGTTGTATGCCGTCTGCATCGCGCGCCGCCGGCCGGTCTCATCTATGGTCCGCCTCATCGAATCGGTGATCTTGTCGGCGAACATGACCACGTGTCCGTTGATATTCCGGGCTGCCCTGCCGCACGTCTGGATCAGCGAGGTGTCGGAGCGCAGGAACCCCTCTTTGTCGGCGTCCAGGATGGCCACGAGGGCTACTTCCGGCAGGTCGAGCCCTTCCCGGAGGAGGTTGACGCCGACGAGGACATCGAACTTGCCGAGCCGGAGATCGCGGACAATGGCGATCCTTTCGAGGGTATCGACCTCTGAGTGGAGGTACTTGGCTTTTATGCCCGCGTCGAGCAGAAAGTCGGTCAAATCTTCGGCGAACCGCTTGGTCAGCGTCGTGATGAGGGTCCTCTCCTTTTTCGCGATGGTCTTCTTCACCTCCGCGAGGAGGCTATCCACCTGATTGCGGGCAGGCTTCACCTCTATCGTCGGGTCTATGAGTCCCGTGGGGCGCACGATCTGCTCGACCACATGCCCCTTGGCCCTGGTAAGCTCATACGTCGCGGGCGTGGCCGAGACATAGACCACCTGGTTGACGTGCCCCTGAAACTCCTCGAAGGTCAGGGGGCGGTTATCGAGCGCCGACGGGAGGCGGAAGCCGTACTCGACGAGGGTCGTCTTGCGCGACCTGTCCCCCCGGTACATGCCCTGGATCTGGGGCACGGTCACATGGCTCTCATCGATGATGACGAGGGCGTTCTTCGGCAGGTAGTCCATGAGGGTGGGAGGCGGCTCCCCGGGTTGCCGTCCGGTCAGGTGGCGCGAGTAGTTCTCGATGCCCTGGCAATAGCCGATCTCCCTGAGCATCTCAAGGTCGTACCTGGTCCTCGCCTCCAACCGCTGGGCTTCGAGGAGCTTCCCCGCCCCCTTCAGCTCTTTCAGCCGAGTGCCAAGCTCTTCCTCGATGCTGATGACGGCCGTCTCCAGCCGCTCTTTCGGGGTGACATAATGGGTCGCGGGGTATATGGTGCACCTCGTCAGCCTCTCGACGATCTTTCCTGAAAGGGGATCCATGGCATAGATATCCGAGACCACATCGTCATCGAGGACGATCCGTATGGCCCTCTCCTCCTCATACGCGGGGAAGACGTCGATGTTCGCGCCCCTCAGCCTGAACCTGCCCCGGTAGAAATCGATGTCGTTCCGCTCGTACTGGCATTGGATGAGCTTGTCGAGCAGCGCCTTGCGCTCCATGCGCTCACCCCGTTCAAGGGAGATGAGCATGCCGTAGTAGGCCTCGGGGGAGCCCAGGCCGTAGATGCACGAGACGCTCGCGACGATGAGCACGTCGTCCCTCTCAAAAAGGGCGTTGGTTGCCGACAGGCGCAGCTTGTCGATCTCTTCGTTGATAGACGAATCCTTCTCTATGTAGGTGTCCGTCGGCGGCACGTAGGCCTCCGGCTGGTAGTAGTCGTAGTAGCTCACGAAGAAGTGGACGGCGTTCTCGGGGAAGAGCGTCTTGAACTCCGTGTAGAGCTGGGCGGCGAGGGTCTTGTTGTGGGACATCACGAGGGTGGGCCGCTGGAGACGCTCGACCGCGTGGGCCATGGTGAAAGTCTTGCCCGACCCGGTGACGCCGAGGAGCACCTGGTCCCGCACGCCCGCGAGCGCGTTCGCCGCCAGTTTTTCGATGGCCTGCGGCTGGTCGCCCGCGGGCGTATAGTCGGCATTTAACCTGAATCGCTGCATGAGTGCGAATATTGTAACCCTGGGGAGAAGCATTGTCAAAAGCGGCTCCGGAAGAGAGTCATGGGTCAAAAGACTAGGGAAAGAGGGCCGACCGTGTGCTATAATGGGGCGCGTGAGTCGGCATAGATGAATTTCAATTCCCACGAATTTATTTTCCTGTTCCTCCCCGGCACGTTTATCGTCTATCTGCTGCTCAACAGGCCGCGCCTGGCAACCATTTCGACGATTTGGCTGATCCTCTGCTCGTTCGTCTTTTGCTGCTGGAGCGAGTTGAAGTCCGGCCCGGTCCTCGCTTTTTCGATAGTCTTTACGTACTGCATCGGCCTCGTGATAACCGGGCGCTCTTCCAGGGTCGGGAAGACGTGGCGTAAAACCTTTCTTATTTTTGGAATAGCCGTCGCCGCGGCCCTGCTCGGATATTACAAGTACACCGGTTTCGCGGTCGGCAACCTTAACGAGTGGTTCGGGCTGGGCATACCGGTAGAGAAGGCGCTCCTGCCGGTCGGCATAAGCTTCTTTACCTTCACGGAGATCGCCTACCTCGTGGACCTGTACCGCGACCCCACCAGGCGCACCGGTTTTCTCGACTACGCGCTCTTCATCTCGTTCTTTCCCCGTCTTTTGGCCGGCCCCATCGCCCGCTACGACGAGATCATACCTCAACTGAAGGGCCTGGGGAGCAAAACGCTCAACTACCGAAGCCTCTCGCTGGGACTCTTTCTCTTCTCCATAGGGCTGTTCAAGAAGGTGGAGATTGCCGACCGGTTTGCGGGCTGGGCCTCCCCCGGGTTCGACGGGCCGGGCAACCTCAACCTGCTCCTCGCGTGGGCGACCTCCCTTTCCTATAGTTTCCAGATATACTTCGATTTCTCGGGGTATACCGACATGGCCATAGGCACGGCGCTGCTCTTCAACATCAGGCTCCCGATCAACTTCAACAGTCCTTACAAAGCGCTCGATATACAGGACTTCTGGCGCCGCTGGCACATGACGCTCACCAGGTTCTTAAGGGACTACATCTACATACCGCTGGGCGGAAACCGGGTGCCCCGCGCGCACCTTTACTGCAATCTCATGGCCACCTTCCTGATCGGGGGCCTCTGGCACGGGGCCGGCTGGACATTTCTTTTTTGGGGTTTTCTCCACGGGGCGGGTCTCATAATCCACCACGCGTGGAAGAAGATCGGATTACGGCTGCCCACCGTGATCGCCTGGATAGTGACTTTCAACTTCGTCAACATCGCATGGGTCTTCTTCCGGGCCAAGACCTTGGGCGATGCGGTGAGGGTGCTCAGGGGCATGCTGGGGCTCACGGGCGTTGCCCTTCCGGATGGATGGGCAAAAACCCTCCACCCTCTCGGGAGTTACGGGATACAGTTTGCGCCGTGGAAACACGTCATGGAGGGGAGCAGGGATTCCTGGCCCTTCATTTTCGGGGCGCTGCTTGTCTGCCTGCTCTTCAGGAACTCCAACGAGATGGCGGAGAAGTTCCAGCCTGACTGGAAATGGTTCATCGTGCTGACGGCCGGTGTCTATTCCATGCTGCATATGGCCGAAATGCAAGAATTTGTCTATCGGTTTTTCTGAGGCTGCCATGGAGCGGTACAAAAAGTGGTTCATTACGGGCCTCATCATAATGGCGGCCGAGCTCGGCGCCGTCGCGCTCCTCAACTATATCGTCGACCCCTCAGGCGTCTTCAGGTACGGCACCTGGCGCCACGACCTTTCTCATCAGTTTACCGCGCCGAGCATGAATTTCGTGAAAACCCGCTATGTGGCCCTCAATCCGCAGAAGTTCGACTGCCTTATCTTCGGGTCCTCACGCGTGGGCGGGATCGACGGGAGAGAGATGAAGGGTGCGACGTGCTACAACATGTTCTACGCCGGCGGTCTGCCCCGGAACCACCTGGATAACCTCCACTATCTCTTGACAAAAGGGGTCCGGCCGAAGGTGGTCCTGATAGGCCTCGACGAATTCTCCTATAAACAGGATCCGGCGGAGCACCTCACCGATTATACGAGATACCCGTATCCGCCGGCGGTGCACCAGGACACGTACCTCTTCTATTTGAGGTACCTTATTCGTTATTCGACGAGAGCCATGAAAGAGCCGCTGCAAGGGTTCCTGGGTAAAAAGCAGCCGTTCCAATACGACCATTACAACACGGGCCTCATGCCGACGTCGCCCTCGGTCGAGGGGGAGATCGAGGCAGACCCGGCGACACATGCGAAAGGGGCGAGATTCCGGCAGCCTATGCTCACGTTCGGGGACAGGATGGTCCAGACGCTGGACGAGATCAGGGAGACGGTGACGCTCCTGCACACGCACGGCATACGGCTGGTCCTCTTCATCAACCCGATCCACAAGGCGACGTACCTCTCGACAGGGCTGGAAAACTTCCTTCTGTTCGAAAAAGGATTGAGCAAGATCACGAACTTTTACGACTTCAGCGGCTTGAATTCCATCACCACCAATAATTACTACTATTATGAGACCTCGCATTACAGGCCGATCGTGGGCCGGATGATGCTCGCCCGCATGTTCGACGACGGCAGCGTCAGGGTGCCCGATGACTTCGGCGTGCTGGTCACCGGGGAGAACATCGACAAGCACCTGGCGGACCTGAGAGCCCAGGTCGCCGGCCTCGGCGCGGCAGTGAAATGGTAGCGAAGCATACTCGGCGGCAGGCCGGCGCACGAAGGAGGAGAGCAAAAGGAAGAGCAAAGAAAGGAGGAATAAGATGAGGCACATGACGAAGAGCCGTTCCGCCTTGTGGCTATCGGTTGCGCTTCTGATATATGCCGTTCTCGGCGCCGGTTGCGCGAGCTCCGGCAAGCCGGGCCAGGCTGCTGCCGTGCCTGAGATTCGTCCGGGCGTTCTGGCCGGCTATCTATTGCCCGCAGGGCTCCCCAACAGCCTTGCCCTTGTTCCCCCTCCTCCCGCCGCGGGCTCGGCCGCTTTCGCACGTGACGAGGAAGCCAGCCGAAAGGCCCTGAGCTTGCGCGGCACGCCGCGTTGGAAGCTGGCGACCGAGGACGCCGAACCTGGCGTTTCCACAGGCGGCCGGCACATTCTCGTGCGCAGTGAACGCCCCGATAACGGAACAGGAGACGCCGCGCCTTTATGTACTGATGCGTCGAGCTTCTACCGACGCGGGCCGTTCCACCTCTGCGGCCAAGGAACATTACAATCGCCCCCGTCCGTTCATGGAAAACAAAGCACCCATCTGCACACCGGGCGAGGAAGACTTCTTACTGAAAAATGGCTCGTATCCCTCCGGCCATAGCGCCATCGGATGGGCCTGGGCGCTCATCCTGACTGAAATTGCCCCCGAGCACACGGATGCAATCCTCGCTCGCGGCCGCGCCTTTGGGGAGAGCCGGGTGATATGCAACGTCCATTGGCAGAGCGACGTGACCGAGGGGGGTTTCATGGGAGCAGGCACTGTCGCTCGACTGCATGCGGATGCCACATTCCGCGCCGATCTGGAGGCGGCCAAAGCTGAATTCGCGACCGTTCGCGCCAAAGGCCTCAAGCCGCAGGCTGATTGCGTCGCGGAAGCCGCGGCAATGGGCACGCGGTAAGCCACGGGCGGTAAACGCCGAGGACGCGCGACTGGGGTAAGGTCCGTTTCCGGCCGAGGCGATTTTTGATGCAGAGCGCGAAATCGGCCGGGTCGCCGACCGGAGCGTACTCCTGTACGTGAGGATCGCGCGGCCCGGCCGATGACAAAGCTATGCGCAAAAAGCGCCCGGCCGGGAAAGGACCTTCAGCTCACCATTTTCCGGCCCAGATCAAACGCCCTCAGGTTCGCCTCCACCTTGTCGGGCGGCATGGTCGCGGCGATCGCATCGAAGAACGCCTCCCGCTCTACCGGGAGCACGCCTGTCCCGGCCAGCGCCCCTATCAGTATGATGTTGGCCAAAATCGGGGAGCCGAGCTTCACCGCCTCGTCCGTCGCGGGCAAGAGCCAGTGACGGCGGCTGAATTCTTTCAGCCAGGCGCTTATCAGGTCGGCTTCCGGATATTCCTGGTCGCCGCAGATCACGCCGATGGGGTGCACGGGCCTCGTATTCGCGATCACCAGCGCCTCCGGGTTCCCGAAAAGTCCAAGTACCCGCAGGCCCTCTATCGGCTCCAGGGCGATGATCATGTGGGCGCGGCCCCTCGGTATCAGGGGAGACCACGCCCCGCTCGGGGAGATGCGCAGATGGCTCATTACCGAGCCGCCGCGCTGGGAGGCCCCGAAGGTCTCGCCTATGGTCACCTGCAGGCCCTGATTCACGAGGATGCCGGCCAGCAGTTTGGAGGCCAGCACATTGCCTTGCCCGCCCACGCCGGTTATTATCAGGTTGTAAGGGTCATGGGTCAACTTATGCATTTTGGGCCGCCTCCTTCTTTTGAATGGCCCCCCTCGGGCAGACGGAGGCGCAGACGCCGCATCCGGCGCAAAGCACCGTATCGACGCTTGCCTTATGGGCCCCCTTGTCCCAGACCAGGGCCGGACATCGGAAGGCCCCGGTGCACAGCCGGTTGCAGCCGCAGGAGTCGCCCAGACACGACTTGCGGGTCCACCGACACGTCGAACCGCTTTTTGCCTTTCTTCTCCGGGCTGAGGGCGCACGCCTGCCTGAGCACGAGCACCTTCACCCCGGGAGGGGCGTCGAGCAGCGCCAGAAGCTCCTTCTGGGTGTTCTGCAGATCGAAGGGGTCGACCACCTTCACCTGCGCCCCTATGCCGCGGCACACGGCGGCAATATCCACTACCTGCGCGACCTGGCCCGAGGCGTCCAGGGGGATGCCGGGGTGCGGCTGAAAGCCGGTCATGGCGGTGCCGCTGTTGTCCATGACAAGGAGTATGAAGTCGGACCGGTTGTGCACCGCGTTGACCAGGGCCGGAAGCACCGCGTGAAAAAAGGTCGAGTCGCCGCAGACCGCCAGTACCGGCTGCTCCAGGCCGAATGGCGCCAGCTTGCCGAAGCCGGAGGCCAGCCCCGTGCCGGACCCCATGGCGTGGATGGTCTTGACCGTGTTGTAGCCCGCCTGCATGGTGCCCAGGGCATAGCAGCCGATGTCGCCGCAGATAAAACTGTCGCGATCATCCAATGCCATGGCTGATGCGGACGGACCAGTAGGAGGCGCGGTGCGGACAACCGGGGCAGAATGTCATCTGCCGGGGCGGGATATGGGCCATCACCGACCGCCCGAACTGCTCCCTATACTCCGGGAACGGCGGCCGGCCTTCGACCCCGAGTATACCGGCCAGGGCTTCCGTCACCGCATCGGTATCGATCTCACCCACCGTGGGCAGGCTGCCGTCCCGCTTGCCGTGGAACTCCCTGCCCCCGATCTCGGCGGCAAATTCGGCAGCGAGGACTTTGACGTTCTCCTCCAGGAACGGCGCCAGGTCCTCCACCACAAGCACCCGCCCGGAGGCCGAAAGGTGCTTTTTTATGAGCCGTGGGGGGAGGGGCCAGGTTGTGCCCAGCTTCAAAAGACCCACCCTGCCGGCCACCCCCAGCAGGTGTATCGCCTCTTTGCAGTACAAATTGCAGGAAGAGCTGGTGATGATCAGAAGCTCCGGCTGCGGCGGGTCCGCTGTACGTGTTGAAAGGCGAGGTCTCGAAAAGCTCCGCCGCCCTCGCCAGTTTTTCATGGGTGCGCCGCCGGAAAGCGCAGGCAGTGGGCGGCTCGTTGGCCACGGGCCCCGTCATCTGGTCCATCATCGGACCGTGGAAATTGTACCGGGCATGATGCGCCGCTCCCGGCGCGGGAGGGGGCAGCTCACCCAGCGTGACATTGCCGCTGCCGTGGGACATCCGGGTGACGCTGCGCACCATGACCAGCGTCTTCAGCTCCAGGGAAAGGTCGAAGGCCCACCTGGTAATCTCCAGGGCCTCCTGGAAATCGCCGGGCTCGACCATGGGCATGTCCATCATGCGGCTGTACTGGCGCGAGTCGCACTCGTTCGTGCTGGAGAGCGCGCCCGGGTCCTCGCAGGAGACGAGGACCATCGGGCCCCTTGTGCCGTATTGGGCCACGGCCAGGAGAAAATCGGAGGCCACGTTGACCCCCACCTGCTTCATGACGGCCATGGAGCGCAGACCCGCGTAGCTGGCCGCGGCCGCGACTTCCAGAGCCACTTTTTCATTCACCGACCACTCCACGTAGAGGCCGCGCTCGGCCGCCACCTTCGCCAGGATCTCCGGTATCTCCGAGGAAGGCGTGCCGGGATAGGAGGCAATGATAGTGACCCCGGCCTCCAATGCGCCCCGGGCAATCGCCTCGTTCCCCTGCAGAAGGCGGACCTCCCCGGCCTGTCCTTCGGTGATGCTAGGCATGGCTTCCTCCATCGATTATTTTGTCCAGGACTTCCGCCGCCACCCGCAGCATCGCCCGTGTCGTCTCTTCCCTGGGGTTGACCAGCCCCCGGTTCTTCAGCGCCTGAAAGGCCCGGCGCTTCTTTGCCGCTGCCGCCTCCGACAGATGCTCCACGTCCGGCGCGGGCTCTGTCAGCAGGAGACCCGCGGCCACGGCGCCTTCCACCAGCTCACGCCCCCTGGCCGTCCTCACCAGGAGCATGTTCCATCCGGGCCGGCCTTCATACATGCCGACCGAGAGGT
The DNA here is from genome assembly GCA_963729685.1 of uncultured delta proteobacterium. Lineage (GTDB taxonomy): Bacteria > Desulfobacterota > Syntrophorhabdia > Syntrophorhabdales > WCHB1-27 > BOG-1155. The sequence goes on along the minus strand of CAVSOX010000032.1, from coordinate 149,540 downwards.
CGGCCCATTCGGAGGTCATGTCCGGGCAGAGGCCGCACGTATCCGGAATGAGGGGCCGGATCTCGTCGAGAGATATCTCGACCACGTCGTCGCCCAGGTCCAGCCGCATGATGTTGGCGGGCGGAGGCGGGATGTCCATGGCCCTGATCCTCGACGGGTCAGGCAGCAGCCCCGCCAGATAGGTACTGAACGCCCGCTGGTCCAGAGACCAGTTGCAGAACAGGCCGATCTCCAGCGAAACGGGGTCGACGAAGTCATCCCGGTGGAGGGGGTTGCCGCGCATTTTTGCGAGGGCGGTAATCTGGCAGGGAGTGCCGACCACGCCCAGGTTGCGGCGGCCCGCGGCCGCCGCCCTGTTCAGGGCCGCCAGCGTCGGTGCAGCGCCGAACTTGGAGGAAGCGCAGGCGATGACCTCCGCGGGGTTCTCGGCCAGTACCGGCAATGGGCCCGATTCATCCCGGCCCGTGAGCACCGCCGCCTCGATCAACCCCTGGTTCATGGCCTGCACCAGGAGGGCCGAGACCGTACCCCCTGCCTGATAGCCACCCTGAGGCATCCCGGCGCCGGCCCGTGTAGCCAGCGACTCCTCAAACTTGCCGAGGGGCGCACCCTCGTAGGCGTGCCCCCAGTAGATGCCGGCCAGCTCGTCGAGGTCCACCTCGGCCTTCGGGCATGCCGCATAGCAGCGCCCCTGGGCAAGGGTGCACGGGAAGACCTGCACGGCCCGGCCACGGTGGGTGCGAAAGTAAGGGCACAAGTCCACGCAGGCCCCACAGCTGCTGCAAAGGCCGCCTTTCTGTATCTCGCCGGCCAATTCCCTGGCTCCGAAAATTCTCATGATAACCCTCGCAATCGATTCTCTACAGGTGCTTCCGGCCGCGAACCTGCCGCCCCATTGCCGGATGGTCCAGGCCCATTGTCGAGATCATCCTCTGATAAGCCTCTTTCAAATGTTTCTCCAACGCGTCCATAACCCTCTTGCTGTCCCTGTTTTCGACCCCTTCGAGCATCTCTTCATGACCCTTTACTCCTCGACAGAGTAGCTCCCTGGCGTTATCTACCAGCTTCCAGGTTTTCGTGGTACTATGATTGATGATAGGCCAGGCAATATTCTCCAGCAGTTTGTTGTGTGCTGCTTCGCAGAACGCACGATGGAACTCCTTGTTGCCTTCCATTGCCAGGTCGAAATCAAGAGGGTCCGACTCGAGGGCCTTTTGCATCTTCCTCAGTGCCCTGCGGAGCGCTTTGATATCCGAGCCGGTGGCTTTCATGGCGGCATATTTTGCAATGCCTGCATCGAGGACGCTGCGGACCTCAAAAAGGCTGCCGACTGTCTCCCTATCGAGAAAAACCTCTAATGCGTCATTTCTGACCATAATCTCCGGATTTTCATTCACGAAGGTCCCCCGACCCGGCAAAACGGTCAACACATTTCTCCCCGCAAGCGCCCTGACGCCTTCCCGGACTGCGGTCCGGCTGACCCCGAGCAGGCGGCACAACTCGGACTCCGGCAGAATCCTGGTGCCCGCTTTCAGCTCGCCCGAGGAAATCAAGGCAAGCAGTTGCCGGGCAACGGCCTCGGAGAGGTTTACTTTATGTATGATCTCCATGAGTTGTCCTCATGCCCTTTTCAGGTGTATGTCTATATGACGTATTACTATCATACAATATACACCAGGCGGTTCCCGACCTGTCAAGAAAAAACATGACAAGAAATAGACAGAACAAGCCGTCCATCTTTCGCTTGCCGTTCAACGTGGCGGCCGCATGGTAAAGGACGGCCCAGCACATAAAGACGGCGGCCTGCTCATCCATCCGGGGGGACTCGGCGACGTCTGCCTTTCGGAGTCGACGCTGCTCTCCCTGACGCGGCACTTCGGCGCCGCCTTCGAGGCGGTCGGTACGAAGCCTGTGCTCGACGTGTTCCGGACCTATTTCACCCGCACCGATTCCATGGACCGGAGGCGGTGGATGTATCTCTTCTCCGATTCTCCCGCCTGCGCGACGTGGCAGAGGACCGTCTTCATCGGCAAGGACAGGGCGGGCGCGTTCCGGGAACGGCTCTCCCGTCTTTGCGACGACCTCATTTTTATCGACATGTATCCGGAGGGTCGGCCGGTGCACGTGGAAGACTACCAGCCTCGGGCAGCTCGCACGATACGGTATAATGCCTGTGAGATATGAGGTGCGGGTAAGAACCGGAAAGCGCGTCATTCTCTATCCCGAAAGACCTTACAAGAAAAAGAAGTGGCCCGTCGATCGTTTCCTCGAAGTCTACGAAAAACTCACGGGGCTGGGGGTCGAGACCGTGCTCATGCGCCCGCCGGACCTCGACTTCCCGGCCGTGCCAAATTGTTCCTTTGAGCTGCTGGCCGATGCTGCCGCCTTCTTCTCGGCCGGCGGCATCTTTTTCTCCAACGATTCAGGCATGGCCCATTTCGCCGCCCGCTGCGGTCTCAGGGCGGCCACCCTGTTTCAGGACACCGATCCGCTCATCTGGCGTCCGAAAGGCGGCCTGGTCCTGGAGTGCCCGGGAGCGCCGCCCTCGGTAGACGAGGCAGTCGACTTTATCATGCAGGCCCTTGAACGAAGTGCCGAGTGACGAGTGGAAAGGGGAAAGTGACGAGTGGAAGGAAGAGAAATCAGTGACGAGTAGCGAGTAAAAAAAGAAGGAGGAAGGAGCTTACGCTCCGCTGCCCCCTTTTCACTTTTCACTCATCACTTTCTACTCGTCACTCGCCGCTCGGGGCTTAGGATCTAGAATTGTTCTCTTTCTTCTTTTCCTTGGGCGGTTTTACCAGATCGAGCAGTTTCAGGGCTTCCTCTCCCTTGGGTGAGTTTATGCCGTACTTTGAGACAGCCTTTTCGAGGTTGACCCTGGCTTGCTGGTACCTGCCGGTCTCCAGATAGTAGCGGCCCAGATAGTCGTATCCTCCGGCCTCGTTGCCCTCTCTCCCAAGCACCATCCCCATCCTCTGGTAGACCTCGGGGAAGGTTTCGGCATAGGCCGCCAGTCCGCTCAATACCTCGCTGGCCGCAGCAAGATTGCCCTGTCCCTCGTAAGCCTTGGCCAGGAAATACCTGGCAACCGGATGAGCCTCGCCGCCGAGTATCGCAGCGGCCTCTTTAAATCGGCGGCCCGAAACGAGGAACTCGCCCGTGAACAACGCTGCGTAGGGAGAATTTATGGACTTCGCCAGGGCGACCGCCCGGTCCGTATCCCCTTTCAATGAATAGACGAGTGCCGCCCCGTAGGCGCTGACCGGGTCCGTCGGGTCCTTCTGGTATTTCTTGAGCCATATATCCTCATTCTGGGCGCCTACGGGCCCGTCGAGGATGCGCGCCCTCGCCACCACGAAGGGGAAGAATGAGACATCCACCCTGCTCTTCACCGGCTTCGCCAACTGCCGTATCGTGATTACCCTGTCTTCCGAGTAAGGGTGGGTGAGCAGGTACTGGGGCAGCATTTTGTCAAGGCCGGTGGCCGCCATCTTTTTCAGGAACTCGGCGCTCCCGGCCCCGTTATACCCTGCTTTCTCACAGGTCGCCACCCCGAACCTGTCGGCCTCCGCCTCCATCTCTCTGGTAAATTTCAATACAGCATACTGGCCCGCCCCCATCCCGCCGGTCATCACGGCGGCCTTTGCCGCGGGAGACGGGATAAGCATGCCGACAAGCAGCGCCCCTAACATAGCCCAGTTAATAGGCTTCCCTTTTTCGATGCTTTTTGCCACGTGGCGCCTTCCCACGTGGGAAAACTCGTGGCCGAGCACGCCCGCTATCTCCTCTTCGTCATCAGCCTGCTCCAGGATCCCCGTCGTCATAAAAACGTAGCCGCCGACCGTGGCAAAGGCGTCGAGGACAGGGCTGTCTATCACGCTGAGCTTTATGGGGAGGGGCAGATCCGCGGCGGCTTCGAGCCTTTGCTTGATAATTGCCATTTGGATACAGACGTAAGGGTCGGAATAGAGCTTCGCGGACCGCGCTATCTGGACCAAAACTTCCCTGCCGTACTTGCTCTCTTCGTCGAGCGTCAGCGTCCAGGCCTGGACGGGAAAGAAGAACAGCACGAGCAGCGCGGTGACAACCTTCAGCTTCATCAAACTCTTCTATACTTGAGGCGCTTCCCTTTTCTTGCCTTCTTGAGCCGCTTCTTTGCGAAAGGTTTTTTCTCTTTCTTCACGGTATAGGAGGAGAGGGTAATGTTTTTCGCCTTTACCCTGTACGCGGCGACGGTGAAATTGCTCGCCTTCACCATCGATATCTCCCTCTGGGTGGGCACTTCCGTATAAATCTGCTGCAAGATACTGATGGCGTCCGTCCACAGGTTCCTGCTTCCGAGGATAGAAAGGATATAGGTCTTTCCCTCCTTCTCGAAGGCGCCCACATAACAGTGTCTCGATGCATGGGTAAACCCGGTCTTTCCGCCGATTGACGGCGCGAAACAGAAGAGGAGGCGGTTGTGGTTCATATACCTCACGTCCCCTGTGTCGCCCCTCCTGAAAAAGAAGTACCTCGTGCCGATTACTTCCTGGAATCTCTTATTCTCCAGGGCATAACGAAAGATAAGGGCAAGGTCGTAAGCGGACGTATAATGGCCGGGCATGTAAAGGCCTGAAGCATTCTCGAAATTGCTTTCGAATGCGCCTATCTCACGTGCCTTCTCATTCATCATGTCCGCAAATTTCTCTTCGCTTCCCGCTATGGCGACCGAGAGGCAGTACGCCGCATCGTTTGCCGACTCCACCATGGCCCCCTTGATCAAATCCGCGGCCTTATAGGGCCTGCCGGGAAAAAGGCTGAGCTTCGAGGCGGGGATGGAAAGCACCTTCTTCGTCGGCACGACGGTCTGCTCTTCGTCGAGTCTTTCGAGGGCGAGTATGGTCGTCAGCACTTTCGTCGTGCTTGCCGGCGGCAGGGGCCGGTGATAGTTCTTGCCTGCAATGACGGTGAACGAATCCTTCTCAACCAGTAAATAGGAATCGGCGGTGATCTCCGACGCGAATGCGGAGAGCGGCAAAATCAAAAGAAATAGAAGAGCAAGGCCTTTCATAATTCCTTTATATATCATATTGCCGCCTTACGCAAGATTTTTCGGTGTTCTTGCACATATTCTTTAGCGCCGCAGAAAATATACACGGGCGGACCCCGGTTTTCAAGGCACCCGCCGGCGCCCCTTCCTCCCCTTTCGCTACTCGTTGCTCTTTTAGTCCCGAGTGCCGAGTGACCAGTGCCGAGTTGAAAAAATACTCTCCTTTTTCCCTGCCCCGTCTTCACTCGTCACTCGCCACTCGGCACTCGGCACCTTTCTCTCGTCACTCGTCACTCGGCACTTCCTTCACTCGTCACTCAGGGATGAATAATTTGATTTGCTGTGGTATAACTAGCCATAGTCCCTTTCGGACGAGGCTGAAGGGAGCCGGCCGGAATGTTTTCGATACCGCGTTTCAATCAGCAGGGAGGCGATTTATGAGCGACGTCAAACTCTCGCGGATTGTCCTCGGAAGCATGCTTCTTGCCCTTCCGGCCCTTTCAGGCTGTGCCGCGGATTGGTGGACGGTCGATCAATCGGCCTACCAGCCGCCCGTCCAGTCCGCCGACCAGGTGGGCGAATTCGCGGGCCGGGCCCCTACGGGCGGGTCTCAGGGCGGTGCCGACCAGAAGGCACCAGGCCCCGGAGAGGAAGGGGGAGACCAGGCATTTCAGCCGCATCCCAGCCGATAGGAAAGTGACGAGTTCGGAGTGACGAGTGAAGAGGAGACAAAGAAGTGACGAGTGCCGAGTCGAGTGACGAGTGAAGAGTGACGAGTTCGGAGTGACGAGTGAAGAGGAGACAGAATCCGCCCCTCCTTCTTTTCTACTCGGCACTCGGCACTCGGCACTGATTTCTTTTCCTTCTTTTTACTCGTCACTCGTCACTCGGCACTCGTCACTTTCCTGCGCGCGGGATGCGGCTCATTCGATCTTAAGCCTACCTCGTCTTTGCCGTCGCCTTGTGTTGCCCGACCGCCTCAGCAAACTCCGCCCTGTTGAGATACCCGTCGTGATTGGCGTCGTACCGCCGGAACCGATCGAGGGTGATATCCGGGATTACGGCGGAAAGCTCCACGGGCGTGATCTTCCCATCCTTGTTGGCGTCAACATCATCAAAATCCGTGCCCGTCGCCCGCGGGTCCCGTCTCAGCGGCCCGCCGGCCTTTCTCTGGCGGCTTGCGGGCGGCCTCTCCACATCCTCCGCGACCGGCCTGTCGGCCAGTCTTGCCACCCTGATACCGTTCGGCGCATAGGAAACCGCGACCGAGTCCCCCACGCGTATGTCGGAAAAGACCCGATAGCCCGACAGGATAGGCGTCGAGGCGTCGAATGTCACGGTATTTTCTCTGTTTTTCAAAGATAACGTCTCCGAGGCGAGATTTATCCGGACGACCTTTCCGCTGAAGTCCGGTTTCGCAAACCCGCGCCTCAACCCGGCCGGGCTCGCTACACCTCTCTTCGGCGGCGGCGCGGGCGGCTCCTTGTCTGCGGCATGCGCCCTTTCCGGCCCGTAACCGCCGGTGATGAATAGGAAGCCCATCACCAGGGTCATTGCAAAGGCCCTTCTCTTCATAAGTTGCTCCTCCGTCTGTTTGATGGGTGATGTTTTACCGGCAATCGGGGCGTTCTGTCAAGTAGCCATATTGTCCGGTGGCGGCCGGGGCTTTTCGGGACGTTGCCCTGGGAGTAAGAGCAACGCCTAGCCGGCGAAAAGGAGTCGGCCCGATATCCTCCCCCTTACGGATATCGGTTCCTAAGAGGGCCACACCCGGCCCGCCACCTGAATAAAAAGTGCGATCCTCAACGGGGAATTTCAAGGGGTCTCACAAAAAATGTAGAAGGGGCAAGGGGGGTCTTTCGCGCTTCGGCAGGGGGATAAGAGAGGCAGACGATAACCGAAAATCTTCTTATCGTCTCATCAGTCCGATTCGTCCATTTCGGGCAGTACGGCGATGTTGTTCCGGTATTCTTTCAATACGCGCTTCGAGAACGCGCTCTTCGACTCTCCGTTGCCGGACAGCCGGGCTTTTACCTTACTCGCCCCGGCGTTATAGGCATGGAGCGCGGTGGGCAGGCTCTTGAAATCTTCCACGAGCTTGGAAAGATGGTAGATGCCGAGCTTGATGTTCTTATCCGGCTCCTGGAGGCATCGAGTGCCGTCCCACGTCACGCCGGCGTCCTTGGCGATATACTTGGCCAGGGACGGCTTGATCTGAAAAAGGCCCCTGGCGCCCTTCCGCGAGACCACGTCATGTTTGAAATTGCTCTCCACTTTGATCACCGCAAGGGCGAGCCGATAATCGAGATCGTGCTGCTTCGACTGGTCGCACACGGTATGGATCACCGCTTTCAGCTTGTCCTCCCGCATATCCACCTTCTGGCCTTTCAGATACGCGACAATTTGTTCGACAAACGCGGATTCCTCCGAATCATCCAATGCGTGCGCGCTTCTGTTGGCAAGCCCTGCCATGGTGCCCACGAGAAGAACTATGGGAACAGTTGCCAGAGCTATTTTAAGCCGCCATCTCATCAGGTTTCCTTGTTCGGTTTTAATTACTGCGGCGCGGGCATAGATGCAAAACTTTGGTTATTGTACACGAGAAGGACGGGCCATGCAAGACAAATCGTACCGGAGTTTCCCGGTGTTTCTGCCTGATGTCACGTAACATGCCGTGGATATTGACGAATAGTGCCGGCCCTGGCCATTATTCCTCGGAGCTGCCCACCTTTCGCGTTCTTTCCAGGATGGCCTTGAACGTCTTCATATCGTAATTCGCCTTCGTAATGAAGTCCTCGTCCGACTCGAAGTACCAGACGAGCATCGTTTTCAGCTTATCGAGCGGGTAGAGCCTGACGAGGTCCCGTGCTATCTTGCCCTCGTTCTCGTAACGCAAGGCCGGTTTCCTCTGAAACTTGGCGAAATAGCTTTGGCCGTACGCATCGAGGAACTGCTTCATATCCGAAAAGTCGTGCACTTTCTCCGGTTGTTCCCGGGCCGCCGCGCCCTCCTCCGAAATCAGGCTTTCACCCGCCTCCGGCCCCTCTTGCCGGCCGGGCTCCGCTTCTGCCCCCACCATCTCCTTTTTCTGCTGTGCATACCACTCGGACGCAAACTCCTTGTAGATGGCCTCGATCGTGATTACCTCCCGGTCTTTGCGGCCCGCGATGAGCCTCTTTGCGATCATGTAGAAGGTGTACACGGCCGTATGCACGTCCTGGTCGGTTTCTTTCCCCTGAAACACCCCGATGTTCCTGAAACGGGATACATCCACGATGGGGTACGTCGTGCCGTTCACGTCGAACAGGTAGATCCCAAAGGTGTTCTTCTCGATCTCTCCGGCAAGATCGATCCTTTTTACGTAGTCAAGGTTGACCATGCCGTGATGGTCCGTCTCTATCCACATACCGTTTCTCCATCCCCCGATTCACAGGCCTGGAAAACGCACCGGCTTTACGGCACGTTTCGCACGTTGCCCCAGGACGTCCGGGGCACACCACAGTCATATATAGAATATTTATCAAACTACTGTCAAGTGGCGTAAGGGCTGATCGCTCATTCAAGGCTGATGGTTCATTCTGTTCCATGTAAGCCACTCGATTGACACCCTGGATAATGCCGACGCCATCCCATGAGCGACAAATGCGGGCTCCGGGTCATCCCCCTCTACCAGCCTATCCCCTGGCTTCTCAAGAAGTTCCTTGCCCCTTCATGGCCAAGCCGTGCTGCCATTCTTATATCATCAATCGCGCGCTCACGGTTGCCAAGGCTGCCGTAGGCCGCCCCCCGGTTGTTATAGGCCTCCCCATACCGTGGATCGAATCTCGATAGCCCTGTTAAAATCCGCAATCGCCTGAGTGTAATTGCCGATGTTTGCGTACGCCTTCCCCCGGTTGTTATAGGCCTTCCCATACCGTGGATCGATCTCGATAGCCCTGTTAAAATCCGCAATCGCCTGAGTGAAATTGCCAAGGCTGCCATGGGCCACCCCCCGGTTGTTATATGCCTTCCCATACCGTGGATCGATCTCGATAGCCCTGTTGAAATCCGCAATCGCCTGAGTGTAATTGCCGAGGCCGTTGTAGGCCATCCCCCGGTTGTTATAGGTCTCCCCATCCCTCGGATCGATCTCGATAGCCCTGTCAAAATCCGCAATCGCCTGAGTGTAATTGCCGAGGCCGTTATAGGCCATCCCCCGGTTGTTATAGGCCTCCCCAATACCGAGGATCGATCTCGATAGCCCTGTTAAAATCCGCAATCGCCTGAGTCGTAATTGCCGAGGCTTACGTAGGCCGCCCCCCGGTTGTTATAGGCCTCCCCATATTTCGGGTTGATCTCGATAGCCCTGTTAAAATCCGCAATCGCCTGAGGGTAACTGCCGAGGCCGATGTAAACCAACCCCCGGTTGTAATAGGCCTCCTTATACCTCGGATCGATCTCGATAGCCCTGTTAAAATCCGCAATCGCCTCGGTGTACTTTCCGAGGCTTGTGATAGGCCACCCCCCGGTTGTTATAGATAATGCTGATTACGACCAATAACTTCCAGGGCGTGATCATACAAGGCGATGCTGTTTCGCCAGTACCCGACCTGTCTCCATGTGACGAGGAACAGGCATAGGAGGCACAATGCCGATAAGGCGATGAGGGCCTCCTTTCGATAGGGCCATTTCTTCAGGAGTTCCGGAACGCCCCATGCGACGATGATGAACAGCCCGACCAGGGGGATGTAGGTATACCGGTCGGCCATGGCGTGGCTGCCCACCTGCACCAGCCCTGTGACCGGCACCAGTGTCCCCACATACCAGAGCCATCCTACTGCCGCGTAGGGGCGTTTCTTTGCGCCTCTGATTACCAGCGCGGTGATGGCGAGAAGGAGTACGACAGAGCCCAGAACCTGCCAGAGCGGCCACGACCCCGGATGAGGATAGAAGACGGCAAGGTTTGTAGGCCAAAGCGTCTTGACCATGTAGGCGGTATAGGAGACAAAGGCGTTCGCGATACGGGCACCCAGTGGAAGGACCTCAAGAGACCCCACCGCCCCCCCGTGATACTGGGCGAGGTAGGTGACGATGCTCGAGAGTACGGCCAGGACAAAGAGGGGGATCTTCTCCGTAAGGAGAGGACGAATCAATGGCCAGCGACCTACCGGTTGCACCGGGGCCTTTACCGGAGGTGGCGTGCTTTTTCCCTTCTTTTTATCCCTCGATAAGGGTTTCAGGACTTCCTGAGGTAGTTCTTTCTGCTCCAGGCGCTGAAGAGGCCAGTAGTCTAAAAGGAGCAGGACAAAGGGAAGGGTAACGAGCATAGGTTTCGCCATCAAGCCCAAGGCAAAGCAGAGGAGTAAGGCGAGGTAGCGCGTGAGTCCGGGCCGGGCAACATAGGAGACATACGTTCCCATTGTCAGCATCCAGAAGAAGGTGGAAAGGACACCCTTGCGCTCGGCTACCCAGGCGACCGATTCTACGTGAAGCGGGTGAAGGGCAAAGAGGGCCGCCACAAAGGCGCTCTGCCAGAGTGCTTTTGTCATCCGGTGAAGGACGAGAAAGAGCAGTAGAGTACTGGCGAGGTGGAACAGGAGATTGGTGAGATGATGCCATCCCGGCTGCAGCCCAAAGAGCTGCACATCTGCCATGTGGGAGATACAGGTCAAGGGCTGCCAATCTGCGGCATGGCCGGTGGTGAACGCCCATATGATCCCCTCCACGGTAAGGCCGTCCTGGATGTGACTGTTCTCGGTGACGTACATCGGATCATCGAAAGTAGTGAAATCGCAGTGCGTGACCTGCCAGTAGGCCATGAAAGTAATGATGCTGAGGAGCAGGGAGATTATGAGCAGGGGTTTCTTTGTTGACATAGCATGGTTCCTGTCGGTCGGTGGCAGTTAGTAGCGTTGCATAAGAGATATCCTGCCTATTCCAAGACGCGTCTCACCCTTGTACCGGATGCTATTGCGTATCACTGTGATATATAGAATATTTTTGAAAGTACTGTCAAGGGGAGAAACTTCTTCTTCTTTACTTGCCTCTCACACCCCGGACGGGCTAAAATAACTTCCGGCACACTCACGCCGAAGGATTATCACCATGTTCACCGCGTCACCGCTCATCGAGCCCGTCTACACGATTGTCCTTACCGGTGGACCGTGTTCGGGGAAAAGCTCTTCCCTCGCATATCTCACCGAAAAGTTGTCCGATTACGGCCTCATGGTCTTCGTTATACCGGAGACGGCGACGCTCATCACGAACAACGGCATCGACAGGCGCAAGATGGACAGGCCGAAGCAGGTGGCCATGTATGAAGAAGCGATACTCGACATGCAGCTTTCCTTCGAGGAGACTTACCTGCGGGCGGTGATGCAGATCTTCCCCGAGAGAAAGAAAGTGCTCCTCCTCGACCGGGGCGTCATGGACATCAAGGCCTTCATGCCGCACAACGATTTCAAGGGCATACTCAAGCGGAAGGGCCTCAGCGAGGTGCGCTTGCGCGACCGGTACCACGCGGTGATCCACCTCGTCACCGCGGCGGAAGGGGCTGAAAAGTACTACACGGGCGAGAACAACTCCGCCCGCATCGAGACCGCCGAAGAGGCAATTCTCATCGACCGGCGGATACGGGAAAGCTGGCTCGGCCATCCGCGCTTCCGGATCATCGACAACCGGACCGACTTCCAGGGCAAGATCAGGAGAACATTTTCGACGATTTTGCAGATCCTCGGCATGCCCGCCCCCCGGGACATAAGGGAAAGATACCTCGTCGGCCGGGTGAGCAACGACCTCCTGCCGACCCATCAGACCGTCGAGATAGAGCAGGTCTACCTGCGCCCCAAAAACCGGGATGAAGAAATACGGATCAAGAAAAGAGGCCGGGACGGGTCGTATCTCTACTTCCTCACGAGGACGAGGACGGCGGGCAGCCGCATCGAAGAGGAGGAGCTGATCACGGAACAGCACTACGAAAGCCTAGCGAGGCTCCGGGAACCGGGTACGGAGGTCCTGATAAAGGAGCGCGCCTCTTTTCTGTGGAACGGCCGGCATATCGAGATCGACAGATACGGGGGGAGATACGAGGGCCTTTCCGTGGTGGAAGCGGAAGCCGGTGAAACTGCCGGGGAAGAAACGACCATCCAATTGCCCCCTTTCATTGCCGTCCAAAAAAACATCACCCACAACCCCCGCTACAGCGAGAGGCGTATGGCGATGAGGAAGAGGAAGAAGCCAGGGAAAGTGCCGAGCGCCGAGTGACGAGGAGACAGAAGTGACGAGTGCCAGTCGAGGCGAGGAGCCAGACAGAGATAGTTGCGAAAGCGGGCACGCGTTGCCCGCGCCTTGACCTCCGCAGAAATTCTGATTACATCTTCACATAGATAGACATGAGGCCCGGCTCGACCGGACCGGCCGGGCGGGGGCGCAGAAAGTCATCCGGCGCGGCAGATACGCCGATAAAAAAAGGGGGCCTTCGGAAAGGCCCCCTGTGCATCTCGCAACTGCGTGCTTTTTAGAAGAAGTACCAGAAGGCGATCCTGCCGTTCTGGACGCTGCCCTTCGTGCCCAACTGGGTCCCTGTGTAGCCGGTGAGCTGGCCGTTGAGAGGTGCCGCGGTCCCGCCGTTGTTCAGGGCGCCTGCGGCGTTGGAGTTGAAGGCGGCTGCCGTGTAGCTGTACTCTACGCCGAACCTGACAGCAGGATTCACGTCATAGATCACGTTGACGATCCACTGCGACCACTGCTGGATCTGGTTCGGATAGATCTGTTTGTACATGTCGCTCACGTAGTTCCTGTTGTAGCCGACGAGGCCGTTCACATAGACCTTGTCGGTGAAGTAGTAGCTGACCTGTCCCCAGCCGCCCGTCGTGACCGGCACGGCATAGGATGCGTCGGCGCCGGGTCTGTCATACGGGATCATGGAGATGATGTTCCTCGCGCCGAGGAACCAGTTGGCCAGGTTCTGCCCCGTGAAGACCGATCCCGACACGGAGAGTGCGCCCGCCTTGTTCAGGTTTTTCTCCGGGATGATGGGCACAAACGCCTTGAAGGCCGCGCCCCACCGGTCGATTGTCTGCGTGGAGTACTTGTTCCTCGCTGCTGCCGGAGCCGAAGGCTCTATGTAGATCAGCGTGTCCTGGCCCCAGAAGCCGCCCGCGGCAAACTGCATCATGTTCGGCCCGATCTTGCCGCACGCGTCCGACTTATAGCCGATCTCCGCGGCGAAGTCAGGAATCTGGGAGGTGACTCTCACGTTGGTGCCTGCGCCGGCTGCCGCGTACTGCGCATAGGTCGATACAAAGTTGTTTGCCAGGCCGAGGTTGGCGGCGCCGCCGTTCTGGTCTTTGAAGTTATACGGCTCCTGGATGCCGAAGGAGGCATAGAAGGACTTCGTGAAGTTCTGGGTGATGCTGATCTGGGGTACCGTATTGCCCCTGCCCGCCATCAACAGGTCATAGAGGCCGAGGAAGGTGTAGGAAGGCTGGAACCCCCAGAGCTGCCAGTTCTGCCCCACGACCAACTTCGTGTTGGCCCAGGTGAAGTCCATATAGGCATGGGACAGGCTGAAGGTGCCGTACCGCGTGCCGGTATTGGAACCGTTGTTGTTGGTCTGGCCGACGAAGTTGCCCTGGACGAAGGCGGTCGTCTTCGCGCCCCACGCATCGGGACCCTTGACGAGGAAGTTGAGGCTCGTCTGGCCGGTAGCCATACCGAAGCTGCCCGCCTTGTTCGCTGCGGCCTGGTTGCCGTTGTAATCGTCACGGTCCGGGAAATACATCTCGAGGCCTGCCGGAGACGGGCCGCCCGCCTGGTTCGTATAGCCTGCATCGACCTTCACGAACCCGCCGATGGTCAGATCCCACCTGCTCGTCGCGCTTCCCGCGAAGCCTACGGCCGGCAGGGCCAAAAGTAAAGCAAAAACGATTATCAAAACTTTCTTCATGTTTCCTCCTTAGCGAATCTTGTCGGTATATAGGTGAAACATCGACTTCGGGACCATCACCTCCTTATCTTTAAAAGTTCTTAATGCGGTCGACACACGTTAATATAGACGTTGAGGTAGTTTTACCGGATGGCGAACAGTTTGTCAAGATTATTTTTTAAAATATTTTAATTTTTCCCCTCCCAAGGGGAAACGGAAGAGAGGGGGAGGGGAGAGACGAAAAAATGTGCGCCTTTCCCTTAAGGCATTGGGCCGAAAAGCCGAAAACAGGAGAGTAAGCCGAAGTCGCCGGCATCTCTTCTTAGGGAACGGCTGAATTTCATATTGGGGGTTATCGGAAATGACTATCAAGCTGTTTACGGATGTAAAGATCGGTCGCAGGCTGGCTATGGGGTTCGGCATTACCATCGCGTTCATGGCGTTGATCGTCGTCGCCGGGCAGATCTATCTCAGCAGGGTCGGCGCTACCATCGATCACCTGGTCAAGGTGAATAACGCCAAGCTCAAGAATGCCTACGAAATGAAAACGGCCCTGAGCGACCTGACGCGTCCCGTGGCGGAGATCATCACCAGCCGGGACGCCCGGGTGAAGGAAGACGCCAAAAGGGCGATAGCCGAGGCGAGGGAAAGATACCGGAAGGCCGCGGATGAGCTCGAGAAACTCGAACGCAACGAGGAAGGAAAACAGCTCATCGCAACGTTCAAGGAAAACGTCGCAAAAGGCAGGGAGGCGAATGACGCCGTCATCGCGCTCGGGTTGGCGGGCAGCAGCAGCCAGGCGGCGGAAAAGTTCGCGGAAGGGGCAAAGATAGCCGCGAGCTATATGGAAGCCGCCGATAATATAGTGGCGTACAACGAGAAGAGGACGCTGGTCAGGCTCGATGAGGCGAAGGGCATCATTTCCACGGGACGCACTATATTCCTCGGTATCGGCATATTGACCCTGCTCGTCGGCGCGTGGCTGTCGCGGACCATTACCCACAGCATCACCATACCGATCGGCCGTTCTTCCGCCCATATAGACCTGATGGCAAAAGGCGATTTCTCCATACCCGTTTCCCCCCATGCCCTGGCGAGGCAGGACGAGATGGGCATATTTGCGAAATCGATGGACGCAATGAACTCCAACCTCGGCCGGACACTGGGGGAAGTGACGCTGTCGGCCACGAATGTGGCGTCAGCCAGCGCACAACTGAGCGTCTCCGCGGAGAACCTGTCAAAGGGGGCCATGGAACAGGTCGAGAGGGCCACCCAGGTCGCGACCGGCTCAGCCCAGATGAACCAGGCCTCGGAGGATATCGCGAGAAGCTCCAGCGGCGTCGCCACGTCCGCGGGCCAGGCCGTCGAAGTCGCCAAAGGCGGGCAGGAGGTGGTGGACAAGGCAATCCGGGAGGTAAACATCATCGCCGAGACCGTCGAGACTGCCTCGGGGTTCGTGAAAGAGCTGGGGAAACAATCCGAGAAGATCGGCAATATCGTCACCGCAATCAACGAGATAGCCGACCAGACCAACCTGCTCGCCCTTAACGCGGCAATCGAGGCCGCCCGGGCCGGAGAGCATGGGAGAGGCTTTGCGGTCGTTGCCGACGAAGTGAAGAAGCTCGCGGAAAGGACGTCCGCCTCCACGACCGAGATAGGGAACATGATAAACACGATCAGGCTGGGCGTGGAGAAGACCGTGCAGTCGATGGACCAGGCAAAAGACAGGGTCGTCACGGGGGTGGAGTACTCTTCCCGGGCGCAGGAAGCCCTGGGAGAGATCATTACGAGCATCGACTGTCTCTACGGCGGCGTACAGCAGATAGCAACCGCCATCGAGGAGATGAACGCGACGACAAATGCGATCACCAGGGACATAAACCAGATCTCGGTAGTGACGAAAGAGACTTTTTCTTCTTCCGAGGAGATATCGGGGGCGGCGGCCGGCCTGTCCACCCTGGCGAGGGGCCTCGAAGGGGTGGTCCAGAGCTTTAAAGTATAAGTGGAGATGGGACGAGTGACAAGGAAGTGCCGAGTGACGAGTGAAAGAGAAATCAGTAGCGAGTAAGAAAAAAGTGAAAAGGGGACAGGCCTACGCTCGACTGTCTCCTTTTCACTTTAGACTCCTCACTCGTCACTCTGCACTTCCTCACTCGTCACTTCCTCACTCGTCACTCGTCACTTCTTTAAGATCATAGGCCGGCCGACAACGCCTGCCTTCATCATGGAGAGGAGGGAAGTGCTGTCGCGGGCGATCTTCGCCGCTATGGCCTCCCCGTACTGCGGATTGTGGTACCATCCTCCCTTCGCGAGGAACTGCATGTCATGGCTGATCTCGTCATAGCGCGCGCGGAGGGGAACAGAGTGCTCGCCCTGCCGCTTTTCGACGCCTGACAACTCCTTTTCGAGGGCCGCTGCCGAGGCGTCATAGGTCTGCGTAAGCTTCTTGTTCTGGGCCATCCAGTCGTCAACGAGGCTTCCGTACTCCTTTTCATGGCAGCCGGCGCACGCGGCCCTCAGGGTCGCCGCGGTCTCCGCCTTGTCCTGCCGCACGCCGACATGGCATTGGACGCACGCGGCCTTCCCCCACATGACGTCCGGCGCATCCGCAATGCCTTTCACGCCCTTGCCCCGGAACATGGCCTCCTGGGCACGGTGGCAGTCGCTGCACCGCACCCTGCCCGTGCCCTTGCCGTGGTGGCAGGCGCTGCAGCCCGCGAGACGCGTCTGCCCGTGCTGCGCATAGGGGCTGTGGCACTTCACGCATCCGCCCTCCCCTTCCACATGTATCTCATGGGGGAAGGTCACGCTGCCGAAGGGCACCACCTTGTCCGCAATCCCGCCGTGACAGAGGGCGAGGCACGACACCTCTCCCGCGCCGCCGCCCGTTCCCGGCGCACCTTTCCCTTTCCCCACCGAGGCGGCCTGGAGCGCTTCTTTCGCTGCCTCGATCACTTCCACGGTATAGACGATGTTGTGCACTCCGTTGCTTTTCTTGATGAAGGCGTAATTATATTCCGCATCGCCGATCGCCCGGCTCAAGCCGCGGTCGGGCCGTTTTTCCGCAGCCTCCTTCGCCTGGTCGATCCTCTTGCGCAGCTCCTCCTGACGCTCCTTCACTATCTTTTTCCACCTCGCGGCCATCCCGTCGGCGAGGTCGCCGTGGCAGTCTCTGCACGTCGCGCCCGGCGTGCTTTCGGACCCTTTCCGGTGGCATACGTCGCAGTCCATATTGATAATCGCCATCCGGTTCGGTCTGTCGGCCGCAAGCCTCGCCCCTTTGCCCAGGTACATCGACACCTCGTTCACGTGCTCGCCTGGCGCGTGGCACCCGGAGCACGTCTCGGACCGCTGTCCCTTGTAGTGGAGACCGGTGATCTGATGTTTGACGGGCGAGTGGCAGGTGAAGCATGGGATCTCATGGTCGGTCACGTGTTTCCGATGGAGGAACCCGGAGGTATACCTGGCCTCCAGTATCTCCCTCTTGTTGTGACACTGCAGGCAGGCAAAATCGGGTACGTGCCCGTCGCCGGAGATGACATTCGTGTGACACCTGTCGCACTTGATGCCCCTGTCGATATACCTCTTGTGGTTGAAAACGAAGGCCTTGTCGACCGTGATATCGCCCCGCGCCTCGAAGTGACAGGTGCGGCATCCCGTGGGTGGGCTGCCGCCCTCCCCGCTTTTATAAAAATGACAGATGAAGCAGTCCACGTCCGTGACCGTCATGTGGCTGCCCTGGACGATCTGGGAGTGGCAGGTGGTGCAGCGGAGCTGCATCTCGCGCCTCATCTGCCCGATGTGCCGGGGGTGGCTGAAGAGCACGTTCTTGAAGACCATGCTGTCCTTCAAATCGGCCCTCTTGTGGCAGCCGCTCTGGAGGCAGCTCGCGTCATCTATCTCCGCATGGGGTCTCGTAGGGCTCTTGCCCGTGATAAAGTAGACGAGGGACAACTGGCCGTCCTGCCACTTCCCCTTCAGGTGGTTGACAAAGCCGGGCTTGTAGTGGCACATGATGCAGTCGACGTTCCTGTGGCTCGACGCCTTCCAGGAATCGACGTAGATTTTCATATTATGGCACAGGCCGCAGAAGAAGGGCGTCTCGGAGACTTTGAACAGGCCGGCGACCATGACGACGAAGGCGAGAAGAACGAAGGCGAGAAAAATCGCGATGCCCTTCTTGTGCCGGAGGGTCCCCCGCTTCGATTCCGAGTAGAAGTCCTTGAGGAACGCCCTTACCAGCCCGTAAAGGCTGCGGAAAACTCCATTCGTTTTCTTCCCGTTCGGGCCATGCATAAAATTTGGGGCAGATTCTCATCTGCCCCCCACGAGACAACGAATCTAGAGCTTAAAGAAGAGCAGCAGAGAGACGACGAGCGAATATATTACCAGCGATTCGATCATCGCAAGACCGATAATCATCGGGGTAATAATTTTTCCCGCGGCCCCGGGGTTCCTCCCGATGCCGTCCAGCGCGGAGGCTATTGCCTTGCCCTGACCGAGGGCCCCACCCAAAGCGGCAATGCCGAGGCCGATGCCCGCCGCGATCGCGATCATCGACTTGACCTGCGAATCGAGTCCTGCCGCCGGCTCGGCCGCCATAGCGACGCCGCCTGAAAGGCTCAGCGCGATGCCTAAAAGCATGAAAACCACCAACGTTTTTCTCATAATGTGTTTCACCCCCTTGATCATAGTATATTAATGTTCTTCGTGGGCCACAGCCCCCGAAAAATATGCCATCGACAAAAGCATAAAGACAAACGCCTGCACAAGGGCGACGAACGTGCCGAGGAGCATGCCGATCAGCGGCACGAACAATGGGATGAGCATGAAGAATATGCCGGTGACGAGGTGGTCTCCCATGATGTTGCCAAAAAGCCTTAAGCCCAGCGAGAGGGGCCTCGAAAGATGACCGATCAGCTCGATGGGGATCATGATCGGCGCGAGCCACCAGATGGGTCCCATAAAGTGTTTCACGTATTTCAGGCCGTGCTCCCGTATGCCGTAAAAGTGGGTCATCACGAAGACGGTGAGAGAACAGGCAAACGTCGTGTTCACGTTATCCGTGGCAGGGAGAAAACCGGGCACCAGGCCGGAGAGGTTGTTAAAAAGTATGAAAAGACCCAGGGTCCCGATGATGAGCATAAATTCCTTGCCCCTCGGCCCCATCGTCTGCTCCACCAGGTCGGAGATCGCCTCCATCATGAGCTCAAGGACGTTCCTGAACGTCAGCCTGTCGTCGGGCAGGATATCATCCTCCTTCTTCTTGTACTGGACGTAGCCGAGGACAACGATCACGAGAAGTATGACGGAGACGATGATGCCGTTCGAGACATGGGGGGGGAGTGAGCTCAACCCCGGTATCAGGGAAGCCCACGTGAACTGTTCACCCATTCTGTTTCCTCCTTGCATCGGGCGCGAAAACGACGATTACCTGGCTTATGATCACGGAGAGGAAGACCGTCGACAGCCCGATGACGAAGAATAGAATATTGACGTTCCCCCAGACCACGATCACCGTCACGAGCCCCGTAAGACCGAAAAACTTGAGGGGCAGCTTGACGAGAAGCTCTTTCTTGTTGGGGCCGGCGTCGGAGAAAAAACCCTCCATGATCTTTCTAAGGAGTCGAAAGTTGAGGGTCATCATCGCGCTCGCCACGGCAAAGCTGAACACATACGTAAAATCCCGCATGATGAGGCCTGAAGCGACCGTCCCGAGCACAAGTATGGACACATTTATCCGCTCTATGTCACGTGCCGTCGTCTCTCTCATCGTCCTTTTCCATCTTCTTCCAGAGCGCGTAGAGGCGCCTCATTCCGGCAACCAGGCCGAACACCATGAATATAAGCGTTAAAATCGGCGACGTGCCGAAATAACGGTCGAGGTAATAGCCGATGGCGAGGCCGATAGCCAGCGATACCCCCATCTCTATACCGAGGGTGCCGTAGGTCAGAAAGGAGGCGAGTATCTCCTTTTTATCGTTCCGGGCCATGGCGGGCACCCCCATATGTAACATGGGAGCGCCCGAATAGTCAATTGCTTTTTGTCCGGCCCGTGTTTTCGCACCCGGTGCAGACCGACGGGCGGTGGCGTTGGCCGTCATACGTGCTCGGGGAGCGCCGTACGGCCTCACTCAAGGTGGGATATTCTCACATGCGCGTGTCCTGTCACCGAGGGGCGCGAAACGTTTGAACTTTGGGAGACAGTATGCTATAACCTTGATCTCAAACGCGTGGGCCGCTAGCTCAGTCCGGTAGAGCAGCTGACTCTTAATCAGGAGGTCGTAGGTTCGAATCCTACGCGGCCCACCAATAATTTCAAGTAGTTAGAAGTTGTATCTTAACGCATCTCGTCAGCATAGGTAACATATAGGTAACTTTGACGGGAAAACCCGCTTCCTAGCCAGGGCGAGTCGGACATGTTTCACTCATTAGCCAGCGTCGGCTTCTGTCGTAGAGTTGTAACGGGGCAGGCTCTCAAGCCAAGCAACAACATCGTCAAGTCGGTACCGAATACTACGTCCCATGCGGATAAACGGCGCTCCACGACCATAGAGCCGGTCCTGTTCAGCCGTGGACTCGGCTTTACCTGTCAACTCACAATACTCTTTCTGACGCAGAAGGGGCGGATACTTCCTGGAAAGTTCCTGGAAAAGTTCACTCTTCACGGTGTCCCTCCTCTGCTTGTACTGTTGAGCTTCTTTGCTCTGCTCATTTCTTCATGCATGCCTGCTGAATACTACCTTTCTCCCCAGAACAGCCTTTTGAAATGTCAACCCCACGTCGGTGACGTAGGTGCCTGCTCCCTTTTCCATCGTATCCTTTAAGATCTCTTCAAGGCATCCCGGAAGGATACGAGAGGCGCCAGGTATTCGACATCCCTCCCCTCGTCCTCGACGTGACCGAGCATCGGGCAGAAAAAAAGAGATGTCCATGCCAAGAGGGCTGAGGAAGCCACCGAAGGCATCGGGATATTGCCCTTCTTTCATGGAAGGGCCATCCACGATGGGTGGAAACCGTACTTCCGGTACGAGAAGTTATGCAGCGCCCACCACGTAGGAAAACTCGTGTTTTTTGGGGCGAGTGGTCCTGCCGCGCGCCAGGACCTTCCTTCCCGGCCCCTTACCTTGAGTCCCCTCGACCGCCGTCAATGGTCCAAAACCAATTCCCGACATCATCCCACGGCAACAGAATCGATTTTCTGAGCCTTCCGCTCCCGCGCCTTCCGCATTTTCGCCTTTGTCTCTTCGGACACCTTCCTCACCTTCACGGCGCCGCCCTTCCGATATGGCATGAAGCCGTGAAGCGGACACCCTTCAACCTCGCAGTCCTTCCGGCCATCCATATAGAAGCTGGCGCACTGATAGCAATTGGCAAGGATGCTGTCCTTCATGGTGAGGCTTTCGCCTCTGAGGAAGGCTACCAATTCGCGCTTTCCTTGCGCCGTGCTCCCGTGTTTTTTGATCCATTCAATGCTTGTGGTTGCCATCATTCCTCCCCTCCGACAGAACCGTCAGGCGAGAATGCCTGCCGGCACGCTGTCATGAGCCAGCGAAACGGCGCCCATCTTTCCCCCGAACCATATTTCCTGAACTTCGCTTCATGGCGCCATAGATGGTCGCAACGCAACTGGCCTGCTTGCCCCGCCCGCGCCATGCTCACGCCCTCCCTCCGAAGTCCTGGTCATAAGCCCCTTGAAGGGAGAGGTCCCGGCCTTGCGGTTTTTCAATCGAAAGCCCTTTGGTGAGACGATAGTGCTCCAGGGCCTCCCTGATGTAGAGTCCCCGGATGGATTTCGGCATGCCTTCGAGCAGCTCGTAGAGCTCCTTCTGCTTCGCCTTGTGGATGTGCACCCTGTAGACGACGAAATCTTCCGCCATCGCCGCCTCCCTATTTTGCATTCCTGCCGTAGTGCCAGTACCCTATTGCGTTCGCCATCGCCGGCTCGCTCACGATGAGCAGGCCGTGCCTGCCCGCGAAGTCCTTTATCATGGCGCCGCCCCCTCCGATGACGCCCAGGTCGGGATGAGTGGGAAGCTTCTCCAGATAATGGTCCACGAACGAGTCAATTTGATGCACGTAGCCGTTAACCTCTTCCCGAACATCGACGGGGCAAGGGGCGCCCATGTACGCGATCTGCTTGCCCCGGAGGATGTCCAGGGCGGTCCTGAAGCCGATGGAGCGCCTGTACTCGCGCAAGAATGCATTGGCGATGTCGTCGAGCACGAGCGATACGCCGATCTTGTGGGTCTCCGTGGCGCTCTCCACGTATTTCCCTTCGGCGAAGAAGACCATGTCCAAGGTGTGGTGGCCGACGTCGATGACGGCGACGTTTTTCCGGAAGTCGTCAGGGTAGTTCTGGATGTGGCAAAAGAATATGCCCGCGCCCTGGGGGATGATCCTGATGTTTCCGCCGATCCGGCAGGGCTCTCCCTTTACCCTTATGTCCGACGTCCTTATGGCGTTGACGATCTTCCGGTTATAGTCCTTCGCGTACATTCCGGGAGGAATGCCCAGCACAACGTCGCCGTTTGGGAAGTCGTTGAGCGAGAGGCAATGGCCCAGGACCGCAAGCCAGGCGTCCGACGCCACAAAGCTGGATCGACGGGTGTCGTACCCGCCGCCTTCCCTCTCCGCGTCTTTTCCGACCAGGTACCTGCGGCCGTTGACCACGACGGGGATCATCTCTTCAAACGCGCCCTCTTTGGTCATCATGGCGACGGCGGTGGGGAATATCTGCCTATCCTTTTCCGACCGGCACGTCTTGGTGAATCCGTAGCCTATATCTATCCCTATGCAATCAACCGCCATGGGGTTCCTCCTTGTTCGTGACTGTCGAGCAAAATGCCCGTCCCTGAAAACCCATGGTCGGAACATACCACCTATAGTATTACCTCCAGATCCTCTCCCGCTCGATCATCCTCCGCGTCTTCCTCGACGCCGTGAAGATGAACAGCCAGGGGATCGTGATCATGAGGAACGTCGTGAGGACCACGAAGCTCGCCGAGGTGAGAAGCACCGGCTTCACGCCCATGAGAAAGCGGTAAATCCTGTTGAGAGCCTGATAGCTTACCTGTGGATAGAACCACAAGAGAAACCGGGAGACGCGGCCCTCATCGAGCACCGAGGCGTAGAGGGTGTTGTAGAAGACGAAGGCGATGACGATCTTAAGGACCCCGGCGACCGTCAGCCCGGCCATGAGCCAGTTGATGGCCCTTTTCGAGAGCTTGCCTATGTAGTACCTGCCGATGGAGGCAAGGATCAGGCTGTAGCCCATGGCGAAGCTGAGCGCCAGGGCCACGGCGAAGGCCTGGTCGAAGAGGGTGAACTCGTAGGAGCCGAAGATGGGGACGCACCTCTCGATGACACCGACAAAGAAAGGCGTCAGGAGAATGCTGACAAGGCCGGATATGAAGGCGCCCTTGAACCCTACCTCGGAGATCACGATCTTGCCCTTGAGAGTCAAGAGGTTCTCCGGAAGGTCGTTCCCATGCTTCTCCGCGAGGAAGTAGTTCTGCACGATGGAGACCACGTCGATGAAGCTCTTCGGCCGAATGGAGCCGCCAATCCCTATCGGCGTGATGTCGTTCGACTTGTCGCCATCTTTCTGGCTCATAGGCCCAGCACGAATTTCAGCATGCATCCGCCATAGGCTATCGCAACAGAGAGGAAGAAGAGCAGGACCCCCGCCACGATCCTCTGTCTATAGACGCCGATAAAGAAGGCGAGGAAAAGGGCGAACGAGGCGAAGAACTTCGCCCAGAACCCCTGGAGCACCGCCTGAAAAAGCACTCGCCACAGGGACATGTACTGGGCGTGGGACATGTACGTGAGAGGGTTGAGGTAGTCGATGAAATGGGCGGCCGTCATAACGGAATGATTCCCTTTATGAGCGGCGGGCCGCCCGCTTTGATCGCTTCGAATTCGGCCCTGTTCTCGAAGGCGCTCGCCCTGATCGGAACGAGGAACATCTTCTTGGGCTTTCCCTGCTCGACCTGGATCTCGTATCGGCGGGTCGTATAGGCTTTTCCCAATTCGGACGTAAGCACATCAGACTTCCTCAAGCTCTCGACGATCCTCCTCAGCGCCCCGTCCTTGTCCGTGTCCCTAAGCAATGTGATGTCGATAATGCCTTTCTCGGCCGCCATGGCGCCCGCCGTTTCGTAGAGGAACGTCGGATCGCAGTAGACCGCGTCATCGACGGAGAAGGCGCGGAAGGCGCTACCCGTCTGCGTCACGTTGACGGTCGCGCCTACCCTGCGGAGGAGCTCTTTGCAGTCGAACCACTCCTCCCAAGCGAGGGAGGCGCGCCTCTCGGCCTGCTCGATCTCCAGTTGCCGGGCCTTCCCGTCCGCCTCCTTGAGCAGCTCGGACAACCGGTCGGTCGCCGATTGATGGTGTTCGCCTATGGCTTTAACGACCATCTTGAGCCAGTGGGCGTCTTTGTCCTTCTCGAATATCTCTTCTACGATGGAGACGCTCGTCAGAGGATGGTCCGCCTTCACGTATTTGTCCTGGCTCCTGAGCTGAGGGATTTTCCCCAGGTCGTGGCCGAGGGCGGCTATGATCACGGCGGGGACGTATCCTACCGGATCATGGTAGGTGTCCTTAAGAAGCCGGAGGGCGATGCGGACGACGTTGAAGGTGTGGTCCCGGAGCGTGACCTTCGAAAGGATGTCGCCGACGCGGGTCGCAACTTTTTTCTCCGAATCGGCGATCGTATCGACTGACGGAAGGGCAATCCCCGTACCGCTCGAGAATCTCCATGATCCTATTGATCCCCTCCAGCATGCCGGCAAGGGCTTCCTTATGGGGCTCGATCACCTCGCTATAGAAGGCCTGGACCGTCATAACGGCTTTGCCGCTTACGGACCGGTCTTCCGCGGCGCCCACGTCTTCGCCGGGCGGCGAAGAAAGAGTTGTCCCTTCCGGTCCCGAGGCTGCCCTCTCGGCAGTCTCTTTGACAACCGCGGCCGGCTTGAATGAACTGTTGTATTTGATCCAGATGGGACAGAGGTCGTCGAGAGAGAGGACAATCTTTTCGGCGGGAGACTCCTTTTCCCGAAGAATCGCGATTATCGTCTTCACTGTCTCGAACATGCTTCGCCCTATTTGGCGGCCGACAGCCTTCTGATCTTATCGAAGACCACGTTTGACTGCGCCTCCGAGAGGTCGAAGACTGACCTTTTGCCTGGGATTGTCTTTTCCGGTCCGTCTCCGTCTTTTTTCTTGAAGGAGGAGAGCTCGAAAAGGAGGTCGTCCGGCTTCTGACTCCGTTTTTTGGCAATTGTATCGAGGAGGTAAAGCAGCTTGTCCTGCTGCGTCGTGCTCACCCTTATGGTCAAAGGTTCCTTTTCCATCAGGCGGAACAGCCGCCGGTTGATGAAATCGAACCTCGCCGCGTGGATAAGGAAGCCCACGTTTCTTCTTATGGTGATCGATTCGATCTTTCCCACCACCTGGAAGGCGTCGAGCCTGATGGTCTTCATCTTGCCCTTGCAGCGTTCAAGCTCATCGACGACGGCCATCGCTCCCGACAATTCAACCTGCACCGAGATCGTCTTCTTGTTCACCGCGTAGCCGGTTATCCTTCCGTTCCCTTTCATGATTTGAACCCCTCCGGAAGAGCGTCAGGCGCAACATCGTCCCGGTTCAGGCTTACAGGCCTCATCCTCCCGAAGACGATCACGTCCACCTCCGCTTTGCCGTTTGCCAGGCGACGGACTATCCCCCTAAGGTCCTGGTATTCTCCCGAGAGGATGCGGACTATGGAACCGGTCTCCATGCCTGATTTGGGAAAGACCGTCTCGCTCAACCCCAGGAACCTCCCCACCTCCTCGTCTTCTATGGGGGATATGTTCCGGATGTAGCCGGAGATGGAATCGAGATAGCGCAGCTCCTCCGATTTCGGGTCATAGGCGACCACGTATTCCCCGATGAGGGCTTTCTTCGCAGCGACTCCATGCTGACCGAAGACCTCGATCACTCGCTTTTCTTTGCCCTTGAGCACATGCAAAAGGTAAGGCATTTGTTCCCTCCCGAGACGTCGTATGATGTCCTTGCATATCGATATTACTTTTCTGGGCATGCAAAACCGACCAGACTGGGCATATTCTCATGGACAAGAGCCGAAGGCATGGATGACCCTACGATGAAGGGGCGTGCAAAGTTGGCAGCGTTGAAAAAGATGCCAGATACGCCGTTATGGCCCCTTCATGCATGGAGAAGGGTGCTTACCCCGGATTTCACGCCTTGCTTTGGGCTTTGGCCACTGCCGGACTATTGCGTGTACTTTGCCGGAGTGGCCCAGTTCCCACAGGAGAAAGTGTTAGCATTTTCGATCTGATGTTGTCGTCGTTTGCACCTGCTACTCATTGTTTTCCATGCTTCACAATTTTTGACAATAACCATGCGTAACGTTGACAAAAATGCGGGTCAATGAGGCCCCGTATGATTTCGGCTACTTCCCGTGGAGTACGTCCATCCAGCGAAGCGCCTCTGCTTCGCTTACCTTGCCCAGGTACATTTGTGTCGTCTTGAGATCCTGATATCTGAGAATTATTTTCGAGATGACCTCAAGGGGTATCCCGTTCCGGCTTGCATACGTGGCCGAATGGCGCCTGAGGTCGTGTGGTCTAATCTTCATGTTCATCTTGTCGCCGAGCCTTTTCACCAAGGCTCGGGCGGTCGAATAGCAGATAGGAAAGAGCCTGTCATCGGAGAGGATGTTCTGGGCGTCAAGATATGTTTTTAACCTCCCGGCCACAGTTTCGGGCATGAAGGCGCTTTCCTCATCCCGGCCTGACTTCGGGCGCCTTATCGTCAGCCTTCGTCCGTTCACATCCGATGCTCGTAAACCCAGTACTTCGCCTATCCTCATGCCGCAGCGCGCTTGAAGCTCCAGGATGAGCCTGTCCCTCGCCTTTCTGCAGCGGTAGATGATTTCATCGACCACTTCCCGGCCGATAATCTCCCGTTGCTTCATTCTGGGAGCCCGGAAGGTCTTCGAGAGAAGGGGGTCGTTGCACGGGTTTGTCATGGGGGCATGGATTCTCTCGATGATGAAGTTGAAGAATGCTTTCAACTGAGCATAGCGGAGACGCGCGGTCGTTCTGGCCCGTCCTTCCGTCAGAAGGAGCAGGAATTGATAAAGATCCTGGGAAGAGATGTCGCCGAGGGCGGCATCGCCAAACAGGGCTTCCAGGTTTCGGAACAGATGGCTATAGCTCTCCCGGGTCCTCTCCTTTGCACTGTTCTTCTGATGGTCTTTGAAAAGCTCTATTGCCTCTCGTAATGCCATAAAAACCTCCTAGTAGATTTTTCGGGGCCTCATGTTGTAATATGGGAGATCTGGCGAGGAGGAGAGGAGAGAGCCGAACTTCCTGTACTCTTCTATGCACATTATTCACTTGCAACAATCGAATATTCGTGGTAATCAATGAGGTATAGACCGAACTGATACTATGGCAAGGCCGACATTCGGAACGGGTCTGGCTCCGGGGGACGCTTGTGTTCGCCACAAGGGATATAGATGAGAATTGAGGATTACCCCAACCTGATGGTCTAGAAAAAACTAACTCACCCAATCGATCTCTCCGTAAACAGGCTGCAAGAAATCTCTTCCCATGAATCAGAAGCTAAGGCCGAAGTAATTGTGCATGGGCTATTTGTCATGGCTGTCGCGTCAATGGAAGTCATGATTGCCGATGTCCTTCAATATTTTCTTAGAAGCTTTCCGCAAAAGTTGTCAGCTAACGAGCTCAAATTTGAGAAAGAGATTTTCTTTGAAAACTATTTCGGGCTACTGCGGAAAGCCGTAGACACGCACATAAACAGCTTGTCTTATAAGTCCTTTGAAGACTTCTTCAACAAACTATTGAAATATCTTTCTTTGGACTGGCCCGTTTTTCAACAGGCATTTGGAGACGACATTAAAGAAATCAAGGCCACGAGAAATCTGCTTTTGCATAATAACCTCGTTTTGAACGACCAATATTCGGTTACTGCGGGGGTCAAGAAGAGGGAAAGACCCACAATTGACAAGCCCTATCTACAAAGAACTTTGCAAGTCCTTCTTGAGTTTGAAGAACGGTTAAGAAGAAAACTGCTTGAGAAATACAAAGACTATACGAGGATAAATGCAAACAAGCGGTTATGGAGTTTCCTCTTTCAGTCACCCGTAATGCCGTATGACGATTTCTGGCAATATGATAATGCAACGGACCGCATTGTCGCATTCAAACAAGGACGGTACGAAAACAATCTATCTCGTTCAGAACTACTGATGCTCTCGCTCTGGCGCGCACAGTTCAGCTTAACTGGAGGAGGAGAAGCCATGAAGGGTTTCAATATGCGCAGCTTTGACGACAGCAATCAAGAAAAGGTGCTCTTTTTCTTGTCTGTGGCTGGCGATTTTCCGTTTTACTGAGAGATGAACAAGTCGATGCACCTGACGCGGAAAGATGTCGGGCTGAATCCGTTGAGGTTTTATCATGTCCCTCTGTCCGTCTACCGCGCAGGTGACCATCGTGTTAGGCGGCAGCAAGACTTAGAGGAAATGTCATGAGTGAGCGTCCATTCAGAACATCCGAAAGCCACAAAGCAGAGGAAGTCACGCGCGGTATGATTCGGCCTTTTTTGCAAGAGCGGGGCTTTGTCGTGAAGAACGACGACCGAGAGCACCAAGGTCAGACAATCGTTGCCGTATCTCCGGATGGGGAACAACTAACGATGCGCGTCCGGTTGTGTTGGCGTCGTGAAAGCGGCGGACGAGACTCGGAACGGGTCCGGTCATACTCCGCCGCACAACTGCTGGCGAAGATAAGGAATAACGATTGGATTGGAAGCCTGGAGGAGAAAATTGGGCGAGAGGGCTCCCGCGGCGTGACGCACATGCTTTTCGTGCAGCGCGATAACGAAGACATCAGGTATGCTGCTTTGGTCCCGCTTTCCGCCGTAGTCCCCATCTGGATCGCTCAACGGGACATAAGCAAACGGCTCATTGATACCGGCAAACTTGGCCACAGAAGAAAGAATCATGCAATGAACGGACATAGCCCTACACTCTGGCTGCAGGATGACCGCGGGGGCAAAGAAGTTGCAGATGCTCTTTGGGGTTATCCCGGCGTAACGAGTCTAACCGATCTGCCGCGTTCACGTCAGCACTCGTTCCTGCCGGAGGAAGTCTCCGAGCCGTCTCTGTATTCTGAAGGGGCCTGCCGTCGTGTTTCAGTGAACGCTTATGAGCGAGACGAAAACGCCCGTCGCGAGTGTATCAAACACTATGGCCCAACGTGCTGTATTTGTGGGTTTGATTTTGGTGATGCTTACGGCGAAGAAGCAAGGGGCTACATCCACGTTCACCATCTTAGGCCGCTTTCCGAGGTAGGAGGTGAGTACGTTGTGGACCCGGTTGAAGACCTAAGACCAGTGTGTCCTAATTGTCATGCGGTATTGCATCTGGGCGGGGAGTGTCGTTTGATTGATGAAGTCCGGCTTCTTCTGGGGCACAAAAAGAGCGCCTACTAACGGGTGCAGCTAACTCGGCCATAAAGAGGCCTCGTATCTGACCCAGGCGCTATCGCTTTTATGTGGCAATCCTCGGTTTCACAGACCCGAACTGATACGCGAATTGTAGGTGGAACCCTAGACCGGACTTCATCGTTTCGGGTACACGAGAACACCTACGAGGGCTAGAAAGGGCACCCTAACCCTATTATGAAGATAACCAGAAGAAAGAAACGCCTCAGCGCAATAGGCGAAGGGTGAAAACCGCTTACGCGGCCCGGCCTATTTTAAATCGCCGCCTTTATACGTCATGTATTAACGGAGCAGGTCATTCCTCTGTCTCGGATCCTTCAATGCCTTTGTAGTCGGCCCGCCCATAGACTTGGGCTCCTGCATGCGGTCGGCGAGCCGCTTGAGGACCCACAAATTGTTCTCAGACCTGACCTTTGCTCGACATCGGCGGGGCCGCACTTCGCAGCCTTCGCGACCACCTGGCTCTTTGCCGGGTTGATCACGTCCATTGTTTTCCCACTCTCTACCTTGACCCATTCTCCTCATATGAAAGCATTGTATTTCTCTACCATGATCATCCTCCTTGTCCCTTGACTCCCTTTTTCAACGCGTCTGAATTGATCATCTCCGGCATGGTTTCGCCTGAAATCTTCTCGCGGTCGTCAAGCACACCTTTTCTGGCGTTCCGTTAACCTGACCGCTATGCCATTCTGCACCCCATTTCTTCGCCTCTAAGAAGGGATGACGGGCAGGAGCAGGTGCGATTTGCCGAAGTGGATCGTATGCGTGACGGTTCGCATGAAGGGCAGGTGGTAGGCCCCCCAGGTCCCTAATCTGGAGAGGAGATCGTCCTGGTTCCTCACGATCAGCTCCATGGAATGGCCTTTCCGGAATACGTTCGATGTCGGCATCATGGCAACGGCATACTCGACGACTTTACCCGGGGTAACAGGCACGGGGTCTTGCCTCGGGTGGATAGGTTGATGAGGCAGGGACTTCGCGGCGTCGAGCGCCCTGTATGCCGCCTTGAGGTAGCCAGAGCTGACCAATTGCCGGTTTCCCTTCGGGTCGACATCCACCAGGTCGGCCATCCAGTTCGTGTCGTCGATATCGATCGCGGCCTCCAGGTGCAGGGCGAGGGGTCCGGTCACCTCAAGGTCGGCGGCGAGGGGTCCGGTTGCATATCTGAGGCAGTAGACGGTCGGATCGAGGTACGGCGCAGGCTGGGTAAAGGAATCGGGCCGGGCGGCTTCCGGCGCCTTTGTCGAAAGCCCTCCGCCGGGCTGGAGAAAGAACTTTGTCCATTTTGTTCTTGCAAGGGGCCATTCACGCTCGAAGCGCCACTTGTTGATCCCCATGACGAACAGCTTGATGGGCGGCTCGTCGAGAATACCCGTGTCGATGCCTTTGAGCCAGTAGTCGTACCACCTGACCAATTCGTCGTGATACTCGACGTAGGGCCGATCGGGGAAGTTTGGCGGATAGACGATCAGCTTGTTGTTTTTTGGCGGGGTTCCGGTTTTTTCCCACACGTCAAAGGTGGCAAAGATGTAGAACCGGGTATTCCAGGGCGTGCCCTGATACATGGGGAGGGTTATCCTGTCCAGACCCTCCGGGTGCAGGTCGGCGTCGATAAAGTTGTCGTACTCGCGTCTGGGATGGAAGGATGAGAGGAGGTTGTCGAAGAAAAGCGGGAATTTCCTCGGATATCTCAGATACGAGTACCATTTGCTGTTGTATTTGATGTCTGGGTAGCTCAGCGCTTCTTCGAGACGCTCCTTTATGTCGGGGCGGCTCAGGTACATGGGCGGCATCGGCGTGAAATCATAGTTTGGCGCGGGAAAGGCGGCGTCGTTCCCGTGTCTGCCCATGAATATGTGATAGACGAGGAGGTCGTAGACACCCTTAAAATAGTCCCCCGAGCCGGCAGGGTTCTCATCGGGACGAAGGGCCACGAGGTGCGGAGGTTTCATCAAACCCGCGTGGATTTGATAGACCGAATAGGACGACGGTCCCATCATGCCTACTTTGCCGCTGCACCATGGCTGCGCTGCGATCCACTCGACCATGTCATAGACGTCCCAGATACCCATGGTGCCGAAACCTTCAGAATTGCCGATGCCTCTCGGATCGGGTATCACGTGAGCGTAGCCCCTCGGGACCGTAAAATTGTAATTCATGGCTTCCATGTTTCCATCCCAGAAAGGGCTGTGATAATACTTCTGGGGCTTATCCGCCAGCCAGCCTATCGCCTCCTGGGCATCCTTGCCCCACATTCCGAAGGCAAGCAGCGCAGGGAACTTCCCTCTCTTCACGTCGGGGCGGTACACGTCCGCGGCAAGGCGGATCCCGTCCCGCATGGGAACCATGACGTCCTTCTCTATACGCACCTGATAGGAGGGCTTTGACCCCGCGTGCTTTACCAATTGAGGATAGCCGTCAAAAAGAACACCCTCGACGGGCGCGCCATAGGGGACCTGCTGAGGGGAAGGGGTATAATCCTTGACGGTGAAATTCAGGGAATCGCCTGAGTAAATACTCTGCCCCTCTGTCATGTGGGCCGTTTGATCTTTCCCTTTGATCCTCCTCTCGTCCTTCATATGTCCTCCTTATTGTTTTGTTGTTTTGCCCCAGACTCCTTAGCCCGGATTTACCGGCGGACCAGGTGAACGTCGCTGGCTACGTCCGCTCTAATAACAATAGCTTCTCCTCCCGGCCCCAATTGTTGTAAGGGCGGCCTTTTCCGCCGCATCCTGCCTTAATGGCTATGATTCGCTGGTCAGATCAACTCGCACTATCTTCTTCATCTCTTCCTTATGGATTAAATTCTAAAGCAACGCAATCACCGGGCTAAGCCATGCTGGCGCTCTCTTCTCGGAACCTCCTGTTGGCCGGTAGCTGCGACCCTACATGCCTGTTGAGACTAAGCTGGTTGGGTTTTTGAAACTAATCTGGGAGCAGTCTCGCGAACAAACAGGCCACACAAACCGCTAACTATTAGAAGAGCGGCACCCAGATAGATAGCGGCACCCAATCCGACAAGGTCAGCAATGCTGCCCCCTACTATTGGCAGAATGCCCCCACCGATGAGTTCTCCTACGCCGATGGCTCCACCTATTGCCGTCGCAGCGAGCGCAAACCCGACTGTTTCAGCCGCAACGGCCACTAGGATGGGAGATGATCCACTGGAGAAGAAACCTGCCGCAAAAACGAAGGCTGCGAGGATATATATACTACTGCCAGGACTAAAAGCAGCAAAAATGAGGCCCGCGATGCCTCCAAGCACTTGGCACAGTACGAGAACCCATCTGCGGCCGATACGGTCAGAGATTGCCCCCATAAGAGGGGCACCAATAAAAACCCCAACACCAAAACCTGCCATGATCAATCCAATGGAGGTCATAGGCACTTGATGTACCTTTTCCAGATAAAGCACACCGAATGATGTTATTATATAAAGCCAGCCCATATTGAAAATCCACGTTATCATCATGAGTATTACGTTGCGGGACTTGAACACGTTCCAATAGCCGACTTCCTTTCCCTCTGCATCAAGTCTCTTTTGCTTTGGTAGGCCCTGACGGCGTGCACTAATTATTGCTTTCGTTGAGGCAGGCTCTTTCATCACCCACCATATCAAGATGCCCAATACAATGGCCGGGACGGCATACACGTAGAAGACAAATCTCCACCCATAATGCACCATCATCTGGGTGGCTAGTATTGGCCCGATGGCGCCTCCAAAAAGCACAAAGAAACCGGCCAGCAAGCCCGCATTCCGGGCACGACTTTCCGGAGGCGACTCTTCGGTAACGGTAGCCGCAGCAGGACCGTAGATTCCCCCCTCGGCAAATCCCATGATAGCTCGAATAGCCAGTAAGAAGATGAAAGTCCCGGCAATACCCGTGATCCAGCTGCAAACGCCGCCAATGATTAAGAGCACAACTATCACTGACCGCCTTCCAATGTGATCGGAAAGACTGCCCATGGCCCAGGTACCTATGGCCCATGCAAGCCCAAAAATGGCAATGATAGTGCCCGACTGGGCGTAGTTCAGCCCGAACTCCTTTTGAACTCCGGGAAGTACAAAGCCCATCACCATCCGCTCCAGACCGACAACTCCCCACATAAGGACCATCAGAATCATTATCTTGCGAAAATAGCTCATAAGATTCCCCCTTTTCTATTATTTAGTTGCCTTCTGTCAAAGAGCTCTCATTCGCTTAGATTGCCAAAGAACAGCAAATCTACTACCGCTCTATCTCGTTGACGCCCATAGAAACCAGACTGAAGCTCACGTTGCACGCCATGCCAGGATCAATCTGCTTGTCCTTCTTCTGAATCATGTTCTATGTTCCTGCTATTATATCTCATTCACTGCTTTTCATAAAACTTTTGACAATACTTCATATCACCCTGTCCTGCCGCAGCCTGATAACGAGATTCTCAGCCTTTTCTTCGGCTGATTTTCCATCCATGAAGAGGCAACTCCTTGCCTGTGAGGGAGGGGACGTGAGTGTCCAGATTGCTTTTGTGCGCAAGAGGACCGGATCTATATTAAGATCTGCGGCTCTCCAAACGGTCACCGGCTTCTTTCTGGCATCCTGGATGGCCTTGAGGGTCGCCAGCCTGAGATCTCCTACCTCACTGCTCACCGTGACCAGTGCAGGGAGTGACGCTGCTACCACTTCGTGCCCGTTGCGTCTCAGTTTCTCCACGGTGATCTTGCCATCCTCCATCTCCACCTTCTGGACGAGGTTGATGCCGGGGATCTTCAGTATGCCCGCGATGAGAAGGCCGACCTGTCCCGAATCCCAATCCGCCGCCTGCCTTCCCGTAACAATAAGATGGAAGGATTCGATCTTTCGTATTGCCGCAGAGAGGACCTGGGCAGTTGCATAGCTGGTAAGATCTTTGAATGCCGGATCTTCAAGTATGATCAGTTCATCGGCTCCCACGCTGAGGACCTTTTTCAGAATAGGGGTAACGGCCTTCTCAGGCATGGTGAGGGCAATTACCTTTCCTCCCCAGCGATCCTTGAGTTGCACTGCGGACTCGATGGCGTTTTCGTCATAGGGATTGATGACCGGTGGAATCCCGATAGGAACCACTTTCTTGATGTCGCTGTGTATCTCGTAGGAAGAGCGAGGCCCTTCGGGGTCAGGGACATCTTTTATGCAGACAATGATAGTCGGTGGATTTATGGCAATGCCTCCAGTTGCTTGATGAGGGCAGGGACAATATCTTCATACCGCCCAACGATCCCATAGTCTGAGGCTTCAAAGATAGATGCTTCCGGATCCTTATTGATTGCTAAGATCTTTTTCGAACCTACTATCCCCGCCATATGTTGGGCAGCGCCCGATATGGCAACCGCGATGTAGAGTTGGGGGCTTACAATCTCTCCTGTTTGGCCCACCTGGCGTGAGTGGGGCAGCAATCCCTCATCCACCAACGGTCGGCTCGCTCCCAATTCAACCTTGCTGAAATACTTCTTCAAGGCTCCCACAAGCCCTTGCAGTTGTTGAATACCCTCAGCCGTCTTAACACCCCTGCCACCGGCAACTATTGCCTGGGCCATCGTAAGGCTCACGGCATCTTTTTCCGGGACAAGGGCAAGTGATTCCGTGAGCGCGAGGGCAGGATCAAGCTTGCAGTGAAACGGCATGATTTCACCCTTCATGCCCCCTCTTTCCAGGGCCTCCATGGATTTGGGTCTCACGGTCACCATATGTGGCTCTACGTTGAGCTGGAAAACGGCGTATGCATTTCCGCCGTAAACGGGTTTCGTACAGAGGAGAGACCCGGTTTCCTTGTCACTCTCTATCTTCACACAATCCGTGATAAGATCATTCCCCATGGCGCATGCCAGTTTCGGAGCCACCTCCCGGTTCTCATAGGTGTGTCCCATAATCACCGTTCGGGGAGCAAGGTCACGACACAGGGCTTCAAGGGCAGATGCATAGAGATCGGCTTGAAAAACGGAAAGAAGTGGATCGTCGATTACATAGACCTCGCCGGCATAGTAGCTGACTACGTCGGCAAGCGGGCCTACCCCGGAACCGAGGACACAGGCACACACTCTCTCGCCCCTCTGCAACGAAAGGTCTGTCGCTGCTTTTAATAACTCGAAAGTGACCGGGTCGCTCTGTCCATCTCCCCTTTGTTGTACGACTACGAGTATCCGTTCTTTTCCCTTTGTCACAAACCTCGCACTCCTTATTGCTATTGTGCCCCCACACGTCCGCCTCGTAGGCGGGGCTTGCGGGGGCACGTCCCGGTCAAGGAAATACCGGCGGCACATAGGCCGACCAGTCACCTAAATTGTTCGGGTCTAATGTGTCCTTTATTTTCGTCAGCCAGACATCGTAGTTGTCATACACAGGACCCCAGTTTTGAACGACATGGCTCTCAGGCTCAATTTGGAGCCCCCCGCCAAGACAGGGAACTCCAAATTTGCTGAATTTTCCCTTAGGGTCAAACGTCTCGGCTGTCCATTCTCTCACGCCCTGGAGAGAGTTATCATCGTAAGGGTCGAACAGGACGACGGTCTCTATGTGTGAACCAACAGAGTAATTCTCATAGGGGAGATGGAATGGGGAGGGCCCGGGCTGCATAATTGCCCCCTTTTGTACATACGGCATCAATCCCTCCACCGCTGCCGTGTTCTGGTGTTTAATCATATCTTCGGTGGCATCGGTACACGGTGTTATAAAAAACTCGCTACAGGGCCGGAAAGTCTCTCTGACAGTACCGATGCTCCAGATCATGATAGCGGACCTGAGAGCGAGATACTGAGGGTCATTCAACGGAGGTAAGAACTGGCCATGCAATTTCTCAACTATTTTGTGCAGACACCTCTCTCTATATTCCATCTCTCTCGTGGTGTTTGCGCCAATTAGCACTAGGTAGAGAGTGGGCAAGACGCTGCATTTCCGCCGGATCCATCTTCTGAAACATTTCCCAGAACTCGTCATTACCCTCACGCATCTCCCCCCCGATCAGCATCCAGACACAGAATCCTATCCCTGCCTGTCCAACTTCGCGCAATGCGTCGTAGGCATCGTCCCTGGTAGCAAAGGTGGGTGCAAACGCCTTGAAACCCTCAGGCACCTTATCAAGCCGCTTCAGGGCCGGCATCGGCCCTTTCATTTCCCATTCTGGAGGGCCATACCAGTGATACAGCTTGGCACTGCATTTTGTGATGACGCCATGGCCGCCGTTTGCTCCTGAATGACCTCTCAGAACCCCTCTCAAACTGAACCCTGGCCCGTCAGCAGAATACCATTCGTTACCCGTCTCGGCCGATCCCATTCGCAGTATCTCCCCTGTAGGGAGGACCCATTCGCAGCCAAGAACATTGCGGCCTAGACCCCCCGTGTATACCTGGGTCGTTCCCGATCCAAAATGGCAGCAGTGACTTGCGATCACACCCGCCTCCGGACCGGCTGAGATCGTGCCTATGTAGAGGCCGTATTTTGCAAGCTCTATCTCGAGTCTGTAGACCGAGACATAGGGCTCCACCACCGCATGCATGTTTTTCACATCGATGTCCAGGATTCTGTCCATCCTTTTGAGGTCAAGGATGATGGCGTTCTCGCTTGCCAGTGCCGTAGACATAATCTCAAATCCTGAGGAGAAGGGTTTGAAGGGGATCTTGTACCTGTTACAGGCTCGCACGATAGCCTGAACCTCCTCGGTACTCCCCGGCATGAGCACTGCAGCCGGCCGTGTTGACCATTTCTCACCAAAGACCAGCTTATTTCCCCATACCTGGTTGTAGGTATCCCTGACTGCCAGGTCTTGCGATATATTTTCCGGGCCTACTACATCCTCTAATGCCCTGTAAGCGTCCTTTGTCAGATCCATGTTTCCCTCCTCACTTATTTTTTCTTGGCCGTTTCATTGCCTGCTGCACAAGTTCGATAATGTCGTAGACCTCCATCTTTTGCCCGGTTTCTTTCACGGTGTCGATAAAATTCCTTGTACACCACGGGCAGGCGCTCACGATCGCCTTCGCACCTACTGTTTTTGCCTCTTTCAGTCTCTCCGCACCGGTCCAGATGGCGAAGTCGGGATAGGCCTCCTTTACTCCACCGCCGGCACCACAGCACCAGGCAGATTCTCGTGTCCGGTACATCTCGACGAGCCTTAAACCCGGGATGCTCTTTAAGATCTCTCTGGGGATGTCATAGACCCCGTTGGCGCCACGCCGGTATTTTTTCGGAGGTTCGTGAACGATCATCTGACCGAGGACCTTCACCTCTTTCCCCTTCCAGTGTACCCAGGGTTCCGCAAGACGGCCGAGATGGCAGGGGTCATGGTAGGTGACGGTCAAGGGGACCTTTTTGGTCAGCTGGATGGTTCCTTCCTTGATCAGGCGGTGAATGTACTCAGTAATATGGAGTACCTCAATATCGAGCTTCTGACCTATCTTGTCATAGAGCACCTTGAAGGTCTGATACCCGTCAGAACAGGGGGTAACAAGTGTCGTGACGCCTGCTGCCTTGAAAACCTCCCTGTTATGCTCTGCAAACTTGGTCAGTTCGCCAAGGTACCCCATCTCGTATGCGCGTCCGCCACAACAGGCTTCGTCACGTCCCATAATACCGACATCTACGCCTGCCTTCATGAGCAGGGCAAGACCAGCCCTGGCCGTGGGCCACAACTCTTCGTCAAAAGAGTATCTGCAACCGGCATGGTAGACGACCTTGGCCTTCTCCTTGGTAAGGTTCTTCACGGGTATACCTTCGGCCCATTTCCCGCGGTCTGCCTTTTTGGCCTGCATCATGTTGTCTTCTTTTTTCAAGCCCTCTATGGCAAGCATGTGGGCAGGGTCACCCTGGCCATCCTGAACACACCTAATCCTCAGTTCTTGCATGTTCTGGAGGGGCTCTATTTCCTGGATAGCCTTGCACGAGACATCACAACTGCCATCCATCTGGCACTTGAAGACTGCGTCCAAAAAACCGTCTGTGTAGTCTATTCGCCCCTTCATGAGGGACAGGGCAAGGTTGAACTTCCCACCTGCGGCATAGGAATGAAAGTTGTACCTCGACGCAGATGGGCATCCCTGCATGAAATCGGGATGCCGCATATTCTCCCAGGGGATCCATTTACAGTATGAGCACCTTATGCACCTTAAGGAATCGTGTTCGTATTCTTCTACAGCCATCGTGTTCCCTCCTTTGTCAGAAGCATAATCTTCCGGGGTTTAATACGTTGTTCGGGTCGAAAATCTTCTTCACCTTTCTCTGCAGGATGTTGGTCTCTGCAGCGCGGCTATAGGCGACCTTTGCCCAGGGTCCGTATGGTCGGGAGAAGAAAGCCCCCATGTTGGCCAGGTCATAGGCCCCTTCGGTAACCAGTGATCGTGCCCGCTCCGTCTGGGTACTATCGGTCGGGTCATAGAGTAGGTCAAATTCCAGGTGGCAGCTTGTGCCCTGGACTATGGGCTGGATATAGACGCCTATGTCTTCTGAGGGGAAGCGGCGAGATTGTGCCAGCGCAGGCATTGCCCCGATAAAGGCAGGGGTCTTATCGAGGGTGGTGAGGAAGAAGATATCGGAAAAGCCTCCCTTGTAGCGGAGTTTCCAGTAGGGTTCATCAGAGGGCTTGGTGAGGAGGTCTGCCACATCGTCGTTACTGAAAGCCCCGATGGTGTGTATGGGTTTGAGATTGCCGGCCTGTTTGAGCATGTCCCGGAAATCGGCCTCCTGGTACTCCACCTTCTCCTCCGGCAATGCGCCATACCCCTCAAAGGTAACGACAAGGACCCACCTGGGAAGGGCAGCCCTTAAGTCCCTAATCTCCGCGGTGCTCTGCGCAAGCAGCGAAGCGAGGTTCAGATCGTTGACGATGAAGCACGTTTCACCGAGTCTCACCCGAATCAGACGATAGCTGAGGTCAAGGAGGGGCTCGATGCTGTCGGACGAAATCAAGAATGTTCGCGTCAGCTTGGACAAAGGCCGGATCTTCACGGTTGCCCACGTGATGATCCCGATGGTGCCTTGGGCACCCGATATGAGTCTGCTCTCATCAAACTGACCAAGGCCAAAGGGGACCATCTGGGCCTTCCCGATCTTCCATTGATCTTCTATCGAGTCCGGTCCTGCAGCCTCGCCGCTTCTTAATTTATCGCCCGTACCGAAGATGATTTCTGCACAGAGGAAGGGGTCAAGAGAATCCCAGTGGTGGGTCGGCATGGTGATCGGTTCCCTTTCCAGCATGCTTACCGCGACCGACTTGGATCTTCTGGGACACAACGACGTGTAGGCGGATAGGCCGGCCTTTTCTAGCTCTGGTTGAAGCTCGGCGAAGGTCACCCCGGGCTCCACCATGGCTACCCGGTTTCTGGGGTCAATGCGGATGATCTTCTTCATCCTGCTGAAATCGACTATGACCGATCCACCCATAGCGGGAACCGTGTCACCTCGAAGGTGCGGGGGCCCGAGCTTACCGGCACGAGAGGCGTCATGGTTTTGTTGGCCCATTTCACGACATCCTGGACCTCGCCTGACGTGCCGGGTCTCACTATGCACCGTGGCCTCGTCCGGGAAACAAAACTTAAATCAGAGGAGTACTCCTCGAGAATGTCCGGGCTATCCAGCACATTACCGTTGCCAACAATCTTTTCTAACATTTCATTGCCTGACATTCTTGGCCTCCTTTAAAATTGACGCCGGTAAAACTATGGCTCAATACCGCCTGTCACACTTTCCCTGCTTGCTAACGTCCGATCCCGCTTCCCAACTATATTGTGAGCCCACCAACCCTCCAACTTGGGGCGGAGGACCGTTGCAAGCTGGTGAAGTGAAAAGGTTGCGGGTGTTGCATTCTTATAGTGCAACGGCTATGCCATCGTTCGAGTACGCGGAACATCCTATCATTGCAGCCTTGAGTCACATGGTTGTCGTACACATTTTTTGCAAATGTGAAAAAATTAATATCAATCTTGAAAACGCTGTGCTAAAACTTCAGTATAGACTTGTTGGCTCAGAAGGGGGGCATATGAGGGCGGATGACCTTGATCTTGGCAACTTGCTATCTTTCCACCCCAAAGGGGGGATCATACAACTTATGGGCCAGCGGGCGCTTCTGTTCGACGCTCTGGCCATGGGTTTATTGCGGAAAGAACTGATAAACGGCCTCGGCCTGTCTGCAGCAAGGAGTATCCTCACGCGTTTCGGGTATGCACACGGCTGGCTCACTGCCGACAACCTGGCCACCAATTATCCTGATCTGGCGAAAGACCCCGCATGCGGGCCGGCATTTCATATGCTACAGGGGGTGGTTAATGTCAGGGAATTTGAGTCTACGGATGTCGGTGATCCGATCTATCACCTGACAAACATCTGGGACGACTCCTACGAGGCAGAGCAGCATATCCTCCAATTTGGAGTGGCGGATGAACCGGTATGCTGGACTCTTACCGGCTACGTGAGTGGCTACAGCAGCCGGATTAGTGGTCGAGAAACCTATTGCATTGAGCATAAATGTGTGGGGAAGGGCGACGCCTTCTGCTTCATCGAAAGCCGTGCCAGGGAAGACTGGGGGGGGGCTATCGACGATCAGTTGTTTTTCTTCCAGGAGGAAACGGTGAAGGGGGTGCTCAAGGATGTGACCACCAAACTGCGCCGAGCCGAGAGACGTCTGGGGCAACTTAAGAAATTCGTCGGCACCGATATCCACCCTTCGGGCATAATCGCGCGGAGTAAAGCCATGGAGCAGGTACTGGACCTTGCAGAGCGGGCAGCGAAGGTTGACTTCTCGGTCATCATTACGGGAGAAAGTGGGGTGGGAAAAGAGATGGTCGCCCGGTTCATCCACGATGAATCCTCACGTGCAGGACGGCCCTTCGTTGCCGTCAATTGCACCGCCGTTACCGAGACGCTCTTGGAGAGCGAGTTTTTTGGCCACGTGAAGGGGGCCTTTACAGGGGCCCATAACGACAGGGCGGGTCTATTCGAAGCTGCAAGCAGAGGTACTATATTTCTTGATGAAATAGGAGATATGCCGTTAGGGATGCAGGCAAAACTCCTCCGCGTACTCCAGGAGAAGGAGGTACGACGGGTCGGGGAAAACACGTCCCGTCCGGTTGACGTGAAGGTAATTGGCGCCACGAACCGTAATCTTGAAGAAGAAGTGAAGGGAGGTCGATTCCGGCGTGACCTGTATTACCGCCTATGTGTTTTGGAACTCGAAGTACCGCCTCTTCGGGAACGGAAGGGGGATATTTTACCCCTCGCACGGTTCTTCGTAGATAAGACCGCCAGGAGAATCAAACGCT
The DNA here is from genome assembly GCA_963729685.1 of uncultured delta proteobacterium. Classification (GTDB taxonomy): domain Bacteria; phylum Desulfobacterota; class Syntrophorhabdia; order Syntrophorhabdales; family WCHB1-27; genus BOG-1155. The sequence continues at coordinate 107,795 of CAVSOX010000032.1, read as the reverse complement.
CCGTATCCGGCTTTGCCCCTGATGCCCTCGATCTGCTTCTCCATTACCAATGGCCCGGTAATGTCAGAGAGCTTCAAAACGTGATCGAACGAGCGGTGGCCTTCTCCTCGGGCAATGTGGTCCAGGTGGAGGACCTCCCCAGCACTTTGCGGAAAGTCGTATCCCGTTCTCACGGACAAAACGAGATCCGCCCGCTTGTAGAGGTGGAACGAGAGGTGGAACGCTTCCATATCCTCTATGCACTCGAAAAAACAAAGGGAGACAAAAAACTGGCGGCGGAGAAACTGAATATCGGACTAACGTCGCTATATCGCAGGCTAAAAAACTACGGTTCATTGGAGGGAAAGAACAAAAAACAACATTATCGATAGTAATGACGAATCACTGGTGTCCCAGCGTTGATTTTGGGAGATAGCATAAAGTGAACAGCGACAAGGGTTTTGGACTCAACATAGCAGTTTTCGATTTGAATTCGAAAACCTCTCGGCGCCATACTTCTGGATCACACCGGAAGGAGATGACGCATGAACTCGGGAAAGACCGTCTTTGCCCAGCTTATGGATTTTCTGCCCACATACGAATTCCATCAATGCGTAGAGCGTTATCGCGGCGACTACAAGGTCAAGACTTTCTCCTGCCGGGACCAGTATCTTTCGATGTCTTTTGCCCAACTCACCTACAGAGAAAGCCTGCGCGACATCGAGGCTTGTCTCCGTGCAGCCGAACCGAAGCTTTACCACATGGGGATACGAGGGAAGGTATCCCGGAATACGCTGGCCAACGCCAACCAAGTCAGGGATTGGCGTATCTACGAGGATTTAGCGCAAGTGCTCATCGCAAGGGCGCGGAAGCTCTATGTCCACGACTCCTTTGGGATAGACCTCGGACACACCGTCTATGCTCTGGATTCCACCACAATCGATCTCTGTCTGTCTCTCTTCCCCTGGGCGGATTTCAGAAAACACAAAGGGGCGGTGAAACTCCACACGCTTCTGGATCTCCGGGGGAGTATTCCCACAGTAATCGTCATTACTCACGGAAGAGTTCACGAGGTGAACATCCTCGACCAGATCAGCATAGAAGCCGGCGCATTCTATCTCATGGACCGGGGGTATCTCGACTTTGCCCGTCTTCACAGAATCCACGAATCGGGGGCGTTCTTTGTCACACGGGCAAGGCGCAACTTCCGATTCAAGCGCATATATTCCCGGAACGCAGACAAATCAACAGGGGTTCAATGCGACCAAATAGTGGCGCCGGAGAAATTCTATGCAAAAAAGGATTACCCCTCAAAGCTCCGGAGAATCAGATATTACGACACGGAGAACAACACGCCTCTGGTATTCCTTACCAACAACCTTATCCTGCCTGCCAAGACCATTGCCGACCTGTATCGCTGTCGATGGCACGTAGAGCTCTTTTTCAAATGGATAAAGCAGCATCTTCGGATAAAGGCATTCTACGGTACCACCGAGAACGCGGTGAAGACCCAGGTATGGATCGCTGTTTCTGTGTACGTCCTTGTGGCCATCGTGAAGAAGCTCTTGAAGCTGGAGCAGAGCCTCTACACAATTCTACAGGTTCTGAGCGTGACTTTATTCGAGAAAACGCCCATTTTACAGGTATTCTCTCGTGTGGAATACGAAGTATGCGAGGGGGATACGGCTAACCAGTTGAGTTTATTTGACTAAACGTTGGGACAGCAGTGATGACGAATATTTCTTTAAAAGCGGCAACTGAGCATAACAGGAAGTTCACCTTGCCCCCGCTCTCTCGCCACGACCTCAAGATTACACCCAAGGTCTCGACCATTTTCGCTTTCACGATTGGTCGGGTAATCGCTGCAAGGGCGCCTTTTTCTAAAACGCACGGCGGCACCTCCAGACATCGACATCACTTGGACCTGCCAGTCGGAGGAAAGGTCAACGAGCCGTTGTTGAGGTGGGAGATACCAGCCTGACTCGAGGGAAATAAGTCTGATACCTTGACGCGTCCCTCGTAATCAAGAACATTCCTGCCACTGCCGCGTGGGCCCCTATGAAAAAGTCGGGGAGGGGGGAGCTTTTCTTTCCTCCCGCTTGGCGGTATTTCAGAAAACACTTGCCTGCCAGGAAGGCGGCATCCCACGGCAGAGGGTCGCGGCGAAACAATTCCCGGCTCAACGCCTCGTCCAAGTCTTCGATTCTTTTGAAGCCTATCGATACCTCGGCATAGATGACGGGATTGATAACCAAGACTCCGTTCCAGTCCTCGATCGCTCTGGCGGACCACGATGCCCAGAGCTTATCCTCCGTCAGAATATCGAGAATAACGTTGCTGTCGACGAGGGCCTCCAATTATCCCCTCGTCAGCCTCATGATCTCGTCGGTACTCAATCTCGTGGTGGCCCTGCCTCTCATCTTCCTCACGAGGGTGCGGCGCCGATCAGGTTTGTCCACTTTCGTGAGGCACACCTTTCCTTCCGGCAGGAGCTCGAATTCCACTTCCGAGCTTGCCTTAAGCCCAAGCTTATCCCTGATTTCAAGCGGAATCGTTACCTGTCCTTTCGACGTCACCCTCATTGTTCACCTCCGAGGTATTACTCTTACTTGATAAGTAATATAGCAGTAACAAAGTCCTTTGTCATCAACAAACGTGAGTGAATCGGCGGGCGGGATGAGGGGAGACGAAGGGTCATGTGCCGAGGGGGATTCGGCCGGATAGGGGTAAAGAGGTTCTCGGCCGCGGTTCCGCGAAAATGTTGACATGGAAACTGATGAGAGCGACAATATGGCTGGTCTATGATGAAGAACCCGGCGAACGAATACGAGTTCCAAAAACTGAACGCTGACTTCGACGAGAAGCTCGACCGCCTTAGCGACAAGTACAAGCGCAAAGCGGACGAAATCTTCCACGCGGACCGCTACGGCCTGGACATGGACAAGAGAAGGAATCGCCTCTGGATGTGGTTTGACAGGAAGACGGGATACAAATTACTGCCGAAGGTAGTTTCGGTGATGTTTCTCGCAACTATCGCTCTGCTTGGCCTTGTGTTCTTTCTTGTATATCATAACGTAGAAACGATCCTTTCGGTAGACATGGGAGCAGTCATTGTGTCGCTCTCTCTGGCCATGCTTGGCGAGATCATCATTTTAATAAGCATATTCGGCGAGAGCTTCCGGCTTGAATTCCGGCGACGTGCTTGGCAATGCTATGCTCAATCCTGGCCTTCACCATCTGAAGAGCAATATCTGGCGTCGGGACACCGATCAATAGTTTCTCTCTTCTCGGCTTTCTTACTTTACTGTCTTGCCTTGTCCTGAACCTGACTGAATGAACTTATAAGCTCCCCTGGCTTCTATGATTTCCTCTTTCGGGATCTCGATCGTCAGAAGCGGCTCCCAGAGGTACTCCGTGTCGTCTGCGCGATAAAACCATATGGTACTGTTCTCTAAGAAAAAACCAAGCATGAACTCGGGTATGGGAATGATCACAGCGTCGTCGAGAAGAATATCCAATCCGTAGCTTTTGACTGAGATTGAGACGTGGTCCACCGAGAAACCTTTTGCCTTCTCCGGTTCCACGGCTCTCACGAGAGCTATGATGCCTCCCCGCACCCTCAGACAATTACAAACCACCTCCATCCAATCCTCCTCTCCATTCTTCAGTTCGGATACTTGATTTCTACGGATTTAGGCGTCAATGTTGTCTTTGTTTGCATCGGCGACGGAACGGATACGCCATAGTTCCCCGCGCTATGTGCGGCCTTGGTTCTACGAACCTCATTCATCCGGTTGAAGTATTCCTCAAATTCCCTCGCTTGGCTAGAGCCTGGGCTGGCACCCGACGGCTCGCCGCCCGCAGCGGGCTTTTGACCGGCACCTGGGAACATTCCCTTACCTTTCAGAAACCAGTCCGTACCCTTCTCAAATGCCGCTGTTCCCCAGAGAACACCCTCCTGCCAGCCTTTCACCTGGGACTTATCATCCGGCAAGAAACCACCTCCTACGGTGAATCTCGCTTCCGACTGTTCGTCCAGCACGAGCTTGTTCACCCGCGCCATGTCCTGTCCGCCTCTTCCGACCTCATAGAGCCTAAGGCCACTGCCCGCATCGACCTTCATTTCCGAGACGAACTTTCCGTCGCCCCTCACCACTTCTTGGTTGCTCAAGGACCGAAAGTCCTTCACGACATACGACCCGCCCTTGTCGAGCTCCATTGTGCCCGTGACCCACTGAGGCGCCTTGATCGGCTTGCCGGTCTCTGGGTTCTTTCTCCCGGTGTCTATATACTCAACCCCCGTGAATTGCCCCGTCCTTTTGTTCGTCCAGGTCTCCGCCGCAAGCTCTCCCGACTTCCTGTCGAAATAGGCCTCCCTGAAGCCCGGCCCGTAAATAGGCTTCCCTTCCGCGTCCCTGCCCATCTCTACCAAATCCGTGCCTATCGTCCTTTTGTAGTTGTATGAAGTATCCATGAACCCGTGCTCACCCCTGAAGCCTGTCGTCTGCCGGCTTACGTTCAGATAATTAGATTCGTATCCCTTTATCTCGGAGGTAATGTCACTGCTCTCTCTGCTCGCGCCCCTGACGGCGAAGGCGGACACCAGGTTGCCCTGGTCGTCGAAATTCATCCTGATCCTGTCGCCTGCCTTGAAATGGGTGGAATACCCCATATCCTTCATGTGCTGATTCAGCACGCTCACCGCTCCGGGATTGCTCAGCGTGAGAGAGTCCTCCCCGTGGTGCATCTTGTGGTAGTCGTACATGGCCTTGAAGTCGTTGTCTTCCTTGGCGATCCCCAGGTTTTGGGCGAACTTGGAGAGCACCGCGAACTTGGCCGCCTCGTCGAGGTTCTCGTTGGTTCTCGTCCTGATCTGCCCCTCTTCGCCGGTGACCCCTCTCGCCTTATCATAAGACTCCGCACGGACGTAATTCTGGCTGGCTATTATCTCACCGAGTTCCCCGGCTGCTTGGTGAGGACTTATGCCGCCCCTGGCCTGGGCGTATTTCATGATCGTGTCGGCGTTCGCCACGACGTCCTTCGTAGCGAGCGTCAGGGCAAGGTCCTCCGGCTTCATTCCCCGTGCCGCCGCCGTATCGTTGAAGGCCTGTTGCGGCGCCGTCCGAGTGTTCGCGAGAGACCGGGCATCGTTCCCGAACATGGTCTGAAGGTTCGAGGCCTCATTGAGCTGGGCGCCTGCCCCGAAGGTGTTCGCCGAATACGCCGCAGGCAGGCCCATGTTCTCCGCAGCTGCTCCTCCCGCGCCGAACCGCACGGCCTTGCCCGTGTTCATCTGGCGGTACACGGCCGATGCGCCTCCGACCCCGAATGTGTCGACCAGTTCCATGCCAGATTCCGTCGCCCCGAACTTCTGCGCCGTGGCCGCGCTGACCCTGTCCTGGTACCTGTACTTGGCCGCGTTCGCGATCGTCACCGGCGCCGTCTCCGTGGCGTTGAGCTGCCTGGTAAGCCCCTCGGGGGTCCCCACCGTCATGCCCGCGGAGCTTCCCGTGTGCTGGGCGGCGCCCGCAACGGAGGCCGTCATATGTCCCATTACCGAGCCTCCCGCGCCTACGAAGGAAGCCGAGACGGCAGCGGCGAGCATCATCCCACCCCACCGCATGCCGCCCATGACGGCGAGTACCTGGGCAGGTCCCGTCGAGAAGAAGTTGAGGCTGAGCATGCCGAGCTGCCCCTGGGTGATGATCCCGGAGAGGGTGCTCCTCGCGTATTGCATGGCCATGGTATGGATGATGGCGTCGATGGCGCCCCAGGCGGTGATGTAAACGAAAAGCCCGCATATGAGATAGAGCGCCTTCTTCGCCAGGGGCGTGGGGAGGAAGATCACGAGGAAGGGAATGAGCGTCAGCGCAACCGCCGTCATCACCGCCTTGAAGACGGGGAGCCACTGGTTCGCCGCCATGCCAGCCCCTATGAGGGACGAGCCCGTGTTCCTGTTCGCGAGGACCCTCATGGCGAGGCTGGGGCTGTTGTCGAGGAGCACCTCGTTCATGGTCTGTCCGATGAGCATCTGCTTCAGGACGTCATTGAATGCGTAGGACGTTCCCCCGGCGAGGGTGTTGACCACCCCGGCGAGGGTATCCGTGCACTGCGTCAGTTCCTGGGCGTTCGTCGCGTCGTAGCCGGCGTTCGCGCAGGTGTCCTTCGTGGCGTTGGCATACATGGTGGCGCCCGTGAGGTTGTTGACAAGAACGTTCCACGCCGCCTGGCACGAGGCGGTTGTGTTCCCCGGGTACTCCACGGTGAAGACGGAGGGGCTCGCCGCCAGGGCAAACTGCGTGGCAAAATCCGTGCTCGCCGCCAGACCGTTGACAGTGAGGGCAGTCCCCGGCCTCTGGAGCTCGAAGAGGACACAGTCGTTGACGTACCGCTTCAGGGACGCCCCGATGTCGGCGTCCACCGGGATGCCCCCCGACTGGGCCATGTCGTACATGAGGTTGAACGCCCTCCCCCCGGCCTGGCTCTGGTACGCCATCGGGTCGGTCGAGGTGGTATAGATCGTGTCCACGACGAACCGCTCGAAGGCGTTCATCGCCCCCGCGATGAAGACGATCCCGTCGGGTACGCCCCCCACCGCCTGGTTCCTGTTGGCCACGGGGTCGTATATATAGAGTGTTCCCTGGGGAACGATCATGGCGGCGTAGACCAGGTACCCCGCCATGAGGGGAACTCCCCATGATAAAGTCGAGAACCTTCCTCCTGCCGCCCTCATGACCAGGGCGATGCCCCCGAAGAGGATGCCTGTCACCATGGCGACGAAGATAGCCGCCCTGAACCCGTTGTCTGAGAAAATGAGCGCCATGTTGGTGAAGGCCCCGACTATCTGCTGGAAGCCGCCGTAGGTGTAGTACTCCATGTCCAGGGCGAAGGCCGGTCTTGAGGTCAGGATTGCCGCGAGGAAGGAAGAGGATGACAGGGAGTCTTCTCATGCCTACATCTTCGACATCACGCGGCTCACGAAGCTTTTGGAGTACGTCTTTGAGAGGTTGTCCTTCGATGTCCGCATGAACTCGTCGTAGCGCTGGCTCACAGCGAAAAGGGCTTCGTGCTCCCTCAGGTGCTTCACGTAGTCTTCCTGCATGATCCCGACCGCCTGCCTGATGCGGCCGTCGAGCTCGTCGAGACGCTTCACGTCTAACGAAATGGACGATATCTGACAGTCCGGCTTGGGGCTGTTGCCCAGTTTCTTGACGGCAGCCTGGGCCAGGTGGATGTTATAGGTCGCCTGGGAGTATAGGTCCTTTACCAGGGAGAAGGCATAGGCCCTTGCCGCGAACTCGGAGAGCTCGAGCTGCACCTGGGGCCCCTGGTTCGTGGCGACGGCGTAAAGGAGGTTGCTGTAGACGAGGGGGACCGTGTTTATGAAGGCCTGATCGTTGCTCGAGAGGCTTCCCTGGGTGAGGAGGTTGTTGTAGACGCTGGAGACGCGGTTCTGGGCCCACTGCGTCAGGTTGGCGTTTGTGTCGGAGACCTGGACGCATTGGGCGTCGGGGGCCGATAAGGGCCTCACGTAGGCGCTTCCGTCGAGGAAGCTGTCGAGCCCGAAGATGGCGTTCTGGGGACAGGGGTTGACCGCCGTCAGCTGGAAGCTGCTGTTGCCGGACTGGTCGGTAACGGGATTGTACTGGAGGTCTCCGAGGAAGCCCCTTACGAGTTCCACGTGGCTCGTGGGTATGTTCCGGTCGTTTGCGATGGCGGAGAAGACGCTCTGCCCCTGGCTGAAGAAGATGTTGAGTATCTCCTGGGGACAGCCCGTGTACATCGAAGAGTCGTTGGATATCGAGGGCAGCCCGTTGTTCGACGAGACCTGCTTCTGGATATCGGTGTACATGTTCTGTATCCCGGTCGTGAGGGAAAAGCTCTGCTGCGCCTCGGCCTGGATCTTCGGATTGTCGGTGAAGGGCGACACTATATTCGCCGCCAGCACCTTCGCGTCGTGGCAGTCGTTCATCTGTAAATGGTTGAGCTCGTTCGCGAGTGCTTCCAGGGCCTTCATGGCGTTCGAGCACTGCTGGCAGAGTGTGCTCAGGGCCATGTCGAAGGCCAGAGCGGGGGCGGCCTGGAGGATCTTCTGGAACTTCTGAACAAGGTAATTTACGTTCAGAAAGGAAAAGCCCCCCATGAAAAGGTCTATGCCCCCGCACCCCACCTTGAACCTGGGGGCCTGCGCGGAAAAGAGATGGTCGTTGTTCATCGCCCACCGGGCCGAGAAGGAGCCGCCCGTGACGTACCCGCGCTTCTCGCCTTCGAAGTACCCGGGGCTCTTCTCCGTCTTCTGCGACAGCCAGTCGTCGATGAATCCCGCCCTGGCGTCGAAGACGATGGCGATCATGAACAACACTGCAAGCGCTGCCCGTTTCATTGTCTTCCTCCTCTTGTCTTCAGGGCTGGTGCAGTCACGTCGAAGGCCCCTCCCTTCTGGAAGTCATAGATGCTGTACTCCTGGGGCGTGATCTCTCCCGCGAGAAGCCTTACCCCCCGGTAGATCTTGTCCTCCATCTCGGACATGGAGATGACCCCCGCGGAGACGGGGATTGCCTCCGGGCTGTCCTTCCGCACGAGGAGGATGGTTGGGACGATAGTGACGCGGAACATGTCCGCGAGGCCCTTCTCCTGCGTGAAATCGATCCGCTTGATCTCCCAGTCGTACTTGCTTTCGAAGAACCCCATGATCTTCTCCTGCTCCATGCAGTACTCGCAGGCGGGCGAGTAGAATAAGAGGAGCCCGTGGTCCCCCCTGGCCCGAAGGATCCTCTCCTTCACCTCCTCCTCGCGGGACCTGACCAGGGCGTTCTGGCCGGGGATGACGGTGGGGTAGTCTCTATCCACGGAAAGCTCCGGGTCCTTTTGCATGACGTACCCCGCTACGTTCGTGAAGGCCAGGGCTTTCCTCCTCGCTATGTCCTGGACGTAATAGTACTCCTCGACGTTCTCCGTCGTGGGCCTCCAGACCGCCTTCTTCTGGAAGTCCGTGAGAAGTGCCTGGAAGTCGTCGGGATACATGTTCCAGAGCTGCTCCACCGTGTAGTCCTTGAGTGAGGGGACGCGGTGCTTCTGTTCCGGCTGAGGCTTCGCGGCTTCTTCCTCGGGCTTGCCTGGCGCCTTCTGCTCGTACCAGAACCAGCCCCTCTTGTAGTCCTTGTAGTAAGGGACCGGTTCCGGGACTACGGCTTCCGTCGCGAACGCTGTCGTTGCGAGCATAAGGAAGCTACAGAAGAGGACGGGCAATGCCTTCAACGTTTCTCCTTTCTATGAAGCCGAGGTACCTCGAATCGAAGCTGTCTACGCTACGGCCCGCGACGAAGAGCTTCCCCTCGGGAACGGTCCCCGAATAGGCGAAGGCATCGACGGGTTCTCCTCTCATGGAATACTGTTTCGCCGTGCCCAGGTACTCGCCGTTGCAGTAATACTCGCGGGACCGCATTTCGAGCTTTTCTCCGGTGACGCACGATACCTTCTTGAGGAGCCTCACGGGTCTGCCGTCCTTGATGTAGTGTGACCGGACGGTAAAGACAACGTAGTCGTTCTTCCTGATCTCATCGGGAGTGAACCTCTTCGTGATAACGAATATGCGGTGATCGAGAGAGGGGCTCGTGGCAACCGCGATTCTGCCGGGAAGGAGAAGTCCAAAGAAGAGCGCGGAGATGGCCGCGAGGCAGACGGAGAGCTTCTTCCGGTCCCGGACAAACTCAGTAAGACACTTTTTCAAGGTTTTTCGAAGCAATGACGTCCTCCAGTATGAGCACCTTGTTCTTCGGCTGGCTCTTCAGCGCCACCAGGTACCGGTCGAGGTTGGCCTTGAAGTCGTCCATCGTGATTTTCTTCGCGAGGACCAGGTCCCTCTGCTCCTGAAGAAACTCGCTTATATTCACGGCCACGACCTTCTGGGCGAACCAACGGTCGTAAGCGGCAACCGAGCCGATGGAGCTCGATAAGCTCACGAGAATGGCTGTCACGACTGCACAGGTCTTCGAGACCCCCGGCCGCGCCCTGGCGGGCGGCTCGCGCCTCCCTTCTATTGCTGTCGTTTCCGTGCCTTCCACACATACCTCCCCGGTCCTGCCGCGCGCTCACGCGGCAGGACCTAATGTTGATAGAAGCCCTTCCTTAAGCCCACGAGCAGTGAGCTCACACCCGCGCTATGGGTCTCCTTTTCAAAGGCCTGAAGCGCGTATTCGAAATTGACGTCCCCGTAGACCGTGTGAAACGCGCGTACGTTGATATTACTTTCGAGCCCCTCGCTCTTCTCCGGGTCCTTCAAGCCGCTCACCGTCGCATAGACGAAGGTGGGGACCTTGGTGATGTGATAGTGTTCGAAGAGCATGGGGTCAATGATCACAGCGATGTTGTAGGTACGGCACGTGCTTTTCAAGGGATCGCAGCCCGGGTCTTCCAGAAGAAGGTCCCTGACGAAGCGCAGGGTCGGCTTCAGGTACCTGGCCCCACCGATGAACCCCCGCATCACGAACCTCACGTTGCGGTCGTCCAGTGAACCCGCCGCGCTCGTGTAGCGGCGAAGGGTCTCTTTGGGTATCGACGAGGAGAGGAAGACGTAAATCCGCTCGTTGGTCCCGAGCCCTACTGCGGCACTCCCTTTCTTACTGTCCACGTAGTACGGCTCCTTACCGAAGACCTCCTTCTGAATGCGTTCCCTTTCAAGGGCAATCTTTCTCTGGAACTCCTCGGACTGATAGATGCGATAGGTACTTTCCGCTTTCTGCCTCCCGAGGGCTTCGTAATCGTTAGAGGGAAGGACCATGCCGGCAGCGTCCTTCTTTGTCTTTTCCCGAATGGCGGAGATCTCATCCGTGGATAGCTCGCCCGCGAAGGCGCAGAGCGATGCAAACACAAGGACCGTCGCTACAATGAATACCCTAGGCAGCATAATTTCTTCCTCGTAAGCACCCAGTCGAAATTGTCTGAGGCGTTGCCGCCTGCCGAATAAGGGGGGTTCTTCATAGACGCCCAGATAAGCCCGCTCCGTCCGATGGGCTGGCACGTGTAGTCCCTCACGGGCTTCATGATCTGGAGCCGGTAGTGGCTCTTCGTCCAGATGGGCCACATGGTGGGACCGCAAACATTGGTGGCGGTGTCGGTGAGCGTGTACTCCCGGACCAGCTTATAGATCAGCCTGCCCGCCAGGGCGGCGTTGTCCTCGACGATAGAGTCGTTGCCTTTGTGACCGGTGAGGGGATAGGCGGACCCCCACGATCCCATGCACCAGAAGAGGACGTCGAGGGGCAGGCCCGCGTTCGCCGCAACCGAGTCCGCGATGCAGGAGAACTGAAGCACCGGGTTGCCGAAGAGCAGGGCCTCCGGGTTGAGGAGGAAGGCGAGGAGGTCGTCGTTCCATAACGGATCGACCTCGGTGATATAACCGACGTCGAAGCCGGTGTTCTCGAGGCACGGCAGATCGAGGAAGAGGTCCAGGAGGGACCATACGTTGAGCATGTAGTAGTGGGCCTGGGCAAACATGCTCTTGGACGCCTTGGTGGTTTTCTGGGAGTCGCCCGCGAGAAACCCGTTGCCTCCCAGGTTTGCGCCGATGAGGTTGAAGCACCAGGGGTCCTTCACGGTCTCGATGATCCTCGCGGGCTCCCAGAACGACGCGCTGAGTCCTATCGTGGTTCCACAGATGCAGATGGGGCTCGATATGTCGTCGCCGGGGGAGTCGATGTCCGAGCCGAAGATGGTGATGCCCCCGATGGCGACGGGGAATATACAGTCCCAGCAGATGTCCGTGATCGGGTTGAAGAAGTTCGCCGAACACGTTGCCCCCCCGGTTGCAGGACAGGCGAGTAAAAGGAAGAGTGCAGCTATAACCGGAAACATGGGAAGCTTGACGCGCAAGAACTACCTCCTCCTGAAAGAATACAGCCCGAAGGGATATTACTTTGAACCTGCTTCCAGGCAGCCACGTAGTAATGGAAAAGGAAGCGGCGTCAAGCGGGGGTCAAATCCCGAACGGTGCCGGAGCGGGATACTCGGCCTGAGGCGGTCGGTGTGAAGTCGTGGTTACAGTTGCCGATGGGTGGCTTACCTGCTTCTTCCTGAAACACCCATGCCGGCAGGCCGGCACAAATAAGGATGAAAATTGCTCGCCCTCAAGACACCCTTCGGGATAGCATATCCGCATAAGGTAACTATTCCAATAAAGGGGGTATGTTATGGAGATAATAGTCGACAGGGGATACGGGATTGACGTGCACAAACAAACCGTGGTGGCATGCATTATGGGAACAGGGATAAAGAAGGAGATCAGGACCTACACCACGATGACGAACGATCTCCTCCGTCTCAAGGGTTGGCTCAAAGACAACCGGATAACCCACGTCGCCATGGAAAGCACCGGGGTTTACTGGAAGCCGGTGTTCAACATCCTGGAAGACGCTTTCGAGGTGATACTGGTGAATGCCCGCCACGTCAAGAATGTGCCGGGGAGGAAAACCGACGTCAAGGACAGCGAGTGGCTCTGCAAGCTCCTGCGGAGCGGGCTTGTGAGGGGAAGCTTCATCCCGCCTAAAGAAGTTCGGGAACTGAGAGATCTTACCAGGTACAAGAGGAAGCTGATCCAGACGATTACCTCTGAGAAGCAAAGAGTGGAGAAAATTCTTGAGGATGCAAACATCAAGCTCTCCTCCATTGCCTCCGACACTTTCGGCGCAAGTGGGAAAAGAATCATTCAGGAACTCATGAAAGGCGATCTCCGGGCGGAAGAAATGGCGGAGCTCAGCAAGGGGAGATTGAGAAACAGGAAAGCGGAGCTGAAAGAGGCGCTCGTGGGGAACATGGAAGATCACCACAGGTTCATGATACAGGCATCGTTAAGCCATATCTCAACCATGGAAGAACTCCTTTCTACGGTAGAGCAAAAGATACAGGAAAAGATCAAACTCCACTTCAAAGAAGAGTACGAACTTCTCAAAACCATACCGCCCGTGAAAGACAGCGCCTCCGTCATCATCGCCGAGGTGGGGGTGAACATGGATCTCTTCCCTACGGAGATGCACCTCTCCTCCTGGTCGGGCATGAGCCCCGGCAACAACGAGAGCGCGGGGAAGAAGAAACCGGGGGCCACCACCTACGGGAACAAGTATCTCAAGACCATATTAACCGAATTCGGATGGATCGCCTCGAAGATGAAAGGCACGTACCTCTGGTCGAAATATCACAGCCTTGTGGGGAGAAGGGGAAAAAAGAAAACCCTCGTGGCCGTCGGCCACAAGATACTCATCATGTGTTACCAGATATTGAAACATAAAGTACCTTACAAAGAACTTGGTCCACGTTATCTCGACGAGCGGAAGAAAGACCGCATTGCAAAAAGTTACATAAAAAGGCTGGCGAGCCTTGGGTACGCGGTAACCGTCAAAGAAGCGGCATAACAGCACAGGTGAAGAAACCATGTGGAACAAGGTCGACGACTACTGGTGGTAAAAACCCCATTCCTGAAACTGACACAGGCCGGTCATAAGGACAAAACAGTGTTGCCATAGAGCACGCAGGGGAAAGTTTTCAATCCCCGGACCGGCCGATCCACATGGAAGCTGATGCACATGGTAAAGGCAAGGAGAGAAACCGTGGACGGGTGAATCTGGGTAACCTCATTTTCAGGGGAAGTCGAGTATTGTTCTTAGCCGTTTGTGCGAAAAGATTTCAAACGGTAATGATTGTGAGGCGAAGAACAATAAGAGCAAGGCTAAACAGCGAATGTCTATCCTTTGATAAATGGACAGTAAGCCGATTTTCGGCTCCTTTTTCACTGCTGCAATCTTTAAAAGCGTAGCGGAAAGAAGCAGAGTCGGTGGCAGAGGAACCGGACGGGTAAGATTCGGGCAGGTTATACTCTTCCTCCCTCTTTGAAAAGCAAGCCCTCGTGAGGTAACCCCTGTGATGCCCCCTTCCTTATCGACGCAGGCTGTCCGCATCCGGCTGCGTTCTATTTCCCATACAGCATTGTGGGCAGCCACGTTGCGAGGGACGGGAATATGAAGAGCAGGAGACCGCAGAAGGCCAGGGATAAGAGGAATGGGTAGACCCCGGCGTAGATCACGCTGAATGGTGTTTTCGTAATATTCTTCACGACGAAGACATTGATGGCCACAGGCGGGATGACCACCCCCACCATGACGGTGATGGCGATCACGATGCCGAACCACATGGGGTCGAAGCCCAGCTTGATGATGGCGGGATAGAAGATAGGGGTTGCCAGGATCATGAAGGCAAGGTCGTCGATGAAGGAGCCGCCGAGGAGGTAGAAGAAGGCGATGATGATCATGATAATGTACCGGTGAAGGGGCAGGGATGCTATCCAGTCCGCAGCCAGGGACGGGATGTTCGTGACTGCAATGAAATGGCCGAGGATCGCCGAGCCCGCGATGAGCATGATGACCATACAGGCAGTGCGGAGCGCCTCGTCCACGGCCTTCACAAACGCCTTCCCGCCGAGGGCCCTCTGGGAGAACGCCACCACGAGCACCGCCGCGGTCCCAATGCTGCCCGCTTCGGTCGGGGTAAAGAAGCCCTTGAGGAGACCGCCGATCACGACGAGGAAGATGAGCACGGGCCATATGACGGGAGGCAGGGACCTGAGCCTCTCGCTCCAGGGGAATTTCGGCTCCTCGGCGCAATGGCGGGGTTCATTTTTGCCCACCCTACGATGATGAAGACGAAAAAGAGGGAGATGAGGAGCCCCCGGGATCAGGCCGGCCATGAAGAGCTTCCCTATCGACTGCTCCGTGATGACGCCAAAGACGATGAGGGTGACGCTGGGGGGTATGAGGATACCCAGGGTACCGACGGTCGCAACGATGCCCGTCGAGAGTTTTCTGCTGTAGCCGAACCGGTCCATCTCGGGGACGGCGACGCTCGCGAAGGTGGCGGCGGTGGCGGGCGAAGAGCCGCAGATGGCTTTGAACACCGTCGCCCCCGCGACGGTGGCAATGGCGAGGCCGCCGGGGACATGACCCATAAACTTATGGGAGGAATCGAACAACTGCTTTGCGATGCCCGCGTTGAACGCGATCTGCCCCATGAAGATGAAGAGCGGGATCACCGTGAACCCGTAGTTCGAAAAGGTATCGAAGAGATCTTTTGCGAGGAGGTTGAACGCCGCCGGCAGGGAGACCAAATAGGCAAAGCCGATAAAGCCCATGACGGCCATGGCAAAGCCGAGCTCGATCCCGGTGAGGAAGAGGATCAGGAGGACCGCGAGGTCGAGGATCCCTACGGCAATCTCATTCATATTGGCCTCCCGCAATTTTCACCAGATCGCTTATGAGGGCGAGGCACTGCACGAAGCACGCAAACCCTATCCCGTAGGCTATCGGGTAGAAGGGGAGTGCAGGGTGAGGGAGACCTGACCCGACCTGACCATGTCCGACGCGAGGATCATCAGGTTCCAGCCGAAAAACAGAAAGAGCGTGATGGCCATGAGGCGGGTAATCACGTTGAGTACGTTTTGCCAGAACTTCGGGAATTTCTGGTAAAAAAAGTCGACAAAGATCTGTCCTCTCAGCCATGACGTAATCGGCAGGGAAAAGCCTATCGCCACCCCGCCGCTGAGAGCTACCAGTTCATAGGTGCCGATAATCGGCCGGGAAAAGGCTCTGAGGATCACGTCGCAGGTGGTGAGGGTCATCATGAAGACCAGGGCGATGCCGGCTATTACCTCCATGACCCTGCTTAGAAGGTAGGTAAAGCGTTGAATAAGCCTTCCCATGACTTTCTCCTTTATCCCAATCCCCCACTGATTTGAACCGGCCCGCCGGAATAGCCGATAAGCACCGGACAGGGCCGTGCCCGCATGTATACGGAACCGAGCGAGAAGCTTTCTTTGCCCCTCTTACGGCTCCGGCTTCTTATTGTTTACCTTCAAGTAATCCAGCGCGAATTTTAGCGCCTCATCCCCGGGCAGCCCTTTAGCCTTCAACTGCTTCACATAGTCATCCAGCACAGGCTTTACCTTCGCGGCCCACCGCGCGTCTTCTTCCGGGGACAGTTTTATGATCGTGTCCCCCTTTTTCTTCACCAATTCCAGGCCTTTCCGGTCCAGCTCGTCCCATAACTTCCCCTGTTTCTCTATGTATTGGTTGTTTATCTGTTCGATCGCCTGCTGAATGTCAGCGGGAAGCCCATTCCATTTCGCTTTGTTCATGACAACAAACATGGTCGCGGTGTAGGCGGCGCCGTAATCCTCCGTGTGATACTTTGTGACGTCCGCGAGCTTCCAGCCGTCCATCGCCTCGTAAGGGATGACGACGCCTTCCACGGTGCCTCGTGAGAGGGCGTCGTACATGTCGTTTGCCGGCATACCCACGGGAGCCCCGCCCAGGGCCATTACCACCTTCGCGTTCGTCCCCTGGGTCCTTATCTTCAGACCTTTTATATCTTCAAGGCGGTAAACGGGCTTTTTACTGGTGTGGAGAATACCCGGTCCATGAGAAAAGAGATACATCACCTTTACGTCGTCCAATTCCTTTGGTTTGAACTTCCTGTAGTATTCATTGGCGAGCTTTGTCGCCACATAGCCGCTCTTGTAACCGAGAGGCAGATCGATAGCCTCCATCATGGGGAACCTCCCCCGTGTATAGGCCAGCACGCTCCCGCCGATATCCGCGATGCCCTTCACCACGCTGTCGTAGGTTTGATCGGGCGGCGTCAGTACCGCGCCCGGATAGAGCGTAATCTTTACCCGGCCGTTCGTCCTCTTCTCGATCTCCTTGCACCATTCGCCGGCAAGCACCGAATTTTTGTGAGGAGCGGGAAAAAAATTCGAGTATCTGAGATTGTATTCCGCGGACCACGCGTGAAATGCAATCGAAGGCAAAAAAACCAGAACGGCAAGCAGCAACGTTATCCTTCTCATAACCACCTCTCCTTGAACAAGGATCGCTATCTACCGACAAAAACACGGTCGGAAAACTACCGCCCTTCGAACGAACAACTGCTCTTGATCCAAACCGGCTCGTTTATTTCGCCGTCATACTCAGGAATAGCCCCACCGCCTCCTTCGAGAAAGCTTCATCGTTGATATGCTGGTCGAGTCCTTTCAGCAGGATTTCAGGCCTGAGTTGTGCCCTTAGCGTGTCGCGGAAGGCGCGTCTGCCTTCGGGATCATAAAAGACCTTGCCTTCCCCGTCTCTCTCCGAAAAACCCCGCATGGGAAGAGCGACCGTTACCGGTCCTTTGGACCGGTTCAACTTCTCGGCCATCAGTTTGGCCGTTGCTGCCATTTCTTCCTTTGTGGCCTTCACCGCAAACGTGATTTTGCTATGTAATTGAATTGTCCGGCTCTTGAAATGCTCAGGGAGGGTCTCCATTCCCCGCCCCCAGCCGAAGGCCTCGCAACCTCCCACGCTCACTAACTGCGGTATGCCTTTCCTGCCCGCCGTTTCAAGCCTCTCTGGACCGGCGATATAGCTTCCACCACATATCTCGTTGACCAGTTCGTTGGTTGCGAGGTCCATAACCCCGCTCAGCCAGTCCTGCGAAAGGAGTTGTTCGAGGAAGCGGCCCCCTGTGCCGATAGTGTGGAATACGAGGACCTCGTAGCCGGCTTGTTCGAGCAGGGGCTTGACGTAAGGCAGGTATCTGCACACCGCGGTACCCATGGTCGTCACGCCGACCGGTTTCTTTAGGAGTATCGATTTTCGGGCGGACCATGCCCTGGAGGCTTCGGCGACCCCGATGGTAACCCCGGCGGCGTTTTCCAAGAGGCCCCGCACCAGGCTGTTGAGGCCCCACAGGTCGACTATGGCCGAAATAAGGATGACGTCTCCGGGGGCCATCTCGGGCCTTATAAAGGGGGTTACCGCGACGGTGGACAACATGACCTTCGGTACTTCCAGGGGCAGGGCTTTCATCGCAGAAAGCCCGAGGAAAGTCCCCATGGACCCGCCTAATGCGAATATTCCATCCATGGAGCCGGAAGAGTGAAGATCACGCACTATTTTCGCGACCCCGATCGCCATCCTCTCCAGTGCCTTGGCTTCGTCCCCCAGGTTTCTTACCGCCTCGATGGTGTCGCCGGCAGCGAGGGCCACATCGTCTTTAGTGATATCTGCGTGCACATTGCTGGTGCCCAGTATGCTGCCAGTCGACCACGATTGCCCGATGGCCCCTCCTCTCGATCTGCTCGCGAAAATAGGCAATCTCTTCCGATTTTGTATCCAGCGTTCCGACGATTACGATTGTCAGGCTCACCGCTCCCCCAGTGTCTTCTTGATTATCAGTCGTGTGTTTGTGCCTATCACCACGGTCTCGGCATTCTCCTTTCACGGTCGGGCGTCACATACAGGGCGCCCGTGGGACACTCCAGCTCACAGAGAAAACACGACATACAGTCCGCGAGATACCGCACGAAGGGCTTTTCTGTCTTCTCTTCGATGCGGAACACGTCCATGGGGCAGACATCGTAGCAATGCCCACATCCCGTGCACTTGTCATAGTCGATTCTTCTTATACCCATGTGAATATTCCTCCTTAGTTGTCGACGTCATAACCCGTTCTGATCGGACCCGTTTTAGCCCCAGGAAACGCCCCTCTTGGTGGCTGCGGTAAATAATGGGTAAAGGTAGTTCTCTCGCGCCGGTTTCACTTCGTATTTATCAAGAGGAAGGTCCTCTGTCCAGAGCTTCATCTTACCCTTCTCGAGCTTCAGCCTGGTCCATTTCAGCCAGTTCACGTTGTCGGTGTAGGGATAGTCCTCCCGAGTGGTGCACATCCCCCTGCTCTCCGTCCGGAGTTGCCTCGATTTCAGGTACATCTCCGCTACCAGAACCATGGCGCTCACTTCATTCGCTAGCCGAAGATAATGAGGGTCCGGCGCATAAACCAGGGGAAGCTCGTTGTCACGCATCCATTCAACGGCTTTGAGGGCGTTTTCGAGCCGATCGGCTCTGCTGATAACGGTGACCCCGTAAGGGATCAGTTGCTCCAGCACCCTGATGATGAGATGGTCGGGGAGAATCCCGTCTTTCCTACCGGAGAATCGGTAGGTTGCCTTTTTCCATTTTTCCACCTGCTTTTCATTAACAGCCTGCTTCCTGGCTTTCTTCACGTATTCCGCGGCGAACCTGCCCGCCCTTGCGCCTGAGACCGTCGCCCCCTGGAGAGAACGGTGGCAACCGGGCCGCGCCATGGCGTCGCCGCACGCGAAGAGGCCCGGCAGCGACGTTTCGCACTTCACGTTCACCACCGCTCCGCCTCCGTTGCAGACCGTGCCGAAGAATGCAGGTCCCCATTCTATTTTCTTCACGATCTTCTCACCAACTATATAGCCGCCCCTTTCGAGCATCATCCCGAACATAGGGCCCACGACCCTCATCTTTTTCACCTGTTCAGGGGTAAAATGGGTCATATCCAGGTATATCGGGCCCCTGCCTCCACGCACCTCCATAGCCATTGCCTGATCGAGCAGGTCCATAGGCGTATGGTTGCCGAGCTCAGGGTCGTAGTCGGCGAGGAATTCTTCACCCTGCGCGTTCACAAATTTGCCGCCCAGGCCCTGAAACATGTTGAGGCCGTGCATGTCAAAGTCCATCGGGGTTGAATGAAGGCCGTCGTGCTCGAACAGGCCCATCAGCGCCCCTGCCCGATAAGCCATCGCGTCGGCTTCTCCGGTCTGGAACTTATGACAGGCGAAGCGCCCCTTGAAGCCGCAGCCGCCGGCCGCCAGCACCACGGCCTTTCCCGCGAAGACCCTGAACTCGGCCGTCCGCGTCTCGAATCCGACGGCGCCGATCACGCGCCTCTCGGGCTGTCCGTCCTCTGTCAGCAAATCGGTTATCATTGTATGATCTATCACGTCTATTCCGGTCTCTCTCACCTTTTTCGCAACTGCTTCCATGAGCTGCGGGTCCGTGGAACATGGCCCGGAGTGCATCCCTTTTCATGGGCATTCGCTGGATCTCACCGTTTGCGTCTCTCTCGAATTCAACACCCCACTTTTCGAAGTCTACCAGTCGGTCTTTGTTTTCATCAAGAAGCAGGTGGAGCCAGCCGTCGTCATACAACCCGGCGGACCAATAGTCCTTGAGGGCCCTTGTTCTGTAGACGGCGTCCTTATTATCTTTTTCAGGAAGAAAGACATCATACACACCGGCGGCAAAGGCAGATATACTGTCTTTTGCTATCTGCCCCTTACACACAAGGCTTATCTTTTTTACGCCTGCGTCTCGGGCCTTCAGTGCCGCCAAAGCGCCCGCCACCCCACCGCCGATTATCAATAAGTCGCTGTCAATGGTGCGTGTCGTTACCTTCATCATTACCTCCATTGGTAGTATATAGGACTTTTATCAAGATTTGTTTTGCATGTCAAGATATTTTTTTGTTAACATTATAAATTCAGTGTGTGTGTGGGATAATACGCCCCGCTGATTGATCTTGAAGAGGAACGACTATGACAAAGAAAAAACCGCTGTTCGCTTCCATAAAAACGAGGCGTGGCTTTGAAAAGGTTTCCGAGCAAATCAAGGAGCTTATTTTTTCGGGTGTTTTTAAACCGGGGGACAGGCTCCTGCCCGAGAGGGAGCTGGCCAGCCAGTTTGGGGTGGCACGGATTGTGGTCCGCGAAGCGCTGCGGGTTTTGGAGCAGTCTGGGTTCATACTTATCAGGCAGGGCAGCGAAGGCGGCGCCTTTGTGAAAGAAATAGGAGCTTCCGTAGTGACGCAGTCGTTTTCCGATATGATGCGTCTCGGAAAAATAGGGTTCGGTCATTTAACAGAGGCCAGACTGGGTATTGAAAAGATCACCCTCGGTTTTGTCGTGGTGAGGGCAGATGAAAAAGATCTGGCGCTACTCAAGGAAAATGTGCAGCAAAGCGAAAACGTGCTGCTCACGGGCAAAAGGGCGACCGAGGCGAACGTCTCTTTTCACGTCCTTCTTGCGAAAGCTTCAAAAAACCCTTTATTGGGAATGATACAGGAATCGATATCGAGGATCGTTTACACCCTCTTGCAAAGTCTGAAAACAGACGTCGAATATTCCACGCGTGTCGTACAGTACCATAAAGATATTTACAGGGCGGTTTGCGACAGGAACGAGGCCCTCGCCGCGAAGCTTATGGAAGAGCATATACAGGACGTGACCCGCAAACTCTCGGAGTTATCGGAGGCCGAAAAGCCCAAGAGGGAAAGACGTCATCCCGGTGGAATCGGTCCAGTTTGAGCACTCAAAGGAGGGCACAGATTTCCCTGATGTCCGCTATGACATGGTCAGCCTTCGCTGCGTCAAGGTTTTCTCTGGTCTCGCTTCCCGTCAATACGCCGATGGTTCTCATATCGGTCACTTTTCCGGTCTGTATGTCGGTCGTCTGATCGCCCACATATGCCGCATCGGAAGCGCACACATCAAGTAATGCGAGAACATGTTTCATGTGAGCGGGGTGGGGCTTTACATATCTCTCTTCATCACGTGTTACTACCGCATCCACATAGTCATCAACGTCTGGAAAGGCGAGCCTCAAGGCTGACTGGCAACTCCGTGAAAGAATCCCAAGTTTCATGCCTCGATGACGCAACTCCGTGAGAACCCCCTTTGTGTAAGGAAACACGCCCTTGCCTTTCGAGCCTGCAAGTTCCAGCTCCGACAATGCCTGAAAGGCTTCCTGCCGGAATCTCTCGGCAGAAGTTCCACAATGCTTTTCTATTGCATAGATTGTCTCCACTACGTAAACCTGCTCCATTTGTCTGGCCACGTTGGGCTCAATGTACTTCTGTGCGATCTTTATGATGTTATCCTTTGCCTGCCGTTTATCGAGGGTCAACTTGGCGAGGGTTCCGTCGAAGTCAAAAATAATGGCTGATATCATGGCTCAGCTCTCAAATCTATCCGGTCCGTAGTTCTACCACATAGCGGGCAATTTGTCACTTCCGTACAGCGGGCACGACAGTGGTCACGGGAGTTGGTGTCCCAGCCTTATTCTATCATCCTTGTATATAAGGGCCAACGAGGTTTTCCATTATTTTAGGTGGGTGCCCTGCTTGGCGGCGGTGCGAAGGAGCAGAAATTGTCCTCCACGGCGGCACGGCACCAGGACCTCAAGACGACGCAAATGTATCTGACGGGATAGGCGAAGCCGAGGCCATCCGCTGGATGGATGTGCTCCACAGCAAGTAACGATATCACGTCGGGCCTCATGGTCTGGCAGCAACCTTATGTGTGGCATTCCTTAGAAATTCCGAAAGGCCAAAACACGACACTTGCAGGTGGATGCCCGCAACCCAAGCAAATCGTTATTGCTGACGATTTCGAGGAATGTTTGAAAGGCTATAAACCAAAGACAAAAGGAACTATCGCAAAACTTGCTCGACCGACATGCGGGCAATGTATCGAAAACACCCAGATTAGCCCAGTAGACCTCGCCCTCTTCTCATCAATTGCCTTTTGATTTCGGTTTGCCTCCCTGTCCTGCCTGCCCGGGAGGTATCCGCACTTCCGTCACTTCCATGTACGCGCCCGATTGCCGGACCACTGACGGCACCGCCTGGATCTTGAACGCCTTGATCAATTTGGTGCTTGCGTAGAATACCGGGCGCTTAAGGGATCTGGAGAGTTCGTTGTAGGAGCCGTCCGTCAGAAGAAGGGTGACCTGGGCGTCCTTGGCGTAGGGTGACTCCTCGAACCAGCGGATCTGCTCGGGCCGTTTTCCGTTAAAGATGACGAGGGTCCGGGGATAGGCCACATAGTTGAGAGGGTTAAAGGTATATCCCGCAGGATACACGATGTTTCCCTTGTCGTCTTTGATGTCCCTTTCGAGAGTATAGGTCATGTCCACAAGGAACGTGCGGTCCTTCCGGGCGGGACCGATCATCCTCATCTCCTTCACGTCCTCCGGGGTGAAGTCCCTGGCCCTCCTCACAAGGGCGTTTCTGTCCACCGCCTTGGAGAAATCGACCGACTTCGCCTTCTCCTCCAGTTCCTTGAGGGCGTCCTTCTCGACGATGTCGTAGACCGTGCCGAAGGTGCCGAGGTCCCTGGCCACGGCCGTGGACGTCATGAGCAGGCAGAGAAATGCGGCGGTGAGGATGCGGCGCATGGTAGGCTCCTTCGCTGTCATTTCCACCGCCCGGACGGAAGGAAAGGGACCACGAGTGCCACGGCCGCCAGAATATAGGAGACGACGGTTTTCAAACTAATCCCCCTTCTTATGGCTGTTGCTGGATGCTGTTGTAGTAGCTGTTTATCTTATCGGACACGTTTTGCTGGATGGTCGACTGGACCTGCGTCGTGATGTCCCCAAAGTACTCGGACAAGTCCATCTTCGAGAAGTCGAGCATCTGGAACTCCGTCGACGTGAATCCCCGGCAGTCCGCGTTGGCGGGGCCGTCATCGGTAGCGACGCCCCACGGGTTCGGGTTGAAGGACTTGAGCTGGGGCCGGCCCTGCTCCTGTATGATGCGGGCGAGCTTCGAGTTGAAGCAGCAGAATGCCTCGGCCTTCTGGACGCACCCGACAAAAGGCCACTTGTCCGTGCAGTACGTGCCCAGGCTGTGGCACCGGCCCGCCGCGTCCATTATGGCCGTCTCCAGGTCTTCCTGGCTGCAGCTCCCGGACAAAAGATACTCCTGTATCATGTATGCCGCTGCCATGAAGGCCAGAGTTGTAGGGTTTAGGAAAGTCGCCTCGGCGTATGCCGTGAATCCGTCCATCAGGCTTCCGCCTTGCGCCACCGCCTCTAAGGCGCCCTGGACGCTCGTGCTTAAGTTCGTGACGTTCACCGCCGTGCCGCTTAAGATTTCAGTCCCGTAGTACGCGATCTGGCCGAGGTGGTATATCTTGGAAATCGCGCTCACCCCGTTGTACAGGCTTTCCGCGCTTCCCATGTCGTCCCCCAACGTCGTCGACCCCGCCTGGCAGCAGTTCTTCCACCCCGATTGGACGCCCGACTTGTTGCACGTCATCTTCCTCCCGCTGAAGATGTATATGGTGCCCAGGCAGTTCCCGGAAGCGTCCGTCGGACCGTTGTTCTGAAGCATCGCGGTGCTCACGGTCGTGGTCTGCGCCGTGGAGGGATCGATGCACGTCGCCGTCGAGCATTCAAAGTTCCCCGCGTTGCTGAGACAGGGATAGGCAGTGCCATGGGGGCAGACCCACGAGGTGTTGTCGACGCACGCCTTTACGGCGGAACTATATGTGCCCTTGGCGCAGGTCACGGGCGCGGCGCATATACCGCCGCTCAGGGTGTAGCCGCTTGCGCATGGGCCCTGGCTGCAGGACACAGCTCCCGGTACAGTTATTCTCCGTCGCACGTATACTGCCAATTCAGAGGGCACATACACTCCCCGTCCGCAAGCATGCCGTCGGTGTGCACGCGAGGCGCTCTAGCACGCGCTCAGGGACGCGAAGGACTGACCGTTGAGGCAGCAGACAGAAGGTGGTGCGCGCCTCGCATTGATCGTCCGCGGAGACGTAAGAGCCACCGGCCGGACAGGTGGGCGCGCGCCTCCGGGCGGGCACGCGACCGCGTCGAGGGGGCAGAGCGTGCCGGCGTCGCCTATGCAGGTCGCCGTTTCTCCCTGGTCTATCTGCCCGTTGTTGTTGAGGTCCAACGCGCATACGAGGGCGTGGGCGTGTCCGGCAATAAGAAGCCCGATGCCGAGAAACAGAAATCCCATTAAACGGATTAGCGGATTTCTTCCTCTCACTGAAGGCCGATTTCCGTTCCGTCGCTGCATATGATGTCCTGCGCTCCTTTTCTCAGGGTTTGCATGATGACCGCCGCTTCCGCGAAATCGTCGATGCACTGGCAGTCGGTGACGATCGTTTCGCCCGCCCCGGCAGGGCATCCCGCCGAGGTGCAGGCGTGGTAATAGTAAACAGGGGTCGTCGGATCGAGGGAGACGTCGCTTTTCTTGTAGGCGACGTTCGTCGAGGTGTTGTCGATGTTCATCACCGTCTTGCACGCCTGCTGACAGTCTCCCGATGTCCCCCCGGTAGACGTTGCTCGTCGCGTAGGAGCTGCTCCCCGTCGTCCACGTCGAGCCCGACAGATAGTAATCGTTGTAGGACATCGACGAGGCGTTGTCCTGGGCCGACTGCTTTATGGTCGATACGCGCTTTTGTATGGCGGAGAAGTCGTACCCGTTGGTCGTGCAGGTGTAGGTCCTCGTCTTCGTCCACCATTGCTCGCAGTCGTTCTCGGAGCAGCTCTTGCTGCAGAAGCTGGGGACGCCCACGCAGGCAGAGCCGCCCGGGATGGGACAGACGTTGGGAGAGAAGTTAACGAAGCCGCTGCCCGTGCCGAGGCCATGATAGGAAAGGTAGGTGGTGTACAGATCCCAGGCAGAGCCTGCCGTGACGGTTACGCTGCCCCATTCCCCGGCGATACTTCCGCCGCCTGAGGCGGTAACGCCCTTGAAGTACACCCACCCCGTGTAGCCGCCATATTGAGTGGTCACGGCTACGGCCGAATCGTAAGGGTTTCCATAAGGGTCAGTTCCCGGCCCCGCGACGGTCACCCAGTTGTACCTCCAGCAGTTGCCGTCCGCGTTTGTGTTTATCGTTCCCCACACTTGAACGCCGGGCATGAACTGGAGAGAGCCGGCTGTAACGGGCGGGTAGCTTACGTCGCATGAGGCGCTGTTCCACCAACCGCCATAATCCGCGTAGCACGTCATGTCTCCCCAGCCATCATCGTAACACGGATAATTCCCCAGAGGGCACGTGTACGTCGGCGTGGTGCTTTGTTCCATGAAGTACAGCGCGTTGCCTGAACCCACCAGATATGGACAGCCGCTCCACGAGCCTCCATATCCCACGATGGGGTTCATGAGCGCGCAGTTCGCGACCGTGCTTCCGTTCGTGCACGTGGGATCGGTCCCGGTGCAGGGATACCCGACGCCCAGGGGGCATGAGTACTCGCAGCTCGCGGACACGGTGCTTGAGAGCGGTTGGCAGGACGAAAGGGGCTCAAGGCCCGTAGCCATGTAATTGTTGACCGTCGTCACTCCGTCGATATTCTCGCTCCGGAGCTGACAGTTGGAATTGTTCTCCAAAACGGAGCACCCATTGGTGATGCCGGACTCCATGAAGCACTGGTAGTTCGTGTCCCAGGCTATCGCATGGCCCCTGGCGATGGTGCACGTCGCGGTCTGGTAATTGCCGGCCGCGTCCGATGTCTTGAGGGTGCTGTAGACGCTCGTCGGGACTGCGGCCTGCTCGGCTGCCTGCGCCGCAGCGTCGGAGGACATGTTGCCGGGGTTGTAATAGTACTGCTCGGCATTCGCAGGCCCGGAGGAAGAGGCAACGCATCCTCCCGAGTTCTGCCCGTAATAAGTCGCGTCCATGCCGTCGATCACGACGTTGCTGATGGCGTACCGGGAGTCGTTCTTCTGTATGGCCCCCGCCACCCCTCCCCCGATGACGTTCATGATGGTGGGGGTGTTGGCGAAGACGAGGTTGGTGCCGCACGAGTTGTTGACGCAGAAGCAGCCGCCGAGGGCCGTGAGGGGAACCACCTGAGGGAGACCCTCCCGGATGTGTCCGACGTCCACTGGTAGGTCTGGCAGTTGGTCCACGTCCCCGGGTTGCACGTGATGACCCCGTTCGCGCAGAGCCCCGATACGGGGAAGGGCACTTCATAGGTATAGTCGAGGTTGCCGTCGAAATTGGTGTCCTGGCTCACGATGAAGGTGGTTATGTCTCCCGTCGCTCCGGGCTGGATGAGGACCTCCATGAACCGCTGCGAGTTCGGACATTGGAGCTGTCCGGAAAACGAGGTGCTCCCGTCTACCGTCGTCATGGGGGTGTTGCTCGACGTGAGGGGGTTCGAGACATTGTTCGTGATCCCGCTCTTTGTCCCGTAAACGTTGAGGACGCTGTTTCCCTGGGCTTCCCCGAGATCGCTCGCGCTCTGGGAGAGGACTTCCCCGGGGGCGGCGAGGAACGCGACGCACATGCACAAGAGGAGGAGATACGGCCTGTATCCGGCGCCCATAAGGACCTCCTATCGCTTCCCCTGGTCGAGGATCATCTCGATCGCTTCCCGGTAATCGACTCCCTTCTCCTCCATGACCGCCTCGATGCGCTGGTTGTCGTCGGGAGAAGAGGAGTAGAGGTACCGGGAGAAGTCGTCCACGACCAGGCGGGCGACGCCCGTCCCGAAGGGCGTGTCCAAGAATATCTCCGAGTACTTGGGGCTGTTCCGCCTCACCGATTTCAGGAGGGCCGCCTCGAACTCGCCGTATTCGAGCACGCCGTCCCTCATCACCTTCTCGATGTCGTCCGCCTGGAGGAAGAACTTGAACGCAGAATTCGCGTCGATGACCTTCCCGACCCTTCCGAACAGGGCGAGGTCGGTCGCCGACTGGGTGATGACGTTGAAGCTCCCCGAGTGTTTCCGGGCCTTCCGGTAGCCGTCCTCGATGATCTTGCCGAGTATCGCGTTGTCGCGGATGAGCTGCCATCCTTCGTCGAAGGCGACGAGCTTCTTCTCGTCCTTCCGGGAGCGGTAGAAATCGCTCGTGACCGCGTTGATCACCTGGAGCACCGCCACGTTGAAGAGCTGCTTCTGCTGCTCCAGATGGCCCAGTTCCAGAACGACGAACTCGTCGTCGTGGATGTTGAACCCGGAGGGACCGTTGAAGTACTCGCCGTACCGGCCGTCCCGGGAGAACTCCGCCATGGCGAAGGCGAGCCGGTGGGCGGTGATCTCAAGCTCCGTCGTGAACGTCGCGTTCCCCGAGGGCGCGCCCACCTTCTCGGGATAGGTCCTGCAGGAACTCGTACACGTGGTGGTACTCGGCGTCCTCTTCATAGGTCCTGTGCGCCCAGGTTACGGCATCCATGAGAAGGCGCATCTCTATCTCTGTCGGCGCGGGCTTCTCGGAGGTGGAGTAGCACATCTGGGCGGCCACCTGGGCGATGACCGGAAGGTCGAACTGGGGATCGACGATGTGCGTGAAGGGGTTGATGGACATGCCGTCCGTGAAGTCCAGGTAGCGGGCGTTGCACACACGCGTCATCTTCTTGTAGCTGCCCCCTATGTCGATGATCCTTATCTTCGCCCCCGCCCCGAAGTAGTTGTAGGTCAGGCAGTTCACGAAGAAGGACTTGCCCGAGCCCGTGGAGGCCGCGACGAAGGCGTTGTGGTTGTTCACGCGCTCGTCGAACAGGTCGAGCGTGCAGAGCTGTCCTTTTCTCCCCGCGAGCAGGAGGTACGGCGCTCCCCCTCCCGCGAAGTCGGCCTGCACCGGAAGAAGGACCGCCACCGTGCTTGCCGGCGCGACGAAGCTCCTCTCCAGGTTGTCCACGTTCCTGCCGACGTTGTAGAGACCCAGGGGCAATGACGAGATGAACATGATGGGCAGAATCCCCCGGTCTTCCTGCATCCGGTAGCCGCAGTCCTCCCAGAGCCTCTTCGCCCTGACCAGGGACTCGCTCACCGCGTCCCTGCTTGCCCCGTAGACCCAGAGGATGGGCATGACCTTCACGAACCGCTTTCCCGCCTCCAGCTCGCCCGCCGCCCACATGTGCTCTTCCTTTCGCGCCTCGTGCTGGCGGGCGAACGACCCGACCCCTTTCTGCTGGAGCATGGCGTTGCACTTCGTGTGGAGCCAGGCCCTGAGGTCGGAGTAGATGATGTTCAGCGTATAAAGAAATGGGGTCCGGTACTGGTTCACGTCCTGCTGGATGCCCCATACGCCCCCGAAGATCTGGTTCGTCTGGACGGTGTTCACCTCCGGCGGCACTTCCTTCGGGGTCGCGCAGCGGAAACACCTGCCTCCTATCCACATCTCCTTCATGGACTTCACGATCGGCGTCTCCGCGAAGATGATCTGCTCCCCGATCGGCCGGGAGTCGTCGTAGCGGCAGGGTTCTTCCCCGTAGTCCTCCCCGTTGAAGAGGCGGCGCATCCACCGGATGAGGTCTTCGGCGTCCATGGGGGAGGGGAAGAGGTTCGCTCCGCTCAGGATCTCGAAGATCGTGTTCCTCGTGTCGTTGAGGTCGACGTCCGAGCCACCGGAGGGCAATTTCGCCGAAACGATCAGGCGAAAATCGCGCACCGGGATGTTGTTGAGCTTGTCGAGCCCCTCCCGGCCTTCCGCGAGGAACTGCGTGAACCGCTCGGCCGATGCCCTTGTAAGGTCGGAGTCCCGGGTCTTCAGCGCCTTGTACGCGCTCAGGTAGGGCTCGATATAAGGGTCCGCGAGAAGGGTGAACTGGATGACGGACCCGGAGGGCACGTTGAGGCGCACGAGGCCTTCCAGGGTCTCCATGGTCTGCTCCCCGGCGAAGGCCAGCGGCGAGCACTCGAAGATGAACCCCACCGAATCGTCCGAGCACCCGTATACCTTGGTCTCCGGATCGTAGGTGACCCAGGGGAGATAGTGGGAGAACCGCTTCCTGTAGGTCTCGTCCTTCAGGTCCTGGAAGGTCAGCCCCTCGACGCCGAGCACCCTTTTGAGAAGATTGCTCGTAAGCCCCATCTTACTTTCCCTCCACTGCGGGGTTGCCGTCGAGGACCCACCGGAAGTCGTCGACCACGAAATAGGCGTAGCGGTACATGTAGAGGTCCCTGTCGTTCTTGTAAGGGAGAAGCAGGACGCGCATCACCTTCGGCGGCGCGATGAGAGGGGTTTTCGGCTCTTCGAGGAGACCGGCGAGCTTCTTGTACACGCCCTCCTGATAGGCCTTCTCGCCGTTTGTCGGGGATATTGCCGGCCTTCCGGCCGGGTCCGTCGGCTGCGCTTAACTCCTGCCGGGACTCGTCGTAGGCCCCGGTCATGCTGATGCATTTGCCCGATTCCTTATAGGGGCAGTTGAAGTTGGACTTGTAGGGGTTGATCGTGTTCCCCACCGTGCTGCATGCGGCGAGAAGAGCTATCGATAGAGACTGCCAGAATTGATTTATACATCGTCTCCTCCACTTGAATTAGAACACCGGGCTTGCGCACGCTGCGTCTCCGTTCAGGCACCCGTTCTTCTTCTCCTTTATCTCCAGGTCCACCCCTTCGCTGATAACCACCGTCACCGGCCTCATCGCCCCCACCTCGATCGCGGGGATGGCCTGCTTCCCGAGATCGAGGAGGAACCTCTGAAGGTCGTGCCCGGCCTGGGAGAGGCCCTTCCCCGCCCCGGCTTTCGCGGCCTCGTCGGTGTTGAACGTCTGGGTGGTGCCGAGAGGGCTTATCGAGGTAATGGTGGTCGACTGCGCGACCGCGTCCCCGAAGCCCGCGACAAAGCCCGCGAAGAGGCTCCGCGCGACGGCCGCGCCCATCTTCGATACCACGGTCCCCCTGAGACCCACGAAGCCGTCCTGGTCGACCACGTATCCCTTGACCCTCTGGTCGATGACGGATTCCCCGTTCTTCGCGAGGCATGAGAGGGTGTCGAGACGGACGTGGGCGCGCTCGTCGAAAAGGGACCCCTGGGCCTCGACGATGACGAAGCACCCCTTGAGGTCCGCCTTTACCGAGTTCGGCAGGATCGCGAGGTTCTTGATCCGTATGAGGCCGGGGAGGGGCTCCCCCTTTCCCCCTTCATTCGCCGGCGCGTACATACCCGACAGCAGCGTCCCCTCCATAAAAGAAGGGGGAAGGTATATCTTCATCGCCGTCTTTTTTTTTAGCATCGTTCTTGGCGTCGCCCTCGGTCTGGGAGACGACCTTGATGCCCCCGTAGACCTCGGGCTTGAGGGGCGTCGCCGGAGGCGCCGGGAACGGCGGTGCGCATTCCGGGCTGCTGCGCCGGCGACGGCGGGACGCCGGGAGGAAGAGGCGGCGTGGATGCTCGCTGCCGCCGGCATGGGGGCGGCTCCGGGACCGGCAGGCGTCCCTTATCCTTCGCCATAAGCCCGGACAGGCTCTTCCGAGCCGGAATTGGGGAGAGGCAGCGACGGCGCTTCCGGCGTCTCCTTTGTCTCCTGGACCGCCTTGAGCTGCTTCTGGAGGTCCTCCATCTGGGTCTTCATGTCGTCGATAACCTTCGTCGACTCGTTGTAGAGGGACTTCTCGAGCACGTCCCTGTCCCCCGCGCCGAGGTTGATCTCCCTCTTGGCGGAAGGCGGCGGAGGCGGGGCGCTGCCCCTGGTGCTCTTGTAGATGCCGAAGGCGACGACGGTGAGCACGATGAGCACCCCTGCGATGATGCTTTTCTTCCTCTGCTCAGGGCGAAGGGTCCCCCAGACCTTCAGGAATTTTTCTTTCATGGCTGTCCTCCCTCGTTCCGCTCTACCACGAAGACGCGCGACGTTTCTCCCTTCTTCAGGGTCATGGACTCCACGCTCACCGCCACGGGATGGAGAGAGATGTCCGTCCGCAGGAAGTCGCTCTCCTTGAAGGAGATGCTTTCCAGAGTGCTCGCGGGCGATATCCGGACCTCGAATTCCTTCACGCGCAGCCCCTCGCCCTCGATGGCGTAGATCGAGCGGAGGACGACCTCCAGGTCCTTGAAGACGTCCATCTTCCTTCCGACCACGGTCTTCGTGAAGCTGTCCGGCACGTCGTTCGTGTAGACCCTCTTCACGATGGCGATGATCTTCTTTTCGAAGGGCAGCTCCCCGTAGAGCTCCATGTTCTTCTTGGCCGTTCCCGCCTTGCCGGGCACGAGCTGGACCGTCTGCGCGGGTATGCGCGCAGGGCATGGCGATCATCGTATAGACCGCGCCGTCGCAGACGAAATAGAGCTCGGAGGGCGTCGAGGAGTACATCTCCTTTCCGTCCTTCTTCACCACGAGGAACTTCAGATAAGCGTTCTTCCCGGAGAGGTTGACCGTCAGCCCCTTCTCCTCGGAGTAGATCACGTCCTTTATATCCACGGGGCAGATCACCCGGTTGATGTCGGAGTTGGAGAGACGCACCTGGGTCGTGATCTCCGGAGAGACCTTCTGGGCCATGCTCATGGGATCGGGCAGAAGCTCCTGCTCGCTGAACCCCGAATCGAGCGTCCGGAGGTGAAGCAGCGGAAGCGGGTGCGTCTTTGCCGCGGGCTGCGCGGGCTGCGGCTGCGCGGGAGGCTGTGCAGGCTTAGTCGGCTGTCGCAGGGGGTTTCGAAGCATCCGGGGGCAAGACCGCCTTCCTCCAGTTGGACCGGACGACGGACGGAACGGGAGGGGCCGTTGTCTGGCCGGCCGGCGCCTTCGCGGCATCGCACCCTGCCGGACCGCACGTCTCGTCGGCGAGGACCGGCGACGCGACGCAGACCAGGGCCATAAGGCCTACGGATAGCAGTGCTTATCTTCATTTGCTCGTCTCCTTTGGCGTTTCCGGGAAGCTCGACCTGAGCTATCCGCGTGATGGCGAACCGGCCGTTGACGTTCGAGTAGTCGATGGCGTAGGATTCGCGGGCGTCGGAGGTCTTCTGGTCCCCCACGTACTCCTTGCGGAGTCCCCGGACGATGATCTCCCGTTTCCCCTCGTCCCACGATATCGTATCGGGCGTCCATACGCTCGTGACCCTGGCCGTCTCTACCGTGCTCGCGAGGGAATAGAGACGGGTCTTGTTCTCCACGTAGACGGAAGGATCGAAGAAGGTGAGAAGCTCGTCGAAGTTGCCCCTGGCGGAAGAGGGGGTGTAGTTGCGGGCGAGGCCCGTGATGTAGCGCGACATCAACCGGAGGTACGAATCGGAGAACTTCGTCCCGGAGAGCTCGATCTTCTCATTCACGACGGGCGGGAGGATCACCGTCCGCACTCTCTTGGACATGCTGTAGCTGATGAAGGCGTTGACGACGAGGCCTATGAAGAGAAGGATCGACCGCGAGCCTGAGCACCGCGTTGCTTCCCGCGAGTCTTTTATGCTCGGAGACGAATTTGACCGGGTTCATTCGATGAACTCCTTTTCGTGGAATGCGGGGTATCCCCTGAACTGCGCCACCCCCGCCATGTACCCCAGGTGCTTGAAAAAGCCCCTCGGGTACTTCTTCTTCGTCCTGCTGTAGAGGACGGGCAGGGTGAAGGGAAGGAGGATCGCCCAGCCCCACATCACGAGGGCGAGTATCACGCACACGAGGGCGATGCACTGCTCGTCCGGCTCATAGCTCAGGATCATGAAAGGCTGCGTCAGGTACTGGGGGAATCTCCTGTTTGTCATGCTTTAAGAGGGGAAGACCCGAAAGGGCCTTCCCCTGTCCTCCTTTTCTTAGAAAACCGCTCCGAGGCTCGTCACGATGGTGTCGGCCTTGATGAGGATCGCGGCGCAGACGATGCCGACGATGCCGGGAATCACCTTCTGCATGAGGAAGAGGCCGATCGACATGCGCGAAGATGAGGATGGCGGCGACGAAGCCGACCGCCCCCTTCAGCATGCTGTTGATGACGATGTCGTAGGCGTCGTAGAAAAGGCTGCCGGCCGCGGGCGCGGTGATCGCGTGGGCGCCGCCCGCCATGAGGAAGGTGAACACTGCGAGCACGAGCGCGGTGAAGCATCTCTGGGTCCACTTCGAACGCGAGGAACGCCGAGCCCTGTATCGCGCGCACTGTCTCGATCGTGGCGCTTATTGCGCCTGCCAATGACCTGAAATACTTTTTCATCATTTCCTCCTTAAGGTTGTGTGATTTGCCGTCTTCTGGCCGAGAAGGCCTTCTATGGCGGGGATGTTCGCCCCTGCCACGTACTGGCCGTTGATCCAGAAGGCCGGGGTTGCCCTGACCCCCAGCTTTGTCCCCAAGTCCATGTGCTCCCGCAGGAGCGCATCCGCCTTTTTGTCCGGGCAGGCGGGCGTCTCCTTGCCGTCCAGTTGACCGCTCATCACCTCCTCCAGGGCATGCGCCTTGTCCGCCGCGCACAGCACGTAGCGCGCGTGGGCCTGGGCGTCCTTGTGAATGGGCAGCGGGAAGAAGAAGACATACAGGGTCACGTCGTCTCTTCCTTTGAAGAACGCGGCTGCCTTCCTGCAGTAAGGACAATCCGGGTCCGTAAACTCGATGACCTTGTTTCTCCCGTTGCCGATTTTGACCGCCTTGTCGAGCGGCACGTCCTTCAGTTTTGCGGCGGCGAGCTGGGCCCTCTTCTCGGCGGTGACGTTCCTGCCGTCCTTGGTCCAGATCTCGCCGAACACGAGCAGACCCTTTTCGGGATAGAAGTAGATGACGTTGGAGCCCGCCTCTACCTCATAAAGGCCCGGGATGTCGGAGCCGCGGATCTCCCCGACCTTTATGCCGGGGAATGTTTTTGCCAGGGCTTGACGGACCTCCGTCTCGCTCTGCGCGGCAAGGCATGATGACGCCAGCTGCCGCCATAATCACGGACATAACG
Source organism: uncultured delta proteobacterium (assembly GCA_963729685.1). Classification (GTDB taxonomy): domain Bacteria; phylum Desulfobacterota; class Syntrophorhabdia; order Syntrophorhabdales; family WCHB1-27; genus BOG-1155. Next base: position 73,597 of record CAVSOX010000032.1, on the reverse strand, counting down.
AATGATGCGAGTATCTTTTTCACTTTGTCGCCTCCCTTTTGCTGATTATGACCTCAACCCTCCGGTTGAGGTATCGCTTGCCCGGGTCTTTTGTCGCGTAGCAGCACTTGCCCCTGCCGGTGACCCACATGGCCTGCAGGCCGGCCTTCCGAAGATAGTCCTCGACCGCCTCCGCCCTCTCTATGGCGAGGACGTCGTTGTGGGCCTTGCTTCCGAGGTCGCAGGTATACCCCGTCACAAAAAGGTTGCCGGCCTTCGTTTCTGCGCCGAGGCTTTTGACGAAGGAAGAGAGCCTGGCCCTTTCCTCGTCGCTCAGGACAGAGCTGTCGAGGCCGAAGAGGACGGTGATGCGCGCGTCCGCAACATGCTCTCCATTGGCCGCGTCCTTATTTGGAGGCGTATCTCTGTTTCCTCCATCCGGAGCCTTTTCTGGGCTTTTCTTGGCAGCGATGTCCTGCGAGACTTTTATCGAAAGCGCCGGAAATCGCGGCGCCGGCGCAAGAGGCGGTCGCCGCTGCGCATGCATCGTCGCAGATCACGAAGGTCTGCCTGCGCGCGCTGTCCCGGGCCATGTCGCCGAAGGAGTATCTATATTCCGCCTGGTAGATGCCGGTCGCGTGGGAGGCGCCCGATTGGAACAAGACGAGCAGCAGGGCGATAAGAATGATGGAGTGCTGTTTTCACGGTTCTTCTCCGGCAGTGCCTTCTTCCGTTCTCCGGCACGCTCTTGAGGTACCCGGCAAGACCCTCGGGCTCGACAAAGCGCACACTGGCCATGGCGGCGAAGTCGGACGTGAGTTCGCGAAACTCCCGCACGATCCCCTTCATCGTGTCGATCGCCTCCCCCAGCTTGCTTATGTCGCGGAGAGGCGACTTGATCTTGAACTCGAAATAGGCGGAATCGAGGCTTATGAAGAGATCGGCGATCGCGGCCCCTTCGGCGGTCTTCGGTATGAAGACGTAGGCGTTCCTCCTCCGGGCCAGGATCTCCTTTTCCACGGGGTTTGAGCCGAGAGCGAGAGAGAAACCCGAGCCGCCCAGGGCGCTCGTGAAGGCCCGCACCCTGGCTGTAAACCTCACGATCCTCTCGTTGGCCGCCTCCAGTCCGGAAAGAGGCATATACGCGGTGCCGGCGTTCATCCTCATCCTGTTGATCGCCTTGTCCGTCGTGAAGAGCATCTGGGTGAGGAGGTGCAGGTCCCGCATCTTCGGCGAAAGCACGATGCTGCCTTGCTCTTTGACCAGCCGGAGCTTTCTTTCCATGATCACGTCAGCCTTGTTTCTCGCGACAGTTTCTTCATCCATGTCTTCCTCCCTGGTTTCTACGAGCACCGTGTCTTCCGCCTTCCTTATCAGTATCGTTATGTCGAGCAGCTTGGCCGCCGTGGCGACGTTCGCGCCTCCCTTCCCCACGAAGAGTCCGTAGTAGGCCGGGTCCACTCCGACAATCGCCTCCTGCAGTGCGCTCGAATATATTACTTTCCGGATTCTGTCCTGGGGTGCGGGGGCGAGGGCGTTCTTTATGTACTCCTTGATATCCCGCGAGTAGCGGACGAGGGTGATCGTATCGTCCGTGTACGGTTTCATCGCCGGGAGATAGGGGAGGCATTCCTTTACGGGGTCGACGCCGTCCAGTCCCTCGACGGCCATCTTGGCGAAGCCTGCCCCCACCACTGTCGCAGCCCTCCTGATCCTGATCTTTTCTCCCTCGATGAGAATGCTGAAAGCCCGTTCCGCGATCCTTTTGTAGTAGTGGTGGCAATGTTGGGAGAGAATGATCCTGCTATTCTCCAGCATGAAGACGCAAGCAAGGAGGTTCTGCCCGACCTTATAAGGCCTGTTGGCATATTTCTTCGGCAGGAACGCGAGGAGTTCCGTGCCGGAGATCAGGATGAGATGAGAATCATGGTCGGGCATCGATTTAACCACCACTCCAGGCACCAGGTATCCTACTTTCAGAGACAGGACCACGGATGGGTATTACCTCCCCAGCGCGTGTTTGGCGGCCCGGCTGCCCCATTCCTATTGTCTGCCTTACTTCCGCGAAGGGCTTCCGCAAAGTAGTACTCTGGAAGGGAGCCAATCAATCATGGCCCAGATAAACGGCCTCGAACGACTGCACGAGATAAACAGGAAAGGGAAATGCCGTCCGAACAGCGGCGTCACGGTTCTCGGCAAGGGGGTGAACCTCGCCGACCGGTCCAGGGACATCCTTATTACGATACCCGACCAGGAACGGAGCGGTCATCTCGGCTGCTTCGGGACCACCCGCATCGGCAAGACGAGGCTCATGGAGTCCGTGATCGAGCAGGACATCCGGAAGGGCTATAATGTTGCCATCATCGACCCGAAAGGAGACATCGACCTTTTCTCGAAGGTGATCCAGGCGTCGGCGGAGTCCGGAAGGCTGGAGGAGGTGATGCTTCTCACGCCCATCTATCCCGACCACTCCGTCAAGCTCGACCCGTTGAGCCACTACTATATGGAAGACGAGCTCGTGGACCACGTGGTGAGCGGCATCAAGGCGAAGGAGGACTACTTCATCGCCATCGCGAGCGAGGTGACGGGCGCGGTCGTCTCCGGCCTCGCCATCAAGGCAAAGAAAAAGGGCAGGGATCTGAACGCCAATTTCAGCGACATAAAGTCCCGGGTCACCTACAAGGACCTCCAGGACCTGAAGACAGAGCTTCTTCTCCTCAAGGACGCCCTTCCGGAGGCGGTCGAAGTGTGCCGAAAACATCGAGCAGATCCTCTCGTCGACCCAGGAGTTTTTCTCCAAAGTGGCCTCTTCATTGAGGACCATGCTTTCGGCCCTTTCTTCGGGCAATACGGGCAAAATTATCGGCAAGAGCTACGTGAACGAATTCGTGGCGCGCTTCGAGAAAGGCAAAGGGGTAATCCTCTATTGCAACACGGGCTCTCTTCTCGCAAGAAGGACGGCCCATATTATCGGCAGGGTCCTCATCTCCATGATCCAGTCCATGGTGGGCAGGTTCTTCGCATCGGGCCGGAAGCTCGATCCGCCCCTCTGCATCCATATCGACGAGGGCCACAACATCGCCTACATGGGCATCCAGGAACTCTTCTCCAAGGCGGGCGGGGCGAACACGTGGATCAGCTTCTACACGCAAAGCATAGCACTCATCGAGCAGGAGATAGGGCCGGAGGCCGCCAAGGGCATCATGGACAACATCAACAACTGGATCTTCATGCGGGTCAACCATCCCGACACCGGGCAGTATATGGAGGACTCGTCACCGATAAGTAAGAAGTTCCAGCCCATCATCACCCCCGACGAATGTACGGGAAGGATCACACTGAGGGAGATCGAGGAGCAACTCATCCTTAAGGCGAACGTCCTCCAGCTCGCGGACCGGCAGTTCTACATGCGTTCCCGGGGCAACTACTATAAGGCTTTCACCATCGATTCTAATCCGCTCTACGTGCACGTCACCTTTCCGGATTTGACGGGCAATGATCCCGCCCAGGCGGAACAGTCGCTCTGAAAACTGGCACGAAAACCTTGCATAGGTTGTTATGGTAGATGGCAAGCGGATGCTTGACACGCTCCCGCCCGTACTCTATGATAGATCGCAAAAGGCATGAATACGCGAATGAGACCCTTGAATTTCGACCTTTGATCCGGTTCACTGCTGACGGCGGTTCTTTTATGCGAGGTAGGGGCGCACGGGTGTGATGACCGGCAAAAGTCAGGCAAAGGTTTAGGGGATGCTCGATGAAATGCATGAAATGATGAAGGACCAGGATCCGCGAAGCATCGAGAAACTGATCGACTGGACTGTGAAGGAAGCGAAAAAGCAGGGGAGAACCACGAAGCCGACAGCGATCCGAAAACATAACGTAGGTTAAAGAGGTAGAACATGAGGAAGTTGCTGGAAAAAGCCTTCAGGCAGGCAGCCAGGCTTCCGGAGACCGAGCAGAATGCCCTGGCAAAGTGGGTGTTGGAGGAACTCGAAGCGGAAAGAAAATGGGAGACGGCCTTTGCCGGGTCGGAGGACGTCCTGGACAGACTCGCAGATGAGGCCCTCGACGCACACGGCAAAGGGAAAACAAAACCCTTGAACCTCAAGTCTCTATGATCTCCCGGACAACCGACCGTTTCTGGCAATGTTACAGAGAATTGCCGGAAGAGGTAAACAGGGAGGCGAGGAACGCTTACAAGAGCTTCAAGAAAGACCCCTATCATCCCGGCCTTCGCTTCACGCGCGTGCATTCTACCCGGTCGAGATTCTCGCTTCGCATCACAGGGAACTACCGCGCCGTTGGAATACAGCAAGACAAACAGATAATATGGTTCTGGATCGGTTCCCATACTGACTATGACCACCTATTGAAGCAGCTAAGGACTGTCTAAAAACAGGCAACCCGATCCGGCCCAGGGACGAGGCCGGTCCGGGTTGCCGCTCCGGCATTACGCGGCCGAAATGTAGATAGACATCATCGTTGCGGGCATTCCTCGCTACGAAGCCTCCTGCCCAGCCTTGAAATCTCCACCTCCCTGTGCCGCGATGGCCTTTTCTGACTCTTGAAGGGATACAACCTCTTTCTGGTGGGCCCTTACGTGTCCGGCCAGCTTCTCCAGGAGGTCTCCTATGGACCTGCGGTACTTTTCCACTGTTCTAGAGGCATCCGCGTCCCACATGTGACATTCGGAGAACCGGACCAGAGACTCGATGAATTCCGAGATCACCTGGAGCTGGATCTCGATCAGGGCGGGATTTGAATAGTAGGCGATGCTCTTATTGTACGTCTCGCTCATCCTGGCGACTTCGTGTTTCCAAAGGGCAACTTGTCCATCGTAGCCGGAAATCCTATTCTTGAGGGTCTCAATCTCTCCGTCGAGCTCCGCTATCTTGTCCTGCTTGGCTTTGAAGACGGCCTCACGGGTTTCCCGCTCTTTTTGGAGGTCCGCGATCTCCTTCTCGACCTCCGTCTTCACCTCCTTCGTGATCTGCGCCTTGGTTTTCTCGTACCTGGCGATCGCGGTTTTGGCACGTTCTCTTATGCCTTTCAGTTCTTGCCCGGACTTTTCGAGAGCTTCCTCGGCTAACTTTTTTTCGGTCTCCGCGGCTTCCAGCTTTGTGCGCTCTGCTGAAAGAGTTCGCTGAAATTGGTCTTGGATCGCGGCTATTTCTTGCTCATGTTGTTCCAGGAGTTCCTCCGGCACCACAGGCCGTTCTATGGAGAGGGAATGAAAAATGCTCCTTTGAAGTTCGGGCTCCTTGCCCACGAACTGATCTATCAGTTTCCTTTCCATCCTCCCTTCCTTGTAGAGTTGGTAGATTTCAGGAATCACAGCTTTTTCGTAGACCCAGCTTTGGACCTCCTCCCTTTTCTTAATCCTCTCTTTTCGCTCTGCCTCCGTCATCTGCCGGCGGTTTGCGTTCTCAAAGAGGGCTTCCACTATCTCTCCGGAGGTTTCCGCAAGGGAGCATGGGACCTCTTCCAGGCCCAGCTCCTGCGCAACGGCCTTGCGGTGATGTCCGGAAAGAATGACATACCCTTCCCCGTCTCTCTCCAGGATAAGGTTGTCGAGGACTCCCGCTTCCCTGATGCTCTGACGTAAATCCACGTACTCCGATTCCGAGAGCGGAGGAAACATTTCTTTGTATTCCTGTCTTTCCTTTAACATGCTTACTTTGATGTTGCCGAGGTACTTCATGGATGCCTCCTTTTTTGTTGTTGCACGAGCTCCTCGTGCACTTTGCGCGAGAACCTCGTGAAATGATCACGACCCTTTCGTGCGAGATGCACGAGCCCTTCGTGATGGGTTCAGCATTCAACTATCCGGTTGCGCTTTTTTGCAAGCATGATTTCTATCTCCCTGTTAACCAGCGTGCCGATGATTTCCGAAATGCTCTTCGCGGTCTCGTCGCTCAAGGAACTCAACTTTCGCAGTACCGCAGGTGTTATGTAATCGCGAGCCTTGCCGGTTCTGAACTCGACCAGTCTTTTTGCAGGTTGAAGGTATTTCTCGTCGAGGCATTGGATAGGGATCCGGTATTCCAGTGAAATAGGACCCTTGGCCCTCCCCCGAAAGACATGGACGCTTACCACCCCTTCCCTGAAGCACTTCCGCAAGTAATCGGGCATGAGATGGTTATTGTCCCCCGAAGCAGCCACATCCAGATAGTAGAGCGTCTGGCGGTATCTCTTGCCTCTACCGTCTATACCGATCATCGACAGAAACTCTCTCGTTGTCAGATAGTCGGCAGAGACGTGCTTCCATGGGCAGGCGCGTTTGAGCTTCTCCTGCCTGAAGAACTCCTTTATCCTCTTTTCATCCACAGGAACCTCCCCTTTGTTTAGTGCTGTGCCTTCCGGAACAGGCGTATTGACCTTTTCATTGCCACGCGGAGAGACAAGGAAAACGGGATTTTCGGAACCGAGTCGTCGTCATGACTGGCAAGTCCGTGAACGATGGCGGGCAGCATCCATCGCCTGACCTCTTCCGCGCCAATGGACGTACCGTTGTTTCCGTAAGGCAGGAGCATCTCTTCGCCATGTTCCCTGCAGAGATCATAGATGCGAAGGACTATCGGATCGCTTTCGGTCACGCCGGATCGCCCCCGGGACCTGACCCATTGCCGGTAGAGGCCGTCGATCATCTGAAGGTCAAGCCCGTTGCCCGACCCCGAGCTGGCTGGAGGGACGCCTGTTGTTTCCGGCTCCTCGTGCGGCTCCTCCTCTGTTTCCTCGCCCGTCTCTGTCTCCTGCATCTCCGTAAGTTTCTCCGGAGTTTCTGCAAGGTATTCGTAAGGGGCGAGGCCGCCTTGGTTGAGTTTTGCCTCCAGGTCGTCGTCCAAGAGGACCTCTGAAAGGTAACAGAGCCGTTTCTTGGTCGTGTAGGTGCAGCCTGCGCCCTCCAGGGCCTTCTTCTGCTCGACGAATTTGCCGTAACCCATGGTTTTCTCGAACGCTCCATCGCGCCCGTAGATTTCCACATACTTGTCCCTGTTGCCGATGGCCCGCTGGAATATGTTCCTGATCGACCATTCCAGGTAGGTGGAAAATTTCATCCGGATGTCGGGGCTGTGTTTGTACTTCCGTAGCGCTTGCAGGATGGCGATGAGCGCCTCCTGCTGGAGGTCGTCCTCCCCGAATATGGGGCTGAGGGACCGGTATTTCCTGGCGATCTTGATGATCCTCGGCCTGTAGATCGAGTAGATCCCGAACGCTACCTTTTCATGGAGACCGGTTTCCCCTTCGCGTAGAGAAGCGGCATGTTTCCGATAGAACTCCTCAACGGCCTGACTGGTATCGTATTTCCTTGCTTTGGAAGGTATCGTGGCTTTTACAGTCCGGGTGAGGGATGAAGCGCTGATCGTCAGCGTGGGCTTCCTCTCATCGAAGTCCATGGCGAGCATGCCAACCAGCGGATCCATGTCTGCCGGATTCATATCTGCCTGCCGTACGACAAGGCCACCGGCTCTCCGTGACCTTGCGAGAATCGGGAGTTGCTAACAAAACAAAGGCGTGCAGGGGGAAGAAGGCAACTCAATCGGCCTGTCTTAGACCTTAACCGTCGTTGTTTACACTCATATACTACTTTGTGAAACTTTGGTCACCTGTCCGTTCGGACAGGTACGCCCCTTGTTACCGACTGCATGTGTTCCATTCCACACGCGCGAGAGGTATCCGATCTCCCGTGACGCACCTGATATCGTCCATTCCGTTTTCACATATTACTTCTCAACGTTCCTTTTGTAGTGGTGCACCTGGCGGACCCTCGTACACAAGAAAAAAGGGAAGGCGGTGTACGCCTTCCCTAAACACATCGGACCATCCGGTGTGCCGGCTTATGCCGGGGCCGGGAGGAACCTCGAAATATCCCCTCTATTGAGTTCGCTTATCACCTTCGCGGCTTCATCATAGTACTTCACGCCTGAAAGCACCTTCTCGAGCATCCCCGCCTGTATCTGGTATCTCGATGCCATTTTTGTGATGGCAAGCTTCTGGTCCCCATCCATCTCTTTTCTTCCGTTGCCGCTCTTCGGGACTTCAAGCTCTGCCTGTCGGTCAGGCTCTTTTCTGCCGCCCTGCGTCTGCTCAACCTCAGTCTGTCTTTCTGGCCGTTCCCCTTCGGGAGGAGAATCCGTTCCAGCCGCACCGCCATCCGTCTCCGGAACGGCGTCGGAACGCTCTGTCCCCGTAGTCAGCATGGCAACCGCCCTGGCGCCTCTTTCGAGGACCCTTTCGACGGAGTACTCTCTTGCGACTTCCAAGGGATCCACAACTACGTCCAGATCGATGAGGTATTGCTGCCTCATCCTTGTCTCGCCCTTTTCCCAATCGATGCAGGGAATGGTGGCCTTCACCTTCCGGAGCACGAAGATCGTTTTCCCGTCGTGGAGAAGATAGGCGATCCTTCCATTGGTGAGCTGGTACATGTCGCAAAGCGTCTTCTTCAGCCGTTTGATGGAATACCATGACTTCGTCGGGCTCACAAATGAGCCCATACCCTTTATGCCCGGGATCATGAAGTAGATCCTCCCGGAGAACCTGCATTCTTCCTTCTGATATTCGAGGCAAGACTCGGGATCGCAGGGTTTCCTCATCCACGCACGGCCGCCGAACAGTTTTTTCCCCGCTTCGAGGTCTTCCGGGGTCTCGCAGACCATCCTGTAGTCCGCTATCCTTCCCCGGTCGTCCCTTTCGTACTCGAAGCCGCTGCGGTGCTTGAGGCCCTTCGTAAGGCCGTAGCAGCAGAGCCTGTGAGGAATGATGTTCCACCATTCATTCATGGGGAAGTAGACAGGGATCGACCTTATCCTGCCGTCAGGGTCCGCGTAGAGCTTCTTTATGAGGTCGGCGTTCGCCGGGTTTATGCAGTCGTGCCTGTTCGCGGTGAAGTAATCGACGTTCTGGGGGATAAGCTTGTCGCCAAATTCTTTTGCCATGTCGACCCAGCTCATGCCCTGAGCGAGCAGTCGGTCATATCGTTCGACATCGGCTTGTTCGCAGCTCTTTTTGAGCACCATGATGCCTGGCCTTATGACGCCCAGGGTCTTGACGTTGTCGTCATCTCCCAGGAGTGGCGTGAAGAATTCTTCGTTGTCGTAGTCGCCGTTGGGGATTGCGCGTGCTGTCGATACTTTTTTCATATGGGTGAGCTCCTTTCAGTTGTTGGCGGTTATGGTGACACCGCCCGGTTTGAGAGAAATGACGGCGTTCGCCATGGCGAGCAACTCAGGGGTGTGGGTGATGCAGAATTCCTGGTCGTATCCCCCGAGCGCGAGCACCTTCTGTTTCATGCGGAAATAGGCCCTCTTCTTCTCCGGATCGAGCGCTCCGTCCCTCTCGTCCGTGTAGATCGTCGCGAGGTCTCTTCCGTTGCTCGTCTTGTTGTAAATGCATATGGCCTTGGCGACCGCATCCTCGACAATGGTAGCTTCGCCGCCCGAGAGTTTGCGAATGCTCTTCGATTTGTTCGTGTTGGCGTCGAATACGGGGATGTCGAAGCCTTCCTTGAGCTTGCCGGCCCTCGTCATCTCCTGGGTGTTGAGCCTCACCAAGAACGGAGAGTCGTAGACGCGAAGCAGCTCGTTCGCGATGCTCGCGATGGTCGGGCCCACGTCGTCGATCTCGAGGGCTATGATGCCGTCGTTCCCGAGCGCCTTCTCCTCGATGGTCCATTCTGAGATCTCGCTAATGAAATGGCCGATTTCCTTATCAAGCTCAACACATTTCGTCTCCGATTCAGCGATCCGTCTGAGGGCCTCGTCGAGGGCGCCCGCTTCCTTTCTCAGGATTGCTTCTTCTGATCTCTGGCTGTCTATGCGGCTGGAGAGCGCTGACACGGCTTGCGCGATCTCCTTTTTCGCCTCCTCCAACGCCGGATCGATAATAATCCGCGCCACCTCTTCTTCCCGTGCCCTAATCTCTGTCCCTATTGCGGCGATGGCCGTGTCGGCCCCCAGGAGATATTCTTTCCTTTCTGTCTCCAACGCCGCCAGTTCCGTCTCCAGCCCCGACAACTCCTTCCTGGCCTGCTCCGCTTCTGCCAGTGGTTTCAGGTCATCCCTCAAGGCTGCGATGCGTTCTTCGGCTTTACTCATCTCATCCACAAGGACTCTCTTCGTCCAAAGCAATTGCTCGGCCTCTTTCCGAAGCGAAGGCATGGCGGCGCATTTCCGGCGAAGTTCGCCCAACTCTTGGACGAGCTTTTCTTGTTGCGGATCCCGAAGGCCGGTCATGCGCTGCAGCTCCGCCTCACGTGCCGGGATGGCCTTCTTCGCCCCACGCGCGTCCGTCAGAAAGGGGCATGTGCTTGCACCCGTCGCATCGCACCGGTACTCCGCGAGTCTCCGGACTTTTGCCTTCAGGTCCCTGATGGCGCCTTCAACCTTCTCAATAGCGTGCTGCCGGGAAAGTCTTATCCCTTCGAGCTCCTCTTTCCTTGTCCTTGACGAGGTTTTCGGCGGTCTGAAGCTCAGAGATCTCCGTATTCATCCGCACGTACCGCTCGTCACAGAGTCTTGCGGAGTTTTTCAGGTTCGATATCTTCTCGTCGAGGTCCTTGAGTTCCTCCGCCTTCAGCCTCAGAGAATCTACGTTGGCAAGAAGCTTCCTGGTTTTCGAAACTCTTTCACCGAGAGATACCGCTCTCGCCTGGAGTGTCTCCAGCCTGGTATCTTTGCGTTTTCGCAGTTCCACGGCCTCTTTCTTTCTGACCTCTATATCCGCCACGGCCTTCTCCTTCTTTTTTTGCCGCTCCTCCTGGAGCGCGATCTTCGTGGTGGTTTCGGTGAGCTTCCGCTCTTTGTCCTGCCGCTCGCATTCGAGAGATCGAATGCTCGCAGTCAGTCTGGAGAGGTCCGACTGGACGTTGCGGGCCTTCGAGCTCTTTTCTTCCTTGCCGGATATGACGCGCTGCAAATCCTCCTTCATACTCATGAGATGGGTAAGATGGTCGTGGAGCGCCTTTCGTATGCGGCCGGCCTTGTCTGAGAGTTCCTTGATGCCGTCTATGCCGAGAAGCTCAGCGAGCATCTCCTTGATATCCCCTTTGCTGTATCTGGAGAAGCTCTTTGCCCGCTGGTCTCTGAAGTTCGATATGAAATAGAGTTGCGGAGTCCCGAATATCTTCTCGACCGCCTTGTCGTAACTCTCCGTCGACCCGTCAGGGTTCAGGGGCTTCCACTTGCCGTTCACCTCTTCGTAGAGATAGCACTTCTGCTTCCTTTTCACCGCATCGATGGAAACCATTGACTTGTGTCTGACGTCCTTCATGCGCGAAATGAAGATCTTGCAGGCATCGGCGCCACAGGTCTCTTCGTAGAAGCTGAAGCCCTCGGGGGAGTAGCTCTTGTTCACCTTGGACGGCATGATGCGATAGTGATGCATGTTGTCGACTATGGTCGTTTTTCCCCTGCCGTTCGGGCCGTCGAAGACGACGATCCCGTCTGGGACGGCGGAGAAGTCCATCTCGATTTCGTGGAGACCCATTCCGGACAGGATCCCCTCGAAACCTCTAAGCAGCAAATAATCGGGTTTCATCCAATGTCTCCTTTCCAAGGTAGCGATTGAGTATGGTTTGTTCGTCTATGGTCTGAATCATGTCAAGCTTGTCGAGCAGACTCGCCGTGATGGGTTGACCGTTCAACTCTCCCCACCGTTCCAGTTTTTCTTGCAGAGACCTCAGCCTGGATATGCCTTCTGACCTCACGTTCGTCATCGGGAGCACCGTCTTGTCGATCTTCACGTGGACCGCCCCTTTTTCATAGGCAAGCTTTCTCAAAGCAGAGTCGTCCACCTGGCCAACATCTTCCTCCCTGATGCTGTAAACGATCCTGATATAGTCGCCCTCCTTGACTGTTTCGAGCAACGAGGCGTCAGGCAGTTTTTCGACCGCCTCCAGGGTCCGCATTCTTCTTGCCGGAGTCTCCACAAACCTGGACTCAACCTCTCCTTTGGCGATCGTATGGATGAAGAAGCCTTTTTTCTTCCGTCTCGCCATGATCGGCGCGGGTGATGGAGCCGGAGTAGAAGGTGTTGTCGTGGAACTGCTGCCTCATGTGGATGTGGCCGAGGCAAATGAGGGCTGCTTTCGCGAGCCTCAAGTCCGCGACACCGAATTCGGCGTCGGGATCGGTGACCCGCTGGCCGGTCGACAGGCGCGAGCCTTTCACCGTTCCGTGACCGACCAATATGGTCGGTATCTGGAGGCGGTTGGCCTTTTCGTTCGTGATGCCCCAGGCCTGGAACAGGTCTCTCAACAGCTCGGCGCATTCGATGGCCGCGGCGTCTATGGAAAGACCTCCCATACCCATCAAGGCCGCTTTCGTGACGGAAGGAAGGCACGATACGATAAGCGACGATTCCGTTATACTGCTGCCGTCTCCGTTTATCTCCATGAATCTGCGCGGCTCCTCGCTTGTGAGGCCTACCTGACAGGGAAGACCGGTTGCGTAAACGAGGTGCCTTGTCTTGAGTTTGTTGAATACCTCCGTGCTGTTGGCCGTATCGTGCGTCGGCGTGCCGCTTGTAATGATGACCGGGGCGATGTTGCCGCAACGGTAAACGAAATCAATCGCTGCAAGCGCCCCCGGCGAACCGAGGACAAGTCCTCTTTCGAAAACGTCTCCGGCTATGGCTATCAGGTCAGGGATTTCAATCTGCGCAGTCGTGATGATCCGGTTGCAGCATTCAACGGTGTTCTGAAGCCGACGCTGTTCATCATCGAAATGCAGGTCGGCGCAGTGAAGAACCTTCACAACATCCATGGGTCCTCCTTTCGGTGTTGTTGGGTTTGGAATATGTTTTGCTGCCCTATGGGAATCTGCAGATGCAGAACGGGCGTTTTTCGGGTGTCTAATGAAGATACTGAAGCTAATGAAGTATTACCCGGTTTGGCAAAGCTCCCTTTTCTGCGGTGTCGGTTGCGACCCCGGTGAGTATCATAAATGTGTTCGGTCAGGCCCCCCAAATCGGTCTCCCTGGCCCTTCTCTACAGATAGTCTCCGGCCATCGGGAGAAAAAACTCGGGAAACGTCAGCGAGCGGAATCTTCTTGACAAGAGAGAGGGAACAGAAGAAAATAGTACACATGTTTACGACTTCTGTTTCCCAAATCACACATTTTCAATCGTCGCAGACCTATTACTACTATTATGCCGGCAGGCTTGGTCTGCTTGCGGACTATTCGGAGTGGCTCTGATTAAGACCGGGGGCAGGTTAAGGCCAGCGGTTTTTAGTGGCGGCCTTGAAGGACACTGAAGAAGGATAGACGGAGAACCTGACATGACCGGTTTCCCACTCGGCACGAACCGTTATCTCTCGAAAGTCGGCGACGTCGAATCTTATTGCGGCTATTGTTACTACTGGCGCTACACCATCGGTCCGCCCTGGCCTTACCTTCCGTCTTTACAAGGCCGTGCGCGGATCAATCCGTGCACGGCCTTTTTGTTGTGCGCCCGGCAGGGGACAAAGTCCTTCCATTGGATCAGGGAAGGTGCTGCTTGCGCTGGTTTCGGACGAATTTGAGAAACTGAAGGAGGATAAACTGTGTCAGACGCACTATTCAGACGAAAGGCGGTGGCAGCCATAGAGGCTTCTCAAAAGGAGCCCGGCATCGGAAACCGCATCATCAAGAACCTGCCCGATTCCGGCTCGACAGGCTCAATCTATCCGATAAACTCGAAAGCGGAGGAGATATGCGGCCTCAAGGCATACAAGTCTATTCCGGATGTCCCTTCGGAGGTCGATGTGGTTCACATGCCCATCCCGGCTCGCGGCGCAGTTTGGAAGGAACCGCGTTGGGGCTTGGAAAGCCGTCACGATGAAAGAGCTCACGTTTTGTTATCAAGAAAAGAGGCCAACATTCTCTTGGAAATTGTCGATGCCGGCCTTCGGTCCCATAGTGAAGAAGACTTACGGCAGCTTGTGCTTAGCCTCCAGAACCTGATCCCCTTCGAGTTCGCCATGTGCGTCCTTTCAGGCATAAGTTGCAGCAGCGCCGACCCACACCGCATAATTAACGTGAGCTATCCTGTTTCCTGGCTCGAGCTCTACATCTCGGAACAGTTCGACAGGGTCGATCCCATCGTTGCAGAGCATCGCCTCCACTTCGATCTTCAGTACTGGTCCGACTCATATCGGAAACACCCCGGAGCCAGGCAGTTCATATCGTGCGCGTCCGTCCACCGGCTCAAAACAGGATACTCGTACGGTCTGAGAACCGAAAGCGGCAACAGCGTATCCCTTTTTTCTTTTGGGGGAAGATCGATGAAAGAGTGCTTTCGGACATGCGACATCCTACGGCGCATCGTGCCTCATCTCCATCAGGCTTTGGTCCGCATCGTGGCACCGAAGGAAAACCGCCGACCGACACCGGACACCGGCTCTCTTCGAGAGAAAAGGAAGTGCTGAAGTGGGTGAAGGAGGGGAAAACCACGTGGGAGATATCTGAAATTCTCTCCATAAGCGAGAGGACGGTCAAGTTTCACGTCCAAAATATTCTGCGGAAAGTCCACGCGGTGACGAGGGGCTCAGGCCGTGGCAATAAGCGTCGAGAAGGGCCTCATCGGCATTGATTGAACCAAGCCGCCCTTAGGGGCGGTGCCTCCGTGCGAGGCAGCCAAGGACATCGAATGGGCCGCCGTGGTCGAAAGACTTGTACACCGGGGGACGGCATTGCAGGTACGTATCGAGCGCCTATCCGCCCATCCCCTTACGGCCGTACCCTCGGATGCTGCCAAAAAAAAGGGGAATTATATACTTGAGTTCCTTTTAGGAGTTTTTTTAATGCGTTTCTTCGGCTTCTTTTTTGGCGTCTTTACAGGGTGATATGAGAGCACAAGATCAACAATTTTGTCGAGTTCGGGCGGCGGCTTTTTCATCGGGTCAAATCCGCGTAGGTCAACCGCTTCCGAGCCGTGGCCGTCACGAAACTATTGAGCCGGTCCATGGTGTGTATCTTTACGTTGCCCTCGTTGAGACGGAATGTAAACTCATCCACGTAGCGGCGCAGGTGCTTTTTGCTCGCATGGTGGTAGACGCCGTCCAACCCGCGCTTAAGGACCGCCCAAACGCTCTCAATGCTGTTGGTACTCACGCCATCCCGCACGTATTCTTTCGCCCCATGGTTAATTGTCTTACACTCAAAAAACAGCCCGTCAAGGCCGCTATAGGCGGCGGCTTCGTCGGTGTGGATTGTCGAGCCGATATTAACAAAATCGATGATTGCGTTACCGAGGGTGGCAGAGTCAACGTCGGAGATCGGCATAGCAACCGTTCGCCCGTCACGCTGTCTCATACCGAGCACGGGCGTTTTTCCTACGGCTCCGCGCCCGGCATTCAACTTTTTCCGCTCATGCTTGTTGCCTTCTTTTCCGCCGACATATGTTTCGTCAATTTCCACGATCCCGCCGAGTTTGCCAAACTCCCCGCCGCACGCTTCCCGGAGCCGCCCGAGGAGGAACCACGCGGACTTTTGGGTAATGCCTATCTCTTTGGAAAGTTGCAGAGAGGATATGCCCTTCCGGGCCGTGACGAGCAGATACATCGCGTAAACCCATTTGTGCAGAGGAATATGCGACCGCTCAAAGATGGTGCCTGTTCGGACCGTGAAATCCTCTTTGCAGTGGTTACAGCGATAGAAACCGCCCTTGCGTTCCGTGATATTGTCGCCCCTATGACAGACAGGGCATTTTACCCCATCAGGCCAAAGACGGCCCTCAAGATACTTCCGGGCGCTTTCCTCGTCGGGGAACATACGGAAAAGTTGAAAGGTGCTGAGCGTTACTTTGTCTGGCATTTTTCTTTCCTCGGCTTATCCCAGTACGGCGATTTGCAGGATGGGCACACGGCCGGCTTATCAGGGGTGCGCGGCCACCAGGTGTGGTCGCAGCGGAGACAGGCGAGTCGGGTAAGTATCGGCTTACTCTCCATAACCGGCCCATTCAAGCATTTGGCCCACGGCTCTAATGTGTTTGCAGGTTTTGCCGTGCTGCCCAGCCGGGCAGGAACATGTCCACGTGTTTACATGGGCATTGGGCGATCCCGCGAAATCAATCGTATATTCTGTCGATCCGTCCGACGATTTGACGCCGAAATGGTTAAGGTCGTCGCCGATTACCGTAATGCCATTTTCGACGCACAAAGCGTTGAGGTGATCTATTTGCGTCATGTTGCCGGGGTCTGTGTAGTTCATTTTGCCCTCCAGGTTTTTATTTTGTTTCATTTCATTCATACCTATAGTATATTACTACAGGTATATAATGTCAAGTGTTTTTTAAAAAAAAGAGAGTAAAATGAAAAATAATTTAAAATCGTCGTGGCACAAGGAGAAAGGGAGTGAAGTATATAATTCCCAAAAAAAGAGGGTGGCCGAAGCCACCCTAAAAGTGAAAACCGATTTGCTTCTTTCTGAGATTCTTTTCCCATTCCTGTTCGGACTGGGCGTGATCGAAGATCCTTGCTGCTACTTCTTTCGGGCTTTTCTCAAATAGGCATCCACGAAATCGCGGGGCTTTAAGACTTGGATGGTGCGGAAGCCCGATACTTTTAGAAGATGTTTATCACCGCTTACGATTATTCTGCTTTTGCCGGCAAGGGCACAAGCAAGAAACTTGTCGTCATCCGGATCCTCGCAGAGAGGTGCCGGCAGCCGCTGAGAGGGGAAAAACTTTGCTTTGAGAGCGACTAGTTCAAGGATGGGCTCCAGATGAATGCCAGGAAACTTGACGGCAAGCGCTTCCCCGACCCTTTGGTATTCATCAAGTATTTCCTTGGAAATTGCCAGTTGCAGTTGACCGTCCCGCCAGGCTTTAAGAATTTGGTAAGGGGGTCCGGAGAAAAAGACGCCGGAAACGAATACGTTTGTGTCAAGGACTATCCTCATTTACGGCAGCGAGCCCCGACGATGGCCGGTTCAATGTCCGACCGCTTCATACCCGCTTCCTTCGCTCTCTTTCGCGCCTCAGCAATCAAAGCATCGAATTCATCCATGGATGGTGGAGATATGGCTTTCAATATCACCACGTCCTTCTCGCTTACGACCACGAATTGGGACCCTTTCTTTAGTTTGAGGCGCTTCCGGATTTCCTCCGGGATGACTACCTGACCCTTCGAAGACATTCTTGTCGTTGCTATGTTTGCCATTTCGCACCTCCACCTGTGTTCTTACTTGTAAGATTATACACCTCTTGCACAGGCGGGGCAAGCCGGGCTGCAATACGGCAAAAGTCTTTGCGCCTCTCAGGCAGCCTCCTTCTCCTCTTCCGGCCGTCGATCGTCGAAGAGATCGATGATCCTGTTTGCCACGCGCATCACCGCGGAGCCCCAGGACATGATCTTCTTCAGGTCTTTGCCCCATGTCGCCACATAGGAGAACGAACGGGCGCCGGTGTCGATACCTAAGTAGCTGCACACGACGAACGCCGCTCCTTCAGCGATGACTTCCGCCCTGGGCCGATCGTCAAGACTCATATCGTGTTCTTTCTCGGAGAGGGCGAGCTTGTGAGCGATCTCGTGAACGAGCGTCTTCGGCTTTTCAAGATCGGTCAGGGATTCTGCGAGGACGATCTCGTCGGCGAGGGCATCGTAGTATCCCCTGCAGTTGCCCGATATCGCCCGAGTCTTCACCGGGACGGGGCTTACGTTGCGTATCCATTCGAAGAGCGAGCGGACGTCCAGGCCGGCGGATAGGGTGAAGTCGGTCGAACCCTGGAGCGCATCGCACGTCAATTCCGCCCCATCGGTTTGCGTTATGTCGTATACGTAGACCGCCTTGAACCCGATCAGACGTGTTCCGTCCGCCCTGGCAGCCGTATTTCCTTCCTCCACGCGGTCTTGCTCCTCATCCGGCGGCTCGTGCCTCTTTTGCTTTCCGAACATGGGCGCGAAGATCATGATGCCCTTTTCTCCCTTCTTCACATAGCGTCCCAGGCGGTTCCACGTCGTCAGCCCGGCCACCCGCGTTGCGGACGGCTTCTGCAGCACGATGAACAAGGTGTTACCGAAGCTGTATCTCCTGAAGAGGGCGATCTTCTTTAGGTAGTCGCGGACGTCCGCGTTCGTGAGGATAACGGACACCGCCTGCTCCATTCTGTCGTAGTATTCTTTCAGCTTGATTCTCATGAGACCTCCAGTATGAGCTGGAAAGGAAGAGTAAAACTCTTCCCTCAGCATTTTCAGCAGTTCTCTCTTTTCAGCCGGCCTATGATAACCCTTCCGCCGCCTGTGGTTTCTCCGTGGACGGCCCGGGCGCAACAGGCATCTCTGTCTCATGGGCCCCTCCTTGGTTTGTTCTGTGCTTGTGATGAATTTGCAGCAGCAGTTTGTGCAGGTCCTTCACCCCGGCCCTAAAATGATCCTCCACCAGCACGATTTGCGCCCTGGTCCTGGAGATGGTCTCCACCGCCTTGTCTCTGGCGGCAATGCCCGGCCCGTCGTTGTCGGTAGCGAGCCAGACCTCGTCCGGGTCATGTCTTTTTAGGAATTCGCCGAGCTGGTTCACGTAGGCGGCGCTGTTGAGGGCGCAGAGCGATATCTCCTTATCTTCGAGCACGATCTCGCCGGCGAGGGAATCGAGGATGCTCTCGGTGATGAGAACACGCTTGGGGTCTCTCTTCAGAAACCAGAGACCCCCTGCTCCCAACGTCTTCTTCCCGTCTCCCTTGAGCTCCCGGCACTCCAGGGCCGTGAGATCCCAGGGGGTGGGGACAGGCGTGGCGAGATAGACTTTCTTTTCCCTGAAGTCGTTGTGGAGCGCGCAACCCATCGGGAAGTGGTAGGTTACTCCCCGCTCCCGGAAGTAGGCGCTGACGGCGTCGATGTTGTTTACCTTGAGAAGCCTGGCGTAGAGCCGTCTCGCGTAGGCGATCTTCGCGTCCCGGTCGCGTTTCTCGATTTCCGATTCCCGCTTGTAGTATTCCACTGGATATTCCCGCGAGAGGAGTATCCTCAGCGCCTCGGGAAAGTCGACGTTGTAGATGCGCTCAACAAGCTCGATGATATCCCCTCGGTCCATTTCGTCTCCGCCCCAGTCCCTCCAGCGCCATTCCCCACGGTAATATTCGACCGTGAATGAAGGCTTGGTTTCCGCCCGGAGGGGCGAGAGGTAGTAGGTAATGGACCCCGAGCGGCCTTTCGGTCTGAGCCCAAGCTGTTCCTGAACGAACTGGTTGAGGTCGAGCTGTTTGAGCATCCTCTTGTCCTCATCGGTCGCGCGTATGCCTCTCATGCCGATACCTCCTTCAAAAGAGATTGCTCGCGAGCCGCGCTTCCACAAAGTTCACCGGATCCAGGGAAGGGAACGACGCTTTATAGCGGCTTGCCTTCTCTTCGAGGAAAGAGTCGATGTCCAGGTCGTCGAGTTTTGTGGTGAGCTCTACGACCCTCTGTCTGTGCGCGTCCGCCTCCTCGGCTATCCGTTTCCTCTCTTCCATATGGAGCGGATAGAGTCGTTCCAAGTCATGCTTGAAGGCAGCGATCACTTCGTTCTCCAGTTCCTTAAGGGTGGAGGTGAGATGGGATTTTAGCATGTGGAGCATGGTCGTGCCCATGCCCGCCCATTCGTCCCAGCATTGAAACGACAGCAGGAATCGCTCCCAATTCACGAACAC
This sequence comes from uncultured delta proteobacterium, assembly GCA_963729685.1. Taxonomy (GTDB): domain Bacteria; phylum Desulfobacterota; class Syntrophorhabdia; order Syntrophorhabdales; family WCHB1-27; genus BOG-1155. The sequence continues at coordinate 54,009 of CAVSOX010000032.1, read as the reverse complement.
GCCGGGTACCGGTCTTAAAATCATGCCTGTTTGTCGGGCGAAGGTGATAAAGTCACCGTTCCAGTACGTTGAGTAAAAGCGCAACCGGTCATAATGAGCGATGAAACCACAGTGCAGGTTGAAGTGCTGATAGATGGCATCCGTGAACAGATGAAAGCTGAAGCCCCCTTCGATGAACTTGTCCCACTGTCTGAGCACCTTCTTCTTTTGCTCTGCGGTCATGAATTTCGAGTCCTTCAGCAGTTCGGGAGGACAGGGGTTTCTGCCGGCGATGACATGATCGACGGTCGCTATCTGGTTTGTCAGTGTTGCGATACTGCCGGACAGCTCCGATAAGCGCCGCTCCTTGAGAGTCACGTCGTCAAGGAAGCCTTCGGGATACTGACGCAACGACAGAATTACATGCTTCTTCATGGGTTTGTCCCTCCTTCGAAAGGTTTTGTGGTGTGCACCAGCGAACCTCAACGGGTAACTATACGGGTTCAGATTCATGGTGTTTTTCCGCAATGGTGCGCGGTCTCTTCGATTGATCTAATGAAAATACTGATCTGCTTGATGTATTACCTGGCCCGTCGCAGCTGGGTGATCAACTCCTTTCGGATCGCTGCATCATTGGCTGCTCGGGGCAGTGCAAAACCGAAATCGGTTGTGAGAGATTCTGTCTCTGAAGATCACAGTGGATGGGCTCTTACTGATCGTGACTGCCGGCTCCCGGCCCTGAACCACATCGACATCAACGACGACCTCGGGGTCACCGTTGTTTCTATACTCCTCATAGGCCATTTTTCGATTGCCACTTCGATTTTAGGCGATAATCAATTGGAGTTGGCTTATGTATCCGGAGTGGCTGAAATGGCTACCTTTGACCTAAACTGGCGCTTGACGTGGATCGATGACCTCGGTGGCGCGTGCGATAGCGTCAACGTGGGGGCCCGGATACTGATATGAGGCCTATGCGTTCAGCGATAAGGGTGCAGATACATGGCTGTGGGCTGCTACAAAGGCGTTTTAAAAGGATAACAGGCGGGGTATGGGAACAGAATTTACCGACATTGAAAACGTCTTCTCTTGCCGATGAGTGATCCTATCCGGTCCCGCCTTCCAGCCGGAAAACGACCGGCACGGTCAGCTCCGCCTTGGCAGGCGGTCTGGGAAAGGGCTGCACCCTCTGCACTGCTTTCACCACGGCCTGATCGAGTAAGTTATGACCCGAACTTTTGGTGATCCTGACGTGCTCTGCGCATCCATTCTCCAGAACGACGAACGTAATTTGAACGACGCCCTGCCAGCCCATTCTCCTCGCAGCGGACGGATAATCCAGATTCTTCATGATGAGGTCCCGAATGTACAGGAAGTGTTCCCTCAGATAAGCAGCCTGGCCTGTCCCGGGTCCGCTCCCCATGCCTGTTCCAAAGCCCGGTCCTGACCCCCCTCCGACCGTCCCGCTTCCTGCCCCACGGCCCGCGGATGCGCCCATTCCATCGCCCACTCCACTGCTTCCCTTTCCGTCCACATCGCCGGGACCGCCCACAAGCGGGGAGGGCGTAAGGGATTGGCCCGACGGGTGCGTGGTGTCCGGCGCGGCATTCGTCTCCACCGGTGCGGTTGTTTTCTGCTTCACGCTTTCCCTTACAGGAACCGGCGTGGGAGGAGGCAAGGGCAAAGAACGGGGGGAAGACGCCTGAACCTTCTTCTTCTCGGTCAGACGGTGACTTGCTCCTTTAGATTCCCTGAGAGAAGCCGCGCCGCCTGACTTGCCGGCCCTCCCAGACGCTCCGGCGCCCGGCTCATCCTGGGTAAGGAAAACGGTCACCATTTCCTGATGCCTCAGCGGTCTTCCAGTAAAACAGGAGATCATGGCAACGATAATCACCCCGTGAAAAAACAGCGAAAGAAGCAGTGCCCTCGTCATGGGTGTCCGTGCGATTCTCACGGAGTCACCGTTTTTTCGACCCGATCTGGTAACCAAATTCTCTCGGGCCTGTTTTGCCCACATCCAGGTCGAAACCATGAAGCACGTTATCTCATGCAGCCTCAAAGTCTTCACGCACCTATCAGTCATTGCCCACCTGAGCCTTCTTGGCATCCCGCACTATCCCGGTCAGGTTATCCGATCTCAAATCCGCCAGTTGAAAGTATCGCGCGCCGAGCCCGCGAGCGAGCCGTGGGGCGAGGTCCATTCTTATAAGGTTTTTCTTGTCTTCCGAATCGACGACGACATAGTCGGTCCTCTTCAAACCCGAGAGGAGGGCAGTGATTTTCGCTATCTCCCGGTCGATAGGCTCCCGGGTGAGGCCCTGGTTCGCCCTGCCGTCGGTGACGAGCACCACGAGGTAGCGCGTCCTGGGCCTCTGCAACTCCGTCCGCTTTACCAGTTTGTAAGCCTCCAGCAAGCCTGCCGACAGAGGTGTCCTGCCTCCCACCGGTATCTCCCGGAGCCGCCTCCCGGCACGCTCGAAGCTCGACGTGGGCGGCACCACCACCTCCGCCCCGTCCCGCCGGAAGACGATGAAGGCGACCTTGTCCCGCTTCTGGTAGCAGTCGAGGAGGAGCGATTGAACCGCGCCTTTCGTCTCCACCATCCTTTTCTGGGCACCCATGGAGCCTGACCCGTCCACGACGAAGACGACGAGGTGGCCCACCTTCTTTTCCCTCTCCTTGAATCTGAGGTCCTCGGGCCTGATCACGAGGAATTCCTTTCGACCGCGCGCGTTTTGAAAAGGGGCTGCCGCACGGAGCGTCGCATCGACAGCCACGTCGCGATTGTTGAGAAAGCCGCTCTTCACGTACCTGCCGCTCTTTCCGTACGATGCCGTCTTCGTCCTCCTGCCGCTCTCGGTGCGCTTCAACCTGTCCTTTCCGAAGGCTATTTTCTTTACCCCAAAAGGTTCGCCGGTCTCGAAGACCTCTTCTTTGGAGCGCGACTCGGCCTGCTTCTCGGGTGTGGAGGGGTCGTCATCCGTGGCTTCGCCTTCTCCGTGGTCATGCTCCTCATTTGCCCCGTCTCGCGTCTCTGCCCCCCGGTCCCCGTCCGGAGGCTCACTCCGGTCGTGGTTCTCCTGATGGTCCGGCTTTTCCGTCTCCTCTTCGGCTTCTTCCACCGGTCTCACCCTGTGGCTGAGCACAAGGGGAAGTACCTCATCCACGTGCTTTTCCGCGACGGCCGTTTCCCTGCAGTATGCCGCATAGGCGCGGCTGGCATGGAGGAGGAATATCTCTCCCCTATGCCCCTCCGCGCCCGCCTCCATGCAGCGGCTGACGATGTACTCTTCGATCTCGCGGGAAACAAGAACGGCATGAACACGCATTTGGGCCTCGGCGATGCGCCTGCGCAGTTCGTCGAGACCGGCCTTGTTCCCGGCAGGCTCCTGGGCATGTCCTGCCGCGGCTTTTATCACGTCCATTCTCGCCGCGCCTTCGCCAAGGGCGGTCCAGGATACGCACATGCCGAAGCGGTCGAGGAAATGGGGTGAAAGGAAACCCTCCTCGGGGTTCATGGTGGCCAGGACGATGAAGCGCGCAGCGTGTCGCGCCGAAAGTCCCTCCCTCTCCAGGACGTGGGCGCCCCTGTCGCATGTCTCGGCAATGAGCGCCACGACAGCGGATGGAAGGAGGTTGATATCATCGACAAAAACCGTTCCGCCGTCGGCCCTGCTTAAGATTCCCGGCTGAAAGACCCTCTGACCCTGTCCGAGGGCAGCCTCGATATCGATTGATCCGAGGAGAGCGTCCTCGGTCACATTCAGCGGCACCTCGATAAAGGGGACGCCTTCGGGGAGAAGGTCCCTGAAAAGCCTTGCCAGCGTCGACTTCCCTGTTCCTTTCTCACCCCAGAAGAGCACGCCGCCGCAGCGGCCGTCTATGGCGTTGAGGATAAGGGCCAGCTTCGCGTCGTCGTGGCCGACAAACCCGCAAAAGTTCATACGATCCGCAGTCCTGAGAGCGCTTGCTCGATCTTTCCCCTCTCCGCGCCTATCTCTTCGAAGGGAAGGCGCCTCGCGCGATGGACCAGCGAGAGCATGGCCGCCTCCCGGATATCCTCAGCCCCGATCGTGTCCTTGCCTTTAAAGGCGGCCAGGGCGCGGGCCGCCTTCAGAATGACGATGTCCGCCCGGTGACCGTCGAGGCTCAGTTGGGTAGTCATCGACACTATCTCCTCAAGCACGGAGTCGGCCACCTGCACCCCGTCACGCCGCTTGCGTGCCTCGATGATGTTCCGGGCGAGCTTCTCCTGTTCCTTCTGCCAGCGTCCCAGAAACTCCTCGGGGTCCAGGTCGAAGGCGGCCCTGCGGCGCAAAATCTCTACCCTCGACGCCTTATCGCGCACCGATAACACCCTCACGCAGAGGCCGAACCGGTCGAGAAGCTGTGGCCGCAATTCCCCCTCCTCGGGGTTCATGGTGCCCACCAGGATGAAGCGGGCGGGGTGGGTGAAGGAGATGCCCTCCCGCTCTACTGTATTCACCCCCATGGCTGCCGAATCGAGGAGGAGGTCGACGATGTGGTCCTCCAAGAGGTTGACCTCGTCCACGTAGAGGAAGTTCCGGTTGGCCGCGGCGAGAAGTCCCGGCTCGAACCGCTTCTCTCCTTTCTTGAGGGCGTGCTCTATATCGAGGGTACCCACCAGGCGGTCCTCCGTGACGCCGAGTGGCAGCTCGACGACCTTCATCTTCTGCCTGTGCCCCTCGATGGGCTCTCCTGCCTCGACCCGCTCCCTGCACGAGCTGCAAAGGAAACCGCCGGGCTCGCAGTTGAAGGAGCAGCCCTTCACTGCCTCTATCTCGGGCAGCAATTCGGCCAGTGCGCGCACCGCGGTGCTCTTGGCCGTGCCCTTCTCCCCCATGATGAGGAGCCCCCCGATGGCGGGGTCGATCACGTTGAGCACGAGCGCCGTCTTCATCTCGTCCTGGCCTACAATTGCGGTAAATGGGTATATCATGCAATTATCGGGGTTTGCGTCGCCCCCTCCAACAGCAAAGCTGCCCGGGTACCCGCTTGCGGGTCGTCCCCTTCATAAAAAGGAAAATACGAAAACCTCATCCTAGTACCTCCTCCATCCGCTTCTTCCACCCTTCCACGTCCTCCTGCGTCATCACGTCTATGGCCCCACCCTGGAATTCACCCTCCATGCCGTCCATCTTTTCTTCTATCCAGCCCTCCACCTCCAGGTAGAGCCGCTTGAGGGCCTCTCTCACATCGGGCGAAGGACTCCAGAGGCCGCGCTCCATCGCTTCGATGAGTCGTCTGCCCATCTCCTCCATGGCCCAGGGGTTCTGCTCCTGGAAGAACTTCCTGTTCTCCTCATTCATGAGGAACGTGCGGGTCACGTCGTCGAAGATCGACTGGTCCACTGTTTTCGCCGTCGCCTGCCACCCGTAAAGGCGGCCCACGCGCTTGCTGATCTCGGCGGCGCCTTTGTAGCCGTGCTCCTTCATACCCTCGATCCACTTCGGGTTGAGGAGCTTCGCCCGCGCCACCCGCCGCACCTCTTCGGTCAAGGTCCGCACCGACACTTTCCCCTGCGACCGCGTGTCGCCGTAATAGTTCCTGATCTCCGTCCCCGACACGACCTGCGCGGCGTTTATCATGCCGCCGTGTGCCCCGAAGTAACAGCAGCAGCCGGTGAGGTCGTACTCGTCCGTCACGGTCTTATTGAAGCTGCAGCACACGCTCGACAGGCTCTCTTTCAGGTTCTTATGGGCCGCCTCGCCGAAGACCCCCTTGCCATAGGCGTATCCGTTCCAGTAGAGGAAGACGTCGGCCAGGTCCTTGTCGGTCTTCCAGGCGGAGGCGTAGACCGCGAGCTGCGTGCCCGCCTGGTACGTGCCCGGCATGCTCGCGAAGACCCGGTAGGTCGCCTGCCGCAGCGCAGCCTTATCCTCTTCGGGTCTGCCGTCGAGTTTCTCCAGCGTGTGTTTCCTCACGAAGTTCCGCTCGACCGGCTCCGGCAGGGCCGCGACCGCCTGCACCGCTTCATCGAGGATATCGATGGCGCCTGAGAAGTTGTCCCGCGTAATGCCGGAGACGCGCACCGTAATATCGATCCTGGGGCGCCCGATCTCTTCGAGCGGCATCACCTCGAAGCTCTTCACCTTGCCGTTTTCCTGCCAGACGGGTCTTACGCCGAGGAGGTACATCATCTGGGCCATGCCCTCCCCGTCGGACCACATGATGTCGGTGCACTGCCAGTAGAAAGCCATGTTCTCCGGGTAGTCGCCCTCGTCGAGGAGATACCGGTCGAGGGTCTTGTCGGCGAGTTCCTTGCCCATTTCCCAGGCGGCCCTGGTGGGGATGGTCTGCGGGTCTAGGGAGTAGAAATTCCGGCCGGTGGGGAGGATGTCGGGCCTGCCCCTCGTGATGAGGCCCGAAGGCCCCGGCGATAGGTAGGCGCCGGTGAAGCCCGCCAGAAGGGCGCCCATCTCGTCGGATGCGGAGATGGAGCGGTCCAGGCGCGCAAGGGCGTCCTCGACCTTCGCCAGGGCATCCCGTTCGTCGGGCAGGAGCGTGTATTCGGCAGCCATGCCGTCCGCAAGCGGTATGCCGTGCTCCGCCCAGCCCCTGCACAGGCCGCGCGCCGTGGCCTCTACCGCCTCCTCCAGGTCGCCGTTCTGCGCGGGTGACACCCTGCTTACGATATCGGAGACGACGGCGCGAAGCGAACCTGGACCTGACTCGTACCGGAGTATCGCATAGATAAGCTCCGCCCGGTCGGCCCCTTGCGGTATCCTCCCGAATATGTGCATGCCCTTCGGTATGTAGGTATCTTTCAGGAGCGAGAGCTTTTCGTGGATTTCGGCGATTGCCTCGTCCATCATGTCGTGAGAGAGGCGGTCGGCGGGCAGGAGGTTGAGCGTCTTCACCCTGTCTGCGATCATATGGCTGATGGTATGGGCCTTTGCAGGCTCCACCTGCCGGTAGCGGCTATACTCCGCGAGGAGCCTCTCCAGCTCGTCCAGGTCCCCATAAAGCTCTCCCTGGACCATGACGGCCTGCATGTGGTCGACGAGGACGGCATTGCTCCGTCTCTTCGCGATGGTGCCCTCCGGCGGGTTGTCCGCGTTGTAGATGTAGAGATTGGGCATGGTGTCGATGGCGACATCGGGAAGGCAGCCGGAAGAGAGGCCCGTCGCCTTGCCGGGGAGGAATTCGAGGTTGCCGTGGGTGCCCACGTGGACCACCGCGTCGGCGCCGAACTCCCTGGAGAGCCACTTATAGGTGGCGATGTACTGGTGGGGAGGCGGCACGGAGGGGTCGTGGAGGATCTTGCAGACCTGGCCGTCGCAGCGGGCGCCGGCGCAGCCCCTCTTCGGCTGAACGCAGACCACCGCGTTCCCGAACCGCAAGCCCGTGACCAGAATTCTGCCGTCATAGACCATGGCGGCCGGGATGCCGTCCTTCTCCTCGCCGGGCGGGATTGCCCCACGCGCCGGTTATCCTTGCGCGGGTGGGCTCGGGCAGTTCGTTGAACCACTCCAGGTAGCGATCATTTTCCACGAGGGCCAGGGCGCCGCCCTTTGCGACGATCTCCTCGACGGTCGTCCACCGGAACTCGGAGATCGCCTTCTTGCGCCATGATCTCATCGATGAGCGCCTTGCCGCTCTCCGGCGGGTCGACGAGGTACCCTTCTTTTTGCATCCGCTTCATGATGTCGACGACGCTCTCGAGCGTGTCCAGGTGCGCGCCGCCGCCAACGGTAGCCTCCACGCCCGCGCAGGGGTTGTTGTTGAGGATGAAGGCGACTTTCTTCTCGGAGTTGGGTTTCTTCCGCAAGACCACCCACCGCGCTACCCTGTCGGCCAGCTTCTCTATCCTGTCGGTGAGCGCCTCGTAGGACTCTTCCTCGGGACTCTCGATGCCCCGTGATGCCCCTATGACGAGAGGCTCGATCACCCCTTCGAACTCGGGCATGGCAACGCTCCACGCCACCTGGCTGCCGAGCCCTTCGGGGTCGTCGAGCCACTGTTTCCGGTCCTTATAGTACGAGATGACGGGCGCAAAGACGGGCACGCCCAGCCTTTTCAAGACCTCGACCCCCGAAGGAACGTCCGATTCCTTGATCCCGCCCCGCTCGCTGCCGAGAAAAAAGGCGGAGAGCTTGACGACCGCATCGACGCGGGGGGCTTGTCCCTCCATAAGGAAGTGTTCGACCACTTCCACGCCGCTCATGTTGCCCAGGTGGTCGTCTTTCAGGGAGTAATAGAAGACCGGTATCACGCCCAGCCCCTGAGCTTCGAAGGCACGGACGAGCGCCCCTTCCACTTCCAGGTTCTTGTTGACCCAGTTGGAGCGTGAGAAGAGGAGGCCCACAAAAGACGCCGGGGCGGAGGGGAGGAACCCCTGGTACGCGGAAAGAAAGCCAGCCGTCGTCGGGAAAACACCGGGGATGGCCGGATGGTGAATGCCCTCCCACGGCAGGGGCTCGGGGGATGCGAAGGTGACCGTTTCCTCGAAGAGGTTGCTCAGGAGATAGCCGAGCATATTCCTCATGTTCCCGGCGCCGCCGAAGAGGATATACTTGTAGACGGTCGCCACGATCTCCGGGTTGACATTCGACAGGGCGGAGAATGACGGCTCGGGTCCGACCACGACCACGGGCATCCTGTCTTTCACCGTCACGACCACCTGTTCCAGCTCCTCCCAGAAATCATCGCTCGTCCGGTAGAGGAGCACGAGATCGGCCTTGTCGATCTCTGAAGCGATCCGGGAGACCAATTCCGGCTCTCTCTTGATCTGCTTCGTGGAATATGTAGTCAGCTCGATGCCGAGGACATGCGCCGCCTCACTCAAGAGGGGCAGATAGGACGACCACATGATGCTCAGAATTCTCATTGTTCACCTCTTGCTTTCGCTACTCATTGTATCTCCTGATAAGATATGATCCGTACGCAAAGAACCCCGCCGCGTAGACGAGAAGCACGGCGAGCGAGGCCATGCCTTGCCCGTCGAGGTGCGTCGCTCGTATCAGGATGTTCGTATGGGTGAGGGGCATGACGTAAATGATCCACTTGATGACCGTGGGCGCCCTGTCCACGGGGAAGAAGGTGCCGCTGAAGAAGGCCATGGGCAGGATGAAAAAGTTCGAGTAGGTCGAGGTATCCTCGTGGGACTTCGCGACCATGCCCGTCACTATGCCGAGGCACGCGAAGAGAAAACAATTGAGAAGAAGGGCCATGACAAAGAGGGGCGTCACCCGGAAGTGCGTGGAGACCGCAAAGCCGACGGCCATGATGAGGACGGAGGCGAAAAGCCCCTTGGTCATGCCCGCCAGCACCTCGCCGATCATGATGGAGAAGGGGCTTATGGGGGCCTGCACGAAAACCTGGAAGGTCTTGAAATAGAGCCGGTTCAGGTTGAGGGAACTCGCGACCCAGCTGTAGGAATTGTTCATGGAGCTCATGGCCACGAGTCCGGGGATCAGGAAGTCGAGGTAGGTGCCGCTGCCCGTCTGGACGCTCCTGCCGAGGCCGAAACCGAAGGCCACGAGATAAATGACGGGGACGACCATGGCCGAGAAGAGATAGCCGAGCTTGAAGAGCTTCCGCTTGAAGAGAAGCATCTCCTTGAGGTATATGGGATACCATTCCGTGAGCCGCGTCATTCGAGCCGCTCCCCCGTGAGCTTGATGAAGACGTCCTCCAGGTTCGACCGCCTGATGGTGACGCCGTTCTCTATGCGGGCTGGCCGCTTCCTGGGCTTCCGCCCTGCTTCTGCACATATGCTGGATGAGGCGCCCTTCTTCGTTCACGAACTCGACCACGTACTCACCCACCCGCGTCTTCAAGCCCGCCGGGCTGTCGAGGGCGATCAGCCTGCCCTTCGAGAGGACGGCTACCCTGTCGCAGAGGATCTCGGCCTCCTCGATGTAGTGGGTGGTGATGACCACGGTGCGGCCGTCTATCCGCGCCTTTCGTATGAGGTCCCACATCTGCCGCCTGATCTGGGGGTCGAGGCCGATCGAAGGCTCGTCGAGAAAGACGACCGCCGGCTCCGTCATGAGCGCCCTGCCCAGGAGGAGCCGTCGCTGCATGCCCCCGGAAAAGTGGGAGACGACCGAGTCCCTCCTGTCGAGAAGCCCCACCGACTCCAGCGTGCCCTCGATTCTGCGCTCCAACCTGTCGAGGCCGTGGAGCATCCCGTAGATGAGCAGGTTCTCCCGCGCCGTCAGCTCCCGGTCGAGGTTGTTCTCCTGGGGCATGACGCCGATGAGCCGCTTGATCTCGGAAGGGTGGGACGCGTCGAAGCCTGCCACCGTCCAGGCGCCTGAATCAGGCCGCGAAAGCAGGGTCAGCATCTTGATGAGCGTCGTTTTTCCCGCCCCGTTCGGCCCGAGAAGGCCGAAGACCTCTCCCTTCTCTATGGTCAGCGTTACCCTGTCGACGGCCTTGACGGCGCCGTAGGTCTTGGTCAGGTCGCTGATCTCTATCACACGCTAACTCTCATTCGTTCTTTGCTCCTGCATTCATTGCAGACGCCAACAATGACCCCTCTGACGGCGGTGAAGCCAGTACATGCCGACGCGGGCGGAATCCTTTAACCACAAATGACCGTCTCCCGGTGTGACCCAATCGATTATGGCCAGGTCCTCTCCACGAAGAAGGTCCGATCCTTTCTTGAAGCGATGGTGTTCCAGGACTTCATTCAGGTCATGGTATCCGAAGGAGCTGTCGGTCTCACAGGTCTTTGCATAGGCCAGGGTATGTGAAGGGTAGGCGAACCGGACCACGGTACCGGGGACGTGCTCGGTGACGATCAGAACATTGGCCGGGTCGACGGCAAAGACCTTCTCCAAAGCGCCATTAAAGCCCACGCCCGTCACCTGCAGGGTGTTGCAGGCTATGATGAGGTCGTAGCCCCCGAGTTCGGCGATGGGTATGTCCTCCCACCGCCTCTCATCGACGTCGATCGCGTCCATTCCCCTGCGGAACATCTCCTCGAAAAGCAGCCTTCTCATCTGGATGGAAGGCTCGATGGCCGTGACCTCGCACCCCATGGCAGAGAGGGGCAGAGAGAGCACGCCGCTCCCCGCGCCTATATCGAGCACTCTCCAGCCGGGCTCGACCGTCTGCCTCAAGAAGTCGATTATCGGTGCATGGTAGCTGTTATGCTCCACCCAGAGCTTATACCATCGGGCGTAGCCGTCCCAGAAGCCGACTGTAGCCACCCTGTGACATATTGCGCTCTCCGTAAGCTCCCCAGCAGTTTTCTCCACTTCCTCGATGGACCTCATTTCATGAGCCTCCTTGCGGTTTTATCCATGGTTTCGTCCATGCCTTCATGCGTCACCTTCGGGATGGACGATACGAAAGCCGTTCCAGCTTATGACGCGCACGTCGATCCCGTAGACGTGCTTCAGGCTTTCTTCGGTGATCACCGTCTCGGGACTTCCGGCTGAAACAACACTGCCCGAGGCCATGAGCACGACACGGTCCGAAAATTGTATCGCCAGGTTCGGGTCGTGGAGCGTCATGAGGGCCACGAGGTCTTTGTCGCGGACCAGACGCCTTATCTTTCGCAAGATGAGGAGCTGATGCCTGAAATCGAGATGCGACACAGGCTCGTCCAGCAGCATGACCGGCGCGTCCTGCGCAAGGGCACGGGCGATGAGCACGAGCTGCTTTTCCCCGCCGCTCAGCCTGGTATAGGCTTTGTCCCGGAGCGTCTCGATCCCGGCTTCCCCCAGGGCCTCGTCCGCGCGATCCAAGTCCTGCCGGGAAGGGGTCGCCAGCGTCCCGATCCGTGACGCCCGCCCCATGAGCACCACCTCGAAAACCGTGTACGGAAAAGGGGGCACATGCTCCTGGGGCACGGTTGCGAGAATCCTGGCACGCTGCACGTGAGACTGCGTAAGCATGTCAACGCCTTCGAACTTCACCTCACCCTGCCTCGGCTTCCAGAGGCCGCCGATGCACTTGAAGAGGGTGGTCTTCCCGCAGCCGTTCGGGCCAAGGACCGTGGTGATCTCTCCTTTCCGGGCCTGAAGGGAGACGCCTTGCAATACGTCCATCTCCCGTTGCCCATGGCTGAAATAGAGGTCCCTTACTTCCAGCAATGCTGCTCCTTCCCTGCCCAATGTACTTCATCAACTCCCCCAGCTCTCTTTTCCTCCCCGTTTCATCAGGTAGATGAAGAACGGGGCGCCCAGGATCGCGGTCACGATGCCCACCGGGATGTCGAGGCTCGTCAGGCTCCTCGCCACCGTATCGGCGAGTATCATAAAAGCCGCGCCACCGGCCATGGAAAGCGGCACGAGGGTTTTGTGATCAGGGCCGGCCGCCATGCGCACCAGATGGGGCACGATGAGGCCCACCCACCCTATGATGCCGCTCACAGAGACCGCGATGCTCACGCTGAGCGATGCCGATACCAGGAAGATCATCCGGTCTTTTTTCACGTTGACCCCGAGTGATTGTGCCTCCTCCTCCCCCATGCTGAGGACGTTAAGCCTCCACCGCATGAAGTAGACGGGCAGAAGCCCGGCAACCCCGAGGAGCGCGATCCCCACCTGCGACCAGCCGGCAAGAGAGAAGCTCCCCATCAGCCAGTAGACGATGCTCTGCAACTGGTGCGGGTCCACGAGGAACTTCACGATGGAGACGAGCGCGGTAAAAAAGGCGGAGATGATCACCCCCGAGAGGACGAGGGGAAGCCTCGATATCTCGCCCTGGGTGCGCGCCATCGAATAGGCGAGTATCACCGCCATGATGCCGAAGCAAAACGCCATCGCCTGTATGGGCAGGTGGGGGAAGAACCCTATCGAGAGGGCGCATCCCAGCGCCGCCCCCGCGGAAAGGCCGAGGATAAAGGGATCGACCAGGGGGTTCCGGAAAAGCCCCTGGAGCGTCACGCCCGAGCCGGAGAGGATGAGGCCCACGAGCCCCGCGAGGATCACCCTCGGGAGCCGGATATCGATAATAATGCCCCTTTCTGCCGTATCGGAGAGGGCCGGCGCATGCCCGAAGAGCGCAGCGCAGCACGTCCAGGGGCGTTATCCCGTAGGCCCCCGCAAAGAGGGCAAAGAAGCCTATCACGAAAGGGGAGAGAAGCATCAGGACGTAGAAGGGTCTCCGGAGGCGCATGCTAATGCCACCCCTTTCCTGAAACGCCGAACACTTTTCTGTGAAACTCATCCACCACTTTGTCCATATCCACGTCCTTGAAATACTCCGGATAGGTCATGGCCGCCATCCAGAGCGCAAACGGCGCGAGGCGGGGCGACCAGGTCGACCATTCGGGGGCCTTATAGACCTTCCCATTCTTTACCGCCGGGAGGAGCCTCCATTGGGGGTCATTCGTCAGGTCGGAAGGCCCGTACCGCGCATTGCCCCATATGACGATTACATCGGGGTTCCACGCGATGATCCGCTCCATGGGGACCTCGATGTTCCGCTGCCGCAGGGTGGACGCGGGATTATGCGCCCCGATGAGGGTGATCATCTCGTTCGTGATGCCTATGCCCCCTGAGACCGAGGTGGGCTTGGTGCCTATATAGAGCACCTTCTTCCTCCCGCCCTCGGGTATGTGCCCGACCCGCTCCCTGATCATGCGGAAGAGCCCCTCCATCTCCCCGATGGCCCGCTCCATTCGGGCTTCCCGCTGCAAAAAGCCTCCCGTGGAGCCTCATCACGTCGTAAAGCTCGGCGAGACTTTCGGGGTAGATGGCGATCACGCGGAGTCCCCGCTCCTCCATGAACTTCACGAGCTCCGGCTTGAAGGTCCACGTGACAACCACATCAGGCTTCAGCTTCATGAGGGCTTCCACGTTTACGTCTGTCCCGCTCCCCACGGACGGGACGGAGCGGATATCGGGCTTTGACTGCCTGACGAGGTCGTTGTCGTAGGCCCACCTCCCGACGCCCGCCACGCGGTCCCACACGCCGAGCACGGGGACCAGCTCGTAGGATATGAGAAAGACCGCGCGCTTCACCGGCACGGGCACCGTCACGGTCCTGCCGAGCTTGTCCCTGTAAGTGACGCTCGTGGGGGAAGCAGGGTCTGCCTGCCCCCCCGAGAGCACGAGGAGCGCCGCAACAAGTACGACAGCAGCGCCGCCCCTTAGAATCTTACCGTAACGGTTCCGAACCATTGCCTTCCCGGTGCCTGATAGTAAACGAAGTAGTTCTTATCGAAGATGTTGTTCACCGCCAGAGAGACCGACGCGTACGAGGTCACCTGGTAGGAGAGCTTCGCGTCGGCGGTGAAGAAGGGGTCATATGACCCGTACACGCCGTTGAAACGGTCGCTGTTCACGTCCTGGCCGAACCTCTTGCTCACGTAGCGGCCTATGAGGCTGCCAGAGAACGACTTGTACGTGAAGTCGCCCCCCGCGTTGAACATCTCGGCGGGCACCTGGGCGAGCTGGCAGCCCACGGCCGCCGGATTGACCGCATCCCTCACCAACGTCGCGTCATTGTGGGTATAGTTGGCGAAGAGGTGAAGCCAATTGTCGAACTTCTGTTCCAGGGCGAGCTCGTATCCCTTGATATTCGCCTTGCCCACGTTGACGGAATTGACCGTTGTCGGGTTGACGTTGTACTGGTAGATCAGGTCGTTCACGTAGTTCTCGAAGTAGGTCGCCTTGAAGACGCCGCCTTTCCAGACCTTCTGCTCCCCGCCGATCTCCCAGGAGGTGGTCGTTTCCGGCTTGAGGAACGGGTTAGAGTTGTAGGTGACCCCGGAGACCGACCTCCACGTCCTGAAAAGATTGTATATGCTGGGCGGCCTGAACGCCTGGCCGACGGAGCCCCGGAACACCGTGTCCCGCTTTCGAAGGGGGTGTAGACGAGGGCGCCCTTGGGGCTGAAGTAGTTGGCGTTGTTGGACGAGAAATGCTGGGGATAGCCGGGGGCGCCGACCGTGTTGGCGAAGCCGTCGAAGACCCTCCACCAGTCCTCCCTGCCGCCGAGATATGCCGTAAGGGGTTTGGCGATCTTTATCTCGTCCTGGGCGAAGAGGGCGTACGTCGTGTCCCTGCCGCCCGACTGGTCGAGGATGCTTTTCTTCGTGTATTCGTCCCTCCAGGAGGTCAAGTTCCACTCGGTGGTGCCCTCCCAGTCGTACCGGTAGGAGCCGCCCACGGTGAGGATGTGCCTGTCGAACAGGGGCTTCGTTGCCTGGATGTCCCCGAAATACGACGTGGAAGGGCTTGAGCTGAGCGTGCCCGGTCCGCCGGAAAGCTGGGTCGCCGTGGAGGAGCCGGGGGTGATGTACCAGTTCTCTCCCTGCTTCATCATGCCGATCTGGACCTTCGTCTTGATGTCGCCAAGCTCCGTCTCGTAGCCCGTTTTGTAGGTATCGGTATTCATGCGGCCCGGCGCCCCGACAAAGCTCGCCTGGCCGACGCTCCCGTAATTGAACACGTTGGCCCCCGCGCTGTTATAAAGGTAGCTGTTCGGCGCGCCGTAATTATACTCGTAGGTAGTCTTATAGTAGGCGAAGTTCAGGCGTGACGTAGGCGTCAGGTCGTACGCCACCTTGGCCGTGATATCCTGGTCCCACCAGGAGTTGTTGCCCTTGTCGCCTATGAGGTAGCGGGTCGCGCCGAGATTGCTCACCGTCTGGGACCAACCGGTGATCCCTGCCGTCGGCTTGCTTGCCTGTTCGTTAAAGTCCGTGGGGTAGCCCCGTGTCGCCTGGTAGCCGTAGCTCACGAACATGGAGAGCTTGTTGGCGTACTTATCGCCGACGGAAGTGTAAGTCCTCCAGTAATCATTCGACCCGTACGCCCCTTTTATGGTAACCTCCTCTTTCTCGGGCATTTTAGTGAGGATATTGACCACGCCGCCCATGGCGTAACCGCCGTAAAGGCTCGAAAAGGGACCGCGTATCACCTCCATCTGTCTGATATCCTCCGGGGCAAGGCCGCCGAACTGCACGTTGCCCGTATAGGCGCTGTTGAGCGGCATGCCGTCGAGGAGGACCAGGGTCCGCTGACTGGCCCGGCATGCCCCTCAGGTTGATGCTCGAAAGGGTGTCCGTAAGGCCCTTGCCCCGCGTATCGAAGACGCCGGGAAGGGTGTTGACCGCCTGGTCCGGGGCCATGATCTCCCTCTGCTCGATATCCTTCTGGGTGACGACGCTCGTGGACGCCGGGGCCTGGGATACCTCCTTCTCCGTCCGTGTTGCCGTCACCACGATCTGTTCGAGCTCCATCGGGTTTTTTTGTTGGGCCGACGCTGGCGCTGCATCGGTCGGGTTTCTTTCCTGCGCCCATGCCGTTCCTGAAAGAAGTAAAACAATAATGAGCAACGACACTTTCCTTACCATTCTTCCATCCTCCCTTTTCTTTCCGTTTCCACCTCCTTTTCGTGGTATAATAACCCGGGAGGTGGGGCCTGCCGGATTCACACGTCCCTTGGAGCGGCCAGGCATTCCTGCCAAGGTTACTGCCTGTCCGTCTCAGCTCGCTTTCACCTCCTTATTTTCTTGTGTTGCGCCTTTCGAACTCGAAAGGCATTTCGATCATGCCTCGTGGTACCCATAAAAATGCCGCCACTACCCCTGATGACGTTTACCCGTCCGGGTTAAAAACAATCGGCCACGAAGACCACCTTCTGGATGGTGGATAGGCCTTCGTGGCCGATTACCGGACGCTTGATTTTAAAGAGCCCCTGCGGGGCCTGCTTCCCCTGCGTGGGGCAGCTGCTTATATGTTTATATCATACTTGAGCCCCATTCCGTCAAGCGCAAAATACCCGACCGACAGATCACGAGTTCGACCACCGCCCAGCCATGTCAGCTCGCGAAACCTGCTCAGCCCCTCGAAGCGACACGCCTTGTTTGTCGTGGTGATGATCTCCTGAAGCGTGACGCGGTTTCAGGACACTTGAGACTTCATTCCTGTTGTTCTATGTTTCACCGGAGTTCAAAAAACATTGTCAAAAAACATTTGCAATTATCGGCCTGACGTGGTAGAGAAAAGTTGCGGCCTACAGTTTTAACCTGAAGGGGAAGTGCAGTGAAAATCTGCCGCTGTCCCGCAACTGTGAGGGGTGCAAAGGCCGGTACGGGTTCATGCAACCAGCCACTGTCCAGCAATGGATGGGAAGGCGTACCGGTAATACCCTGAGCCAGAAGACCTTGGGTTAAATCGTGACGACGCTACCTTACGCGGCATAAGGGGGTGCGTATGAAATCCAACTCTTCGTGATTGCTCTCCTTTCTTTCATTACCGGATAAGCCAAAACTGCCCGTCTTATCCCGCTTCAAATGATCTTTTGGTGTGGGACGGGAGAGTACTGCCCAAAAAACCCGGCAACACACAGAAAGGAGATTCTCCATGTGGCATCATTGCGTCAACCTGAGGAACAGAAAACGGCTCTCGGGCCGGGGAACCCACACCGGCCCATTTGTCACGGCTCTCGCGCTCATTTACTGCATAGCGGGGCAGCCCCTGCCCTTGCCGACGAGCCTTACCGCCTCGACGAAGTCGTCGTGACCGCGTCGCGGATCGAGACCCCGCTCGCCGAGGCGCCCGCCAACGTGACGGTTATCACGGCCGAACAGATCCGGCAGTCGGGCGCCCAGACCCTCGTCGATGTCTTTCAACGGGAACCAGGCGTCTTTACCCAGAACCTCTTGGGAAATGCAAAAACGGCGAATGTCGACATCCGGGGCTACGGAGAGGCGGCGCCCCAAAACGTCCTCTTCCTCGTCAACGGCAGGCGCATCAACTCCATCGACCTGTCCGGCGCCGACCTCGCGCAGATACCCGTGGACGCCATCGAGAGGGTCGAGGTATACCGGGGTCCGGCGAGCGTCCTTTTCGGCGACAATGCCTCAGCGGGCGCCGTCAACATAATCTTGAAGGCGGGAGAAGGCCCGCCAAAGGTATCGGTGGCCACAACAGCCGGAAGCTACAACTTCTTCAAGCCCGAGGCCATGCTCTCCGGCAGGCAGGACAGGTTCTCGTACATGACCTTCGCCTCCGACCTCGATACCGACGGATACAGGCACAACAACGCGCTCCACGCGAAAGACCTGTTGGGCAATTTCAGCTTCGACGTGAATGACAGTCTTAAACTGAACCTGAGCACGGGCCTCCACAGGGACTCTTACGGCCAGCCGGGCGCGCTTTTCTGGTCTGCCCTGCGTCAGGGGATAGTCGATCCCAAGGATTCCACCCACCCGAACGACACCGCCTCCACTGAGGACAATTTCTTCGATTTTGTGCCTGAAATCAAACTTCGTGACGATGTCGTCCTCTCCCTCGGGGCTTCTTACAGGGACCGCCACACCGGTTCTTTCTACGACTTCGGCTTCGGCACCTACAGCGACACGAAGAGCCAACTCCAGACTTACGCATTCACCCCGAAGATGGTGGTTTCCACCCCGATAGGAGGCATGAAGAACATCTTCGTCATCGGCTCCGATTACGACAGGTATCCCACGACGGTAAGCTCGTCGGGCCTGCTGCCCGGTCCGTCCCAGTCCAGGAGCGACATCAACAAGAGGGACTTCGCCGGTTACGTGGACGAGAAGATTTACCCGCTCCGTGACCTCGCCCTGGAGGCAGGCTACAGACGGCAAAAATCCACCTTCGACGTGGACTACAAGGATTTTGTAAACCCCGTCCTCAGCCAGGCAGGCACGTCCAACTACGATAGGGACGCCTACCGCCTGTCCGCCAATTACTCCATCCTGGACAAGGCGAATATCTTTGCCTCGTACAGCAAGGGCTTCCGCTTCCCTACAACCGATGAATTCGTTGTTACCGGCTCCTCTCCGGCGCCCGGCGTCTTTGTGCCGACCCAGCTCAACACCAGCCTCAAGCCCCAGACCACCGAGGAGCTTGACCTCGGCATCCGCTGGAATCCATGGCACAGGGTCGGGGGCGCTTTCACCTATTATCAAAGCTGGAACAGGGACGAGATATACTTTAACCCTCTCACCGTCGCGAATGAGAACTACGACAGGACAAAGCGGCAGGGCGTGGAATCGACCCTCTTCTTCAATCTCGCCACAGGTCTCACGCTCAACCTGTCCTACTCCTACACCGAGGCCCTTTTCGACGGAGGGCAGTTCGGCGGAAACCGCATTCCCCTTGTACCCGAGAACAAGGCCTCGGCAAAGCTCACTTATGCCGTCTCCAACTGGACGTTCAGCCTCGCTTCGGTGTACACCGGCGAGCGTTACGCCATAAGCGACCAGGCGAACGCGCAGGAGCAACTGCCGGGCTACACGACGTTCGACACCTCCGTCGGTTACCGCTGGAACAAGCTGAGCGCCCTGCTTACCGTCAGGAACCTTACGGACAAGAGATACAGCGAGATCGGGGTCTACAGCCCCTATGTCAACGATATTGCCTTATATCCGTCGCCGGGACGCCAGTTTTTCCTGACCCTGAGGTATGCCCTTGGAGGGTGAGAGGGGAACCTTCTTTATTGGCGTGGCCAGGGACCCCTCAGTGTCCCAGGCCACGCGCAGCACGACAATGCGGTATAATAGCGAACGGCCGGAAGAGACTCTTTACGGGTCGAAACACGGCATAGATCAACAGAGGGGAGGCGGAAGATTCTTTCCCGGGGCTTGAATTCCATGCAACATCAACGGTCCTTAGCCGCACGTTACACGAAGAGTATATTTCTGCTGGCGTCTCTCCTGGTCGCGGGCATGCTCCGGCCCATGCGGCAGACCGGACCTGCGGATGCGGCCGGTTTATCCCCTCGCAGGATTATCTCCCTTGGGCCGACCATCACCGAGAAGCTGTATCTGCTGGGCGCCCAGGACAGGCTCGTGGGCGTCACTACCTACTGCGAACGGCCTCCCGAAGCCCTCGCAAAGGAAAAGGTCGGGAACGTGACCCAGGTGAATATAGAAAAGATCGTCGAGTTAAAGCCCGACCTCGTGATCGCCACGTCTCTCACGGAGCGGAGAGCCGTTCTGGGATTGAAACGCCTGGGCATCAGGGTAATCGTGTTCAATGAGCCGGGGTCTTACGAGGAGATGAACCGGCAGTTTCTGGAGCTTGGGAGGATAGTCGGGAGAGAAAGAGAGGCAGAGGGGATCGTAAGGGCCGCAGACGCCGGGTCGACGTGATAAAGAAACGGGTAGAGGGTCTCCCGAGGCCGAAGGTCTTTATCCAACTCGGCGCAAAACCTTTGTTTGCCGCCACAAAAGATTCTTTCGTGAATGACTTCATCGAGCTTGCGGGCGGGACCAATATCGCCCGTGAGGCAAAAACGGGCTTTTACAGCAGGGAAGAGGTGCTGAGGCAGGACCCGGATATCATCATCATTGTCCTCATGGACGCGGCAACGGGCAACGAAAAGAAGGGATGGCAGAAGTTTCACGCCCTGAGGGCGGTAAGAAACGACAAAATATTCATTATGGACCCGTACCGCATCTGCAGCCCGACCCCCCGGACGTTCGTCGACGCCCTTGAGGAAATGGTAAAAGCGCTGCATCCCGGCGCCTAAAGGAGGAACAGCTTGGAGAACAGGCTCTTTAAGTGGCTCTTTACCCTGCTTGTCCTGATCGTGATCCTGCTGGCGGTATCGGCCTTCTCCCTCTCCCTCGGCCCCTCGGGCATGCATCCCGGCACGATAGTGCGCCTCCTGCTCGGAGGGAAGGGGACAGCTACCGACTACGCCATCCTTTTCGATATACGCCTCCCGAGGATCCTTCTGGGCTTCGCCATCGGCGGCAGCCTCAGCCTTGCGGGAGTGGTGCTTCAGGCCATGTTCAGGAACCCTCTGGTTGAGCCTTATACGCTCGGCAT
This sequence comes from uncultured delta proteobacterium, assembly GCA_963729685.1. Taxonomy (GTDB): domain Bacteria; phylum Desulfobacterota; class Syntrophorhabdia; order Syntrophorhabdales; family WCHB1-27; genus BOG-1155. The sequence continues at coordinate 33,292 of CAVSOX010000032.1, read as the reverse complement.
CTCGGGCGGCGCGGCCCTCGGCGTTGCCCTGGGCACGATACTCGGTCTGACCGGTCTGCTCGGCGCCTACTCGCTGCCTGCTTTCGGTTTTCTGGGCGCCGCCTGCGTCATCCTGTTTCTCTCCATCGGCATCAACAGGTCGGTCCTGAACCTTCAGGGCCTCCTTCTCACCGGCGTCATGATTAGCTTCATATCCTCTTCCGCGGTGCTGCTGATCATGTCCGTCTCGCGTATCGAGGACCTCCACGGCATCCTGTTCTGGATCATCGGCTCCCTGGGCGAAACCGACTGGCTTCCGGTAAAGCTGGCGCTCGTCGCGGCCATCTCCGGCCTCGCCGTCGCCTATCTCTTCTGCTTCGATCTTAACGCCCTGAGTCTGGGGGAAGAGGACGCCCTTCACCTCGGCGTGAACGTGGAAAGAACCAAGCGGGTGCTCCTCCTCCTCGCATCTTTCCTGACGGGCCTGTCCGTTTCCCTCGCGGGGGCCATAGGCTTCGTGGGCCTGGTTGTCCCCCATTTTGTCCGCATGTTTGCGGGGACCGACCATCGCATTCTCCTTGTTTCTTCATTTGTCTCGGGCGCAATCTTCCTCATCTTCTGCGATGCGGTGGCGAAGAGCGTGGCGCAGCCCGTGGAGCTGCCCGTAGGCGTGGTCACCGGCTTACTCGGGGGCGTCCTTTTCATTTACGCGATGATGAGACGGGCGAACACCGTGAGAGGCAAATGATGCTGGAACTCCGCCACGTCAGTTGCCGCTACGACGATCATTTCGTCCTCAAGGATATCAACGTCCGCATAGAAGACGGGGACCTCGTGGGCGTGATAGGACCGAACGGCTCGGGAAAGACGACCCTGATCAGGGCCGTCACCAGGGCGATAAAGCCCGCCGAAGGGGAGGTGCTGCTCAAAGGAAAACCGCTCGGCATGTTCAGCTTCAAGGAGCTGGCCCAACAGGTTGCCGTCGTGGGAAGGCTGTACGATCTCGATGTGCACATGAGGGTCGAAGACCTTGTGCTTCTCGGCAGGATACCCCACAGAAGAGGCTTGCGGCTCATGGAGAGAAGGTCGGATATGGACATAGCCGAGACGGCCATGGACGCTGACCGGAACCTTAAGCCTCAAGGACCGTTTCGTGGATAGCCTGAGCAGCGGGGAGAGGCAGCTCGCCTTCATCGCCCGCGCGCTTGCCCAGGAGCCGGAGCTGCTTCTTCTCGACGAGCCTACCAGTCACCTCGACATCACCCATCAGGCAAGGGTCCTCGACCTGGTAAGAAAACTGAATAGGGATAAGGGCCTCACCGTCCTGGTCGTGCTCCACGATCTCAACCTCGCGAGCCAGTACTGCGACAGGCTGTTCCTGCTCGGCGACGGCGTGCTCCGGAAGGACGGCACGCCCGACGAGGTGCTGACTTACCAGACCATTGAGGAGGTATACCATACGACCGTGGTGGTGATGAAAAACCCCGTCTCCTCAAGGCCCTGCGTATTCCTTGTGCCGGAGGATGCCATTGCCGGCGTGAAATGACAGGCTCACCTGACGGGACCAGCCGGTGAGGGAATAGCAATAAATTGAGGAAAAGGGGGAGACACATGCTTCTTGGCACCTATTACAAAGGCGTTGAGATACACCGTGAAGAGAAAATAATCTACGCCCGCTTCCTCATGCCTCACCGGGTGATCTCCACCTGCCCGGCGGCAGGGGGCGTGCGCGATGATCTTGACTATCTGTATAATCACCAATCCTGCGAGCCTATAGGGCATGACCCCGCCGTGCTTCGCCTCATCGGTCCCGACCCGCAAGGCTACAGGTCCCTGGTATGCCGGCAATATCGGCTGCCCGACGACCGCTGCGCAACCCTCGGCACCGCCGCCAACATGCGCTATGCCATCACGAGGCAGGCGCGCTTTCGCGACCTTGCCGTCGTCGCGGTCTGCACGGGCGGCGCGGAGACAAATGCCGGGCGTGCGGGAGACCCGGCCGTGGTCTACGAGTGCGACGGGGCATGTATGAAAGGGTCTCCGCAGATCAGCCGGTGTCTCACGGCACCATCAATACGATGCTCTTTATCAGCCGTGAGCTGACGCCGGGCGCCATGGTGAATGCCGTCATGACGGCAACGGAGGCCAAAGCCGCGGCGCTCCAGGAACTCGATGTCAATTCCCGCTATTCTCACGGGATAGCCACCGGAACGGGCACGGACCAGATAGGCGTGGCCGCCCGACTGGAGACGGGCATACCTCTCACGAGCGCGGGAAAACATACCGTTCTGGGGGAACTTATAGGGAAGACGGTCTGCGGTGCGGTCAAAGCAACTATGGCGCTGCAAGATTCTCTTACCCCCGAAAGGCAGCGGTCCGCGGTGCGCCACCTCGAGCGCTTCGGCGCCAGTCACGACAGCATGAGAGCGTCCGTCGCCGCCCGCCTCGGCAAGGGCAAGGGGGCGCTGCTTGCGGCGAACTTCACGGTTATCGAGCGGGACCCTCTTGTAGTGGCTGCTGTTGCCGCGCTCGTCCATGTACGTGATAAAGTCGCGTGGGGTATTCTTCCCGGAAGCTGCGCGCCCGAATTATGGGCAACTTACGGCGCGCAGATCGCCGCGGCAGTCTCAGGGATTTATGACCGGCTGCCCGTATATCGCGCCACACTGGCCTGCGGCAGGCTGCACGTCCTCTGACTGCGACCTCCTGAGCCTTGTGGAACAGGCTTTCGCGCTGGGCTTCCAGGACAAGTGGCCCGAAGAGACGGGCGGGGAGGAGTGAGGAAACGTCTGTGGACCGGCGATTAAGCCCGAGTCGGCATCTAACTGATCTCAGCCCGCCTGGTCCGACGGACGCTCATTACTCATAGTGATGATAATGCGTGCGACGACAATAACCGGGCAGCCGGTTCCCTTTCAGGAGCAAAAGCAGGGTGAATCCCCGACAGGCAGGAGAAAGAGGCGTGGGCAAGGCGCTGATCGTCTCCGTCACGTTCCATGTGATCGTCATCGCCCTCCTGATTGTCTGCCCCAGCGGCAACGTGAAGAAGCACCCGGAGACCATTACCGTTTTTCTGACAGACGCCGGGCCGCCGGGAGGGAGAGGCGCCGCGGGAAAAGCCGGACCGGTCCGTGTCGGTATGAAGCTGCGTTCCCCTACCCATGCGAAACAGAGCCGCAGCCCCGAAAGGGGAGCGCTCGGAGCTGGCCATTCCCGGAACCACGAAGCCTTCTGCGCCGAGACCGGAAACGGACAACGAGATGCCAATGAAAAAGATCGCCATGGCGGTAGAAAACCCGACATTATCTACGTTCTCTGCCGGGCCGCTGATGGGGTCTGCGGCCCCGGGAGACGCCGCCGGAAGGACGCGGCTCGGGCGCCGGGACGAGAGCAGGGGTCGCGGGCGCCGGAAAAGGCGAAAGCGGCCCAGGCTCCTTCCGGGCCGCCGATGGTGCAGATGCGAGGGAAGAAACAATACCTGGAGGGCAATTTTGGCTATATCCGGGACCTGATCGTCAAGAACCTGAAATACCCGTATGTCGCACGTCGGATGGGCTGGAAGGGTTCGGTGACCGTCGCCTTCGTGATCCTGGAAAACGGCAATGTGGAAGCCATCAGGGTAACCCAGAGTTCCGGTCACGATCTCCTCGACCAGAGTGTGCTCAAAACGGTTCGGGCGTTGCAGCCTTTCCCCAGGCCCCCGGTCAGGGCGGAGTTGATCATCCCGATTGCCTTCAGGCTGGAATGAACGCGAATCTCTGTACGGAAAAGAAGCAAGAGCGGGCTCGTCTGCCGGCATTGCATTTCCGGACCGACGCCGACTGCTATGGTTGAGGGCCCCGTGTTTCCCGTTGCACAGCACTCTTCCACATGTTAAGACACAGGAGAGAAAGCGACCTTGTATTTCAAAAATTGCCGGAACAGGAGAAGGAATGAAGATTGATAAGACCATCTTGAGGATACTCGATCGTGCCGAGGAAGGCATAGCGCCCAGCAAGGATGATTGCGTCGCGATGCTGGATTGCCCACCCACCTCTGTCGAAGCCTCCGTCATGCGTGGGGTAACCGACGGGATAACCCGTCGGCGCTTCGGCAATCAGGCTGTCATTCTCGGGCAGATTGGGATTGAGATTGATGCCTGTCGTGGCCGGTGCAAGTTTTGCAGCTTCGGAGAAGGCCACACTGATTTCGAGCCGAGGACGATGTCGCCCGACGAGATTCTCGCAAGCGCCCACAGTTTCACCGAATCCGGCGATCTTTACGCGCTATTTCTCATGACCATGCATGTCTTCGATTTCGAGAGACTCGTCGATGTTGTGCGCAGAATCCGGGAACAAATGCCGTCGAGGCCGCAAATCGTTGTCAACATCGGCGATTTTGATCGCAAGCAAGCCGACATGCTCAAAGGGGCCGGAATCAACGGGGCCTACCATGTCTGCCGGCTCCGTGAGGGCACGGACACCGCCCTGGATCCGGAGCGGAGAAAGGAGACAATCAAAACGATCAAGGATGCCGGACTGCACTGGTACTATTGCTGCGAGCCCATTGGACCGGAGCATACGTCGGAAGATCTGGTTGAGCAGCTATTTCTCGGCATCAAGTACGGTTGCACCCAGCATGCGGCCATGCGTCGCGTCTACATCCCGAAGGCGCCGTTAGCGCATTACGGCCAGATTACGGAACTGCGGCTGGGCCAGATGACGGCAGTTGTTGCTCTCGCAAGTCTGGCTTGTCCGGACACTAAGGTCATAGCCGTCCATGAGCCGAATCTCATCGGGTTGACCTCCGGCGCCAATGCCGTTTACGCGGAGACCGGGGCAAATCCACGGGATACGGAAGAGAATACCACAGGCCACCGCGGGCGCGACATCCGAGCTTGCAAGGCCATGCTTTATGAGGCCGGATTCGACTATCTGCTGACTGCGTCGGACGAGCATCGCTCGCTTGCGGAGACTTTCAAAGAATAGACGGCTCCGGGCTTCAAACCGTAGTCCTCGGTTAGCTCGCCAATATCTTCGAAAAGGTGTTATCAGTTCATGCGGCTTTCTTACGGTGCCTTCATCGAAGGACTGCTTGACAGATGTCCCGAGGGCCATTATATTCGGAATAGGAATGGTTCCTAATTGACCAGCGTAACCAAAGAATCAATAGCACGACAGCTGAAAGCGAAGGGGTTGAAGCTTACCCCTCAAAGGCTGGCTATCATCGAGGTGCTTATCGAAAAGCGGGATTTCCATCCCGGCGCCCGTTCCGTGTATGAGGAAGCAAAGAAGAGAAAGAAAAGCCTGAGCTTGTCGACCACCTATGCGACACTGAACGAGCTCTCCCGCCTGGGCATCATCAAAACGCTGCAGTTTGATTCCATGGAGAACCGCTACGAAGGTAACCTTGAAGAGCACCTCAATCTGGTCTGCGAGCGCTGCGGTAAGATCCTTGACTACGAAGTACCTCCTGTTGCCGACCCGCAGGAGATAGCGAAGAAAACCGGCTTCTCGGTCACGGATGCCAGGCTGGAGTATTATGGGTATTGCAGGGACTGCCGTGAAAAAACAAAAGAGGGCTCACGATAAGCGCGTCGAGGAAGAGAATGCCTGACGGCCCCATGCCTTTCTCTCTTTTTGGCATCGGCTTTGTTCATTCATTTGTCGGCTGGATGGGCAACGAAATATTATTGCATAGCAGCGCTGTTCAACAATTCACGACAACGAAAGGAGTAAATATCATGGATGAAAAAGAAATGGCCAGATTTCACGAACATGTTGCCGGCGGCGGCACGACGAACCGGGACTGGTGGCCGAACCAGTTGAACCTCGATATCCTGCACCAGCGTTCCTCCAAGTCCAATCCGATGGGCGAGGGTTTCAACTACGCTCGCGAGTTCAAGAGCCTCGACCTTGCGGCCGTGAAGAAGGACCTACGCGAGCTGATGACGAAGTCGCAGGACTGGTGGCCGGCGGACTTCGGCCACTACGGACCTTTGTTCATCCGTATGGCGTGGCACTAGCGCCGGCACCTACCGCACCGGCGACGGCCGCGGCGGCGCAGGCAACGGCAACCAGCGCTTTGCACCCCTTAACAGCTGGCCCGACAATGCGAACCTCGACAAGGCGCGCCGGCTGCTCTGGCCGGTCAAGCAGAAGTACGGCCGGAAGATTTCCTGGGCCGACCTCATCATCCTCACCGGCAACGTCGCCCTGGAATCGATGGGTTTCAAGACCTTCGGCTTCGGCGGCGGGCGTGAGGACATCTGGGAACCGGAAAAGGACGTCTACTGGGGCAGCGAGGCCGAGTGGCTCGGAGACAAGCGCTACGCCGGCGACAGGGAACTCGAAAATCCCCTCGCCGCCGTTCAGATGGGCCTGATCTATGTGAACCCGCAAGGCCCGAACGGCAACCCGGACCCTATGCTTGCGGCGCGGGATATCCGCGAGGTCTTCGCTCGCATGGCGATGAACGACGAGGAGACGGTGGCCCTCATCGCTGGTGGCCACGCCTTCGGCAAGACCCACGGCGCAGGCGACAAAAAGCATGTGGGACCAGAGCCGGAAGCAGCTCCGATCGAGGAGCAGGGCTTGGGTTGGAAGAGTAGTTTCGGCACCGGCATTGGCAACGACACGATTACCGACGGTGAGGAAGTCATCTGGACCAATACTCCCACGAAGTGGAGCAACAACTTCTTCCGGATCTTATTCAGCTTTGAATGGGAGCTGACGAAGAGCCCGGCCGGTGCGTACCAATGGAAGCCGAAGGGTGACGCGGGCGCCGGTACCGTGCCGGACCCGCACGATCCGTCAAAGCGTCGCGCGCCATCGATGCTGACCACGGACCTCGCCCTTCGGTTCGACCCTGTCTACGAAAAGATTTCCCGGCGCTTCATGGAAAATCCGGATCAGCTCGCGGACGCGTTCGCCCGGGCGTGGTTCAAGCTGACGCACCGCGACATGGGCCCGCGGCCACGCTATCTCGGCCCGGAGGTTCCGGCAGAAGAGCTCATCTGGCAAGACCCCATCCCTGCCGTCAATCACAAACTGATTGATGCGCCGGACATCGCCTCCCTCAAGGGCAAGATCCTGGCTTCCGGCCTGTCGGTGTCGGAGCTGGTTTCGACCGCCTGGGCGTCGGCGTCCACCTTCCGCGGCTCCGACAAGCGCGGCGGCGCCAACGGCGCCCGCATTCGTCTGGCGCCGCAGAAGGATTGGGAAGTCAACCAGCCTGCCCAGCTGGCGGGTGTGCTCAAGACCCTGGAGGGCATCCAGGGCGCGTTCAACGGCGCGGCCTCCGGCGGCAAGAAGGTATCACTGGCCGACCTGATCGTCCTGGCCGGTTGCGCAGGGATAGAGCAGGCTGCGAAGAATGCCGGCTTTGAGGTGACGGTTCCCTTCGCGCCGGGACGCATGGACGCCTCGCAGGAGCAAACCGACGTGGAGTCATTCGCCGTACTCGAACCGGCCGCAGACGGGTTCCGCAACTATCTGAAAGCCAAATATGCGGTAAGGGCGGAGGAACTGCTGGTTGATCGCGCGCAGCTTCTGACGCTGACCGCCCCCGAGATGACGGTCCTCGTGGGCGGCATGCGCGTCCTGAAGACCAACTTCGCAGGCGTCCCGCACGGCGTCTTCACCAAGCGGCCGGAGGCGCTCACCAATGACTTCTTCGTGAATCTGCTCGACATGAGCACGACGTGGAAGGCAACCGCGCAGGACGACGGCGTATTCGAGGGTCGTGATCGCGCGACGGGCGCACTCAAGTGGACCGGCACACGTGTCGACCTGATCTTCGGTTCGAACTCCCAACTCAGGGCCTTGGCGGAAGTCTACGGATGTGAGGACTCCCAGGAGAAGTTCCTGCACGACTTTGTAGCGGTGTGGAACAAAGTAATGAACCTTGACCGTTTCGACCTCTCCTGATCGTGAGCATAAACGTCTTCGGGGGTTTCTGACGGAGGCGGCAAAAAACGGTCGGCTCACAACCGGTTCAGCGGACGGCGTATCGCCGTCCGCTGAACCGGAACGTTACCACCTTTCAACCGTAAATCCTCTCCTTTCGCCATCATCTGATTCGACGGCTTTGGTGTACTGCGCGGACAAGAAGAAACGGAAAAGGTTCGATTTGACATCGCGGCCCCGCCAACCACCACACAAAAAAAGGCCCCGGATCCGGGGCCCTGAAGCATCAGTCGTTTTTCGTATCACTCAAACGTGTAGTTGAGAGGTATCTTCACTTCCGACTGCCTCTTCCTTGACCCTCGGGTCGGGCTTTCCGTCCTTGTAGACGACGTGATCGATATCCGTGATGGGAAGCCGCAGGAATATCCCCGGGATGAACTCCAATGGCGCGTCCGGCGTGACCGGCTTCACGTCGTAGACCGTATCGCCGATCTTTCGTCTCCCTTCGTAGTTTGCCGGAGCAACCTGATAGGAATGGCCGAGGCAGTACGTCTCATTGCTCAGGTGGCTCTTCAGGTGTTTCGGGCACAAGGGGCGGCGGCGGAAGCACGTCGTGGTTCTTTATGATCGCGAGGGAGTGGACGAAGAACATGAGGGACCCGACGCTCAGCTTCTGGATCGGGAACTCCACGGGCACCCGCTTCGACGCGCCGAAGCGCCGCACCTCCTCGATAAAATCGGAGGGGAAGGGATAGAACTCCTTGCCCACCCAGAAGAGAAGATGGTTCAGCCCATTCTTCTCGAAAATGATCGGCACCCGGAACTTCTCGCCCTCATAAAACTTCAGGAGGGTCGATGATGAACTCCTCAAGGGGCGCGCCGTGAGGCGATAGTTTCGTGCATATGTAGACGCCGCCAGGTTTTCTCTTGCCGCATCCCCGGGTCATTTGCCACCTTCCTTTGCCCGGTACCGGTCGATGAGCATGATCGCTTCTCGAAGAAGGGTGGTATCGGCCTCGCTCGCTTCGATAACCGAGAAGATCTTTGCCTTTGCCTCCTCCAGGGGGTCCCGCTCGATTTCCGGTACGTCGAAGAGATCGTCCTCTCCGAGAAGCGTATCGAGCTTGAAGGACCGGCACCCCTTCTCGATCTTGTCGAGGGTCAGCTTCTCCTCTTCGAGGAGCTTCTTCTGGTTTTCCTTCGGGAGCGATGCGATCCGAAGGGCCATGCTCACCCGCAGCTTGCCCTTCTTGAGCATGTCGAAGAACTCGGGGATGAGCTGGGCGAGCTTGAGCCGCTGCCGGATGTGGGTGACCGGCACGGACAACTGCCTGGCCGCCTCTTCCGCGCTCCAGTTGTAATAGGACATGACCTTCAGAATCCTTTCGGCCTCGTCCGCGGGATTGGGCCCCCTGTTCATGTTCTCCGCGATCGCGTAGATGTTCAGGAGCGACTCGGGAGCGCCTTTCGGAAAGACCATGGCCGATATGGCCGGCATTCCCTTTTTCTTTGCGGAAAGGATGCGCCGTTTCCCGGCGTAGACCCTGTATCTGCCGTCGCCGTTCTCGATGAGCATCACCGGTTGAATGACGACGCCCAGTTTGTCGACCGAGTCCGCGAGGCTCCTGAAAAAGGCCTCCTCGATCTCGAAATCGAGGATGATATTCTCCAGCGGCACCGTTTCCAGGGTGCAGGGCGGCGGCACGGAAATGAGCATGCCTTTCTCCGTGTGCTCCTCTTCCTTGATGATCGCGTTCGAATTGGAGGGGCAGCCGACGCAGGTGAAGCCTTGCGCCTTCTTGATCAGGGATACCCGGCTCACGCAGTCATGGTAATGGCCGCACTGGTAGTCTCTGTCTTGCGGCCCGTCCGGCACGTCATACAGGATGACCGGACGGTGCATCTCGTCGTTTGCAGCACATGCCGCTGCTATTTTTCATAATATGTCCTCCGATGTTGATAGATTACTCGTGGGCCGCGTCGGCCCGAGGGTTAGAATAGGGCGAACTGGATCATTCTGCCCGCGGCAACGGTATCGAGGTCGCCCGCATTGATTTCCACGACGGACCTCGATCTTTTTTTGCCCTCGATGAACGATACCTTTACCGTGACGTTGCTCTGGATGGTTGTCTGGGTGGAAGATCCGCCGTTCTTCTTCTCGTAGAATACATTCTCTCTTCCGCAGACGCCGAGCTGCGCCTCGATCTCTTTCTTCCGGAAGTTTGCCCAGGCCTTTTCTGCGCCCGTGTAGTCACCCCCTTCGATGAGTGCCTTACCAAGCTCCTGTACGATGGAGCCTCCCGAGGAGGCGTAATCGGCGAGACCTTCCGGAAGCTCCCCTTCCACCATGAGGGCCACTTCGAGCTTCTTGGCGACGAGGGAGAGGGCTATTTCCTGCATGGTGTTGCGGTAGACTGCGAAGAAGACCCGGACAGGGACTGTCTGGCCGATGCGCCAGGACCTTCGCGCCGCCTGCCTCAACGAGAAGACGTTGTAGCCGGTTTGATAAAAGTAGATGGTCGGATACTCGTAGAGGTCGAGACCCGTTTTCACGAGTTCCGCATTGGTGAGGAGGACGTCGAACCCGGATGAGTGCTTCCGGACCCACTCTTCCCTGCGTTTCGGGGAGACGGACGATTCGAGAACGCCCACCCTGATCTTTTCCTCCTCCAGCACCTTCCTGAGGCGGGGCCTTATGTCGCGGCTGTTGGTGAACGTGAGATAGCAGAGCACCTTTCGCCTCTCTTTCCGCTCCTTTTTGACGATGTCCACGAAGTCCCTTTCCTTCGGAAGAAGCTCGCCGGGGAGAAGCTCCAAAATGGGCGCCTCTATCGTCTCCAGCTCTTCATCCGCTCCCCTGTCCCTGATCACGATGTGCTCCGGGAACTGGACGCAGGAATCGGGGTAGGACAGAAGGGCCTGCAGCATCGACCCGAGCGCCTTCGTCTTGTAGGCTTTCACGGCGTCTTTCAAACGTTCCTGCAGATCTCCGTAGGCCTCCGCCTGTCTTTCCTCCATGGTGTAGGAAAGGACGTTCTCTTCGTAGGGCGGCAGGCCGTCGATCACATCGCCGAGGCGGATGAAGACGGTCTTGTCGAGCAGGTATTTTCCGATGGCGACGGGCGATACGCCCGGTCTCCTCCGGATCATCTCCGCCTTCTTCTTCCCCCTGCCGTAGACGTTGTCCACCTCGTCCAGTTTCCTGACCACTTCGATGGTTCCATAGGTCGAGAGGAACTTGTTGCTGCTATCGTACTCGAAACCATCGGCCTTGAGCCTGGCGGGGTCCATCCGGAAAAGCAGGTGAAAGATATCGTCGGCATAGCCCGAATTCAACGTGCCCGTGAGGCAGAGGGCAAACCGCGAGCTGCTCAGGAGAGCGCCCATGGCCCGGCCCTGCAAGGTGCCTTCGGCCTTGTAATCCTGTATCTCGTCGATGATGACCATGTCGTAGTAGCCCTTCAGATACTTCTTGATGTACTCGGCCGGGGCGAACCTTCTGAGCGTCCTGTCCGCCTGCCAGAGAGGGCTGCTGCACGACCGGCAGAAGACCTTCTTCTTTGCAAGCTCGTCGAAGGTCACATACTCGTCGTCCTTCATGGCGATCTGGCCGCATGCGGGACAGTGGGGGAAGATGCTCCTCTTCGTCCTGACCGCCGCCGGCCGCCACGCATAGGACAGCTTCGCCTTTTCTTTCGAGATCACGTGGATCTCCTGTGTCTTGGGCAAGCCCTTCTCATGCCGGAATGCATGAAGCACCGAGATCACGTTCTTGACCGTGAGGTCGACGGTGTGGACATCGGGAATCGAGCTTTGGGCCTCCCGTATCCACTTCTCCACCAGGTGCGTGGGACAGACAACGAGGACCCGCATCGTGGGGACGTTTCCTGCCGTTGCGAGGGAAACGAGGGTTTTTCCCGTTCCCATCTCCCCGCACACGAAGAGATGGCGCCGTCCCCGTCCGTAGAGGGCCTTCGATATGCCCTTTATCACCTCAGCCTGGACGGGAAAGGGTTTGCGCAAGAGCGTGAGCATCTTCTGCCCGTATTCTTCGACCCCCTCCGGATGAAGCGGGTTGTAGACGGGAGTCAGGTTCTGCTCGATCTTCTCGCCCAGACGCGCACCGTGCCGCTCGAGGAAGTCCTTCAGTTTGACCGCGTTTTCTTCCGCCATCAGAGGACCTCCCTGCTTCGAGCTTTCCTCTGCGATGGCCGGAAGCCACTTCAGATACCGTTGCTCGGACCGGGGAAGCCTTCCGAGAAAGCGGAGGACCTCTTCCGGTGATTTTCGCGTCAGCCTGATGAGCTCTTTCTTTGCCTCTTTTCCGTCTTGCATTCTGCCGACGAGCGTAGACAGATATTTTGTGACGACGTCCATAGAAACCTCCTTTGGAGTGGTAAACTGCCTGGAAGCCAGGCGTAGGAACCCTTGCCGTGAAAGGGCAAGTGTAGAGAAACCACAGGAAAACGGAAAACCTGCGGCTCGATCTTCGGAATCCTAATAAAGATACTGACTACTTATGGTATTACCTGATAGGTTAGCTCTCTTTCGGGAGCCTGGACCCCTCGCGGAACCAATGGTTACCGCTCAAAACAGACAAAAGACAGACCTTTTCGGGATTACTGGCACCAAGGAGAAAGAGTCGGTATACCGGAGGATGCCTCAGAGGCGACCGGACCGCCTGATGCAGACATAGACGGCTTGTAACAAACGCTACAGACGCAGCCTGCTTTTCCAGGATTATAATATCGGGGTAAGCGACCGGAAAACATATGGAGGAAACATAATGGATAAGACGCATCTCTATGTATTGTGGACCAATGACAATCCCGTCACCGCAGAAAAGATGGTTTTCATGTACACGATCAATTCGCTCATCCATGGCTGGTGGGAAAAGGTCACTCTGATAATCTGGGGAGCGCCGGCCAAACTGGTCAGCGAAGATCTCGCTATTCAGAAGAAGATCAGGGAGGCGTTGGATGCGGGCGTCCACGTAACCGCCTGCAAAGCGTGCGCGGATCAGTTAGGCGTCACGGAGGCTTTGGAGAACCTGCAAATTGAAGTCAAGTATTGGGGGCAGCCGTTAACCGAGGTTCTGAAGAACAACGAGCCGCTTTTGACGGTATAGGAAACCGGCTTGAGGCCCCTATCAGGAATAACCGCAATAACGCCGGAGGCGGCCGGACTCGCTGATGCAGACTTTGACGCCTTGTAACAAACGCTACAGCGCGACCTGCTCGACCCGGTTTAGACTATCGGCAGCCGGTCGGAAGAGACCGGAAAGCGACTAATCGCAAGGAGGAATCCATGTCGAAGGAACTGAAAGAGTATTTCAACAAGATGCCCCGTTTGGGCGCCCTTGCCACATCGGGCAAGGACGGGAAAGTCGACGTCGCCTACTTCGGGTCGGCCCGGATGCTCGACGAAAAAACGATCTTCATGGGGTGCGGCAAGAACCGGACGTTCAGTTATCTCCAGGAGAACCCCAACGCGGTTTTCGCGATCATGGAGCCGGGGCAGACCCCTGCGGAATGGAAAGGGGTGAGGGTCTACCTGAAGATGACGGACTGCCAGACGTCGGGCGAGAAGCTTGACTCCCTGAAAGCCGAGCTCAGGGCAAAGGCCGGAGAGGGCGCCGCGAACATGATGCATGCGGCGATCACCTTCGAAGTCCAGGAGGTCAGGCCTTTTGCGGACTTCGGACAGGGCTGGGAGAAGTCCATATAGGCGGAGGCTGCAAGAAGGAGAAACCGTGCCGACTATTTTGATCGCCTGCAGGGTGCTGGAGAAGGAGCTTCTCCATTCCCTTCCGTCCGGCGCCGACGTGGAGATCGTCTGGCTGGAAGCCGGCCTGCACGCCAGTCTTCCCCGCCTGGAGGAGGCCCTCGGCGCCGCTATAGCGGGGCGTAGCCTTCGGGACGAAAGATTGCCCTCCTCTACGGCCAGGGTTGTCACCCGGAGATAGGATCCTTTCTCGAAAAACAGGGAGCGGCGGCTTTTCCCGTAAAGAACTGCATCGAGGCCCTTCTCGGCAAGGACGCTCCGGAGATCAGGGATACGAAGACGATGATCATGACGCCCGGGTGGGTGCGCGCGTGGCCCGCCATCATGGAGGCCCTGGGATGGAACGAAGTCGACGTGCGCATCAATCTGGGAAGGTACGAGCGCATACTCGTCCTCGACGCCGGCATCGAGCCGCTCTCCGATGAAGAGACGTTATCGTTCTTTGACCTGGTCCAGGTGCCCGTGGAGGTCGCGAGGATAGACCTTTCCGTCTTTCGCGGCCTCCTTTCGGACCTCCTCGATGAGGGGCGGGCGAAATAAGAGGAGAGGCCGGCCCGCCTTTACCCGCCTCTCACGACGAGACGCCTCTTCTGCTGAAGAACGCTTCCGGTTCTCTTCAATTCCTTGAGCGCCCGCGTGACGCTGACCCGATGGGCGCCCACGAGAAATGCAAGGTCCTCATGGGTAAGGGGGAACTGTATCACAAGACCGTCCCGGCTCTTCACGCCGTGCTCCAGGGCCATGTTGCGAAGCACCTGGTAGAGGCGCTCGCCGAGGTGGGTAAGGGACATGCTTTCGATGCGGTTGGTTAAAGACGAGATGCGCTTGCTCAGGTTTCTCATTACCTGGAGCCCTATGCGGGGATGGTCGAGGACCAGTTTCTCGAATCGCTCTTTCGTGAATCCGCAGGTAAGGGTCTCCTCCATGCACCATGCCGTCACGGGATAGACCGCCTCTTCGCCGAGCATGTTCTCGCCGAGGAAATCACCCGCTTTCCTGATATCGAGAGTAAACTCGGCGCCGTCCTCGAGGAGCTTGCTCAGCCTCACCCTTCCCGCCTTGATCAGGAACATCCGGTCGGTGGGGTCTGCCTGGGCGAAAACCGCCTGACCCGGCGCGTAGACCTTTCTCACCGCCGCCCCCATCAGGGCCTGCACTTCCGCAGGTTCGAGGCTCTCGAAGAGCCACACGTGGCCGAGGCACAACCCGGTCATGGTTCCCGACACAGGCATTTCGCTGCACGAGCACAAGGACTTTTTCTCTTTCACGGTTTCCTCTTCTGCCATTATAACACGCGGTCTCCTGTATTTGCGGTCGAGTTCCACCGGCGGCCTTGATGGCTCGAAAGCCGCGGCGCTTAGGCAAACACATGCACTCAACCCTCTTTATAGCACAAGAGCCTTCGGGAATTAGTAGCTTTCGCTACAATGCGCGCGTGCTTGCCTGGCCCGTAAAGCGTATTGCCGCCAGTAGGATTTTTGGTGCTATTTTGCTTTCAAAAAAAATGGGCAGCCCCCGGAAGGGGCCGCCCGTTTGATTCGTCTGGTGATGACTGTTTAAATGATCCCGTCCTTTTTCAGGGACGTGTAACCCGATCCGTCCGCGATGATGATGTGGTCGTGAAGGTCTATGCCGAGGATCTTGCCGGCGTCATAGAGCCTTTTCGTCAGGGACAGGTCGTCGTCCGATGGGCGCATGTCGCCGGACGGATGGTTGTGCACCAAAATGATCCCCGAAACTGCTTTCATGATCGCAAACCGGAATACCTCTCTGGGGTGCACCAGGGAGGCGTTGAGCGTCCCCATCGACACGAGCTCGACATAGATAATGAAATTCTTCGTATTCAGTCCGACCACCCAGCACTTTTCTTTCATCCTGTCGATCTCGTTCTCCGCATTCTGGATGGTCTGAAATATCTCCGCTATCTGTTCGGGGTTTGTGATCGCCTCCTTCGTCCTCACCTTCAGCTCCATATGTCCTCCAATTGCCCTCAAGCAGCCAAAAGATCGAGGGAAAGAGTTTCGCCGTTCATCTTCGTGACCTTCATGACCCTCTCGCCCAGGTCGATATCGATGGCCTGCACTTCATGGGGATGGATACCGGTCACCCTGATGCCGCCAAGCAGATCCGAGAGGGAATACTTGCCCGTGACGCTCATGATCTCCCTGCCGATGAGCTGCGAGAACGAGTCCCATTGCGTGTCGTACGTATCGCCGTCCTCGGAGTAGATCTTCATATCGAAGACCGCGTCCTCAACGGAGAGAAAGTCCTCCGGCCCATTCGCATAGTAGATGTCGCCCTCAGCCCATCTTTCGACCATCGAGACGACCGCGATCTCCTTGCCCTCGCATTCTATGGAAGACTTATGCCAAGTGTAGTCATAGCGGACCGTATCGCGGGACGTCACCCGCACAGGCGCCCACCGCTCCTTCTTTTGCAGCCACGAAGGCCGATTCCCGGGAAGGTCGATTCTCGTGATCGTCCAGGGAGGAAGAATCGGTTTTGATCCGTCCAGGCACGATTCCTCCTCGTCCCAGAGGAGCTTTCCGTCCACCGTCAGCGAGAGCCTTTCGCTCACGAGAGGTCCTTCCCCTTTTCTGACCAGGCGGTACATAACTACCTCGTCGGAATCGGTACTTTCCGTATGGTATGGATCGACGACCTCGACAAAGAACAGGTTGATGCTGTCGAGATCTTCGGAAGAAAGCAGCTCTCCCGCGAGCCTCATGATGTGGACCATCTCCTTGAGGTCCCGATTCGAGTGCTCTCCGAAGGCACTGATCTGCTCCATGCACCAGGCGGCCGCCTCTTTCCGCACGAACTCCAAAAACCGCTCCGCCTTCTCGTCATGCTTTATGGAAGTCCTATAAGGCAGGACCGGTGTGAGGGGATCGCCCTCGCGCACGTCGATGGCAACGTCGTGGAGGTAGCCGGTCACGTTGAGGGGCATGCCGTGCCAGACCAGAGAAACATGGTTCAGGAACGAATCGACCGATTGCAGGAACATGACGCCGTTGGGATTCAGGTAGACGGCGTTCCCCATGATAGCCGGTCTTGATCGGGTAGCGTTTGCATGCTTCAGACAGTTCTTTTCGTTTGACGAGACTGCCATTCATGGTGATGCTCATGGGAAAGTACGACGAGCCCGTCGAGGACCTGCAGGTAAGCAACCGACTTGAAGACGCCATCCATAAGACGTGCCTCGATACGGAAGCCCTTCTCGGTCCTTGCCGATCCATCGACCAGGCTCAGCGCGTTCTCGCGGTAAGCCGCCTCGTTCAAGAATCTCTTGCAGTCAACCGTGTATATCAGGGCCAACGAGGTTTTTCATTATTTTTGATGGGGATCGGGGTGAAGTGCAACACCATCAGTCTGCACAGAGCTCACGGGTAGGAGCCGCCCGCGCCCGGAGACGATGCCGCCCTTCTTACAGAACCCCGGACAGGACCTCAAGAAAAGGAGGCAGTTTCGCTCTGAAACTGGTACAATGAATGGGGGCAGGCCGGTCGCGTATGGTGTGCGGTGAAACCCGTATCCAGGGAGGAGGTCCCATGAAAAAGGCAATGTGGTGGTTCGCCGTCCTGGTACTGCTGGCCGCGCCGGCAGCGGCCCGGACAAAAACTTCGCCGCTGTTCGTCATCGAGCGGAACGTGAACGCCAACGTCGTGCATTACGACGCCCGGCTCACCGCCGACGGCACACTGGATCCCAAGGAACCGGTGATCGCCTACTGGGTCATGCTCGCCAAGGACGGTCACCGGCAGAAACTCAACTGGATCGAGAAAAAAAAGGCCTACGGCTTTACCATCAAGCCGGACCCGTCGGTAAACGGCTATAAAATGACCCTGGTGGCTGCCCCCGACCGGCAGATCACGGTTAAGAAGAGGAGAAGGACGCCGTCCGTGCCGAGGCGGTCATCGACGGCCGGCCGTCCCGGAGAAGATGTACATCAACGCCTCCGAAGGGCTGACGGGACCCACAGTCCATTATATCGAGGTGTACGGCAAAGACCTGAAGACGGGAGAGGAGCGCCGCGAAAAGATGGTGCCGAAGTAGCCGCACTTATAGCGGGCTCTTGCACCCCACGCCGCCATTTTGGGGTCACCCCTACACTTTACATGTTCCCCAGGGGTCCCCTCGCTATGGGGTTTTATGTCCACCAGGTTGAACGTCAGCACTGCGAGAACCCCGAGGAGCAGCCCTCCAATCACATCGACGGCGTAATGGAACATGCAGTAGACAGTGGCAATCGACAGGAACAGACAGGTCAGCCAGTAGGGGATTTTCATCCTTTTAAAATGCGTGCTTCCCCACCATGCGACAAGAAACGTCGCTGCAACGTGGGAGCTTGGAAAGGCTGCGCCGGGGTTTTCTCCCCCTGCGTAGATAAAATCGACCATTGTCTGAAACGGGCCGCCTTGATGCTGGTTTTTCTATTTTTGATCACCTCGCCGAGCCGCGATACATCCCACATTATCAAGCTGGTGAATGGGTTTTTTCAGGATGTCACGGCGGGTGATTATCGGGGCGCTTATGAACGACTCTCCGAGGTGTCGAAGAAAGCATATACCTTGAACGATTTCGCTCAAGATCATGTGGAGAATCGCATCAATATCCAGAATTTCAGAATCGATGAGGTCGTCTTTAACAAGTATGATAAAAAGGAAGCCGTGGCGGTAGTCTCAAGTCCCTTCACGCTCTATGGTCGCGAAACGCTGAACCTGCAGATGATCAAGGAAGAGGAGGGGTGGCGGATCGTTTTCAGCGGGACCATCTTCCACCTCAACGTCCCCGGCCAAAGGAAAAGTAAAAGGAAGGGAGGCTTTCGGCACCAATTTCTTCGAGAAGCTCTTTTGATGAGACCCTCCCCAATTTTTTCAGCGATGTCCGGTTAATGGTTTGCATATGATTGATCCTATTGTCTCGTCAACTCTCAAGTGTCGGATAGCGACGAGATAGTTTTGATCCTGACCATATCCTCGCAAGACTCGGAAATCTCATAGAAGCATATGTTATCTGCTCTCCTTCAACTGGGAATCATTCCTGTCTTTGAATCTTTAACCGTCAGCAGTAATTAGGTGGACGAGATATGCCCCTCCCTCCTCTGGAACAGAGCTTCTCTCCCAGTGTCCATAAATACTACCTTTCCGATGGAAAATATGAAATAATTGTTGCAAACCTAGGGCATCTTGCCAATAATGGAGGATAGGACGACGGCTGGCAGCAGAAAGGCTGACAGGCTGGTCCGCTGAATGAGAATGTATCAGAAGGAAACAGCCCTATCACAGGCCTCGGCTCCGAGGGGAGTTCATGAGAAACAGTAGAGTGCTCATGAAGGAGAAAAAGGGTAAAAAAGAAGAGTTCGCAAGGGGCAAAGTCTTCGAGGAATTGCCTCAAGAGAAATGGGATGAACTCACCCGGACTGCGGAGCATCGAGTTGTAGCCCCGCATACGATCATCTTCAGGCAAGGAGATCCCGGGGACAAGTTCTACATCATCCGTTCCGGAAAAGTGAGAGTGTTCAAACGGGGCAGCGATGGATTCGAGACGGATCTCTCCGTGCTGGGAGCAGGGGAGAGTTTTGGACAAATGCCGTTGCTGACGGGCGAGGCGAGGTCGGCGAACGTGGAGGCGATGGAAGAGACCCATCTCCTGGTGCTTTCCAAAGAACAATTTGAGCGTATTCTGAAAGACTTCCCCGATATCTCGCTTATCTTTATGAAACAGATGTCGAGATGGCTTATGAGGGCTGACAGGGTCATTGAAAAGGAAGCGCTGAAACAACGCCGGGCGCCGCGCATAGCCTGGTTCCATTTTGTGCTGGTAATCGGAGTGAGTGTTCTTCTTGCGCTCGTGTTCAATCAGTCCAACCCGAACGGGATACCCCTGTTCCCAAAATCCCCCGACAGAAAGGCGATTCCCGAGATCAGCGCGGCTCAAGCGATGGAAGAGATGAAGAAGGGAGACGCGCTCATCGTGGATGCAGGGCCTGAAGGCTTCTATCAAAGCAAGCATATCCAAGGAGCAATCAGTGTGCCTCTCTCGCTTTTTGATATCCTGTACGAAGTGAAGTTTGGAGAAGAGGAGAAGGCGAAGAAGGTGATTGTGTACGGAGGGACTATCAGCAAGTTCTATGATTGGGAGCTGGCGAACAAGCTCCTTCTTAAGGGCCATAAGGACGTAAAGGTACTGGAGGGAGGAATGGCGGCTTGGGAGAAGGCGGGCTATCCGTTGGAAATATGGAAAGAAAAGAAATGATCTGGAGATTTCTGAAACGGATCGTGACGAGTCCCTATCTGGCACTCATCCTGAGGGTGTATGTGGGGTATTTCTTTCTCTATGCGAGCGTGAGCAAAATACCGTACCCGGCTCAGTTTGCGGAAGCGGTGGCGGCCTATCGAATCATCCCGTACTGGTTTCTGAATGTGGGAGCTGTGATGTTGCCCTGGATAGAGTTTGTGAGCGGGCTGTTTCTGATCATCGGGCTCAGGACGAGGGCAGCGGCAACCCTTATCGGCCTGATGCTGATCATGTTTACGGTGATGGTACTGACCAACATGTATTGGGGAGCGTCCATCACTTGCGGATGTTATGACACCGTGGGGGAGCCTATCGGGTGGAAGAAAGTCAGCGAAGACCTGATGCTGCTCCTTTTCACGATACAGGTCTATTTTTGCGACAGATTATTCACATTCCGGAGAGGGGGCTTACCGCCCGGCGTCAAGGCGAGGGTTGCTGCTCCCGCGGGGTCTCGATAGGTTGGTCTATGATGAAAGAATCACGATATCAGGGTTATCGATGGATGGCAGGTCTTTTCGTGCTTCTGATGCTTCTCCTTTCATGCGAGTCCAAAGACAAATACGTGGGGGTATACAAAGCGGAGGGGCAGAAGTCGGCGAAGGAGATCATCCTGGAGTTGAAGGAGAATGGGGATGGTCTGTGGAAAGTGAGTTCCGATGAGGCAAAGGGCGCCTTCGTAGAGGTTCCTTTTGCGTGGTACATCAAGCGAGGGGACCTGCGGGTGAACACCAAGGCAGGAGGCGTGATCGTAGGCAAGATAGACAAGGATACGATTCAGATAACCCTGCCGGGCTCCAAAACGTTGATCTTCAGGAAGACCCGATAGGCCGACACGATCATCGGAGATCTCTCCAACACCGAGCGGGTGCTCATCCGCCTGGACCTGAGACGGCTCACCTGAAAAGCCGGCGCTCAGAAGTACGACTGGAGCTCGCCTCTCCTCCGCACGTCGAGGGTCGCGCAGTGGAAGGAGCCGCCGAAGGGGGCATAGTTGGCAAACGAACAGGGGATTGGCTCGAAGCCCCAGTCCTTGAGCTTCTTGATGAGAGACTCCTGCAGCCGCTCCACGATGACTCGCTTCTCGTCGAGCATCAACACATTGATGCTGAGCCAGCGGCTGCACATCGAGGGGATGCGCCACGGGACGGGGTTCGGTTCGGGGGCGATGAGGATGTCCCACGAGGCGAACATCGGCGGGAGCCGGCTCGGATCGATGTAGTCCGGATTGACGAGCAGCTTCCCCGGTGCGAGCGGCATAAGGCTCGAGTCGATGTGCATGGGCTGGCGACAGCGGGTCTCGAGCAGGGTGATGCGGAATCTGTCGCCGAGGTGAGTCCGGAGCCAGTGAATGCCGGACTCGTTCGTCACGTTGCTGCGGATGCCGAACAGGTCCCGGCCGCAGCGGACAAAGTCGGCGGCGTCAAAGACGGGCTCATACTCGTTCACGACGAAGGGGATCGGCTCGCCCGCCTCGGGGAGGCGATAGTCGTGGTTGTAGAGCGCATCGACCAGCTCCGGGCGCGGCGCAGTGGTCCACTTCGCCCCTCCCGCCGTGTACTCCTTGAGCAGTGGGCGGTAGGCGTCCACCTCGAAGTAACGAGACCGCCAGGCCATCGGCGTCTCGATGATCTCATCGCCGACGACGAGAAGCCCGTCTCTCGGGCAGGCCGCGCAGAAGCCCTTCGACGTCCAGTGCGGCGTCTTGTAGGTGACGGAGAAGTCAGTCACCGCCGGCCGGCGCACGGTGATGCCTTCCGCCTCGAGGATATGAATGAACTCGTCCAGCTCGCGCTGAGCCGGTCGCACGACAAACTTGGGATAAGGAAGCCCGGCGACCACCTTATAGATCCCCGTCAGCCTCCGGGGGATGTTGAAGCTGACCGTGAGGTGTCTGGACGGGATCATCGCGCCTTCGAGGCGCCCGACAACGACCTCCTCGAGCGGGTCCCATTCGTTGTAGGAACACACCGGCGAGAGTGTCGTCAATCGTTCTCCTACCGGCCAATGCCTATGCTTTGCGGCCCGGATAGCCCTGAACCTGGATTCCCGAGATGGACCATATTCTCTTTATCTCTCGCGCCGTTGCACGGGTCTTTTTAGGGCGCGTCCCGGCTACTTCGGCGCCATCTTTTCGCGGCGCTCCTCTCCCGTTTGCAGGTCTTTGCCATACACCTCGATATAGTGCAGTTTCGGCCCCGTCAGCCCTTCGGAGGCGTTGATGTACATCTTCTCCAAGACGGCCGGCCGGCCGTCGATGACCGCCTCGGCACGGACGGCGTCCTTTTCCTTCTTCACGACGATCTGCCGCTCGGGGGCGGCCACCAGGGTCATTTTATAGCCGTTTACCGACGGGTCCGGCTTGATGGTAAAACCGTAGGCCTTTTTTTTCTCGATCCAGTTGAGCTGCTGCCGGCGACCGTCCTTGGCGAGCATCACCCAGTAGGCGATCACCGGTTCCTTGGGATCCAGTTTGCCGTCGGCGGTGAGCCGGGCGTCGTAATGCACGACGTTGGCGTTCACGTTGCGCTCGATGACGAACAGCGGCGAATTTTTTATCTGAGCCGTGGCCGGCGCGGCCAGCAAAGCCAGAACGGCGAACCACCAGATTGACTTTTTCATGGGACCTCCTTTACGGGTTTCACTGCAAACCACGCCATACGCGACTGGTCTGCCCCCATTCATTATACCGGTTCCAGAGTTAAACTACCCCCCCTTTTTTTGAGGCCCTGTCAAAGAGTTACGCAAGAAGGGCGCTATCGTCTCTGCGCGCGGGCGGTTTCTGCCCGTTGACTCGAAGACCCTATGTCTTGTTCCGAGATGAACCGGTCCAGAGCATCTACCATGTCCCGTATCGTGGTAACCTTAAACTCCCGGTCAGGGATTATAATATTGAATTCATTTTCTATATCAAACATAAATTCGATGATATCGAGAGAATCGAGGCCTAAATTGTCGAGCGTCGTCGCGGCCGTAAGTTCTTCAATCTTGTATTCAAAGTGGGCTATGAAAAGTTGCTGCAGTCTTTCCAATGTGGTGGGCAAAAGCTCCTTCCTCCCGTATCAAGCTTACTGTAGAACGCGTATGGCCTCTGATGTCAATAGTGGACGGCCTGTTGCCCAAATCATGATTTTAGCGTAAGCAGAAGAGCAATAAATTCGTGGGCTATGTTCATTATTGCATACAATTATGTGGCCTTATCCCGTAAAGTATGGTAAACTTTGCAAGCGCTCAAGACAAGGAGATACGGCCCATGATGGGTTACGGTCCGCCGCCTAATGATCCCCTGTTTTCCTTCAATGTTCAGTTAGAAACGAGGGTCCGGAAGGACCACCCTCTCCGTCGCATCAAGGAACTGATCGACTTCGACTTCATCTACGACGAAGTCAGGAAGACTTACGGGGATAAGGGCAACGTCTCCATTCCGCCCCCGGTCATCCTCAAGCTGATGCTTCTTCTCATACTCTACAATGTCCGGTCGGAAAGAGAACTGATGGAGACCCTCCCCGAGCGATTGGACTGGCTCTGGTTTCTTGGCTTCACCATCGAATCCTCCATACCTGACCACAGCGTGCTTTCAAAGGCGAGAAAAAGATGGGGCGAGGAAGTCTTCAAGCAGTTCTTCGAGCGGATCGCGGTGCAGTGCGTTGAAGCAAAGCTGGTCGATGGGAGCAAGATTTTTATGGATTCAAGCCTCATCGACGCCGACGCTTCGAACAACTCGGTTGTTGATGCTCATTCTCTGAAAAAATACCTCAAAGAAGGCTATCGGGAACTGGAGAAGAGACTGGACGATTCCCAAAGGACCGGCGCCGTGAACAATCGCTTTGTCTCCCGCACTGATCCTGACGCCTCGATCATCCGCCATGCGGGAGGCAAGGCAAAGCTCCGGTACAAAACGCACCGGGCGATTGATGAACTCCGTGAAGTAATCACGGCGGTGAAAGTCACTCCCGGCGCGATTGACGACGGACATGAAATGGGTTCTCTCATCGAAGAACATGAAAAGAATGCCGATTCGACGGTGAAGATTGTTGTAGCCGACAGCAAGTACGGCACGAAAGAAAACCTTCTGCTGTGCTGCGACAAGGGCATAAAACCCCACATGTCCACCGTTAAGGCCGTAACGAGCGGCACGAGTTCCCGAAACGGGATATTCCCGGAAGAGCGGTTTGTCTATCATAAGGAGAACGACGCCTTTACATGTCCTGCAGGAAAGACGCTGAAGAGAAGGTCGATCCATGAAGACAAACAGAACGTCGAATACGCGGGGGCAAAGGGAGACTGCGCTGCATGCGCTTTGCGGTCTCAGTGCACCAGGGCAAAAGGACCGCGAACGGTACAGCGCCATGTCCGCCAGGAAGAGATTGACCATATGCTTGCGCTCACCGAGACCCGTGCAGCAAAAAGAGACCTCACAACGCGCCGGCAGCTTATGGAGCGCTCCTTTGCCCGAAGCACTCGCTTCAGCTTCGACAGAGCCCGTTGGCGAGGGCTATGGAAAGGGGCTATTCAAGAGTACCTTGTGTCGGCCATTCAGAACATTGAGACATTGATCCGACACGCAATCAAACCGACGAAGGGAGTGAGGACAGCCCCTTTCGCAACTTTGGGAAGGGCAGTGAGGGCCTACATCAACGTCTATCTTTTTTATTGCACGAGACAAGCGCCGGATGCCGGTCTTACGGATCTGGCCTTCCTGTAATGGCGAGGGATGTATGATTCCCGGTTACAAAGCCCGTTCGGGCAACAGGCCGTTTATTCTTGACATAAGGCCCCCGCCTTGCCCCTCGCCGGACCCTTAGGGGTGGATAGGGGGTCAAATCTTTATTCTTGACATAAGGGTGGATAGGGGGTCAAATCTTTATTCTTGACATAAGGGAAACTTTGGGGACGTTGTTTCCTAATGTTCATTATTTGTTGTTTCCCGCTTCGGACTCTCGCTTACTTTCCTTTCTACAAACAAATCACATTGGGAAATAACGTCCCCGACTTTGCCGACTTTGCTCCCCCTCTCGGGTTACTCCTGATGCTGCCTACACTGGAGACTCAGTTCTTGAGCGAGTCAAGAGAAAGATTAGGGCCCCCTTCGGTCATCCACGCCCGATGTCGATATTGGATCACCCTCCCCTGGATTCTGCCTGCTGTATAGTAGCAGCGAATCACATCGGCAAACTACGCTTCCGCCTTCCCTTGCAGAGCAGATATGAGAGCGCCGCACAGGGGATGATCAGAATCAGGGGCGCCAGGAATCCGTTAAGGCTCAAAAAGGCCGCTGCGCATACAGGCAGAAGGGCCGTTCTCGCTATGGCCCTCAGCGCAGGCCTGCCGGCTATTATGCCGGCATATTTCGGACTGTGACGGTAGTACCATTCCACGAAAGCCTTCCCGGGCGTGTTTGTCAGCAGGAACGCGTCCCTGAACTGCCTCAGTATCCTTACATGCCCTTCCTGATATGAACCGAATGCCGCTGTTGCGATGAAGCATCCTCCTCCGTGGCCGCCTCCTCCGCTTCCTCCCCCTGCACTTGCATTTACATTTGCACTTGGACTTCCCCCTGCACTTCCATCGCCGGCCTGCATCGCGTAGGCGTCATTAATCACCTGGCTGTTATTCGTGATCCACAGATAGTACGGTCCTGGTCCGACGGCGCTGGTGTTCAGTACGAATTGGACCTGGTTGTCGCTCAGGTAAATAGGTTGCTGATACTGTTCGTTGCCCTGGCCGTAGGTCGGACTGTTCCCTACCTGAATCGTCGAAGCAGGATATATCCTCGAAGTGGAGACCGCGAAGCCGTCAAACCAATTACTGAGAGTAAATCCCGATGTCGTGCCGCAGCCGTTGATAAGCCCGAAAAGAATAGCCATCTGACAACCCTGTGTCACAGGATTGTCATTGAAAGCTCAACCCCGTCGATCCACGCCTGGTACACATAAGGAGCGGCAACTGTCTGCCAATGCACTTCCATACAGTACCACCGCATGTTCTGGATCGGACCGCTTGGTATATTTGCACGATGGGACATGCCGTCAAAGTCCGCCTCCATCTGGCTCGGAAGCGTCGCCCAGTTTGCAGGCTCATAGGCATATTGTCCCGGTCCATATCCTTCGCACATAAACATCTTATCCTGGTTGGCAAACCAAAGACCATCTGCTGAATTATATGCGACATAAGCGCGGATCCACAGGTCTTGAGCGTCGCCTCCTCCACTAAGAATCGCATTGTAACTGAAAAGGTTGTCCTGGGGACAGGTAGTGGAATCCCCACTTACATCAAACCTCATCGATTGCGTTCCCATGAGGTAGAAACTTGTGTCGTAAACGCCGCCCTGCGGTCCTTGCGTGCTGTAGCCATCGGCTTCCGGCGAAGCGCCTCCGAAATTGGAGGCGGTGGGATTGTTCTGGAAAAATGGGATCCAGTTTGCCATGTTCATCTGGATGAAATTGCCGCCGTTGACGGTAATGGTATTTCCGTTGGTCAAGGCGCCGCTGAGGCTCGTAATCTGTGGAGTGCCGGCTGCGTGCGCCATAAATGGCAGAATGAGCGCCAAAAACGACATATAACCCGCCAAACGCCCGACTTTACAAGGTTGCATTGGTACCTCTTCGATGAATACTTTCGCCTCTGGGGGATTGAAATACCCGTTTCCCGACAACACGGACACTATGTCATCCCGGCACGTCATCGACCGGTCATAATAAATGAGGCAGCTCCCCGTTGTGCCGTTGAACGCAACGCTCTTGACCCCGGTCAATGCCTTAAGCAGGGCGGCTATCTTTTTTTCCGCACTGTAATTGAACCTCAAGACGGCTCTTGACCTGAGTCTCCCCGGAATATCGTGGATATAGTAGGTCATGGCCGCACCTCCTTTAAGGCGCACGAGCGCCATAGTTCCATGGGTTGACCGTCATATGCCGAAGTCGCCATTTCGTCTGCATTATTTTCAGGACGGCCGCCGTGAACCCGGGGAAATAGTTGTCGAATTGTGCCAACAGCCGGTCGAGTTCCCGTATTTTTTTCACGTCGTCGCCTCGCCTTGCCGTCGGATCGGCTTCGGCGGACATTCGCTTTTTCGCGACATCGCTCCTATCGCGAGATGAACGGGTGCTCTCTGCCATTTGCCCTCCTTGTCAGTCGCCAACCCTTCAGCCGGCCGAGTACGTTCGGTGTTTCCTCGCAACAATCGGGCCGACTGCTTCCTGCATCCTGCGAATGAAAACTGGGGAAAGCCTCCGGCCCCTGCACGGGCGACTCGTCTTCCCCTGAGGCCGCCTCGCTCTTGAGAAGATCGAGCATGTGAGAAAGACAGCATACTGTTTCACGTATCCACTTGACGTAAACAGGGTGGGGCAGGTTATCCCAGTCCCCAGCCTCGATTGCTCCGATGACCCGCTTCCTTATGAACAGGGCGTTTGACGCCTCGTTAAGAGTTATCCCCCTCTTTTCACGCGTTTCCGCAACAATTGCCCAATTCTGCAAAGGTTAAAAGGCATTTCCATACGTGCTGAGTGCGGTTTGCATTGCGACATTTTTGCTACGCCTCGTGTGAAGGAAACAAGGGCAACTCTTCTCCCCTGCCTCTCGGTTTTTTGTCAATGCGATATTGCCTGAGTTCTTCCTTAGCTCTTTCCATATATTCAGTAGGAAAATAGTCCACTGTACGCGCACCATGGCTGAGTTGGGGAGGATGAGAGATGATGCGCTTTCTTATCCATTCCCTCACTGTTTTGGGAGCTACGCCAAAAATGCCTGCCGCTTCTGAGAGCGTGGGATAGCCTTGCCGTTGATTCTCATCATCTCTTCTGCTCCCCAACCGTTATGACCGTTATAACCATCGTTACAGTCCTTACCTTAAGGATGCATCGAACTCGCAACTTTGTCAAGAGAAATCGTCGTGAAAACAATTTTTTCCGTAAAAGTCACAGGTTACATGTGCCGGGTTATGTTGGTGCGCCATTGCCACACGTAATAGCGCACGGCAGAGGAAGATCTAAAAAACGCGATTGCAGGAAGAAGCCCTCGGGCACGAGGCGCCTACGAAGCTTGAATGGAGAGAGTCAAGCAATTCTATCGATTGCCGGGAGAAGGCGCAATCGAACTTACTCGTCGAGTACATTTCTGATCGTCCTGGCGATCCCCCTCTTCGTCAGGGGCTTCAAGCCAAAAACGGTATACGCGGCCACTGCCACCACAACAGTCCGCCACCCCCTCTACCCTCTCAAAAGCTCCACGACGACCGCTATCGTGCCTTTTCAGTTAAGTACCATGGACTTGTTGCGCACGACATTCTTCAAGGTAATGGAGGCCACCACCCGACCCAAATATTCTTGCAGCGTGTGCTTTCCCTCTTGGTGGGTTTCGAAAGTTAGGTGATGCCACTTTTCCAGCTGTTGCGGATTCACGTCGAGCGCCCTGACCGCCAGCCTGCGAGACCTGTGACTCCATCCTTCTTTGAGCAGGGCACCACCGATATCCAGAAACAGCGTCCCAATCTCTGTTGAGCGTTTCATTATGGCCCCCCGAGCTTCCCTTGTTATGTCGGTTACGCTCCCATTTCCTGGAGCGTACGCAGGAACGTGATGACATCTTCCCGGCTGAGCATGCCCTGAATGTGTCCATCCGTCATCACAGGAAGCTGGTTGACTCCATCACGGTCCATCTCTTCCAGGGCAGCCGATAATTCCGCATCCGGCTGCACCCGTTTTGTCTGCTCCATCGGGATCATGGCTTGAGCGCTGGTCGTGGTTGCCCATTCAGATCGCGGAACCTCCTTCACGTGATGCAAGGTCAACAAGCCAACTGCCTCGTTACTTCTCTTGACCACAAAGCTGCGGAGACCACTGCCCAGAATGTGATCGTCCACCAGGCGTTGCAAGGTAGTATCGGCAGGGATTGCCGTGTAGTGCCGATTCATCGCCTGCGACACTTTGTGGCCAGCCAGTATATCGTGGACGGCCAGTTGCTGAACCTGTCCCTTGGCGGCACTTTCCAGGAACCAGCCGATGAAGGCGATCCACATGCCGTTCATAAGGTTGCCGGTCAACATTTGCCACACACCCACACCGATGAAGACATAGGCGATGAACCGCCCCAGGTTGGCGGCCATCAGGGTGGCCCGGCGCAGGTTGTGGGTAATACCCCATACCACCGCCCGAAAGACGCCGCCGCCGTCCAAGGGGAAGCCCGGAATCAGATTGAACAGGCCCAGCACGATGTTGATATAGACCAGATATTTACCCAAGGCCAGTAGCGGCGCAACATTCTTGAAAACAGGCTGCAACAGAAAAAAAAGGCCTGCCAAGGCGAAACTGACAGCGGGGCCGGCGATGGAGATCCAGAATTGAGCCGTGGCACTGGGTGGCTCAGCCTCGATTTGGGAGATACCGCCGAATATAAGGAGCGTGATGCTTCGCACCCTGATTTTGTAAGACATCGCCACCGCCGAATGGCCCAACTCGTGCAGCAGCACACTCACGAAGAGCATGATGGCGGTCGCCGCGCCCATGATCCAATACTGGACCGTAGGCCAGTTCTTAAATTCAGCCGGGTAGTAGCCAACGGCCATCGTCCAGGTGATCAGCCCAAAAATCAAAAACCAGGAATAGTCCAGGCCGATAGGGATACCCATAATGCGTCCTAACGGAATCGTATGCCGGTTCATTTCCTTTTCTCCTCTGATCTGTCAGGTTTTCATGGCGAATGCGCCTCGGACTCACCGATCTTCCCACGGTGCGCGGGCCCGTCGATTCGCTCCCTGAACCGCCGGAGTTGCTCGTCCGCCCTGATGTGCGCGAAGAACTTGCCCGTTCCCTCCGGCCCTTCTTCTCTCACACCCACGCCAGTCGCCCGATACCACATTAGGACGCGTTCCCTTATCTTCCATCACCCGCTGTCCCGGATTCCTTCTCTTTGTTTGCACGCTCCTGGCCGATTCCCATGGTCAAGGCCGTCATCCCTGCAAGGCCGCCCAGTTGCATGGTTTCCACGGCCGTGCTGGGTACGATGACGATCGTGGCGTTGTCCTTCAAGCCCTCATAAAGCATGTTCATGGCCCTCAAGTGAAGGGCGATGGGATCGTTCGCATAGGTCCTGGCCGCTTCTCCGAACTTCTCCGCCACCTGTCGCTCCGAATCTCCCAGAATCACCCGGGCCTGACGTTCTCTTTCAGCCTGGGCCTGCATCGACATCGCATCCTCCAGGGCCGAGGGGATGAGTACATCTTTGACTTCCACCGAAATAACATTAATGCCCCACGGCTCGGTTCGCTCATCAATGATCTTTTGCAGCTCGCTGCTAATCTTCTCCCTGCCTTCCAGCATGTCCGAAAGCATGGTTTTGCCGATGACGTCGCGCAGAGCCGTTTGAGAGGCCCAACTTATGGCGCTTTGATAGTCGGCTACATCCAGGGCCGCCTTCTTGGGGTCCAAAACTTTCCAGAACAGCACTGCATCTACATCCACGGGCACGGTATCTTTAGTAAGGGTCTTTTCGGCCTTGAAAGAAGCCGTGATCACGCGGGTGTCAATCCAGTAGGCTATCGAGTCGATGACCGGAATAATGAAGAACAGCCCTGGTCCCTGAAGGGAGCGGAATTTGCCTAACCGCAATATCACCGCCTTGTCCCACTGATCCGCAACCTTGATTGCGAGAGAAACAAAGAGGGCGACAAAAAAGGCAACGACTCCAATCCACACGGTTTGCACGTTCGCTGAAGCGTTGTACATGGCATATGTTAATCCCATGCCGATGCCGAAAATTACGATGAAGATCAATGTTGCGAAAGAGCTGCTTTTTCTCATTTCGATTACCCCCGATGATTTAGGCGCGTGATTTTGATGACCGTGAGTTGTTTCTTCTGATGGCGCTTGCCGATTCGCAATCCTCCATTCAAAACATAATCATCGTTGCCACAGGATTCGTGCGTCCTCCAGTGGGATGGCAACGCCGTCGAACCGAGGTATCATGCGCGCCGTATAGTCTGTCGCCGGACGTGTTGCCGCCATCTTTGCGCTATAGATGGTGCCGCTTGCGCCCACCAGTTCTTGACCGCCTATCATCTCGTGTCGGACCGGCTCGCCCCCGTTCACGCCGTCGGCGTAAAGTTCTACGCGCACAGAATCCGGGTCAAGACCGCTGAGATACACCTGAATCTCGAATAGGTGCTGCCCGCCGCGAGTCTCAACATTCACTTTGCCGAAGTGCAGGGTAGCCCATTTCTGTTCCAGACCGTGCTGCCAATCGACCATTTGTCTGCCGATTGCGCCCTTGTCGGCAGCACGCCGGCGGTAAGCCGCCGCCCCGGGGACGTAGTGTTGCTCCGTGTATTCGCGCACCGCGCGGTTGGCGGAGAACCGGGGCGTCAGTCCGCCATGCTTTCACGCATACGCGCCACCCACGCACTGGGAATGCCCTTATCGTCGCGGGTATAAAACTCAGGAATCACCTCGCGCTCGAGCAGGTCATAGAGCGCCAAGGCTTCGGCCGCGTCCCATGACGGATCATCGCCATGCTCCTGACAATCCCCCAAAGCCCACCCTACTTCAGGAGAGTAAGCTTCCGCCCACCAGCCGTCCAGCTCCGAAAGATTGATTCCCCCATTGACGAGCACCTTCATGCCGCTCGTTCCGCACGCCTCCCACGGCCGCCGTGGCGTATTGATCCAGACATCCACCCCCTGCACGAGGTGCTCCGTGAGAAGCATGTCGTAGTCACTGAGGAAGATCACATGGGGGCGGGCCTCGGGCCGCCGGATGAAATGGGTCCATTCCTGAATCAGCGCCTGTCCCGCCTGGTCTGCCGGATGGGCCTTGCCGGCGATGATGAGCTGCACCGGGCGCTCAGGATTGGTTAACAGGCGAAGCAGCCGCTCCGGGTCGTGCAACAGCAGGTTCGGCCTCTTGTAAGTCGCGAAACGGCGCGCAAAGCCCAGTGTCAATGCGTGGGGATCAAACAGATGCTTCGCCCCGTCAACTTCATCGGGCGGCGCGCCGGAGACCTCCAGTTGCCGGGATAGTCGCCCGCGAGCGTACGCAACAAGAGATGCGTGGCGGCGATGCGAAATTGCCAGAGGCCGGCGTCTGAGATGCGGCGAACGTCCTGCTCAAGGGTTTCCATCGTCCCCAGCCAGCGGTCTTTTCCGCAGGTCTCCGTCCAGAGTTCGTCAGATTCTGCCGAGTCCCAGCTCGGCATGTGGACTCCGTTGGTCACGTGTCCGACAGGCACTTCGTCCACCGGCCAATAGGGAAAGAGAGGCTCAAAGATATGCCGGCTCACCTCCCCGTGCAGGCGACTCACGCCATTCACCGCCCCGCTCCCGCGGATTGCCAAATACGCCATGTTGAACGTTTCCGACGCGTCGTTCGGATTCTTGCGGCCCAGGGCCAGCACGTCATGGAGTGTTATGCCGAGCTTCTGTTCGGCATAAGCACGTAGATACTGCTCGATGAGAGACGGTGCGAAACAGTCGAAGCCGGCGGCTACTGCGGTGTGGGTGGTGAAAAGGTTCCCTGCCCGGGTGACGACCAGCGCGACTTCGAAGGGTTGTCCGGTCTCTTCCATGAAGGTTCGAGCCCGTTCCAGTACGGCGAACGCCGCATGCCCTTCATTCAGATGACAGACCTCCGGCCGCATGCCAAGCGCACCGAGCAGTCGCCATCCGCCGATCCCGAGTACCAGCTCTTGAACAAGACGTAATTCCGGCCCGCCGCCATATAGCTCGCCGGTAATCCCTCGATGAGCGGGGAAGTTCGCCGCGTCGTTGCTGTCGAGGAGATAGAGCTTTACCCGGCCGACCTGTACCTGCCAGGCGCGCAGCCAGACCGAGTAACCAGGCAAGGTGACCTCCAGCCGCAACCACTCACCGTTCGCCTCACGTACCGGCGTGATGGGCAATTGTCCTGGATCGTTATAGGGGAAGAGGGCCTGTTGCGCTCCGTCCTTGTCGATTACCTGGCGAAAATAGCCCCGCTGATAGAGCAGCCCCACCCCGACCACCGGCACGCCCAAGTCGCTCGCGGCTTTGAGCTGATCACCTGCCACATTGCCAAGCCCGCCCGAATAGATGGGCAAAGCTTCGCTCAACATGAATTCCATGCTGAAGTAAGCGACCGAGGTTAGTGGCGCCTGCAAATTATTCTCCTGAAACCACGCGGGCGCCTCCGCCGCTCGCCGCCTGGTCCAACCAGGCCGTCAACGTTTTTGCGAAAAACGGGATCGGTCAGCACGCGCTCGAGTTTGTCCCTTGAGACAGTCTGCAGGACGACCCAGGGTTCTATGAACTCCCAGAGCGCGGGGTCAAGCTGCCGCCACACTTCGTCGGTAGCATGATTCCACGACCAGCGCGTATC
>CAVSOX010000031.1:0-93204 GCA_963729685.1 uncultured delta proteobacterium | reverse complement strand
CTCCATGCTGCTCTTCACTCTTTACTCCTTGCTCCATGCTCCATGCTGTTTCTCTGCTCCTTGCTGCCTCTCGCGTAGTATTGTGTCACTTTCTTCTTCGCTTCCTGGTTGGCCGGGGAGAGTTCTAGTGCCTTTTCATAGCAAAGTCGTGCCTCGGTCCGGCGACCCAGCTTTTCATACACGTTGGCAAGGGCGAGCTGGTAGTCGGCCACGTGAGGGCGCAGGACGACCAGGGAGGATAGCTCCGTTCGGGCGGCATCGAGCTTCCCCTGAAAAAGATCGAGGTCGGCGCGCATATAGGCAAAATCGGGAATGGAATATTTCGTCAGCTCCGCGGAGATCAGGTCCAGTTGAGCAGGAGACAACTCTTGAGGCAGAAATATGTTCTTCCACGAAGAAATTGCCTCTACGCGCTCGCCGAGGGAAAAGCATAAGGCCAGCTTCCTGACGGCAAAAGGCCAATCGACGGGGGGCTGGAGAACGATGCGCTTCGCCCAGAAAGCAGCGTTGAAGGTATCGCCTTTCTCCGCCCTGATGGAAGCCAGGGCCAGGCACACATGGGGGTCCTGCCAGAGAAAGTGGTCAAGGTCGAGGCCGAGGGCAAGGTAGACCTGGGCCAGGTTGCGAAAGAGGGGTCTCTGCCCCGACGGCGCGTAGGGCAGGGCGTCGAACAGAGACAAACCGGCATCCGAATAGCTTGCAGGCCGGGAGGGATTCAAAGAAATTGCCTTCTCGAAAGCGGCCAGCCCTTCGTCGATCCGGCCTCGCTTCGTTTCGCGCATGCCCCATAAGACCCAATTTCCGGGATCGGCAACGCCGAGACTCCTGGCACGGACAAGCCACGTACCGGCGGTGCGGTCGTCGGCAGACATCCGGGCGCGAGCGAGCAGCCTGGCATGGTCGGAAGATAAGGGGTCCAGCATCGATATCCATGGCGGCGAAGAAGGCGAATTCTCAGACTATACACGCTGGGGGACGGCGTGGCCCATAGAGAGCTGGAATCGGTAGGCACAATCAACTGGCTCAAAAGCGCACCCAATGAAAGGTAAATCAACGGCAGCAAAAGGAGGATGAAGAAGTGTTGAGTTTTGAGTTTTGAGTTTTGAGTTGACATATTTAGCAAATAACGTAAGGAACAACGTCGCGCTTTCACAGGCAATAGTGTTGGGATTGAAACTCAGAACTCAAAACTCAACACGGTCTTTCCTCGTGTTGACCGCTCGCCACGTGAGGCCCATGAGGAGGAAGAGGAGCATGGCGTTGGCGGGGATCTGGAGGTTGAAGTCCGCCAGGGAATGGACGAGCAGGGCCACGATGGCCGCCAGGCCGCTGGCCCCGAGGAATATCGAATACGGGTTGCGGCGTTTGAGCAAGGCGCGAACGGAAGAAGCGAGGAACAGGAGAAAGAATGCCAGCCACGGAATGAAGCCGATCAGCCCCGCTTCCGAAAGAAACTCCAGGTAGTCGTTGTGGGCGTGGTCCATGATCAGCGCGCCGAGTTTCTGCGGCTTATAAGGGGCGTACGCAAGCTCATAGGTGCCGAGACCGGTGCCGGTCAAGGGAAAATTCTTGATCAGCTTCAAGGTGGTTTGCCAGACGAGAGCGCGGTCCTCGTAGCTGGTTTCGATCGTCTGCCAACGCTCCTCCACCGGGGCCAGGCCTTTCCACATGCCCCAAAGGAACCCCAGGCCGAGCACCAGCGCCAGGACAATCGGCAGGGCCGTGCGGCGCGTTTTTGTCGCGACCATCAGCAACAGAACGAAGAGCACGGCCGCAACCAGGCTCAGTTGGGCCATGCGCGACATGGAAAAGATGAGGCCGAGGACCATGACGACGATCCCCGCAAAAAGGAAATAGAGCAAGAGGAAACGACGGGCCTTGACACGTGACGTGATGCTGGAGAGAAAGAGGCCGATCGAAACAGGTATGCACATGTTCATAAGCCCGGCGAAATGGTTGCGGTTGATATAGGTCCCGGTTACGCAGTCCGTGTAGTACTTTTTCTTGAACCACAAGAGAGAGTCCGAGTGGTTGAGGTAGGCATAGAGGCCGTATAACGCCTCGGAAAATCCGATGATCAAGACGGCGACAAGCAGCCAGGTAATCCATGCCTGGGGGAACAGACCCAGTCTCCTGGGCGAGTGAATGTGGCGGCGACAAAGAAAATGGACGCATAGGCCAGCCATTTCAGGAGAGCGGCGCTCGTGGCGGAGAGGCTGAGGCTCAAAGGGAGCAGAGGGCCGGGAGCAGAGGGCATAGGGCCGGGACCGAAGGCCGGAGCGAGACCCAGGCGCTGATAGAGGCCGGCGGTGCCGGGAGAGATTTTCTGGAGAAACGAGAAAGGCAAGGGCACCATCTGGAAGAGACAAAAAAGAAGGAAGAGGAAGAGAGGGAGCATGAGCCACAGGGTGCGACGCAAGTAGGAAGACCGAAACACGGAACTCGAATCGCGGAACGCGGAACGCGGAACGTGAGAAGAATCGTAAACCGGACGCGTTGAGCGCGACATCTGGGCATTCAGAAAGGAAAAGTCGGTTGTCCAGAGGTGCAGAAGAAGCAACGAAAAGATCAGGACCTCCATCGCCGAGTAGGTAACGATGTAGACGGAACCGACGGCGGCAGGAGCGCAAATGATGAGCATGATCAGGCCTATAAGAATGATGCGGGAGGACAACATTATTAGAACCGTACACTCAAAACTCAGAACGCGCAAAAAACCGCGAAAACAAACCGGGTTTTTTGCGAAGGGGTTCCGGGGCGTCGATGGCCTTGCCGGCGATGATGGCGGCGGGATACTCTTCCACAAGCTTGTGCGCGTATTCGGCGCCGACGAGAGATGAGGCGAGCTTGACGGCCTTCGAGAGCACAGGTGGTCGTCTCTCGGCCGAATGCGCGTCGGAGGCAATCACATGGACCAGGCGGTACTTGAGCAGCTCCTCGGAGCACTTCTTTATTTCCGGGCCGAATGCCCCGGTAAGGCTCATGGCCGTCAACTGGACGAGTCCGCCTTTCTCGACCCATTGCCGCACGATGTCCGTCTTCTCATGGACCGCGGTGTTCCGCTCCGGGTGCGTGAGGATCGGGGTAAAACCGGCAAGGGTGAGACGGAACATCCATTCGATGTGCCTGGGCGGTATCACATGCCGGGGGAATTCCACCATCACATACCGCATGTTGTCATTGACGGTCAACACTTCCCGATTCTTTACCAGTGAATCGAGATGCTCGTGCACGTGTATATCTGCGCCGGGCAATACGTCGAGAGGGATTTTAGCCCGTTCGACCTCGGCCTTCAGTGTGCCGACCCCATGGAAAATGGCGTCGGGCGTCGCGTTGTATGTCCCATCGGCTACGTGCGGCGTGGCAACGATAGTCCTTATCCCATCCCGGGCCGCGACCAGGCACATCTCGACTGCCTCGTCGAGATCCTTCGCGCCGTCGTCAAGACCGGGGAGGATGTGGGCGTGGAGGTCGATCATGCGCTCCCCTGATAACTCGAAACTCAACACTCAAAACTCAAAACGTGCCTTAAGCCTGCTCGACGGGCTGTTTGTTCCGCTTGCTTCGGAGGAAATTTCGCCGGCAAAAAGACCCTTTTTAGGCTGGTCCCACTCGTGACGTTTGCGCCTTTTCTGGCCGTCGCCGTCGTGGCCGTAGTAATCGTAGTAATGGTAGTAGTAGTGATAGTAGTGGGAGTAGTAGTAGCTTTCCCGACCGATGTCTATGTTGTTGAGGACGGCGCCTATCACCTTCGCGCCGACATCTCTCATGACCCTGGACCCGTGTTGGGCAGTTTCCCTCGTCGTCGCGCCTCCATGGACGACATAGACCACGCTGTCGGCAAGCTTGCTCAATACTACCGCGTCTGTCACCGAGCTTATCGGGGGGGAGTCGAAGATGATCTTGTCGTAGGAGCCCCTCATCTGATCGACAAATTCCGCCATCCTCTTCGAGCCGAGGAGCTCCGCCGGGTTGGGAGGCACGGGGCCGCAGGTCATGATATCGAGCTTTTCGTGCAGGACCGATCGATGAATTTCCGGCTCCTCACCGAGAATGACGTTGCTCAACCCTCGACGGTTCTCCAGGCCGAAGACCTTGTGGATCTGGGGTTTCCTCATGTCCGCGTCGACGAGCAGGACGGATTCTCCGTCATAGGCGATCACGAGGGCGAGGTTGGCGGTGATGAACGTTTTGCCCTCCTTCGGGATAAAACTCCCGATCAGGATCGTCTTGAGGGGGGTGTCGGGAGACGAAAAGAGCACGGAGGTGCGCAGGCTGCGAAACCCTTCCGCGACCGTCGACTTTGGTTTATGGTGCACAATGATCTCCGGGCTCGATACCTTTTGCCCTATCTCTTCCATAAAGTTTATCTTGGGGATGAGGGCCAGGCACGGGGCCTCCACATACTTCTCGACGTCATCGGGCGTCTTCATTGTGTTATCGAGGTATTCGAAGAAAAAGGCAAGGCCGCAGCCCATGAAAAGACCGACCACAACCGAGAGCAGTATATACTGCAAGGGCTTGGGCCGGGCAGGCGATATCGGAACTTCGGCCCTGTCCACGATCCTCACGTTGGTGGTCCCCAGCTCACCCGCCACGCTTGTCTCTTTCAGCCTCTTCAGGAGGTTCTCGTAAAGCTCCCTGTTCTTCTCAGCCTCCCTGGCGAGCACGCTGTACTGTATCGATCGTTCACTCAGCTTCTGGGTCTCTGCCTTTTGGCCTTCTACGGTGCTGCGCGCATTCGCCTCCCTCGCCCTCGCGATAGCCAGCTCGTTCTTGATCGAGGCCAGCACGTTCTGTGATTCCGACCTGATCTTTTGCCTGTTGGCCTCGATCTCCGATCTGAGCTGGGTCATCTTCGGGTGCTTTTCGCCAAATTTCTGGGACAGCTCCGACATCTGTGTGACGAGCCGCGCCTCGTTCTCCTTGAGCCTCTGGATCAGGTAATTGTCCATCACCTGGGGTATGGACTCGATGGGCACCCCTCTTGCAAGAAGATCCTGCACCTCCTTGTAGCGCGCCTCGACCTCGACCCTTCTCGATTGTTCTTCGACGAGCCTGCCGGTCAGGCCCCCCAGCTTCTGCATGGCAATATTTTCTTTCTCTTTGTCCCCCTGAAAGGGAGTGATCTGCACGATGCCGTACTGTTCTTTATATGCCTGCAGCGCCTGTTCCGATT
The DNA here is from genome assembly GCA_963729685.1 of uncultured delta proteobacterium. GTDB lineage: Bacteria > Desulfobacterota > Syntrophorhabdia > Syntrophorhabdales > WCHB1-27 > BOG-1155. The sequence goes on along the minus strand of CAVSOX010000031.1, from coordinate 88,025 downwards.
CCTCGAGGGTCTTCTTCTGTCCCTCTATCTCCTTCGTGAGGAAGTCCTTAGCCTCACCGGAGGTCTCACTCTTCCATGCCATGTTTTGCTCGATGAACCCCTTTGCCATCATATTGGCGATGTCCGGGGCGAGCTGCCTGTCCGTGCTTTCGTAACTGATGTCGACGAGGCGGCTGTTCCTGATGGGGTCAATCTTCAGGGGCTTTAAGAACTTGCCTACGAGTAAGACTTCTTTGGCCTTTTTGTCCAACGTCGAGCCATTCTTCCGTTTCTGGGGACTGAACACGGGGTTCTGTGACAGGTTGAGCGCCTGGATCACGCGCAGGGCCAAAGATCGGCTCTGGAGGACCTTGTACTGGGTCTGGTAGAACTCCGTGCTGTTCGCATCGATCGGCAGGAGCTCCTGCATGTTGAGTACTTTTGGCGCATCTCTTTCAATCAGTATCCTTGTCGTCGCCTTGTAGACGGGCGTCATGACAAAGGAAGCGATGGCCACCGTCCCGACAATGACTGCAAAACAGACCAGCGCGACGCGACGCCACTTGTAGAGGGTGCGCAGATAATCATAGATGTGTGTTTCGTTGGTTTGGCCGGGAATGTTCATTTAAATAATCCCTCCGGGTGTTGGTTCGCTGATCAAGGTTCGAGGTTCGAGGTCATCGATAAAGGGGCGGGTTCAGCGGACATAATTGTGGCAAGAAAGAATCGGTTCTTATGAAGCGGAACGCGAAAACGGTGACATGGAATTGCCTGTCACCAGAAGCTTTCGGGCACGACGATCGTGTCGCCCGGCTCGATGAGGTTTTCCATCGTGAGGTAGAGATCCACCTTCTTGCCGCCCTTCTCCCTTACCGTCTTCACCTTTTTCTTGGCAGCTTTTTCTGTGAAACCTCCTGCCGTGCTGACGGCGTGCAGGACGGTCATCCCCTTCATAAAGGTGTACTGGCCCGGCCGCTTCACTTCTCCCGTCACATAGAATACCTTGATCTTCGGTATAAAAATGGTGTCGAGGTTAAGAACCTGAACGTTCTGGCTCCTCTCGCCTTCGAGGACGTCCCTGAGCTTGACTTTGATAAGCTCGGACGGATCGGCCTGATCAGGCAGTAGCGGGGTTTGCACTCCGACTTTCTCCTTGGGCCTGACGATCATGATCTCCTGGTCGGCTTCCGGCTTTACCCCACCCGCCATGGCTATCGCCTCCACAAGGAGGGTCTTTCTTGTCAAAGGATATGCCCCCGGGGAGTTAACCTCTCCTATGACAAAGATCTTTTGGCTCCTGTACTCGGTCACCTGCACGCTCACCTGAGGGTCCACGATGTACCCGTCCGCGAGCATCTCCTTCAACTTCTTTTCTACCTGAAGCTGACTGAGGCCCGTGACCCGAAGCTCTCCGATAAGGGGGAAGCTTATTTTTCCCTCTATGTTGACCCGCGCTTTTCTCGTCAGATCGGGATGGTCCCAGACCGTGATCGAAATCTCGTCTTCGGGACCCAGCACATAATCGGCATCGGCGAACAGGGCGGAGGGGAGCAGAGAGCAGAAAATGAGGGCCGCGAGCGCGAGGCAGGAGGCGCGACGCAGGAAAACGGATAACAGATAACGAACGACGAAGAAAGAGTCCTTGCTATTCATACACCTATTCACCTGTTGTTGCACGTTAGCCGGGGCCCGGAAAGCCGGACCCCGGTCTTTGTCTCAGAGGAAAAGCATAATCTTGAAGATCACGCGGTGGTCTGTGTAGGAGTACTGATTGAAATTCGACTTTGCATCCGAGTACTGGTACTCGAGCCTGGCCTGGATCCATTTTTGTATGTTGTAAAAGCCCGCGGCTCCGCAGGTCCATATCTGGTCGCTGCGTTTTTTCAGTGTACCTGTGAGAGGCTCCGTCAGGTTGTCGATATAGTCGCGTTCCCGATAGGAGGTTGTTGCCGTGGCTCCTATCTTGCCCGTGAAGAAATGCTGAAGGGTAAGTGTCACCCACGTGTTGACGTAGGAGGCGTTGAGCACCTGGGTATCATCCGCAAGGGCTCGGATCGCGTCGAAGGTCAGGCTTGTCCTCGAGTCGAAGTCGTCAACGAGCTGGCCGGCCATGATCCAGTTTCGGGGACTGTTATCCCTGCCCGCCACGTTGGTGTCAAACTCCTTCCAGCCGTAGCCCACCTTGAAACTCCCCCTCAGCTTTCCCACAGGGTCAAAGGCAACGCCCAGGTAGGCCAATCGATCCTTGTGATCTGCCAGACGGTCGGACACAAAGCTCTTGACGGCGTAATCGTACTCGACCAATCCCGACATGCGTGGGAGGAAGCGATAGTAGAGGCTTGCACCGACGAGATTATTCGTATATTCCACGGACCGGTCGCGAAACTCATCGAAGGCCAGATCATCCCGGTTGTACTTTGCCTCGATCTTCCACCTGTCGGCAAAGCTGTAAGCGGTAGCGGCGTTAAGGAAATTCTCATGGAAAGGCATCTGGTGCGTCATTACCTGAACACGTTCGATGGTGCTTTTCGTAAAGTTGTCTCCCAGGGTAAACTCGAGGCCGCCCGGCGCAACGAGATGGAGAAGCGCGTTGGCCCGGTGATCCTGGTAATTGTTCGACGAGTACTTGGCGAAGTTGACAAAACCGACCCTGTACCCGAGGTCGAATGAACTCTGCCCGAAGAGGTACTTGAGGCCGATACCGGGGGTGACCGTGGTGACGAAGTCCGACTTTTTGTCCGATTGCGTCAGAAATACATTGCTCCTGAAAGTCTCCTGCAGGCCAAGCTCGGGCAATAAAGTAAGGTTTCCATATCTCATTTCGGCACTGACAGGACGAGTGAGCAGGATGGACAAAGCACCGAGAAGCAGACCAACGACAACCGTTTTCTTCATCATCCTCCCTCCTTTCCAGTCGTCACATGCCTATCGGGAAGGGCTTGCGGTTCCGCCACCGCCTCCGGACCCACCGCTGCCACCTGTTCCTCCAATACCACCCACTCCGCCCGGCGGAGCGCCCGGCGGACCGCCTGGCGCGGGTCCTGCCGGCGATGTCGTCCCCGCGAAGATCGCCGCATTCACGGTTGTGGCAGGCACGCCCGCGTTAATGGCCGCAGCTTGTATCGCGGTCGTGGCAGCCGGATCGGCGGTCACCGCGGCAGTGATGACGGAGGCGGCATTTACCCCCGGAGCCATGACTACAGCACTCACAATGCTCGCTGCAGCCGAGGGTCTCAGGGTCACTGCGGTGTTTACAATTACTGTTGCGGCGCTGGCATTTACCGCAACAGCAGCGGTTACCACTGCAACGGGGTCAGCGCCCGCCTGTATCGCCTGGGTGACCACCGCCTGAATGCTAAGCCCTGCGTTCAAGGCATTCGTGATAACCTGGGACAAAGGTAACCCGGCCGCAACATCTCCTGCAACGTCAGCCCGGGCATTTGCCGCGACCGCAATGAGCAAAAAACAGATGATCCCACAAAGTAATGCTTTCATGATGCCTCCTTGCTCTCTATTGAGGCTCTACACAGTTGCATCGAGCTTGATGATAAAAATGACCGCGACCTGAGGCAATTCCTATGCTATGACATTTTACGTGAATTGTAAAGCCAATTCTCCAATATTTGTCTCCAGCTACGTGCAGAACCGACGGGAGAAGTATACGGTGCACAGGAAAGTTTGCAACCGGCATATGAGAATGAGAGAGAATCATTTGAAGATTGGTCAAAAAAGAAAACGCTACCGCCCTTCCTTGCTATTTTCAAGGCATTGATAGTCTTTCGATAACTCCGGATTATGCGGATCATGGATGCTTACTGGACCGTTATGCACCTAAAAGCAAGAACGCCTATACCAACCGCAAAGGACATACAACGTTTTACAGAGGTAGAAGTTTATAACAAAGTTTCTACAAATGCAAGAAAAAAATGACAAAGATATTGCCGTTTTATGCATTTCATGGAAGGTCTGACACCTGGTATCGATAGTGGACACAATTACCTCAGTCATCACCTGCTACCCCTTATTACCCGAACGGCTGCTGGACTCGATGCTTGTCCCCGAACATCGCGAGCTGTTGAACAGCCCTATGGTACAGGACGGCCATGCTCGCATAGCACTGCTGATCGGAGATCTTTAGCACATTCTTAGGATAGCTCGGCTCCTGCTTGTTCACCTCTTCAGACAGCCTTGTGAGTCCGCCCTTGATCAGTTCGAGTGCGCTCATGTGGGAAAAGTTCCCGGAACTTCCATAGTACGCGTCCGCATGATAGATCCGCTCCAGTATGAGACGCTCTGCCTGGTGGTAAGTAGGCCTCTTAGTCTTCAGATAGTCGACGAGATCGTCCACGGTCCGCAGCGGTCTGTCATCGTCTATTCGGTACCCAAATTGCGCGAGAAATGGTATCAGCTCCTCTCTGGTCTTGTGCACGATGTGAGCGATCTCGTGGATGGTCAACTCTTCTACCAGCCGCTCCTCCAGGTCGGGCGCCTGCCGCCGGTAGACATCGCGTATCCACTCGTACGGTATGGCAATTGCCCACTCTGGTTTCGACGACCCATCAGGAGCCAAATTGTAGGCTTGCGCAACCGGTGGAGCATTTACGGTTGAGAATGCCTCTTCACCAAGAAACACTCTGTCGTAATCCTCTAACGCTATCCCAAAGAGGCGGGTCCTTTTTTGGCCCGCTACCACGAAACCATCGAATACGTCGCGCTTTGCAATGGTGAAAAGCTTAACGGCCGGTGCGACGATAGGGGATTCCACATAGAAATTCGTAAGAAACAAGCCTTTGGAGATGAGGCAGCGATTGACATTCTGAAGCGGCGAGACATCGTTCTCCCTGATGCCATAAGCGCCAAGGGCTGTCAGCGCCGCTTTTGCCCTTGCGGCGTCATATTTTACGTAACAACAAGTGACGTACTCCTTAAGCTGCGAAACGAGTCCCTTCCACCTGGGGTCAATCTTTGGGCCGAAGGGAAAAAATGCTTCGGCAGTCGAAGGCTTCAAAGCACCGGCGCCCGCGCCCACAGCCAGCACCCCCGCAACTTGAGCAAATCTCTTGAAGAAAGTCCTCCTGTCCACCTGCTGGGTAGCAGTTCCGGTACTCATCCGATCCCCTCTCAGAGTCTTATCGCGCGAACAGGACGTGGGTTAAGTAGGGCAGGTCATATTCTGGTACATGTACGCGAGGTAGCCGAGCCAGAGCAAGCCGACGGTGTTGCCGTTCACAAGCAGTTGCTCCTCGAGCCCTTTTATTTCAAGTAACAGACGCTTTCTTAAACCATCAGACAGATCTGACCTTTTCAGCCGGGCGCTCACATCCGAGTGTATCAGGCTTCTCAAATCGGATAGGCCGCCGGCTACAGGGGTGGGTTCTTGTGAAACCATCTCACGCTGGACCGTTTCGCGCCAGACCTGAAGCCGCCTGCTATCCTCGTTCAGGCTTTCTGCAAGGCCGGTCAAAAACGCACGCGTGTGCCTTCCCGACGACGTCCGGGCAGCTATACGGGGTACCGTGCCGAGAAGTGCCTCCCTGATCCTGACCTTTATCTCCGAGGATTCAAGGATAATGTGGAAAAGAAGGTCTTCCGCCGAGTCGCAGCTCGTGGTCTCCGGGAAGATATTCGATGTCTCGGGTGACAGAGAGACAGAGTAAGATGGTGAAAAAGAGTGCGAGGATTTTGGCTTCGGCACCTCTTCGAGACATATGCCGCAAACCAGAGAATCCTTCTCCTTATCGTACTCGCTCCACATGATCCTTCCATGATCGAACAAGCCCTCGTGAGACCGGAGCGCGAGACAAAGCTGTATTGGATCGCCTGTCTTCACGAGTCGGCGCTCGTCGCCGGACGGGACTATACGGATCTGCAGCCCTTGATCACTCAGGTTGATGAGAAAATACTCCAATGAAAGGCCATCTTGAGCTTGAAAACCAAAGAAGGAGAGCGTGCTGATATCGATATCCGTCCGATGGGTGGAACGTCGATTCTCACGGTCCATGTTCGCTCCTTTTCCTAATCATATATGAGAAACGGAAGGGGTGCAACTATTTTGAAAAATAAGCGTGTGCCTCCGTTTCGCCCAAGTAGGGCTGCCACAGGTCAGGGCCGGACCCAAACCTCGCCGGTACGGGTTCGGCGGCCCCGATGGAGCCTAGTTCCCTTCGTAGACCAGTTTCAGGATCGAATCCCGGTATATCCGCAAAGATCCCTTGACCTTGATGCCTTTGATCGTCCCCAGCCGATGCCAGCGATATACCGTCTTGAGAGAAACGCTGAGGAATGAGGCGACGTCATTTGGTCTCAAAAGAGTTTTATCGGGCAGATCTTGATACTTCACGATATCCACGACACCTCCGAAAAATAGCGATAGGCTTATCCAGGAATGTTTGCGACGAGCGGGCTCGCCTGTTCGGCGACATTAGCCCCGCATGTCGAGGCCGTAATGAGACGCAACAGGCTTTCGGGGTCAAAAGGCTTGAAAAGGAAGGCGTAAGCGCCCCTCTGAATCGCATCCTCTCTCACATGAACGCTTGCCCTCCCACTCATCATGATTACAGGGATATCCAGGTTCTCTCTCCTGATGTCGTCGAGCACTCCGAACCCGTCAGGAGCCGCGCCCAGGTCCACATCCAGCACAACCGCGCTGAACGCCATCTGCCGGAATTTGTCGATCGCTTCCCGGCCGCTCGATACCACCACCGATTTGAGGCCGGCGGCTGTCAGCCAGGAAGAGAGCAGGCCAGAAACCAGTTCGTCGTCGTCTACCAGCAATATTAGTGACTCGTTGCTCTCCCTCACAGTATCCCCCCCCGATGCCGTCTTGAACGGCGTATTTTCCATCCGTTTCAAATCGAGGCCGCTCTCTTCTTCGATGAGGTCCCGGAAACAAAAACGCCGCAGCCACTGGTTCGGAAATGCGGCGGTTACTACAGCTATTCAAGGCGCATCGGCCAACCGGCCTTGAGGAATGATAGCGGAGACGACGACGTGAGTCCGGATAACGGGCAAGCTACCGCCTGGGATGGCTTACCTGCGGTCCATAAACACCGAGGTTGGCCTAGTCCCTATCTTTCGACGCCGGACCTTTGCAACAGAGTCAGGATTGAGCCGCGGGTTATTCGAAGGGACTTGTTGATCCTGACCCCCTCGATCAAACCAAGCTCGAACCAACGGTAGACAGTCCTCTCGGAGACGCGCAAGAACGACGCGACTTCGCTGGGCCTTAACATAGTCCTCGGCGGCAATTCCGCTTTCGCGTTCAGCTCGCTGTCTTTTCCCTCTGACACCAACATATTATCTACCTATGGTGGGATGATACCACCCGGGGAAAACCCTGTCTAAGACGCATGGCATCAATGTCGCTACTGTCAGAAAAGTTTACAAAAATCCGCGACGGGTAGAAGACGGCTATGAAGAGATCATACGGGCAGTAATCATCACCGCGGTCCCCATAGGACAACGGCGAAAGGCTCACCGAGCGCGAAGAACCGATGAAGGACGATCCGGGCGTCCCACATCACTGCTTTTTCGTTGATTTCTCTTTAGGGGAAAATTCGATTATCTGTCCGTTCTCTGCATGGCGCCATGCGCCGGAGATTAGCGCGAACCAAAGTGGGGAACCGACTCGTCCGCCCTTTTCTTATCCGAGTCCCGCGTTCTTTCCGCAAGACAAAAAGTCGACGACGGAGGTGCGCAATACCCTGACGGACCTGTTTAACTTGACGCTTTCCATCAGTCCCATGTCGCACCAACGATAGACAGTCTTGGCTGACACGCCCAGATAGGCGGCCACCTCCGCAGCCTTCAACAATCTTTTCATCGGCATATCGTCCAGCTCAATTTCACTATTCTCGTTTGCCATTGCCCCCCCTACGGTCACTCTAAGACTGATTTCCAGCCGCATCGTGCGCGTTTCGGCATTCCCAGGGTGTTTGCAAACAGGCATAGGGCCGATAGCCCTCCAGTAACGCTATCACAAATCGGACATCTAGGTTGAGGCTCAGCGCCCCCTCGGTCGGCAGAGCCGCCCGAGCCTCCCCGCTCACAACAGCCGGTGCGCAGGGCCCTTGTGAAGGAATCTTTCGATGTCCTCCTCGTGTGTCCCTTCGACTTCCTTCCAGCCTCCCGCACTTTCACCCTGCCGAACGAGAATTTACCTTCCTCTCATATAGACTACGTGGCGCGAGGAATTCTTCCCTAAATCTCGCTCCCTCTTCTTAAAAATCGAAAAGGCCGGTGAAGGGAGGTGACGGAAATGTGCCCCGAGAATTCACCATTGTCTTTGCTGCGTCAACATTTTTTACAGGATCAACGACGCCGCCGGAAGTGTGGCAGCCGGAATTTCTTCCCTGAAATCGTTGAGGCAGTAGTGACGAAAAACTCCCGGCATGGGTGTGCGGTCGGGTTGCGACACCCGCTCGCGCCGTGAGTGTAAACTGCGTCGACATGCCTATCACTATCTTTCGCTCTCGCCATAAAAGGACCGCCATCCCGCCTCCTTGCTCAAACTCTCCAGGGATTGCGTGCATGCCCGCCTCATCTTCTGGGGATGATGTATGTAAAGGAGCGGGACACTACGCACGAAAATGCCTGACTTTTTTTGAAGCCCGTTTTACAGCCAGAGGCCGTCACCCGCCGTGATTTCAACCACTTCGGCGACCCGCACCTCACATGGATGAGAACCCTGCCATCTGGCACGCTTATTGTAGCCTCGGCATCAAGCGCAAAGACAGTTTGTCCAGTTCATTCATCTTGCGCCCTTCTTTAGGTCCTGCAAACGAAGACAGTTGCGGCGAAAGTAACCGGCGCCAAAGAAGACATCCGCGAGGAACGGTGGTGCTGTGCGGGAGGACCGGGGCATGCAGATGAAATAGGTGAAACGAGTGAACCACGCATCACGGGCATTTATTCGATGGCGGTAGCTTATTCGTATTATATCGTCTCCTCAAGGACTTAGTATATGGAGCCTACCATGCAGGCAGAATCTTCCAGTTTGGCGGTCAATCAGGGGAACCGCAGCGAGAACGAGCTCGCACTGCAAGGTTTTCCCAGGCAAAAGATATTTCTTTTCGCGGGTGACATGGGCTCGATCGTGGCGGCGGGCCTCGTGACGTCCCTGGGCGCCGCGGGGTCGGCGCCGGCCGCATCGTCGCTGCTGACGATTCTGGTGGTCTCGGTCATCTGTTATCCGGCTGCCCTTTATGTCTTTGACATGTATAACGCGGAACGCGCTTTCCACCACGGAGACGTGGTAAAGCGATGCCTGTTCGCGATACTCCTCGGCGGCGCCGTTTCATTCCTCTATAGCGTGGTGGTCGGAGAACACGCTATCGCCAGGAGCCAGGCCCTCCACTCGGCGATGTTGTTGGCCCTCTTCGCCGGTTGCCGCTACGCCTATTCGACGGTTTCGCAAACGACCCTTGTGAAGAAACCTGTGCTGATCGTGGGCGCGGGCGATACCGGCCTGGCCATCTATAATATTCTCCGCTCCCCGGCCTCGCCTTATACCGTGAAAGGGTTTTTGGATGACGACGGAGCGGCGGCAGCCTGGGCCTACCCGAAAATAGTAGGCACCACCGACCGTGTGACAGAGCTTGCAGGCGACGTAGGGGCCTCTTCCGTGATACTTGCGATTCCAGGAGACCGCTCAGCCCGGCTTACCCGGAGCATCCTTCAGGCGCGGCTGCAGGGGACGGTAATCGAAGAGATGGCAGACGTATACGAACGACTTACCGGCAGGGTCCCCGTGGAGTATATCCGGGACGAGTGGCTCATGTCCGCAGAAGGGTTCGACATCCTCCATAAAGCATACCTCCGTCATGTCAAACGTTTTTTAGACCTGGTGATATCGGGCTGCCTGCTTCTCCTCACCGGTCCCGTAATCCTGGTCGCCGCCCTGCTGGTTCATTTAGATTCGACGGGTCCTGTCTTTTATACACAGGAGCGTGTTGGAAAAAACGGAAAGGTATTTAAGGTTTTCAAGTTCCGCTCCATGAGGGTGGACGCCGAGAGTCAGGGCGCCCAATGGGCCGCCGGTGACGATCCCAGGGTCACCCGCGTGGGGAAATGGCTGCGCCTCTACCGCATAGACGAGCTGCCGCAGTTGTGGAATGTGGTCAGGGGTGATATGAGCGTGGTGGGCCCGAGGCCGGAACGACCCGAGTTCGTGCGCCTCCTGGATCAGAGGGTCCCCTACTATAGCCTTCGGCACTATGTCACACCGGGGATCACGGGTTGGGCGCAAGTGAGCTTCAGATACGGGGCATCCGTAGAGGACGCGCTGAATAAGCTTGAGGCGGACGTCTACTACATAAAGAACATGTCGCTTCTCCTCGACCTCAAGATCCTGTTAAAAACTATAGGGGTGGTCTTCCTTGCACAAGGGTCACGTTAAGACGGAAGGTATAATGCGCATGTCGGAGCACGAAGGCCCCTTGGTTCGCCTCGTGAAAAACACTCCACATCCCATCGTGATGACCGTCGACCTGGAGGACTGGTTCCAGGTCGAAAACGTGAGGTCCGCTTATCCGATCGCCACATGGGACTCTTGCGACCTCCATGTGAGTCTCTATACAAAGATCCTCCTCGATATCTTTGATTATTACGGTATCCACTGCACCTTTTTCGTCCTTGGCTGGCTGGCCGAAAAGTGCAAGGGCGTCGTCCGGGATATCCACGCCAGGGGCCATGAGCTGGCATCTCATGGATACGGTCACCAGCTTACATACGAGCTGTCGCGGGAAGATCTCCGGGAAGATCTTTACAGAAGCAAGGGTCTCCTCGAAGACATTACGGGCACGCGCGTCCTTGGCTACCGCGCCCCCAGCTTCTCGATCACCGACAGGGTCCTTGAAGTACTGAGAGAGCTCGATTACGTCTACGACTCCAGCTACAACAATGCGGCCGCCAACAAGCGCTACGGAAAGATCGAGGGGCAATGGCATGAATCGTCGGCAGGCCACCTGATGGCGCGAAACGGAATTTTCGAGCTGCCCGTGAGCAACCTGAATATCGACAGGTTCACCTTGCCCTGGGGCGGAGGGGGTTACTTCAGGTTCTGGCCTTTCCCCCTTTTCAAGCGGGGGGTCGAACATATCCTGAGTACCCAGGGCAGCTACCTCTTTTACTTTCACCCCTGGGAGCTCGACTCGGTTCAGCCGAAGATCAAGAATATCGGCATCACAAAAAGGTTTCGCCACCGCGTAAATCTTGTCAACACGTTTCATCGCATCAACCTGCTTTTCTCCACGTTCAAACACTGCCGGTTCATTTCATGCACCTCCTTCCTTGAAAATGGATAGGCAGGCCGGACCCGATAGATAATAAATGCGTATCGAATGATAATGAGGAGGTGGATAGGTGGAGAAATCGGGAGGCCAACAGGGCCTCGGGACGAAAGAGCATCCGACGGATCGCACCGCGCCGCGGAAGAACGTCGCCGGGAAGAGAAGACCGTTGCGCCGCGAAAATACGGAAGCCACCGTCAGGTAGTTATCTTCGAGAAGATCATTGAAGAAAGGCCCCCCTCGAAGCGCCTTCCCAAAGCGCCCTCCCTTAAAGATAGCGGGCACCCTTTCATGAAGGTCCCGGTGGTCTCTTCCGTTGTAAAGGAATCGAACACTGTAAAAGAAACCGTCGCATCTTTCTTACGGTCAGATTTCCGGCAGGACCGCTCACCTCATGTGATATCAACTACTTAGAACGTGCCAGCGGCCCCTTTTGCCCGCCCTCGCCCCTGGCACGCTTATTGTAATCAAGCACATTCGAGCGCAAAGAGACTAAGGGTTCTAAGGTCTTCATAGTACGCGCTATCAAACCTCTGCACGTGAAAGAAGTCCGGCTGAGGGATTTGCCGGTTCATCCACATGAGATTCAATCCGCAGAGGGCTGCGGTCCTTTTAAGGAACATGGAAGAGGCAATTTCACACCATACAAACCCTTTCCAATGGCGGTAGCCTGCCCGCACGATGCCTTCTTCACAAAACCAATCCACCAACGAGGGGTGACAAATGAAAGTTCTGGTAACGGGTTCGCACGGGTATATAGGATCGATTCTGGTCCCCATGCTGCTCGGCGAAGGGTATGAAGTGCTGGGATTGGACAGCAATCTCTATGAAAACTGCGTTTTCGGGGATGCGACACCCGACATGCCCGAACTAAAGAAAGACATCCGTGATGTCGAGCTTTCGGATCTGCGGGGAGTCGATGCGGTAATTCACCTCGCCGCTCTGTCAAATGATCCATTGAGCGATCTCAACCCCGAGCTTACTTTCGAGATCAATTACAAGGCGTCGGTCCGTCTGGCGCGGCTCGCAAAGCAATCCGGGATAAGCCGCTTTATCTTCTCTTCGTCGTGCAGCACCTACGGAGCATCAGGGGATGAGATGCTGACGGAAACAGCTCTCTTTCCACCCCGTCACCCCCTACGGCGAATCGAAGGTCTTCGTCGAAAGGGACGTAGGGGCGCTTGCGGATTCGACATTCAGTCCCACCTTTCTGCGAAACGCGACCGTCTACGGCGTCTCCTTCAGAATGCGCTTCGATCTGGTATTGAATAACCTGGTCGCCTGGGCGATCACCCGCAATCTGGTCTACCTCAAGAGCGATGGAACACCCTGGCGGCCTATCGTCCATGTTGAAGACGTTTCGCGCGCCTTCCTGGCAGTCCTGAAGGCGCCGCGTGAGACCATCCATAACCGGGCGTTCAATGTGGGGAGCAACAAAGAAAACTACCGGATCAGCGAGCTGGCTGAGATCGTGAAAGAGACCGTGCCCGACTGCCGTATCGAATTTGCGAGCGACGCGGGCCCGGACAAGCGCTGCTACCGGGTGGATTTCAGCAGGTTTGCCGAGACATTCCCCGACTACACGCCGCAATGGACGGCGAGGCTGGGGGCCGGCGAGCTTTACGCGGCATACCGGAAGACTGGGCTGGACCTCGATGACTTCGAGGGACCCCGTTTCAAGCGCATCGAGCACATAAAGAAGCTTCTGAGCGCCGGGCGCCTGGACAGCACCCTCAGATGGGCCGGCCCCCGAGTGAAAAACAGTGTCCGGGAGGAGGCCCTCTGTGCAGAAAGATAACGTCCATGCCCGCTGCCGTTTCTGCGGCACGCCCCTCTCTCAGACCGTCGTGGACCTCGGTATGTCTCCCCTTTGTGAGAGCTATCTGCGACACGACCAGTTGAACGAGATGGAAGCCTTTTACCCGCTCCACGTGTACGTCTGTGACAACTGCTTCCTCGTTCAGCTCGAGGAATACGTGTCTCCGGATAAGATATTCACCGAATACGCCTATTTCTCTTCGTATTCGGATTCCTGGCTGGAGCATGCCCGCACCTATACGAGGATGGCCATGGAACGTTTCGGCATCGACGACACCAGCCTCGTCGTCGAGCTTGCGAGCAACGACGGCTACTTGCTGCAGTATTTTGCGAAAGAGGGTATTCGCGTCCTCGGGGTTGAGCCGGCCCTGAACGTGGCCGAGGCAGCCGTGAAGAAGGGCGTCCCCACCCTCACAAGGTTCTTCGGCGTCGAGCTGGCCCGTGAGATGGCATCGCTCGGCCGGCAGGCGGACCTTCTCATCGGGAACAACGTGCTCGCTCAGGTTCCCGATCTCAATGACTTTGTGAAAGGCATGCAGATCGTGCTCAAGCCGAAGGGGGCAATCACCATGGAATTCCCCCATCTCATGGAGCTCGATTGAAGAAAACCAGTTCGACACCATCTACCACGAACATTTCTCATATTTTTCATTCACCACGGTCGAAAAAATCTTTGCCTTTCATGAGCTGAAGCTCTTCGACGTGGAAAAAATTCCCACCCACGGCGGCTCTCTGCGTATTTACGCCTGTCACGAGGCGGACGGATCGAAGGAGGTGAGCCGCCGCTGCGACGCGCTCAGGGCCCACGAAGAAAAGGCGGGCGTGAAAACCCTCGATTACTATATTTCCTTTTCCGAGAAGGTGAGGGAGACGAAGCGAAAGCTGCTTGAGTTTCTCATCTCCACAAAAGCACAAGGGAAATCGATTGCCGGGTACGGCGCCCCTGGAAAAGGGAACACCCTCTTGAACTACTGCGGCGTCAGGTCGGATTTTGTCGATTATACGGTTGACAGGAGCCCGTACAAACAGGGCAAGTTCCTGCCCGGCACGCACATCCCCATTTTCGGTCCGGCCAGGATCGACGAGACGAAGCCTGACTACCTCTTGATCCTCCCCTGGAACTTCAAAGACGAGATCATAAAGCAGATGGCCCACATCCGGAGCTGGGGCGGCAAATTCGTTGTTCCCATACCAGAGGTGAGGGTCTATCCATGATTTTTACCGAGACAAAGCTCGGCGGGGCCTTCGTGGTGGAGGTCGAAAAGCTGGAAGACGAGCGCGGCTTCTTCGGCCGCACCTGGTGCCGGAAGGAATTCGAGGCCCATGGCCTGAACCCCCGACTTGTCCAGTGCAGTATTTCTTTCAACACGCGCCGCCACACCCTGCGAGGCATGCACTACCAGTCTGCGCCGTACCGGGAGGCAAAGCTGGTCCGCTGCACGTCCGGCTCTCTCTATGACGTGATCGTCGACCTTCGCCCCGATTCACCGACACGTATGGAGTATTTCGGGGTGGTGCTGGAAAGCCGGGAGAAGAGGAACATGATATACGTCCCCGAAGGGTTCGCCCACGGGTTTCTCACCCTCGAAGAGAATACCGAGGTCTTTTATCAGATGTCGGAGTTCTATGCCCCCGGGGCCGCGCGGGGATTCAGGTGGAACGACCCGTCCTTCGGCATCGAGTGGCCGGAGGCGCCCCGCGTCATCTCGGACCGCGACAGGGAGTACTCCGACTTCACCACACCCGGATGGCTCGTATGACCGGCGCCCGGACCCTGGCGGCAGTCGCGGGGGATGCCCCCGGCCGTGACATGCATGAGTTTATGGCCGAACTTTATCCCCTTTGCAGGAGCATCACGGGCAACGGCCTGCGGGAAACGCTGCGCCGCATACAGAGCCACATCCCCCTGACAATCCACGAAGTCCCGAGCGGCACACGCGTATTCGACTGGACCGTGCCCCTGGAATGGAACATCAGGGATGCGTGGGTGAAGGATTCGAAAGGGGAGAAAGTGATCGACTTTCGCGCGTCGAACCTGCACGTCGTCAATTACAGCGTGCCCGTGCATACGAAACTTTCGCTTCCGGAGCTGCGGGAACATCTCTTCACCATACCCGAATTTCCGGACTGGGTCCCCTACAGGACCACCTACTATCACGAGGGCTGGGGTTTCTGCCTGAGCCATAACCGCCTGATCGGGTCTGGGAGACGAAGAGTACGAGGTCTGCATAGACGCCGACCTCGAACAGGGACACCTCTCCTATGGGGAGTATTGTCTCCAGGGGATGAGCGACGAAGAGATACTCATCTCCTGTCACACCTGCCACCCGTCCCTCTGCAACGACAATCTGTCCGGTATCGCGTTGGCCACCTTTCTCGCAAAGCACCTCCGGACACGTTCCGGCCTTCGGTATTCCTACCGGTTCCTTTTCATGCCCGGCACGATCGGGGCCATTACCTGGCTTTGCCTGAACGAGGCGCGACTCCCCCGGATCAGACACGGCCTCGTGGTCGCCTGCGTAGGCGATCCCGGTGCTTTTACCTATAAGAAAAGCCGCCGGGGCGATGCCGAGATCGACAGGGCGGCAGCGCACGTGCTGGCGCGTTCCGGCCGCGAGCACAAGATCATCGACTTCTCCCCCTATGGATATGACGAGCGGCAATTCTGCTCGCCCGGCTTCAACCTTCCTGTCGGCTCCCTGACCCGGACCCCCTACAACGGCTTTTCCCAGTACCATACGTCGGCCGACAACCTGGATCTGGTCAGGCCCGAAGCCCTGAGCGATTCTTTTTCTCTCTACCTGTCGCTGCTTCAGGTCCTGGAAGAAAACAGAAGCTACATCAACACCGCACCGAAGTGCGAGCCCAACCTGGGCTCACGGGGGCTTTACGGGTTCACGGGGGCACGACCGGAGAGAAAGAACGGCTCGGCCTGCTCTGGGTCTTGAACCAGTCGGACGGTACATCCTCGCTCCTCGATATCGCGGAGAAGTCGGGCCTGGACTTCAGCCTCATCTCAGAGGCGGCCGGCGCCCTCGCGTCAAAGGGGCTGCTGCGGGAAGGAAAGCGGGAGGCCGCGGAGACCGCCCAAGCCTCCACGGCCGGTATCGATGACGACACAAACCCCGCTCCTTGCGAAATTGTGAGCCTTTCGGGTAAAGAAGGAGGTTCTCGATGAAAGTCGTGCTCTTTTGCGGCGGTCTCGGCACAAGATTGGGAGAATTGACGGAGGACGTTCCGAAGCCTATGGTGAAGATCGGGTACCGGCCCATACTGTGGCACCTGATGAAGTATTATGCGCATTACGGCCACAAGGAGTTTATCCTTTGTCTCGGCTACAAGGCCGATAAGATAAAGGACTACTTCCTCACCTACAACGAATGTCTTTCGAACGATTTCACCATGTTGAACGGGGGAAAAGACCTCCGTTTGGAGCACTGCGATATCTCCGACTGGAAGATCACTTTCGCGGACACGGGCTTGCGGTCGAACATCGGTCAGCGTCTCAGGGCAATCGAGAAATATCTCGACGGGGACGAGATATTTCTCGCCAATTACTCGGATGGGCTCACGAACCTCTATCTGCCCGACATGATAGATTTCTTCATGCAAAGCGGCAAGATAGCCTCCTTCCTTTGCGTAAAGCCTTCGCAAAGCTTTCATGTGGTCTCGGTAAACAGAAGCAATCTCATAGAGGACATACAATACGTTGCCGATACCGATATCTTGATTAACGGCGGCTATTTCGTGTTCAGAAAAGAGATATTCCACTATATCAGGGACAACGAAGAGCTGGTGGAAGAGCCTTTCAGAAGGTTGATCGAGAAGGAACATCTCCTCGGGTACAAATACGACGGGTACTGGTGCATGGATACCTTCAAGGAGCACCAGGAGCTGACCGACATGTACCACAGCGGGCACGCGCCCTGGGAGGTGTGGAAGCCCGGCGAAGAAAGCGGGCGCAGGGGGATTGCGCGTGCTTAAGCTGAACTTCGAAAGGGGCAACGGATCGCCCCGAAAGCTTCTGTGCCTCGGCGCACATGCGGACGATATCGAAATCGGATGCGGCGGCACCCTGTTGCGGCTCTGCGACGAACATGGCGATATGGAAGTCTGCTGGGTCGTATTCGCCGCTTCCGGGCCGAGGGCAGCGGAAGCGCGGCTGAGCGCCTCCCTCTTTCTCGAAAAGGCATATCGAAAAACCGTCACCATAAAGCATTTCAAAGACAGCTTCTTCCCCTTTCAGGGCGCCAGGATAAAGGAATATTGCGAAGAATTGAAAGCGTCGTTTTCGCCCGACCTGATTTTCACACATTACAGGGGCGACCTTCATCAGGACCATCGCTTCATCTCGGAAGTGACGTGGAACACGTTCCGGGACCACCTTATCCTGGAGTACGAGGTGGTCAAGTACGACGGCGATCTGGGGAATCCCAATTTTTTTATCGGTCTGGACTCGGAGACCTGCCAGAGGAAGACCAATGCCCTCCTCACCTGTTTCAAGACTCAGGCCGAGCGGAGCTGGTTCTCGGAAGAGACGTTCCTCTCGATCCTGAAGCTCCGGGGCATCGAATCGAATGTGCCCGGCAGGTACGCCGAGGGCTACTATTGCCGGAAAATGGTCTTCTAGGCGCGAAAGCAAAAAGCACTAAAAAACTGCCGCCGTAAATTAAAAGGGGCGCGACCATGATACAGCTACAACAGCCTGCGTGGGTCTACCTGGGCGGAAAGATGAGACCGTGGCACGAGGCGATCCTCCATATCTCAAGCGAGGCGGTAACCCGGGGCCTCAATGTCTACGAAGGTCTCAAAGGCTACTGGCAGGAAGACGGGGCTGCGTTCGGAATTGTCGCCATGCCGAGACACTTCGCCCGCCTGCAGCGATCGGCCCGCCTGTTGCACATCCCCTGTCCGGTGGGCTACGCAGACTTCGAGCGGGCATGCCACGAGCTTGTCCGTGCCCTCTACGAGCCGGCGAAGGATATGTGGATCCGGGCCACGTTGTATGTAATCGAAGGCCATTGGGGCGAAGGCACGGTGGCCGACCTTGTTCTGACTGCGTACCACCAGGATAAAGCTCCGCCCGGCCCGATCGACATCGGCGTGAGCACGTGGCAGCGGGCTGCCGATAACGTGCTGCCCCCAAGCATAAAAACCAGCACCAACTATCAAGTGGCACGCCTTGCGCGGATAGAGGGGCGCAGCCGGGGCTTCTCCGAAATGATCCTGCTTAACCAATGGGGCCGCGTGGCCGAGGCGACCGGGGCAGGCGTGCTCGTCGTGAAGAACGGTAAGGTTATCACTCCACCGCCTTCAGAGGGGGCACTTGAGAGCATCACGACCCAGATCATCGGGGAGATCTGCGCATCGCTGGGCGTCGAGTTCATCGTAAGGCCGATCGACCGGACGGAGCTTTACATCGCCGACGAGGTGTATCTGGCCGGCACGCTCGCAGAGATAACACCCGTACGCCGTATCGACGAGTTCCCGCTGCCGCCTGAGCCGTCCGTCCTCGCGCGGATTGCAGCCCGCTACAGGGCGGCCGTCCGGAGCACAGAGCCTCACCAGGCGGTTGACCTTTCCATAATTTCCGGCCGATAGTCAAAGGTCTTGCCGCAAGAAGACGCGCGCCGCGGGGCTTTCGGTCCAAAAATGGCGAATTCATAAGGGATTGGAGCGCGATGCTGGAATCGGTCAGAGAAATCATCAACTACCACGAGCTCCTCTACATGATGACCTGGAGGGATATACGGATAAAGTACAAGCAGTCCGTAATCGGGTTCATGTGGGCCGTGTTCATGCCGATGATCATCGTTGGGGCGGGCATACTGGTGAGGTCGGGTTTTGCGCTGGCTTCGCACGTGCCCATCGATTTCAAGGACCTTGCGGCGGTATCCGTGAAAGCGGTACCCTGGGCATTTTTTGTCTCCACTATCCGCTTCTCGACCGGTAGTCTCGTGGGGAACCCGAACCTCGTGACCAAGATATATTTCCCGAAGATCATTTTTCCGATTTCCTCGATGTTTTCGCAGATGTTCGACCTTGCGATAGCCTCCGGACTTCTGGTGATAGTGCTGGCTTTCATGCGCATCGGGCTGAGCGTCCACCTGCTGTGGGTCCCCATCCTGCTCGCCCTGCTGACGCTGTTCGTGACAGGCATGGGGATACTTCTCTCCGCGGCCAACCTCTTTTACCGCGACGTGAAATATCTGGTGGAGGTGGTTGTCACCTTTGCCATTTTCTTTACCCCGGTATTCTACGATGTCTCCATGTTTGGAAAATGGGCCTCCATCTTCCTGCTCAACCCCATGGCCCCGATCCTTGACGGACTCAGCGCCTGCGTGGTGCGTCACCAGATGCCCCAGGTCGAGTGGATCCTGTACAGCGCGGCCGCGTCCCTGGCAATATTCGCATGTGCATTTGCTTTTTTTACGAAATTGGAACCGCTTTTTGCCGAAAGGATTTGACATGGCGACATCCGAGATCGTCCTCGAAATGGATCATGTGGCGAAAAAATTCAAAAGAGGGGAGACTTTCGATTCCCTGCGGGACCTGATACCCGCGCTCTTCGGCAGGGCCCTCACCCGCAAAAAGACGTCCCTCGGCGCACACGAGTTCTGGGCCTAAAGGAGATATCCTTTCTGGTGAGCAGAGGAGAGGCCTTCGGGATCATAGGACCGAACGGCGCAGGGAAGAGCACCATCCTCAAGCTGCTCTGCCGGGTGATGAAGCCGACCGAAGGGCGCATAGTCGTGAACGGCAGCATGTCGGCCCTGATCGAGGTGGGCGCCGGTTTTCACCCGGACCTCACCGGCCGTGAGAATATTTTTCTCAACGGCACAATTCTCGGTATGAAGAAAGAACAAATCAGGAAGAGGTTCGATGAGATCGTAGAATTCTCCGGTCTTGCGGATTTCATCGACACCCCGGTCAAACGTTACTCCTCCGGGATGTACGCACGCCTGGGTTTTTCCGTGGCCGCGCACGTGGACCCGGACATCCTGATAGTCGATGAGGTCCTGAGCGTGGGCGATTACCTCTTCCAGGTGAAGTGCGGACAAAAAATGAAGCAGATAAAGGAAGACGCAGGCGCTACGGTAATATTCGTTTCTCATAACCTCAGGGCGGTGGCCGAGCTGTGCGACAGGGTGCTCCTTCTCGAACGGGGCGGATGCGTGGAAATGGGGTCTCCGGGCGAGGTGATCAATTCCTATTTGGGCCGAATCCTGCAGCGGCCGACACGTTTTATACACGGCGCCGCTATATCGAAGGTCACAGTCAGCGATAAGACCCACGAGCGGGTGCACTTCGAATCAGGGGAGAAAGCGTGGATCGAGATCGAGGTATCCGCCACCGAACGAGTGGCCGGCTTAGGTCTGGCAATCGAGATGAAGAACCAGGAGTTTTACAATGTGTTCGACATCTCGACGAGCCGGCTTGGGGAAAGCACGTTCTCGGCAGGACCCGAGCGGACCGTCAAATACACCTTCGAGCTGGACCTGCACCTTGCTCCGGGTAATTACCATCTCGACGTCATTCTCTACCGGTACGACGCCCAGATGATTTTCGACGAATTCCAACGGGCTGCAACGCTGATGATCAGCACGGAGACGCCCGTGCACGGCATCGCAAACCTGTATCCGGTCGCCTATGAGCGGACCGAGGTCTCCGACCTCGGGGAGGACCGGCCCGAGACCAGGGCCAGCACAGTACGGCTCTAAAATTAAGAGTCCACCGCGATCCGCGGACTTATTCCAAACTTTTGAACGGGGGCTGGCGAGGGCCATATGAAGCGCAATTCAGCGATTGAATGCATACGTGTTCTTGCGATTTTCTCGGTGGTTTTTGTTCACGTGCAAAACCTCGGCATGCCTTATTCGCTGCCAGCGATGTTTATAGGCCATTTGCGTTTTGCGGTTGTCTTCTTCATGGTTATCGCCGGGTACCAGTGGGGCAAGAAACTTCGGGCAGGCCGTGCAATAGGTCACGTGTATGCTCCCTACAGTTTTCGTATCTTAAGAACGTTTGTTCTTTGGTCCCTGGTCTACCTTATCATCCCTCGAAATATTCAGGAAATATCGCAGTACATGCAAATAATTTCGCACAACGGCGCACTGTCCCTGCTGAAAATCCCCTATTGGCGCCTTCTCGACTTGGCCGGAGAACAGGGAAGCCCCTTGCACGGTGTTTTGTACATCCTTTCGACAGGCACAAAATATCACCTATGGTTCCTCACGTCTTTGGTGTGGGCATCGACGATAGCGGCGGTGCTGGTGAAATGGAGACGCGAGTCCTGGCTCATGTGGATAGGGATCGGTTTCTATGTATCCGGAGTCCTTCTAGAGGTATCGCCTCTCTCTTTCAACATGAGGTATGGTCCGTTTTTCGGCACAATCTTCTTTGCCATCGGCTGGCGGCTCTCTTCGCACAGGGGCGCTTTCACCCTAAAACCGGCTATCGCCTTACTGTCGGGGGGTCTCGCGGTGCACGTGATTGAACTGCTCTTTCTGCAGAAACATGCCGGTTTCACGGCTGTCCAATATTTTGTGGAATCGACGATCGGAGTTGGCTGCGTATGGCTGGCGCTCGCGCGCCCATCTCTTGGAGCCGGCTCACACTTGGCATCGTGGGGGCAATATGTGCTCGGAATTTACCTGATCCACCCTCTTTTCATAGACTTCTTCAGGCCTTCTGCCGGTTACATTCCCAGCCA
This sequence comes from uncultured delta proteobacterium, assembly GCA_963729685.1. Classification (GTDB taxonomy): domain Bacteria; phylum Desulfobacterota; class Syntrophorhabdia; order Syntrophorhabdales; family WCHB1-27; genus BOG-1155. The sequence goes on along the minus strand of CAVSOX010000031.1, from coordinate 66,227 downwards.
CGTTCGGGATCTCGCATTTCCGGCCATAGTCTTTCTTTTTTCCGCCTGTGCCGTGTTTATTCTGCAAAAGATCGATGTGCTGAAGCCATTTGTGGCGGCCTCTAGAACCCGGGAACGCCGGGGACAGGGAATAACCTTGCAGGCAGGACTGCAACCGGCACCGGCCGATGGCAAATAATCTCCTTATGACAAAGAGGTCCACGTCATTGCTGCAACCCGAGAGGTTCCCCATCTCCTATCCCGCGCCTGCGTGTGAGGCTCTTTCCACTGGCCATGATGTGGCCCGTTCGGAGAGCAACACGCGAGGCGCCAAAGGCAGGCCGCGAATCGGGCTCCTCAGCCCCTACACGGGCTCCAACCTCGGCGACGCCGCCATCATCGAATCGGCACGGACCAACCTTGTGCGGCTCTTTCCCGACGCCTGGATGGTATTGATCGTCCTTAACTGCGGACGCGCATCGAGGGCCCACGGCCTCGACTCCTTCCCGCTGACCGCCGTGCCCCGTCCATTTTATTTTACGACGGCGGACACGACGCCCGATGAGCCCGCACCCGACGACAGGCCGATGGAGCCCGGCCCGGCCCGGCGTCACCGCAGTATACGGTCCGCGGCCAAGAGAGCGGCGAGTCACGTCCCCCTGGTGCTGCCGGCGGCCGCGTGGCTCCGGGACCATCTTCACCGTGGCGCACTGGAGGCGCGCCACCTGATGGAGGCGCGGCGCATGGTGAAGACCCTGGACGGCCTGGTAGTCGTCGGCGGCGGCCAGTTCGACGACGAATTCGGGGGACCCTGGGGCCACCCTTACTCGATGCTGAAGTGGACCGGATTGGCCGTGAGAGCGGGCGTCCCTGTCTCTTATATCGGCACGGGGGTGGATAAGCTCCGGTACGCCCTCAGCCGCCTCTTTCTCCGCCGCGCCCTTTCCAGGGCACAACGAGTCTCTTTGCGCGATACGGGGTCTCCCGATATGCTGCGCCGCATGGGCCTACGGCGTGAGCTTGCCCATTGCCCTGATCTGGCCTTCGGGCTCTCACGACCCCTGGATGATGCGCCGCTTTACCGCCCTTCACCACCGCGGCGTCTCACCATAGGTCTCAGCCCTATCGCGTATGGTCTTCCGGGCAGCTGGCCGACGGACCTTCCGGAGTCGTTTGATCGATACTGGCGGGAATGGGAGTCCTTCGCCGTTTCCCTCCTCGATTCCGGCCACGCCGTCTCGCTCTTCTGCACCGACGACGCGGACCTTCGACTGACCCGGCGGCTTTATGATCGGCTCAAAGTCATACCCCATGTCAACGGCCGCGCGCAGCTCATGTCCGGGCTCAGCCTCCCTCGGCTCATGTCCGGGCTGGAGACGTGCGATGCCGTCGTCGCGAGCCGCCTGCACGGGTGCCTCCTGAGCCATCTCTGCGGGACACCCGCCCTGGCAATCTCCTATCGCAGGAAGGTGCGCATGCATATGGCCGATATGGGACAAGAGCGCTTTTGCCTGGATTTCGACCACTTTACCGCAACGGAAGCACGCAGGGCCCTGTCCGATCTGCTCGGAGACCGGGAGACGCTCGGTGCCTCTCTCATGGCTGCGTGCGAGGTAAAGCGCAAAGCCGTGGAGGAGGAATTCGCAGCGGTGGGCAAAGGACTGACGGCAATAAAATGACGGCGCCAAGCATCTTCAGGCCCGGACAAATCAACCAGGCGACGGACGGGCCCCTCGTATCCATTGTCACGCCCTTCTTCAATACCGCGGATTATTTGGACGAATGCATTGAGAGCGTGCGAGGCCAGACCTACGCGAATTGGGAGTACATCCTGGCTGACAACTGCAGCACCGACAATTCGGCTCATATCGTGGAAAAACACGCCGCATCCGATAAGAGGATCCGTCTGGTCCGGGAGACCGAATTCCTGGGACAGACCGAGAACTATAACCGGGCCCTCAGATACATATCGCCGGGAAGCACATACTGCAAGATCGTTCAGGCCGATGACTGGATCTATCCACGCTGCCTGGAGGAGATGGTCGAGGTTGCCGAATCGGGCCACAATGTCGGGGTGGTTTCATCCTTCACGCTCTACGGAGACCATGCGGGCCACGGCGGCCTGCCGCTTGACGAGGGACCGGTCTATCCGGGCAGGGAGGCAGCGAGGGCTTTCCTCCTCAAGGGTAAGTCCCTCTTCGGCTCGCCGACCTGCGTCATGTACGTGAGCGATGCCGTTCGATCACGAGAGCCGTTCTTCTCCACCACCACGCGCTATTTCGAGGACACCGAGGCATGCCTCGACATACTTCGGGACCATGAGTTCGGATTTGTCCCGCAGGTGCTCAGCTTTAACCGGCGAGACAACGACTCCATCTGGAGCGGATTGGAACAATATAACCCCTATATCCTCCATGAGCTGATGCTCCTCCACCTTTTCGGCCGCCATTTCCTCGACCGGCCGGAGTTCGCCAGGCGGCTTCGCCAGGTTGAGGGCGTTTATTATGACCTGCTTGCACGGGCCGCGCTCAACCATTACGGAAAGGACTTTTGGGGGTTTCACCTCCAGGGACTGGCAAGCATCGGGCAAAAGATCGACCCCGGAAAGGTCGTGGCCCGGACTCTCCCGATCATGGCTCACTCTTTATTGAAGCCGCATCAGGCCGTCCGTGCCCTCTGGCGCGGCTGCGTCGGAGTGAGGGACAAAGGGAGACTGGAAAAAGACGAGGGACGGGTTTAACGCAATGGATCTTCTCTCCGCCCGGCATTTTCGCGCTCGTCGCCGCATGCTTTACGGCAGAGGGGAGATCATCGTGCCGACGACAGTGAGCCCGCTGCCGACCGAATTCGTCAGTCCGAAGTCGTATGCACGACTCTACAGCGGAGATTCGAGCATCGCCCATTTCTTCACCACGCGGTTGCGCATAATCCGCGATCTGATCCGCGACCACGAAGGCGGGAAAGTCCTGGACGTCGGCTGCGGGCCGGGTATGCTGATACGCGAGCTGGCCCACGGAAACCGTGTCGTGGGGTTGGATCTGTCTCAAGAGATGATACGGGAATGCGCGGCATCCCTCCGTGGCTCCGGCTCGATCTTGTTGACCGGAGACAGCGTGGATTTGCCGCTGCGGGATGAGACATTCGATGTAGTGGTCGGAACAGGCGTGCTCGAATACGTTGCAGACGTGCACAAGGCCCTGGGCGAGTTCGGCAGGGTGGCGAAGAAAGGCGGCATGGTCGTCATATCCATGCTGAATAGAATGAGCCCTTACAGGCTCTGGGAGAGGACCTGCTGGAGCCGGATACAGTCAATCGGCAGGCGGCTGAGGGGAAGACCGGCCCCGCGCCGCGATGAGGTGCACCTCCTCTCAGAGAAAAAATTGCGCCGGCTCGTCGAATCGAACGGTCTCAAGATCGCCGATGTGGTCTACTACGATTTTAACCTGTTCCTTCCTCCTCTCGACACGTACATGCCGCGAAGAGCGTTTGCGATGAACAGGCGACTCGAGCGTTTTTCCAGGAACTATCTAAAATGGCTGGGCACCGGGTTCATCGTCGCGGCCCAAAAAGAATAGCCCGCATCCATGGGATCTCTCACGTCCCCGGCTGCGTTCCGATGTCGATTGACGGAATCGTACTCAAATAAAGAAGAGAGGGCGGCTGTATGACCCATCCACGCATATCAATAATAGTCTGCTCCTGCAACCGTGCGGCGAGGCTTTCCGGTCTGCTCGACGACTTCAAGGCAAAAAGCGCCGGCCTGCCCGCATCCGCATGGGAGCTATTGTTTATCGACAATGGATCTACCGACGACACCGCTGAAATAGTCGATCGCCACAGCCGGGAGTCGTCCCTCCCCCTTCGCTACGTAGCAGAGCCGCACCGGGGAAAATCACACGCCCTCAACAGAGGGGTGGAGGAGGCCGCGAGCGATTTCCTCGTCTTTACGGACGACGACATCACACTCGATCAAGCATGGTTTGCCGCGGTGCTTGAGGCATCGGAGAGGCAATCCTCCGATATGTTCGGCGGAAGGGTCATCCCCGTGCTGCCGCCTGCCATACCCCCGTGGCTGCTCGATAAGAACAACAGGCCCCTCGTCGGCGGTCCTTTGGTGACGCACGACCAGGGAGACGACGAGCGGGAATACGACGCATCGATGCATAGACCCGTAGGTGCGAACATGTTCGTCCGGAAAAAGCTGTTCGAGAAGCACGGCCTCTTTCGCACGGACCTCGGCCCCCTTGAGAGGGGCGGCGTCTACGGCGAAGACAGCGAGCTGGGGCTCCGCTGCATGCTGGCGGGCGAAAGGGTCCTCTATTACCCCAAGGCTATTGTCTATCACCCCATTCAACAAGACAGGATCCAAAAGGCCTTTTTTCATCGCTACTATTTCAACTGCGGCAGGGGGAGCGCGCGCTTTACGAACCCGCCCCCAGGGACCACACGCTACTTCAACATCCCGCGATACCAGTTGCGCCGGGCCTTTGTCGATCTTTGCAGGTTCGGGCTGTCGGATGTCTTCCTTCCCCCCGGCGAGCGGTTCCGGCGCAAAGTGCAGCTCCTCTTTCTCTTCGGCATGATTGCGGAATATTCCGGCGCCGGACAGCGCCGCGTCCCCCGTCCCGCCGCCGAGCGGCACGAAAGCACGAATCTCGCCCCGCCCCCGAAGAACACGGCCGCCGCGCCGCGCCCGGCTGAGGGGCCCCTTTTCCCCTCCATAGGGGTGATAGGTCTTGTGCCCGACGTCTGGGGTGATTACTGGCAGGTCCGCCAGCACGTGCTCACCCGTCTCGCCCGTTACTTTTATGTCGTGTGGGTCGATTCCGGCCGCTCCCTGCCCGAGGACCTCCACGAGATCTCCGCGCAGGAGGGCATGGACGGTGGGCCGCAAATGGCAGGATTTCACGTGTATAGGCCGCACTTCAGGCTGCCGAAGATATGTCGCCCCGGACTGTTCGCGGATTTCTTTTTCGATCTGCGCCTGCGGCAGGCACGCAAAATCCTCCAGAAGAACGGCTGCAAGAAGGTAATTACCTACATCTGGCGGCCCGAGTATGAAAGGGCCCTTGTCCTCCCTGCCGGGCAGCCTCGCCTGCTATCACATGGACGATGAATATACCTTTTCCGAGGAGGAAGTACCGACGGACCTGGTGGAGACGAGGTTGATCAAGAGGGTCGATCAGGTCTTCGTTCATTCCCGGGGGCTGTTTGAAAAGAAAGGGGGGCTCAACCCTCGCACGATGGTCGTGCCGAACGGGGTGGACTATGACGCCTACGCACTCCCCCACCCGGAACCCGACGATTTGCGGTCCGTTCCGAGACCGAGGATCGGCTACACGGGCATTCTCAAGACGCAGCTCGACTGGCTCCTTCTCCTGCGGCTGGCGCGCAGGCATCAGGAATGGTCGTTTGTGTTTGTCGGCCCTCGCAATAGCGTCGCAAGCCGAGGTCTCACGATGGATAGAAACGCTCTCTGCCTTGCCGAAACGTCCACTTCCTGGGCGGCAAGTCACCCAGGTCACTGGCCTCCTACCCCCAGCACTTCGACGCGGCCGTCATGCCGTACCGCGTCAACAGCTACACGAACCACATCTATCCGTTGAAGTTGCACGAATACCTCGCGAGCGGCTGCCCGGTCGTCGGCTCGAAAATCCGGTCCCTCTATCAGTTTCAAAACGTGGTGAGACTTGCCGGGACGGTCGACGAGTGGTCCGCCGCGCTCTCAGATGCGCTCTCTCCCTCGGCCCGCTCCGAAAAGGAAGTGGAAAGGCGCCGGATGGCTGCGAGGAACCACGACTGGAACCGGCATCGTGCACACCATCGCGCTCACCCTGTGCACGCTTGCGGAGCCGGAGAATGCGCGGCTCCTGGAGCGGGTCTCTCTCCAGCAATAGAGGACGTCGCGAGAAAAAAGGAATACCGCGTTAATGAGACTCTATTCTCTGCCCCCGGTACAAAATAAGGTTTCCCTCACCGAAGTCGTGGGCACATATAGCCATGGGCCGCACCCGGAAGGGGACGGCCTTATGGAATCGATGAGAGCTTTCCTCGGCACGGAACGTCTCTTCTATGTTTCTTCCGGCAGGACGGCCCTGTGGCTCATCATGAAGGCCCTGTCCGCTCTGAGGCCGAAAAAGGAAGTCCTCGTCCCCGCCTATACGTGCCCGGCCATCCCAGCGGCCATATTGAAGGCCGGCCTGAAACCCGTCCTCGTCGATATGGATCTGACGGACTTCGGGTTCGAGCATCACGGACCTGGAGAAGAAGATCGGAAGGGACACCCTTGCCGTCGTCGTCGTTCATCTCTTCGGCTATCCCGCGGCCGTCGATCCCGGTCCGGAAACTGTGCCGCGAAAAGGACGCCTTTCTCGTGGAAGACGCGGCGCAGGCCTTCGGCAACACCGTGCGCGGCTTCTCCGAAAAGAAACTCGGGCTCCTGGGTGATGCGGGGTTCTTCAGCTTCGGACGAGGCAAACCGATAAGCGCCCTCCACGGCGGCCTCGCGATAACCGGGTCTGCCGAGATCCGATGAGCAGGCGAAGGCCGTGTACGGGCGACTGGACGGAATTTCTTCCCTCGGCGGCCTCGCTTCTTTCGCCGCCTTTCTCCTCTCGACGTGCTTGTCCGATCCCCGATTGTACTGGATACCCCAGCGGATGCCGTTCCTCCACCTCGGGGAGACCCACTTCAGCCCGGACTTCCCTCTGAAAAAAGGATGCGGCGGCGTTGTCCCGGTCCTCGACCTCCTTTTCCGTTCTCTTCAGGAAGAAAAGCGCATCAGGGAGGAGAATTCGTCCTGGTACCGGCACTACCTCCTGCCTGTCGCAGGTCGCCCCTCTCCCTGGCCGACCGATACCCCTACCTCAGGTATCCCCTCCTCGTGAGGGACGAGGCCTTAAGGGAGAAGCTCCTCGGTCGCCTCTCGTCGGAAGGCACAGGGGCCGCGGGTTTCTATCCCTGCGCCCTCAACGAGCTGCCGGACCTCAAAGAACGCCTGGACGACGGAACGCACTACAGGAATGCGCAGATGCTGAGCCCGGAGCCTCATCACCCTGCCCGTCCATCCCGGCGTCACCCCGGAGGCGCGCGAAAAGATAGGGCGGATCACGCATCAGACCATAAGGGAGGCTTCCACACAATGAGCGTCCGCATCGCAACCGCGCGAGACAAGGAGGCATGGGACGAGTACGTGGCCGCGAACCCGCGCTCGACCGCATGGCACCTGTGGGGATGGCGGGAAGTGATCGGGAAGACCTACGGCCATACACCCTATTATCTCCTCGCCACCGGTGCATCGGGACTTGAGGGCGTGCTGCCGCTCTTTCACGTGAAGAGCCTTCTCTTCGGGAATACCCTCGTCTCGATGCCCTTCCTCGACGGCGGGGGACTCCTCGCCGACACGGACGACGCGGGGAGGAGCCTGCTGGCCGAGGCCGTCAGCATCGCGGGCCGGACGGGCGCATCCGCCATCGAGCTGAGGCACCTCGATCCCCCAATGTGGCGCGGCCGGCCCGCTCCCCGGCGGCGATCCCGACCCATGGTCCGCAGTCCCTCGAAGGTGCGCATGCTGCTTTCGCTCCCCGGCTCGTCCGAGGCTGCTGGCCGGCTCTTTCAAGGCAAAATTGAGGAGTCAGATCAAGAGGCCCTCGAAGGAAGGATGCCGGGCCGTCATCGGCGGCATGGAGCTTCTTGACCGATTCTATCGCGTGTTCCTGATCAATATGCGTGACCTCGGGTCCCCCGTTCATTCCAAAAAGCTCTTTGTCCGGGTGCTTCAGGAATTTTCCGGAAACGCGCGGATCTTTCTGGTGACGAAGGGACAGGCGCCCATCGCCGGCAGCCTCACCATCAGCCTGGGCGACACCGTCGCGAACCCCTGGGCCGCATCCAACAAGGCATTCAGCGCGTTGAGCCCGAACATGCTCCTCTACTGGACCATGCTCGAATTCGCCTGCGACAACGGCTTCAGGTTTTTTGACTTCGGCCGGTCCTCGCCGGACGGAGGGACCTACCGCTTCAAGGCCCAGTGGGGCGCCGCTCCCGTCCCGCTCAATTGGGATTACATCCCTATGGCGGCAGATAAGCCCCCTGCACCGGTCGCCGCTCAAAGGGAGAGGCTCGATAGATTTACAAAATACTGGAAACGGCTGCCCGTCGGCCTCACCTCGGTCCTGGGTCCCGTGATCAGAAGGCAGATAAGTCTTACTAGGACGGCCATGGAAAACCTCTTGATCATCTCCTATCACTTTCCCCCCGATTCAGCCATAGGAGCAGTCCGCCCGGCAAAATTCGCCAAGTACCTGCCCGAATTCGGCTGGAAACCCATAATCTATACCGTGGATGAAAAGCATTACGAGTCATGCGACGCCTCCAAGTTCGAAGACCTGCCTGAGAGGGATCAGGATGTACCGCGCCAACCCCTTTCCGGGCCCTCTTCAGCTCTATTCGGAATTGAGGTCCCGGAGCGCGCCCGCGACAGCACGGGAAGGCACAGCCGGCCAGGATGAGATGGGCCGTCCGGGTTTTCCCAAGAGGCTCATCAGCTCCCTCTTGCGCCTGCCGGACGAGCACCAGGGCTGGATCTTCAGCATAGCGGCCCATGGGAGACGCATCCTGAAGGAACACGGCGCCGGGATATTTATGACTTCCGGTCCTCCCATGAGCACGCACCTGGGCGGGCTTCTGCTGAAGAAGATGACGGGGGCCCGGTGGATAGCCGATTTCCGGGACCCGTGGACGACCATGCAGGATTGGAAAGACGAGGCATTTCGATCGCAAGCCGCCTTGCGGATCGAACGATGGCTCGAAAGGAAGACGGTGACGCTGGCGGACGGCATCGTCACCACGGCCCCCAGCGTCACCCGGTATTTTCAATCGCTCCTTCCCCGGGAAGAGAGGGAGAAGGTCATCACGATCACCAACGGTTATGACGACAGCGATTTTCAGGGACTGCCGCAGCCCGAGGCAATCCCGCCCGGAATGCGCCTCACCCATGCCGGCTCTCTTTACCTCGGCCGCAATCCCGAGCCCATTTTCTGCGCCCTCCGGAGCCTGATCGGCAAGGGAGCGATCGGCAGAAGCGATCTCCAGGTGGATTTCATCGGCGATCCGCATTTCAGGGGCGCCCCGCTTTCCGCCATGGTGCAGAAGTATGACCTCGCGGAGACCGTATCGCTCTCGGGGAAGATGGGCTTCCGTGAGTGTTTTCAGAGATTGCTTGACTCCCGGGGCCTTCTGCTCCTTGCCCAGGACCAGCCGCAGGAGATACCCGGCAAGGTATTCGAATACCTGCGCCTGAACAAGCCGACGCTGGTGATAACCGACGAGGGTGACACAAAAGATCTCCTGCGGGCGTTTCCCCAATTTTTTCGTCGCCGATCCTCAAAAGCCGGGAGAGATAGAAGAAAAATTAATGGAGACGATAAAGAGCATGAGGGGCAACGGCACCATCGGGCCTGCCGACGGGATCACGCGGTACGACCGCAGGGCGCTCACCGCCGAACTCTCCTCATGGCTATCGGCAAGGAGGTCCTCGTGACGAAACCGACTGCCGCTCAAATCCCTCTCGCCTACGCGCCGGAGAAACTGACCATGCTGCTGGGGTTGTTCTATGTGTGGCTATTCATGGTGCTTGACCGGCCGCAGGATTTCTTCCCCCCGTTGCAGGCGATCAGGCCCGCGCTGATCCTGGGGTGCCTGCTCCTGCTCTTTTTTCTGCCCCAACACCCGGCAGCCGCACTCAAATCGACCCTCGCCGGCAAACAGGCGCGGCTTTACGCGTGCCTCCTTGCCCTCATGGTGCTCGACATCCCCTTCTCGAGCTATCCGGGCCGCTCTTTTCACGCCGTGTTCGTCGAACAATCGAGCAACGTGCTCCTCTTCTTTTTCCTCTATTCCCTTATCGATTCGGTAGCGAAGCTGAAACGCGTCCTTTTTCTCGCGGTCCTCGGCGCAGGGCTCTACTCCGTGTTTTGCCTGGCGAGGGGCACCTTTATCGACGAGAGGCTCTTTTTCGGCGAGATGTTCGACCCGAACGACCTCGCCTTCTTCGCACTCACCTTCCTGCCCTTCGGGTGTCTCTTCCTCACCGGGGAAGGTCGTCTTCGCAGACTGCTCTCGGCCGGCGCCCTTGTTTCCGGCACCCTGCTCATCATATACAGCGGCTCCCGAGGCGGCTTTATCGCCTTTGCCGTGGTATGCGGCCTGATGGTATTCTTAAAAAACCGCTCGATCACGCGGTCGATCAAGGGCATCCTCCTCTTGGCGGGCATACCGTGCGTGGTCTTCATGCTCCTCGGCGCAGGCACGTCCCGGTATTCCACCATTTTGAACCCGGAAAGCGATTACAACTACTTCGACGAAAGCGGACGGTTGGCTATCTGGGAGAGGGGCATCGATCTGATGGCTGTCGAATCCCGTCACGGGCGTCGGTGTCGGCTGCTTCGATGAGGCAATCGGAGAGGTAAGAAAGGCGGAAGGGCTTCTCCCCAGATGGCAGGCGGCCCACAATGCCTTTATACAGATAGGCGCGGAAACCGGAATCCTGGGCCTTGTGCTGTTCATCGCCATGATCGTCAACGCTTTTATCGGTTTTGTACGGGTGAAGCGGGCGGACGGCGTCGATTGACCTGATCAAGATCGCGGAAATGGGATTTATCGGCCTCATCGGCCAGGTCGCGTCGATCATGTTCCTCAGCCAGGCATACTCTCCCTACTGGGTATTCTACATGGTGCTGCCCTTCGTGCTGCTCAAGCTGTCGGCTCAGGAAAAGCCGGGGGTCCAGCCTTGTTCATAAACGCAAGGGCAAAGCGCACCGCGCAAGAACAGTCCGGCGACCTGTCGGCGTGGGGCCTGAAAACGAATGAAAAGGGCCATCTTTCGGTAGACGGGCGAGACGTCCTCGATCTCGTCCGCCGGTTCGGGTCGCCCCTCTTTGTGGTAAGCCGCCCGCGCCTGGAAAAGGACGCTCTTGAGATAAAAGAGGCGGTGGAGGGGCACATCCCCGGCTCCATGACGCTTTACTCCTACAAGACAAATTGCATACCCGCCATCCTTAGAGAGATCCATAGCCACGGCCTCGGGGCCGAGGTGATCTCCCCCTATGAGCTGTGGCTCGCCGCACGCCTCGATGTCCCCGGCAGCATGATCGTCTATAACGGCGTGAACAAGACAGACGGAGAGCATCGCGATGGCGGCGGAAATGGGGGTGCTCGCAATCAACGTCGACCATGCCGAGGAGATCGAGAGGCTCTACGGAGTGGCAAGGGCGCAGAAAAGGAGGATTGGCGTCGGGGTGAGACTCGCGCTGAACGCTTCACAATTCGGCATGGAGATCGCGAATGACGAGGCCATGGATGCGTGCCGGAGAATTGTGCGGCTGTCGGACTACCTCGATCTCAGGGTCGTCCATTTCAACGTGGCGAGCAATGCGAAAAATGCCTCCTTTCACAAGTCGTGTGCCCTTCGGGCAATGGAGTTCATCGCACGGGTCAAGAAGGAAACGGGGAGGGAGATTGCCTGTCTCGACATAGGAGGCGGCTTCGGGGTGCCCACCAGCAAGAATATGTCCGGGGTGGAATACGCCCTCTACCGCAGCCTGGGCCTGCCGCCCTCCCCTCCAAAGCCGGAAGACGCCCAGTCGATCGGCCTGTTCATGGAAGAGATCGCGACTGCCCTCAAAGGTTTTTGCGCGGACCGGAACGTGTCGCTGCCCAAGCTCCTCGTGGAACCCGGCCGGTTCGTCACGAGCAGGTCCGAGACGCTCCTCACGACGGTCCTCGCGATAAAGAAGAGGCCCGGCGGCAAGACCTTTGCCATTACTGACGCGGGGAGGCTGTCGGTAGGGTTCCCCTGCGATTTCGAATACCACAGGCTCTTCGTCGCGGACCGGCCGCATGCACGGCTGGATCGATGTTATCAGGTGATGGGGCGGGTATGCACCTCGGCCGACTGGCTCTTCAAGAACCTCTACCTGCCTGAATTGAAGGCGGGGGATGTACTGGCGGTCATGGACGCCGGCGCCTACTTCTCTTCGTATTCATCCAATTTCGCTTTCCCCCGTCCCGCCATCGTGATGGTCTCGGACAGCGAAGAGCGCATCGTGAGGAAAGAAGAGAGCTTCGAGCACCTCACGGCGATGGACGGGATTGAGGCGGGTGCGGAGTTGTATCCGTGGTCCGGCCGGCCGGCCGCGAGGGAGGGGACGTGTCATCCGTAATCGTGACGAACGGCAAGAACAGGATCGCCTACAACATCGTGCGAAGCCTCGGAAAAAAGGGGATAAAAGTCTACTCCGCCGACTACGTGCCGCGCGCCATGTCGTTTGCGTCCCGCTTCTCCACGGGTCATTTTGTCTACCCCTCGCCCTTCCGCGATCAGACCGGCTTTATCAAATGCCTGGTTGAGAATGGCGCCCGCCTCAAGACGGACGTGATCATACCCGTGCACGAGGAGACGTTCGTGCTGGCAAAATTTATGCACCTGCTTCCGAAAGAGATGAAACTCGTGCTTCCCCCGTTTGAGAAGGTCCTCCTGGCCCACAACAAGGACAAATGGACCGGGATTGCCACCGAGCTCGGCATACCCGTCCCGCCGTCCTGTTCCATCGATGAGGTGAGAAGGTCCACCGGGATGGCCGGAGCCCTGCGCTTTCCTGTCCTGATCAAGCCCAGCCAGGGGGGAGGCGCGTGGGGCATCACGCAGGTCGACTCACGCGATGACCTGCTGGCTATGGTTGAAAAGGAGACATATCTCGACCGGCCGTGGGACCGCTTCTTCGTTCAGGAGAAGATAGAGGACCACGATACGCTCTGCGTGGCGATGCTGGCAAAAGAAGGCGGGATACGGGCCAGGATCGCCTACAAACAGGTCAGGGACTTCCCCGCGAAGGGCGGTCAGGCCACTTTTCGGGTAAGTCTGCACCACGAGCAGGCGGAATACTACTTCCAGCGGCTGCTGGAGAGGCTGGAGTGGCACGGGGTCTGCCAGGGGGATTTCGTTATCGACAGAAAGAGCGGCGTCCCCTATCTTATCGATATCAACCCGCGATTTTGGGGGTCCCTCACCCAGGCCATCGCCTCCGGCGTCGACTTCCCCTACCTCGTCTACCGGATTGCAATCGATGGCGACGTGGCGCCGGTCGAGGATTTCCGGGAAGGGGTCATGACGAGGTGGGTAGGGGGCGACCTCATGACCTTTTTCCCCTCCCTGCGCCTCGCGAAGGAGAAGCTGCGCTTTCTCCACCGCTTCTTCTTCCCGGGCGCCGGCCCGGTTGTCTACGATGACTGGAGCGCCGCCGACCCTCTCCCGTTCTTTGTCTGGGGCCTCGACGCCCTTGCGAGGATGGCCAGCCACCGCTCCCTCACCCCGGCCCCCCACGACGCCCTGGAGGGCGTCTGGGCATGACGCACGCAGTCAAATAGGGGGATAAGAATAAGAGATGGCGAAATGACGACAATTGGCGATATTCTCCGTAAGCTCTACGCGAGATTTCTTCGTCCCGGCCCATTGTCCTGCCTTCTCAAACAGGGACTCACGGTCGGAGAGAACTTTAACATGCAGGAAGAGGTTTCTATTGATGCGAGTCATTGTCGGCATATCACGATAGGCGATTATGTGACGCTCGCCCCACGGGTCCAGATAATTGCACACGACGCAAGTAACTGCTTTGGCAGGGAGTACACGGACCGGGAAGGTACCACCGGCTATCGATGAACGAGGAGATGAAGGATAAATTCGGATTCGTCGTATGAGAAGGAGAGACTATGATCTTTGAAACAGAAGAGGCAAATACCCCTTGAAGACCCGGCGTGCAAACCACCGCCCACGGATAGCCTACATGGTCACACCGGTGACCTTCGGCGGCTGCGAGCGCGTGAGCATGAACTATTTGAGGGTCGCACGCAGAGAGAGGTTCGACATCGTCCCGATCCTGTTCATCCGTCCGTGGGAGGATGAGCCCCTTTTTGCGACCGAGCTGAGGGGCATGGGCTACTCCTTCCATTCGGTCCCTGTCGGCATGACATTGACGGGAGACTACTTTCGCCTTTTCCGCGCCGTGAGGATGGTTCTCGCCATACTCCGGCTGCACGGGATAGATCTGCTCCACACTCACGGCTATTTTGCCGACATTGCCGGCTGCATGGCGTCCCGCGCCGCACATGTTCCTCATATTGCCACCTCTCACGGGTTCATCAATACGGGAAAGAAATTGCGCCTCTATAACCGCATCGACTGCCTCGCTCTCAGGATCAGCGAGAGAGTAATCGCCGTGTCGGAGTCCATACGCGACGAGCTCGTCCACGCAGGCGTCCGTCCCGAACGGGTCACCGTGATACCGAACGCGGCCGGCGCCGGTACCCAGGCGAGCGGAAACGGCAGGGTAAGGCAGCTTCTCGGGCTTGGCAGAGAGGAAATAATTGCCGGGTACGCGGGCAGGCTGAGCATCGAAAAAGGGTTGGCCTATCTGCTGGAAGCGGTCCGCATCCTGAATGGCCGGGGTGAGAGGCTCCGGCTCCTTATCCTCGGGGACGGTCCGGAACGGGGTGTGCTCGAGGAGATGGCCAGGATGAAGGGCATCGCGGACATGGTGATCTTTGCGGGTTTCCAGGCTGACGTGGAAGAATGGCTCGGCAGCATGGACATCTTTGTCCTCCCCTCCTTGACCGAAGGCACGCCGATGGCCCTCCTGGAGGCCATGTCGGCCGGACTTCCCGTGCTCGCGACAGCGGTCGGAGGTGTGCCCCTCGTAGTAGAAGATAGAGTAAACGGCTTGCTTGCCGCGCCCGGCGATCCGCAAAGCCTTTCCGACAGGTTATCGCTGCTCCTCCGCGATCCGGCTTTTCGCGCGAAATTAGGCCGGGCGGCGCTCGACTTCACGCACGCCCATTGCGACATCATCGGCTGGCGGGAACGGATAGAGAACGAATATGCGTCTCTCCTCGGCACATCGGCCGCAAGGAAGGCGGCGACAGCATGAATCTCCACTCCTTCGCGTCGGGCGGACTTCAGTTCCTTATCACCGGCCTTTCGGCGTACCTCTTCGCGAGCACCGGCTACCTTCTGGCCCTCGCCCTTTCCTACCGGGTCGTGCGGGAACCGGAAAAGCTCGTCGTCAGAAAGACCTACAAATTTGCCGTCCTCGTTCCCGCCCACGATGAAGAGCTCCTCATCTCCGGCCTTTGCGAGAACCTGGACGCCCTCGACTATCCAAAAGACCTCTATCGGGTTTTTGTGGTGGCCGACAACTGCACGGACAACACGGCCGAGCGCTGCCGCGCCTATCCGGTGGATCTCCTTATCAGGCAGGACCTGACAAAAACGGGAAAAGGCCATGCCATCGCATGGGCCCTGCAGCAGATGCCGCTCGACAGCTTTGACGCAGTCTTCATCATCGACGCGGACACCCTCGTCGACAAGAATGTCCTCACCGAGCTCGGCAGGCTGCTCGACCGCGGGGAGCAGGCCATCCAATGCTGCAATTCCATCGGCAACCGGGACGAGAGCTGGTTCACCCGCATGCTCTTTGTGTCCCGGACCATCAACAATCTCCTCTACCATCACGCCAAATACAAGCTCGGCCTCTCTTCTCACCTCATGGGAACGGGCATGTGCTTCACCACCGCATTGCTCAAAAAGAAAGGGTGGACGGCGTTCACGATCGGCGAGGACTGGGAATACTCGACGCGACTGGCGGAAGAGGGGGTCAGGATAGCCTTCGCAAAAGACGCGGTCGTTCGTCACCAGGAATCGAGATCGCTCAACCAGGCAACGAGCCAACGGTTGCGGTGGTCCAGGGGCCGGTTTTATGTGTCCGCCAAATTCGGCACAAAATTGTTCTGGAGGGGCCTTTCGAGAAGGGACCCGGTTCTCCTCGATGCCTCCCTCCCCCTTATCTTCCCCAATTATTCGTTGCTGGCAAACCTGACGTGCCTGAACCTGGGGCTCTGTCTGCTCCTGCCCCCCGGCCTTTTCAAACTATCTGCCCTGGTCCTGACATGCGGCCTCATCATGGGACAGGCTGCCCTCTTCATCGCGGGGGTCTGCCTCGCGGGGTCGTGGGCGACCACGTGTAAGGCCTTGTTATATGCCCCCCTCTTCCTGTCATGGAAGTTCCTCATCGATATCTTAAGCGTCACGGGGTTGTACAGCGGCAAGACATGGGTAAGGACCAAGAGATACGCGGTAAAAGATTTGCAGGGCGGCAACCCTCTTCTTTCGCCGACGGAAAAACAATGAACATGACCGGAAACGGCAAACGGATCAATCTCCTTTTTGTGCTGCTTCAGATGGCGACCGGCGGGGCCGAGAAAGTAGCCCTCACCATCGCGGAGCACCTCGACCGGTCGCTCTTCAGGGTCTATATCGCCAGCTTTGAAGGCGGCGCTTTGGCGGACAGGTTCGGCGAGGCGAGCGAGGCGGTCTTTCACGTGCCGAGGAGAAACGGCCGGGATCCGAAGACGGTGCTCCTCCTCTCCAGGATCATTCGGGAAAACCATATCGACGTGATCAACTGCCATCATTACGCCTCCTTCTTTTATAGCTGGCTCGCGGCCCGCCTGGCGCGCGCGGGCAGGATCGTCTACACCGAGCATTCGGCCGGTGAAGTGGAAGATATCCGCCACATCCATAAATTCCTGTGCAACTCCCTATTCTTCAAGAAGACCGGGGCGATAGTGGGCGTCTCGCAGGAGATAGGCGATGCGTTCACTACCCGGTTTCCCGCGGCCGAAGGTATCGTGACGTCCATCCCAAACGGGGTCGATGTGCGAAAATTTGCAGAAGCCGGCGGCAGAAGAGAGCGTCTGCGTGAGTCTTTCGGGCTATCGCCGGATGACTTTGCGATAGGGACAATCGCGAACTTCCGCCGCGTAAAGAACCACCTTTGTCTCTTGCGGGCATTCGCTCTCCTGGGGACGGCCAATCCCGGGGCCCGGCTCGTTTTCGTGGGCAGGGGATACGCGGACGACGGGGAAAACTCCGAGAAAGAGGTGAGAGAGTACGTGCAGACCCATGGCTTGGAAGACCGGGTCCTCTTCGCCGGATACCGGGAAGATATAGCGGACATCCTCAAGTCACTCGACCTTTTCTGCCTTCCGTCGGTCTCGGAAGGTCTCCCCGTCAGCGTCCTCGAGGCCATGGCCGCGGGCGTCCCCGTCGTGGGAAGCAACGTGCGCGGCATAAAGGAAGTGGTGCGCCACGGCCGCACGGGACTTCTCTTCCCCTCGAACGATGAGACGGGCCTCGCCCGCGCCATCGAGAGCCTTATGGGGGACGTGGGAGCGCGAAACCGCCTCACGGAGGAGGCCCTTTCTTACGTGCGCCTGGAGCACGACCTGCGGCCATGGATCGCACGGTACGAGAATCTTTTCCAGGGTGTCCTTCCATGGGCGGAAAGTCCGCCGGCAGGCTCGGTGTAAAAAAAGTGGTCACTTGCAATATACTCTTGCAATATATTGATTTCATTATGGAATAACAATGGTTGACAATTATTTGTCCGTATGGGTATAAACCACTTCATTGTTTGGCATTGTTTGGCAACAGGTGAGATTGACAAATAATGAGGTGGAGGGATCACGAAGTGGCAGGCTTTTGTTCGTATTCCGACTGGAAGGTTGAGTTCGCTCGCTTTATTGAAAGCGGCTCCGCATTAACCTCCTTCACCCTACAAAATGTTTTGTGTTCCTCATGAGGAGGGAGTGATGCAAGGTTTCAAAAAGGTTCTTCTTATGTGCGGATTCGTCTGTTTCTTTTTTGTGGGTTATGCTCATGCATATCCGCCGGCAGTCACACTGCCCTGGTCGACGACGTTCAATTTCCCCGATATCTACAATACCGGCAACAACGACGGCATGTATCCGCCACCGCAAAGCTCCAACTATGTGTTGTGCGGGAATATCACCCAGGTGACCCCGGCCGCCAACTACCCGGGAGGCGGGGGCGGCAACGGACTCAGGTTCTGGGACGGAGACGGCAGCAACGCCCACAGCTCGTTTCCGGAAGTCTTTTTTCCCACATCCCAGAAGGAGTTGTGGATCCGATGGTATATGCGGTATCAGCAGGGCTACCAGTGGAGCCCCCTCAATTACGCCAAGCACCTGTATATCTGGACGCAGTCGGCGAGCAACGCCGTGATACCGGAATACGTCTGGGCCAATAACTACCGCATCTACGCGGAGGCGTCAGGCGGCGGCGCCTCGTACCAGGGCAACACCGGCTGGCAATCTTTATACGGAACGGCAAGCGATGGGAACTGGCACTGCTACGAGATCCACCTGAAGATGGATACGAGCCAGTCAAACGGCATAGCCGAGATCTGGATCGACGGCGTCAACCAGGTCAGCGTCACGAATGCAAATTTTTCCTGGGGTGACAGCACGGCCGCCCAGGGATGGGTATACGTCGATATCAAGTCGAACCAGTCGAGCCCGGGAAACGGGACCTGCATGTACGTCGATTATGACGATATCGCGATCAGCACCACGGGCCGCATCGGTCCTATCGGCTCGGCAGCCAAGGACACGACGCCTCCGTCGGTCCCCACCAGCCTGAAGGCGACGGCAGTCTCCTCAAGCGAGATAGACCTGACGTGGACCGCCTCCACAGACAACGTGGGCGTCGTCGGTTACAACGTCTACCGGAACGGCGCGCAAATCGCGACAACCTCGACCGCGAGCTATAAGAACACGTCGTTGTCGGCAAACACTACCTATACGTACACCGTGGCGGCCTATGACGCGGCAGGGAATGTATCGGCACAATCGACCGCGGCTTCCGCAACCACCACCGTGGCGGCCGACACGCAGGCGCCCACCACGCCGACAGGCCTGGCTGCGACCGTAGCCTCTGCCACCCAGATCAACCTGTCGTGGAACGCCTCGACGGACAACGTGGGCGTCACGGGCTACACCGTGTACCGGAACGGGAGCCTGGCCGGCACGTCCACCAAAACCAGTTACAGCGATACGGGTCTTTCGCCTTCCACCACCTACAGGTATACGGTAGCGGCATATGACGCGGCCGGGAACACGTCCGGCCAGTGCTCACAGGTCTCTGCGACGACATCCGCGAAAGCCTCTACGGACACGACCCCTCCCACGGTCCCGACCAATCTGAAGGCGACCGCGGCCTCATCCACGGCGATCAACCTCACCTGGACCGCCTCCACGGACAACGTGGGCGTCACGGGCTACAATATCTACCGGGCCGGCACAAAGGTCGGAAGCGCCGCCGGCGCGTCGTACCAGGACACGGGTCTTGCGCCGTCGACCGCCTACACCTACACGGTCGCCGCCTATGACGCCGCAGGGAACGTCTCCGGGCAGTCGTCTTCGGTTTCGGCTACCACGAGCGCGTCCGGCTCGACGCTCCTCTTCGAGGAGGACTTCAACGACAACAATTTCACCAGCAGGGGCTGGTATGACGGCACCAACGTGGTTGTCACGACCGCGCAGCACATCACTGGTGCGACGAGCTCCGCCCAGTTCCACTACCTGAAAGGCGCCACCACGCCGACCTCCGGCGGGGCGATGAGGAAGCTCGTCACGCCGACAAACACCCTCTACGTGAGCTACTACGTCAAGTACAGCACAAACTGGGTCGGCTCCGGCGTCTCCTATCACCCCCATGAGTTCATGGTCCTCGGGAGCCAGGACGGCGAGTGGGACGGGCTTGCGTTTAGCCACCTCGCGACCTATATCGAGCAAAACGCGGGCATACCGCGCATCCAGATCCAGGACGGGAAGAACATCGATCAGTCGCACATCAACGTCAACCTCACGAACACCACCGAAAACAGGGCCGTCGGGGGCTGCAACGGCTCAAGTGACGCGTTTCCGGCCGGCGCCTGCTACATCGGCGACGGCTCGACGTACTACAACTACAAGATGTGGAACGCGAACAGCGTCTACTTTCAGCCCACGCCTGGTCAGTATTATATGAATGACTGGCATTTCGTCGAGGTCTACATGAGCCTCAACAGCATCCAGAATGGAAAAGGCGTCGCCGACGGCCTGATAGAGTATTGGTACGACGGCACCCTCATCATGCAAGAGAAGAATGTCATGTTCAGGACCGGCGAATATCCGACCATGCAGTTTAACCAGTTCCTCATCGCCCCGTACATCGGGGTCGGCTCGCCTGTCGACCAGTACTTCTGGATCGACAAGCTCAAGGTAGCAACCGGAAGGTAACAACAAAGTCCCGGGCCGGACAACCCGGCCCGGGACTCCCCTCAAACCTGATTCTTTGCCGCAAAAACCACTGACAGCAGTCGGCGATATCCGCAACACTTTTCTGACGTAAAGAGAGCCGGCCCATACCTCATAAAATCGGGAGAAAGGAGCATGATATGCCAAAGAAGCTGATCCACCTCGTCTGCGGGGCAAGACCGAATTTCATGAAGATCGCCCCACTCTACCGCGCCCTCAAGGACGTCGATTGGGCCGATGCGGCGATCATCCACACGGGGCAGCACTACGATTACAGGATGTCAAAGGCGTTCTTCGAAGACCTCGACCTGCCCGAGCCCTCCGTTTTTCTGTCGGTGGGAAGCGAGGCAAAGACCCAGGGGGCCCAGACCGCCGAGGTGATCAGGCAGTACGAAGCGATCCTGCTCGATCGGCGGCCGGATGCGACCGTCGTGGTCGGCGACGTAAACTCGACCCTGGGAGCCGCAATTGCCGCCTCGAAGACACGCACCATGCTCGCCCACGTCGAGGCGGGCTTAAGGTCCTTTGACAGAGGAATGCCGGAGGAGATAAACCGGGTGGTGGTGGATGCCATCAGCCGGATCCTCTTCGCCCCGACCATCACGGCCGTGAGAAATCTCCAGAACGAGTCCGTCGAGGGCGACATAGAGCACGTCGGCAACGTCATGATAGACTCACTGGTTGCAGCCCGGTCGACGTTTGAAAAAAGAAGTCCTTTCAGGGAATACGGCCTCAAGGAAAAGGCCTTCGGGGTCGTCACGCTGCACCGGCCTTCCAATACGGACAACGAGGACCGCCTTGTCGAAGTACTCGGCGCGCTCGAAGACATCCACAGGGAAGTCATGCCCCTCATCTGCCCGATTCACCCACGGTTTCAGCGCCGGCTTCGTTCTATCGGCCTGAAATATCCCGGCTCGAAGGGGATCGTGTTCGTGGAGCCTATGGCGTATCTCGATTTCCTGGCCACGGTCAGCAAGAGCGCCTTCGTCATCACCGATTCCGGCGGCATCCAGGAAGAGACCACGTTCCTGCGGATCAAATGCTTCACCTTAAGGAACTCGACCGAGAGACCGGAGACATTGAGGGACAACGGCGGGACAAATGTCCTGATCGAGCCCGGACGGCTCAGGACAGCGCTGGAACAGGCCCTCGGGCAGGATGGAGAAATGCGCGTCAAGCTGCCGGTTTTCTGGGACGGATTGGCAACCGGGAGGATCGTTGCCGGACTGAAGGCCGCCCTCAACGCGGATGGCGTCCCGCATATTCCCCGCTCCAGAGCCAAGGAGCCGCAACGCGGCAAGACCGGAAAATCCTGCCCCTCGCAATATAAAGGAGACGATATGTGCGGTATCTTTGGAATAGTAGGTGACGCGCCTCTCGAAGGCACAGCTCAGGCGCTCGCTCGCCACGCTGAGCCATCGCGGCCCCGACGCCAGCGGGATCTTTCTCTCACCCGGCGTAGGGCTCGGCCATCGCAGACTGAGCATCATCGACCTGGAAGGCGGCACGCAGCCCATGTTCAACGAGGACCGCACCAAGTGCGTTGTCTTCAACGGAGAGATTTACAATTTCCCGGAGCTGAGGAACGAGCTGCTCGCATCAGGTCATCGCTTCACCACCAGGAGCGATACGGAGACCATCATTCATGCTTACGAGGAGTGGGGAGAAGCCTGCGTCGAGCGGATGGCGGGCATGTTCGCCTTCGCCATATGGGATGAGAGAGAAAAGCTGCTCTTCCTGGCGCGGGACCGTCTGGGCATCAAACCGCTCTTCATCGCGGATTACGGAGGCAGGTTCTACTTTGCCTCGGAAATCAAAGCCATCCTCGCCGACCCGGCTTTTCCCAGGGATATGGACTATACAGGGATCGCCTGCTACTTTTCCCTCTCCTACATTCCGGCGCCCCTGACCGTCTTCCGCCGCATAAGGAAGCTCCTGCCGGGGCATACCCTGACCTTGCGCGAGGGCCGGGCGCGCATCAGAAAGTATTGGGATATCCACTACATCCCGAACAGGGACCGGAGTGAGGCGTCCACTATCGAAGAGATGATGGCGCTCCTCGGCCATGCGGTCGAAAGCCACCTGATAAGCGACGTGCCCCTGGGCGCATTCCTGAGCGGAGGGGTCGATTCGAGCACCGGGGTTGCCCTTATGAGCGGATTCAGCAGCCAGCCCGTCAATACGTTCTGCATCGGCTTTGGCGGGAGCACTGGCAGCTATCTCGACGAGCGCGGATACGCGAGAATGGTGGCGGAGAGGTACGGGACGAACCACCGGGAGCATGAAGTCGAGCCGGCGGTATCGGGCCTCATCGACACCATGGTGCGGGCCTTCGATGAGCCTTTTGCCGACGATTCCGCCATCCCTTCCTATTTCGTCTGCGGCGCGGCCCGTCAGGATGTGACGGTGGCCCTCTCGGGCCTCGGCGGCGACGAGGCATTCGCGGGATACGAGCGATATTTGGGGATGAAATTGAGACGGACTTACAGGAAGATACCCGCTTTCTTCCGGGAAAACATGATCAGGCAGGCAGTGGAAGCGCTTTCGGAGGCCCCGGGCGGACATTACACGGTAAACCACATGAAGCGTTTTGTCCGGTCGGCATCCCTTCGGGCCGATCAATCGTATTACGGATACCTGAGCATCCTGAGCGACAGGATCGAAGGCGCCTTCTTTTCCGACCCGGCGGCGTTCAGGCCGCATCTCCAGGCATGCCGCGACATGATCTCCGGCTATTTCAACAGTGACTGCGTCTCCGGCGGCGAAGATTCTCTCGACAGGGCTTTCTACTGCGACATGAAAACCTATCTGCCCGAGGATATCCTTGCGGTGACGGATAGAATGAGCATGTACCACGGCCTGGAGGTGCGCGTCCCCTTCCTGGACCACAAATTTCTGGAATTTTGCGCCACCATCCCGCCCGAGCTGAAGATCAAGGGGCTCGCGAAAAAGCACCTCTTGAAAAAAGCGGTCGCCCCCCTTCTGCCGAAAGAGATCCTGTCCCACCGCAAACAAGGGTTCGTGGGGCCGATGACCATGTGGCTCAAGAACGATTTGAAGTCCTATACACTGGAGACGCTGTCGAAGGAGAACCTGGACAAGCACGGCATCATAAACTACAAGACCATCAGGCAGGTGATGGACGAGCATTTCTCCGGCAGAGAGATACACGACACCCTGATCTGGGCTGCCCTCATGTTCCAGAAATGGTTCGACCTCTACATCGAGCAGGCAAGAGACCGAAGGGCGTCTCGCGACCGCGTAGACGAACCGCCTTTGGCCTACCCGTGAAGGAGATCACATGCGCATAAGAACCCTGGCAAATATCGCCCCCTATACGGAATATCTGCGGCTGCCTTCCGCCCTCAGAAGAGAATTCCGAAAGGATTTGAGGAAACCCGGGACCAGCGACCCCGGTGCGGAGACGGTGATTGACCTTGGGGTGGAATGGCTTTTCCGTGCCCAGGACCACTCGGCGTCCGGGGATGGGGGGGTCGCCCGGCACTTCGAACTCCTGCGGGGTTGGGGCAGCTCCTATCCCGAAACCACCGGCTACATCATCCCCACCCTGGTCGATTACGCGAAGGCATTCGAAAAACAGGAGGCCTATGACAGGGCGCGCCGGATGCTCGATTGGCTCGTCTCCATTCAGTTCCCCGACGGCGGGTTTCAGGGAGGCACCATAGGCTCACGACCCAGGATGCCCGTGACCTTCAATACCGGCCAGATACTCCTCGGCCTGGCCGCGGGAGTCCGGCAATTCGGGAACATCTATCTGGACAGCATGACACGGGCGGCAGACTGGCTCGTGAAAACCCAGGACCGTGACGGCTGTTGGCGAAAGCACTCGACCCCTTTCGCGGTAGAGGGAGAAAAATCGTACGAGACACACGTCGCATGGGGCCTTTTCGAAGCAGCCCGCCTCGAACCTGGAAGGGGATATGGCGAAGCCGGCCTGAGGAATGCCTCCTGGGCACTCACGTGTCAGCATGAAGACGGGTGGTTCGAAAAATGCTGTCTCACCGACCCTTCCAAGCCGTTGACCCACACCCTCGGCTACGCCTTGAGAGGACTCGTGGAAGCTTACAGGTTTTCCCCCGACGACCGTCTGTTGGCGGCATGCGTCAAAACCGCGGACGCCCTGGCGAGGATGGTCAGGGAAGACGGCTTCCTCGCCGGCCGGTTTTCTCGCGGCTTCAAGCCCGCCGCATTCTGGTCGTGCCTCACAGGCAGTGCGCAGATCAGTTGCTGCTGGCTTATTCTCTATGAAATAACGGGGACGGAAAGGTACAGGGATGCCGCCCTGAAGGTAAACCGCTTTCTCAGGCGGACCATCGACGTCCGGGGGTCGCCGGACACGCGGGGCGCCTTGAAGGGCTCCTTCCCCGTGTTCGGCGATTATTGCAGGTACCAGTATCCCAACTGGGGCACAAAGTTCCTTATCGACGCACACATGCTTGAGCTCGCTTCCGCGAATAAGCACGGCGGGGCCGACGAGGTCCACCCGGGCATGACAGGTTCGAGGCAAAAGGAGTCATCGGTGGGTAAGCTTCTGGAGGGGCGGCAAAAATACGGCTGCCTGCGCTATACACGCAGGGTGCTGGCCAAGCAGACCGACAAATTGTTCTTCCGCCTGGACAAGCATGCGCTCGTCACCGCGTTTCACGACGTCGGGATCAAAGGGGGCGACAAAGTTTTCGTGCACGCCTCGATGAACCGGATGGGTTATATCGAGGGGGGGGCGGAGACGGTAATCAGGGCCCTGATGGAAGCGGTGGGCCCGGCGGGGTCGATATTCATGCCCACTTTCTCTACGACCGGATCGATGGAAATTACCTGGACAGCGGCGCCGCCTTCGATGTGAGAAAGACACCGTCTCAAATGGGGGTGATATCCGAAACTTTCAGAAGATGGGAGGGCGTAGCCAGGAGCCTTCATCCCACGAGTTCCGTCGCCGGTTGGGGCAAGGACGCGGAATTCTTTCTCCGCGACCACCATAAATCGCTCACGCCCTTCGGCCATGATACTCCTTTTGGCCGTGCAGCGGAGCGTGACGGCACGTATATACTCATGATGGAAACACACATTCATAGCCTGCTCCATCACCTGCAGGAAAGGACCGCGTTCCCTAACCTTTTTCTCCCCGGCATCAAGGAGGTCCCGGTTATCGGATGGGACGGCAATCAAGAGATAGTCTCCACCAGGGTAATGCGCCCCCGGACCCCCTATTTCATCGCAATCCCGTCATCCCGGCCGGAGATCCGCACGTGGGTCATAATTCACGACTTCGCCCTCATCTTCCCTCACCGTCGTCTCAGGGAGATAAGGGGGATGGGATATCATTTTGACGGTTATCCGGGGCTTTTGACAAGAAAGGAACAACTGGAGCGGGCGGGTGTCTTCCGGTCCTTGAGGGTCGGGAGAGGTGAGATCGGACTGCTCCATGTACGCGGGTTTTTAAGAGAAGTAGAGCCCGAGCTGCGGGGTCTCTTGCGCGAATTCTCGCCCCGCTACAATGCCGATGAGATTGACGCCCTCAATCTCCCCTATTGTTAAGACACATGGAAATCCTCTTCTTCATACTCATCTTCCTGGCCGCTTACTCCTTCGTGGTATATCCGGCGGTCCTCCTCGTCATCTCCCGCCTCAAACGTCGTCCGTGGGAAGAGGGGGAGATGCGACCGGTAGTCACGGTGATAGTCTCTGCCCACAATGAAGAGGCGGTGATAGCCCAAAAAGTGCGTAACTGTCTCGACCTCGACTACCCGGAGGGCGCGGTCGACATCATAGTTGCCTCCGACGGGTCGACAGACAGGACCGATGGGATCGTCTCCTCTGTAAAGGACCGCCGCGTCAGCCTGGCCGTCTTCCCTCGCCTCGGCAAGACAGCGTGCCTCAACAGGGTCGTTCCCTCCTGCCCGCGGTGAGATAATCGTTTTTACCGACGCAAATTCCATGTTCCCTCCCAACGCCCTCGAAACCGTGGCCAGGGGCTTCAAGGATCCGATGGTCGGGGCCGTCACGGGATGGACGGACTACGTGGACCCGGAAAACGGGAGCGCCGCGACAGGGCTCTACTCCCGATTCGAGCGATGGATGAAGTACCGGGAAAGCCTCGCAGGCTCCTGCGTGGGGGCTGACGGCGCCATTTTTGCAGTCCGTAAGATCCTTCTCCGGCCTTTGAGAGATGACGATATCAACGATCTCGTCATCCCGCTGAACGTCCTGAAGGCGGGTAAAAGGGTAGTGATGAATCCGGGTCTTGTTTGCCATGAGCAATCGGCACAAGGGGCCTACGGCGAGTACAGGCGCCAGGTAAGGATCACGGCCAGGACGCTCGCGGCCCTGCGGCGGAATATGGGATGCATGAACCCTTTCCGGTTTGGCCTCTTTTCCTTTTTCCTTATAAGCCATAAGGGGATGAGACTAACGTTTCCTTTCTTCATGCTTGGCGCCATGGCAGCCTGCGCCCTTCTTTACGAGGGCCCGGGTTTCTATAGGGTCTTTCTGTGGTTCCAGGCACTCGCGGTCGGTGTGGCCGCATACGGGCTGCTGCACAAAACGCGGAATCGGTTCATCGGCATCATAACTACCTTTCTACTGACGGCCCTTGCCCAGATCATAGGCTGGCTCCGCATGATCGGGGGGGCATCGGATATCATATGGCTGCCGAGGCACTAAAGGGAAAAGGTGATGAAAAATCCAGGGTCACGAAGAGGGCTCGCATCGAAACCCGCGAAGCCTATTGAAGGAGGATGACGTGGAACAAAGTCTCGGGATAAAGGGCGTGCTCAACCTGATCTTTAAACACAAATGGAAGATCGTGATCATCATCTGCCTGGCAGCCGCGGCATCGTTCGGCGTCTCGGAAGCAATCCCAAAGCCGTACGTCGCAAAGGCGGTCATCATGGTCAATCCCGGAAGGGAATCTACCCCTATTTCCGAGGTTGGGGACATGAGGCTGCCGGGGCCGACGCCGGAGACGATTATCAATACCGAGATGCAGTTGATCACGGGACGGGAGCTGACCAGGAAAGTGGTCAACGTGATAGGCGTCGACAGTCTTTACCCCCGGCTCGCGGGAAGGAATCTCCCGCCAAATGCGGCGCAGGAGCTGGCCGCTATAGATCTCAGCAAGGACCTGAAGGTGCAAAAAGTCGCCGGGAGCAATCTGATCGAGGTCAATTTCCATCACGAGAACCCCCAAATAGCGGCAAAGGCATTGTCGGTCCTTCTCGAGGGGCTGAAAGAGCGTCACGTTCAGGTGTTCAGTACCACCAACTCAGGGTTCCTGGGGGAACAGCTCAAGTCGTACGAGGAGAAACTGCAGCGTGCGCAGCGTGCCTTGGGCAAGTTCAGACAGGATCACCAGATCGCGAGCGAAGAACAAGGAGATCTGCTGGTCACCAAGCGCTCCGACCTGGAGTCGACGCTCACGCAGGACACGAGCAGGCTGGCCGAACTGCAGGAGAAACTCGCGTTCCTCAAAGGCAGGCCGGGTGTCTACTTCACCGCCAGCAGCGAGCTGAGAAACCAGCTCAACCTGCTCCGCAGAAAGGAACAGGAGCTCACCGCGAAGTACAAAGATGAGAGCCCGTCTTTGGTCACCGTCAGGGACGACATCAGACTGGTGGAGAAACAGCTGAGAGAGCAAGAAGACAATATGCGCAATACGGAGTGCTTCAAGGTAGAGTCGGAGATAAGGCCGCTCCAGCTCAAAATCGAGGCCCTGAGAAGGCAGATGCAGGAGGTCGATGGCCGGACCCTGACCTTCGGCAGGAACAGTGTGCAGCTGGAAGACCTCAAACGGGAGGTTGCCGCGAATGAGGCCAACTATTCGATATACCTTAAAAAGGTTGAGGAGGCCCGGATCTCCGAGAACATGGATGAGCGGAGAATGACGAATATCACCATCGTGCAGCGGCCGTCGGTCCCCGCGGTACCCGACGGGAAGAAGAGGACAAGGGTCTTGAGCGTAGGGCTCCTTATGTCCCTGGCCCTCGGTCTTGGCGTCGCCTTCATTTTTGAATCCGTCCCGCAGACCTTTTCGACGCCGGAGTCCGTTGAAAGAAAACTGAGCGTCCCCCTTCTCGCAGCGCTCGAACACAAAAAAGGATAGGAGGTATAACGTGAAAAGATTATTATGTCTGCTCATAATCGCGTTTGTACCGATCGCCTGCGGCCCTGTCGCGATCAATACGGTCGATCATCAAGTGCTTGACCAGGAGGCAAGGATCTCCGCCCAGCCGGAAAGGGAGTACAGGATCGGGGTGGGCGATGAGCTCGATATCAAGTTTGCCTACAACCCCGAGCTGAACGAGCGACTTCCCGTAAGACCGGACGGACGCATCTCCGTGCCCCTCGCCAAGCAGGTAATGGCGGCAGGGCTCACCACGCAGGAACTCGAGGACATTCTTAGCAAGAAGTACGCGACCGAGCTGAAGAGACCCGAGGTAACGGTGATCGTGCGCGGCTTCAACGCGCAGAAGGTATTCGTCGACGGAGAGGTCTTCAGGCCGGGCCTCGTCCCTCTCATGGGACCCGTGACCGCCCTTCAGGCGATAGACCAATGCGGCGGCTTTCGCGATACCTCGCGCCTGACCGAGGTACTCGTGATAAGGAGGACCCAGGAAAAACCGCAAGTCACCATCATAAATATCAAGAACTTCCGGCATAATATCGACCCGAGCCAGGACATACGGCTGATGCCTTTCGACATCGTCTACGTGCCGCGCTCGAAGATCGCCGAAGTCGACCTCTTCGTGGATATGTACATACGTCGCATGATCCCGTTCCCGCTGCCGCAGGTGATCCCCACGCCGACGTATGTCTACCCCGCGTATGCGGCACCGGCGTACTAACATGTACCTCAAATTCTATCACCTTGCCAAGGAACCGTTTCACGTCACGCCGGACCCTGAATTCCTCTTCTTGAGCGAGAGCCATAAACAGGCGCTGGCGGCCATTATCTACGGCGTGAAAGAGAGAAAAGGGTTCGTGACGATCACCGGACCCGTCGGTGCCGGTAAGACCACGATCCTCCGCACCTTCCTGAGACAATCGGACCCGGCCCGGTTCAAGGTCATTTACGTCTTCGATCCGGCAGTGCCCTTTTCCACGCTCGTTGCCAATCTCTGCCGCGAATTCGATGTGGCGCCGACGCCGGACGACGTCCCTCATATGACGGAAATGCTCTATCTCGCGCTTGCCGATCAGTACAGCAGAGGCTGTACCGTCGTGCTGGTGATCGACGAGGCGCAGAATATGCCCATCAAGACATTGGAAAGCTTGAGGATGCTCTCAAACTTCGAAACGACCGAGGACAAGCTGCTGCAGATCGTTCTTGCCGGCCAGCCGGAGCTCGAGGACCTGCTCAAGACGCCCTCCCTTGCCCCGCTGAGGCAGCGGAGGGCCATACGCTCGGTCATTTCCCCCCTTACAAAGAAAGAGAGCGTCAAGTACATAGAATACCGGCTCTCGAAAGCCGGGGCAGCCGACACCGCCATTTTCAGGAAAGCGGCCCTTCAGATCCTCGTGAAGCGGGCCGGAGGCATACCCAGGAACATCAACATTCTTTGCGACAACGCCCTGGCCACAGGGTACGGTTATCAGAAGACGCACATCGATGCCGCGATAGCCCTGGAAGTCATCAAAGATATGGAAGGAAGGAGGCGACCGGTCTTCGGAAAGCTGGGACTCGTCGCCGCCGCGGCGGCCGCGGCAGTATTATGTATTGCCGGCGCCCTTATGCTGGACCCCTCCCCTCTTGTTGTCTTCAGCACGCAGGAGCGGCAACCGGTCTTTTCCGCTGCCGCCATTCAAGCGCCGGCGCCGCCTCTATCCCCCCCAAAGGACGGTGCGGAGTCGGTGAGCGTTGTCAGGCAGGAAAGGGTCGGCCCAAATAGCAAAGCGACGGGCGGAGCGGTCAGGATCGTCAAGAAAGGCGACACGGTGATCGATCTGATCCACGATGTTTACGGACCGCGAGAATCCAGGCGGATCGATTTCCTTCTTGCCAAGATACAGAAGAGTAACCCGCATATCAAGAACCTGAGCTTGATTCTCGAAGGACAGGAGATATTTTTTCCGGACGTCAAACGTGAAATAATGGAGGTCCAGCAATGAGCAAACTGTATGAAGTGCTTGAAAATGCAAGCCGTGAGCGGGAACTACTGGAGACTGCCAGGACGCCCGTAATCCCTCCATCCCAGCTTCCGAGCCGGAAGACCGACATGGAGATGATGGGCCTTTACCAGGCGATGAATACCGCTCTCGGCAGGAAGACAAGCCGGGTCGTGCAATTCATCGGGACGCAAGCAGGAGAAGGCTGCTCGACGATAGTGCACCATCTTGCCGGCGCAGCAGCCGCAAGGGTGGAAGAGTCGGTGCTCCTTCTCGATCTCAACCCCGGGCCTTCATATAGTGACGTGACCCTCGATGCCACATTCCAGTATCACATGGAAACGCTCAACATCCAGGCGGCACCGTTCGATAAGGCATTCTGCCAGACGGAACAGGGGAATCTTACGGTAAGCACCTTCTCCCCAAAGTCCGACCCTATCCTCGCCCTCCTCGATATGTCCCATGACGATGGGTTGTGGGAGCGGTTGAGGGAGCGGTTCAGCCTGATCCTGATCGACGCCCCGCCGGCCGCGGTTTCTCACATGGGGTTTTCCCTCCTCGAAAGGTGTGACGGGGTTGTTCTCGTCGTGAGGGCAGAGAAGACCCGATGGCCGGCGGCGGTGAACGTAAAGGAGAGGGTTGTCCGAGGGGGCGGCAAGATCATTGGAGCGGTCTACAACGACCAGCGCCACTATACTCCCCAGTGGCTGCGAAAGTATTTGTAGGAGACACAAAAGCGAAAGAAAGGCGTGCTATCGGCTCAGGTATTTCCTGAACCACGCGATACATCGACCCCAGGCATCCTTCGCCGCGTCCTCCCGGTAGCTCGGCCGGTAGTCCGCGAAGAATGCATGCGGCGCCCCCGGGTAAATAATAAACTCCGCTGTCTTGCCGGCCGCGATAAGGGCCGCTTCCATCTCTTTCGCATCCTTTACGGGAATACCGAGATCCGCCCCGCCGTAAAGCCCGAGGACCGGTGCGTTTATCTGCGCGACAAGGTCGAGGGGCCCGGCGGTCCTGATCGCCGGTGACTTGGCCGGCTTGATCGGACCGTACCATGCGACCGCAGCCTTGATCTCCGTGCTTCGGGCGGCATAAAGAAGGGTGTAAAGACCGCCTCGGCAGAATCCGGTGACACCCATTCGGTCGGCCCTGGCCGCCTTGCTTTGTCCGGCGTAAGCGGCAACGGCGTCGAGGTCCCCCATCACCTGCGCATCCGGCACCTTATCGGCCACCTTCAGCACGTCCACCATATCGGTCAGGTGCTGCACCCCGCCCTCCCGCGCGTAAGGCTCGAAGGTGAGAGCGAAAAATCCTTCTTTCGCGAAACGCCGGACCACGTCCTTGATGTGCTCGTGCATCCCGAAGATCTCGGGGACCACCAGGACAACGGGGTGCTTGCCGGGGGCGGACGGGTGGGCCTCATAGCCGGGGACCTGGAATCCTGCCGAGGAGACCGTGAAATCAGCCACCTTAAGGCCCCTCGCGGGGGTCGTGATGATCTCTCCCGCCACGGAACCCGACGCCGCCGCGTAGCCGGCGAGGCCGATGCCCGCCGCCGTCATCCGCGCGAGGAACTGCCGTCTCGACATGCCTTCATACGCATTTGCCAGCCAATCTTTCGCCATGATTGCCTCCATGTCCTAGAGGTGCCGCATTCGTGATAGGTCGCGGCTTGCCACGCAGCCCTTTTCCCCATGTTTAATTATATTCACGGTCCCGCCGGAGCACAACCCACGCACTTTTCCGCGACCGGCCGCGCCGGCTCCTCTCTCGCACACTTATTGACAATTCCGGTCTCTATGTTATACTAAACCCAACGTGGGGCTGTAGCTCAGCTGGGAGAGCGCATGACTGGCAGTCATGAGGCCGAGGGTTCGATCCCCTTCAGCTCCACCAATTTTTTCATTCACTCACCTTGCTTCTGTTTCTTCTTTGCCGGTCAACCTATGGAGTAAATGCTATTGTTGCGGAGGACACGGCACCGGCTTGGAAAAGTCAGGAGTCATGTTGCCGCCATTGTCTTTGATCACATTCCCATTCGGATCGCTTTTGGGCGCATAACATTGGTTCGCCGGCGTTGTCGCCGGTGGAGTTCCTTCCTGATAGGCGGTAGTAGCCTCGGCCGGGGGAACCTCAATGACATAGGGAGGTGCAGGATATGGATATTGATAGTACGGATCATAATAGTCTGGAGCCACCGGAACGGCGTAATAAGGCCACCAGAATGGACTGTAGATGCCTCCGATAACTATTCCGCCCAGAAAAGCCCCGAATATGGCCCCCCTTGGCGCAAACCCCCTGTAATAGTACCTGCTGTAGCCTCCATAATAGTGGCCTCCATAATAGTGGCCTCCGCGAGCGTATCCGCCATACCAACGACCTGCGCCGCCTCCATGAAATCCGCCACCTGGACGACCGCCCGAGAACCCATGAGATCCCCCAAAAGAGGCATGTCCCGAAGACGCACCGACGTGTCCGCCTCCACGACCGCCGCCTCCGTGCCCGCCGCCACCGTGGCCTCCTCTTCCATACGCGTATGGAACGGTAACAGCCAGACAAAGCAGAACGATCAGGAAAATCTTCATGGCGCCCTCCCGCAGCCCCTCACCTATGACTAATTATATGCCCGCCGGAAGGGCGCGTCAAAGGGGCGCGGGCTCACCGTGCCGAAAAGAAGAGCTACTCGTCACCCTGTACCCGTCACTCTGCCCGCTCGTCCGTTATCTTTCCTGTTGACCCTATCGGCACAATTTTAGTAGACTCCAATTCTGTGCGCTGCCGCCATGGGCCTTCCGGGGAAATCAGGTCTTTCTTATGCCCACGGCCGTAGTCCAACGGGGACAAGGCACGGCACGTCCGCACGGTGGGATAAAAAGCGCCAACGGAGGCACCGCCATTGCCATACAGAGCGGTTTATAGACGACAGCGCACGGTCTATTTCATCCTGACGTCGGTCGCGGTATGCCACCTGCTGAACGACATGATGGCGTCTCTGCTGCCGTCGATCTACCCGATGTTCAAGAGCCTGCTCCACCTGAGCTTCGGACAGATAGGACTGATGGCTCTGACATACCAGTTGACGGCCTCCCTGCTGCAGCCGATCGTGGGTCATTATACGGACCGGCATCCCAGACCTTTTTCGCTGCCGATAGGGCTCTGCTCGACCCTCATCGGTCTGTTGTTGCTTTCCGCCGCGCAGAGTTTTCATGCGGTTATTTTTGCGGCGGCATTGGTGGGCGTGGGCTCTTCCGTGTTTCACCCGGAGTCGTCCAAGGTGGCCCGAATGGCCTCCGGAGGCCGGTACGGACTGGCCCAGTCGCTGTTCCAGGTCGGCGGAAACGTCGGCATGGCCGGTGGGCCGCTGATGGTCGCGTACGTCGTTTTGTCGAGAGGACAATCGAGCATCGCGTGGTTCTCGGTTATCGCCCTGCTGACGATCATCCTGCTCATTCCGGTAAGCTTCTGGTACAGGGCCCGCCTCGCGCCCAAGACCGATCCCGTCCCGGTCCATGCCGCCGGGTCGCCTTTATCGCCCGGAAAAGTCAGGGTGTCGATCGGGATTCTGGTGGCGCTGATCTTCTCCAAATACTTCTACCTGTCCAGCATCAATAACTACCTTATCTTCTACTTGATCAGCAGATTCCAGGTCTCGGTGCACGACGCCCAGATCCACCTCTTCCTCTTTCTCGCCTCCGTCGCCGTAGGGACGTTTGTTGGCGGGCCGCTTGGCGACCGCATCGGCCGCAAGTACGTAATCTGGGTTTCGATCCTCGGCGTGTTGCCCTTCACGCTGGCGCTGCCGCACGCCAATCTGTTCTGGACCACCGTCCTCACCGTCGTCATCGGCCTGGTGCTGGCATCGGCGTTTTCGGCTATCGTGGTGTATGCCCAGGAGCTGCTGCCGGGGAGAGTGGGTATGATCTCCGGCCTCTTCTTCGGACTGGCCTTCGGGGTAGCCGGTCTGGGGGCCGCTCTGTTCGGCAGGCTTGCCGACCTGACGAGCATCGACGTTGTCTACAAAGTGTGCGCCTATCTGCCGGCCATCGGCCTGCTGACCGCTTTTTTGCCCAACCTGCACGAACACCGGACGATCAAGGTGGCGCGCGCCGGCTAAAGAAAGAAGAATGACGGGCCCGGGGCCTGAGGTGGTTGACATCACGTTTATGCAGTGACTACGATGTAATGAGAGCTCACATCCTGTAGGCGCATCGTCATCGAGACGCGCAGAAACAAAACCGTTCCTTCTCAAGGAGGCGTGATGAAACGGCTATTTCCTGTCTTGATAACGGCTGCGTGGTTCCTCGCAATTTCATCGGCCCTTCTCTGTTCGGCCGATCTCCTCGGCGACGCGCTGAAAAAGGGCTTGCCCCAACTTCCGGGATCGGATGGATCGTCGACAAACCTGGCGGCAGGCGCGGGCCTCGATGACCGCACCATCGTCTCAGGCCTGAAAGACGCCCTCTCCGTCGGGACCAAAAATGCCGTCGGTCTCGTATCCAAACCAAACGGCTACTTTGGTAATCCGGCCATCAAGATACCGCTGCCCGATAATATTCAGAAAGCGGCGGATATGGTCGGGAAGCTGGGTTACCAGAAGCAGGTCGATGCGTTCGTCCTCAGCATGAACCGTGCGGCCGAGAAGGCCGCCCCGAAGGCTATCTCCTATTTTGTGAGCGCGGTAAAGGAGATGAGTGTCGCGGACGCGCGGAAGATCCTGTCCGGTGGCGACACGGCGGCAACAGACTACTTCAAATCAAAAACCTCCGCGAAGCTGTACGATGAGTTCAAGCCCGGTGTCGCCGAGAGCATGAACCAGGTAGGGGTGACCCACTCCTATAACGCCATGATGGACAAGGTTCCCGCGGTCCCCTTCGCAAAGCCCCAATCCCTCGACCTCAATCACTACGTGACCACAAAGGCTCTGGACGGCCTCTTCGTCATGCTGGGGCAAGAGGAAAAGAAGATCAGGATGAACCCCGCGGCCCGGACGACGGACCTTCTGAAGAAGGTGTTCGGCAGGGATTAGCCGGCACGCTCAAGGGGCGACCCCGTTGCCCAACTCCGAGGTACAGTTGGGGCAGCGGGTTGCTTTCGCCGGTATCCTGGTGTAGCAGTAGACGCACTCCTTCACGTCGGGCGCCTGCTCCGCGACCGCCTTTTCCCTTTTCACGCGATTGAGTCTGAACTCTTTCATCAAGGCCATGGCAGCCGCTTCTCCCACGCTTCTTATGTGAGGCGCTTTCGGACCGATTGCCCCTCTCTTCTCAATTAAAACTTAAGGGTCAAAAGCAGATTGTCAAGTCAGTATGTCGAAAACAGCGTCGTGAAAAGCGGCCCTGATCTTCAAAAAACTGATGACGTGAGCCGCCTCGAGGCACATCCTCAAAGCGGCTCACGTCTCATAAGGGCCGTTGGTCCACGTCAAGGGCCGGCAGGCCCTCATCCATCTATGGGGCCAGCTCGACCTCTCCGGCCGGCGCCGGCTTCTTCACCTTGGGGCCGGCTCCCACGTCCGAGAGGGCGATCCCCTTTGTCTCCGGACTATAGAGGAGACTGGCAAAGGTGATGATCGAGCCGATGGTCAGTACCACCGCGGGGGAGAGCCACATATCCTTCCCTTCTATCGCGCTGATAAAAGAGATGTTGTGGGCCCACCAGACATAGAGGCTGAACCCCGCGCCGATCAGGGCGCCGGCTGAGTAACCGAAACCGACGCCGACGGCACGCCTCCTCGTGGGAAACCGCTCCGCGAGGTAGGCAGGCACCATTCCCCAGGCAAGCTTGAGCATCGCCGCCATCACGGTCCCCAGGATGGCGAAGACGAGGTTCCGCGCAACGGCCGCATGGTAGAGCACGTAGTAGACGGGGATGCCAAAGAGCACGAGAAAGGCGCAGTACCACATAGTGAGCGGTTTTCTTCCCGTAATATCGGAGAGCCAGCCATAGAGATTGTAGCCCAGGAAAGCCATGAAGAGGGCGAAGCCGTAGATGAGGCTGTACGTGGTCGGATCGAAACCCCTGCCGCCGAGCGTGAGGAGGTTCGGTAGAAACCCGTAGACCGAATAATCGGTGAGAAAAAGACCCGTCATGAACGCGAAGACCTGGAGGAAGTCCCACAATGCCGGAGGCTTGAAGAGACTCCAGAAGGGGGCCTTCTCCACGTCGCCCCTCTTCTTCGCCTGTTCAAACTCGGGCGACTCCGGCAGCATGCGCCTGATGTAAAGGGCGAGCAGCACGGGCAGTATCCCCGTCATAAAGGCAATGCGCCAGCCGTAGGCGGACATGGCCGCCTTTCCCACGATGGCGATAATGGCGGCAAATACGAGGGAGGCAAAGACGTAGCCCAGGGGGAAACCAGACTGGACAAACCCCCCGATGGCGCCGCGTCTGTGAGCCGGGGCATGTTCGATGGCGAAGGTGTGTCCCACCGCGTATTCACCCCCGAAGAAACAGCCCATGACGAACCTGATCGCGCAGAACAGGACGTACGACCAGACGCCCACCTGCTGGTACGTGGGAAGGAACCCGGCGACGCCCGACATGAGGCCCACTCCTGCGATAGTCAGAACAAGCAGGCGGCGGCGGCCTATCTTATCGGCGTAGTGGCCGAAGATTGCGGACCCCACGGGTCTGGCCGCCATAGTGATGGAATAGGTGAAGACGACGGTGATATACTGCCATGCCTCGCTCCCCTTGGGGGAGGCGAAGACCTTGACGAGGATAGGCGCCATCACCAGGACGAGCGCCATGTCGTAAGCATCGAGCCCGAAACCGAGGAACTGGGAGATCATGGCCATCTTCGTGTTCTTGCTGAGTTTTGCGGTCGCGTCAGCGGACATAAGAGTACCCCCTTTTTTTACCACGCTATTGCTCGCGCGGGTTTGCTGCCGACTTTCGGTCCTGCAAAAGCCCGATTTATTGCGATCTTCCGGCATACTCCGTTCCCGTGAGAAAGAGCCGGAAGAAAAAGTCTAATCCAGCATCGGTACATGCTCATCGTCACGTCCCGCGTCCAGGGCCTGTACGCGTTCTATCTCGCGCAGCTTCAGCTTGATGAGCACGATGAGCACGATGAGGACAACCCAGAAAAGGGCGAGGTTCAGGTAGATGGAGGCCCGGTCGTATGCGGAGGGGGGAATGAGAGCGATCTTCTCCTCGGCGAGCACGGCCCGGCTGGGACCGAGAAGGAACGTGAGGATGAGGAGAAATTTGTTCACGCGCCGCTCCTTTTTTAGGTGAAATAGCCCACTATCGTCATGACGACGAAATAGAGGAGGTAGCCCACGCCGATGCAGGTAAACAGGGGGCTCCTCTCCCCCGAGCTTGATTTTTTGTCGAAAAAGGGCACGAGGAAGAGGAAGATAATTGCGAGGCTTATCAGGACGATGGCAATCGTCTCCCCGTTCATGCCGGCCAGTGTGCCGGGGAAGAGTTTCAGCGTCTGAAAAAGGAACAGGAAATACCACTCCGGCTTCACGTTTTCGGGTGGAGGCGCCAGGGGATCGGCCTTTTTTGCGATATCGGGGGGCAGGAGCGTGGCAAGAGTGACGACTATGCCGAGCACGACAAGCCAGATCATGAGGTCGCGGTAGAACGCGTTGGGAAAGAAGGGAATCTGTTTCTGGTCCTTCCCCTTTTGCGACAGGGGCACGCTCATACCGTGGAACTGGACGAGAAGAAGGTGGGCGCCGAGGACGGCCAGGGTGAGCAGCGGGAGGAACGAGACGTGAAAGGCGTAGAAACGGGTGAGCGTCTCTCCCGTCACATCGATGCCGCCCCTGAGGAATGCCTTGATCCAGGCGCCGAAAATGGGGAGGTTCCCCGCGCCGCCCGTGGCGACGCGGACCGCGGCAAAAGCCCTCTCATCCCACAGGAGGAAATACCCCGAGAGGCCGAAAAAGATGGAGATGCCGAGGAGGAAGAACCCCGACACCCACTGGAGCTCCCTGGGCTTTCTGTACGACTTCAGAAGGAGCGTGGCGAAGACATGGACGAACATGACGAGAATCATCAACTGGGCCCCCCAGTGGTGGAGGGAGCGGAAAAACCACCCCATGTTCAGCTTCGTCACGATATCGATGACGCTCTTGTGGGCTGCCTCGAAGTAGGGGATATAGTAGAAGGCGAGGGCGAGCCCCTGAGAAAACCTGGATAATAAAGAGAAAAAGGACGATGCCCCCCGTATAGTACCATAGCTCCTTGCTATGGACGGGTACGGACTTCTTTCTTACCGCGGCAGCCACGTCGGTCACGTCGTAGCGCTCTCCGAACCAGCCTCTAAGCCTTGGGAAGTTCAACCTTGACCCCTTTCCTGAAAACGATCAGCTTCCGGTCCTCAACCCTGTACTCGAAGAATTCGAGGGGCTTCGGGGGCGGGCCTTGCACATTCTTGCCGTTCTCGTCGAACCAGCCCTTGTGGCAAGGACAGTAGAACCGCCTGTCCTCGGGCTTGTAAACGATGTTGCACTCCATATGCGAGCAGACGCCTTTCAGCGCCACCATCCTGTTATCGGCCGTCTTGAAGAAGAGGCCGACCTTCCCCCCCCATGCAAAGGCCTTGGTGGAATTGGCGGGTATGGAAAAAAAGTCTTCCGGCTTCAGGACGACGAAGTCGGGCTCCTTCCCGAGGGTCGGGAAGGCGAACCTGTAGAGGGTGTAGAAGCTGCCGAAGGCGAAGGAGGCGAACCAGGTGCCGAAAAGGGTGTTGAGAAAGGTCCTGCGGGTGATGACGGAATAATCAATCTTCACGTGCCCACCCCGAAGGCGCGCTTCAGCCGGTATTTCACCAGCGTCTGCCTGAGTCCCACGATCGCGTCCGTCGGCCTCACTTCTTTCGGACACGCGTCGATACAGCGAAGGAGCGTGTCGCAACCCCAGACGCCCCGTTCGTTATTCATCGACTCTAAGAAGCTGTCGGGTCTTTCATCCCTGGAATCGAGCATGAACCTTTGAAGCTTTGCGAGGGCCGCCGGTCCCATATAGTCAGGCTCCCGCCTCAGCGCCTCACATGCGCCGTAACAGCAGGCGCAGAGTATGCAGTTGACGAACTGGTCGATCCGCTTCCTGTCTTCCGCGCTCTGGGCGATCTCCTTCTCCGGGTCCGGGCTGCGCCTGATGAGATAAGGCTTGACCCGTTCATACATCTTCCAGAAGGGCGTCAGATCGACCACAAGGTCCTTGATGATGTCGAAATTCGGGAGGGGCTCCAGGATGATCGTCTTCGAGTTACAGGAGGTCACCTGCGTCCTGCACGCGAGATCGAGCTTGCCGTTGATGACCATCGCGCAGGAGCCGCACGTGGCCGCCCTGCACGAGGACCTGAAAGCGAGGGTCCCGTCCAGCTCGTCCCTGATCCTCATGAGCACCGTGAGCACGGTGAGACCGGGGATCACCCGGACGCGATAGGACGAGAAGGCCGCTTTTTCCCCGGCTCCTTTGCATCATACCGCAGTACCTTGAAGGTATAGATATCGTCCGTCAATAGACCCTCTCCATCGGCTGGTATCTGGTGATCACGGGCGGCCTGTAAGAGACGGAGGGCTCGCCGCTTCCGTCCTTCGCGACAAGGGTGTGCTTGAGCCAATCCTGGTCGTTCCTCTTCGTAAAATCACGCCTGAAATGGGCGCCCCTGCTCTCCTCACGGAGGAAGGCGCCGAGAGTCGTGGCATGGGCCACGTCGATCATCGACTCCAGCTCCAGAGCGCCGATAAGCTCGTAGTTCATATGGAGGGCGGACGACGAGACCCGCACCGATTTGTACCTCTCCCTGATCGCAATGATCTTCTCGAGGCCCGTTTCGAGCTCTCCCTTCGTCCTGAAAATCCCGACGTATTCGTCCATCGTCTTTCTCAGGTCATCGAGGACCTTGAAAGGCCTCTCGCTCCCTTCTGCCGACAATTTCCGGATCTTCCGCTCCATCTCCTCCTTCTTGGCCTCCACCACCCTTTCGGCGGACGTCACCGGCCGGCCGCTCAGGTAGTCGTCGATACTCCCGGCGCAGATCTTCCCGAAGACGATCGTGTCGAGAAGGGAGTTCCCACCGAGCCTGTTGCCGCCGTGGACGCTCACGCAGGCGCATTCGCCCGCAGCGTAGAAGCCCTTCAGCGCCGTCTCACCCCGGGCGTTCGTGTCGATCCCTCCCATGGAATAGTGCTGGCACGGCATGATGGGGATCGGCTCATTGATGGGGTCGACGCCGGCAAAGTCGATGGATATGCGCCTTATGCCCGGGAGTCTCTCGAGGATCATCTTCGCTCCGAGGTGCCTCAGATCGAGGTGGACGTATTTGCCCAGCTCGTTCTCGAAGGCGTTGCCGGTCTCGATCTCCGTCTGTATGCTTCTCGAAACGATGTCGCGGGGCGCCAGCTCCATGGCCTTCGGTACGTACCGCTGCATGAAGCGCTCGCCTTTATTGTTGACGAGGTAGCCGCCTTCCCCCCGGCAGGCTTCCGTCATGAGGATGTTCGTGCCAAGGAGCGTGGTGGGATGGAACTGGACGAACTCCATGTCTTTCATCGGCACGCCGGCTGCATAGGCCATGCCGATGCCGCTGCCGTTATTGATGAGGGCGTTGGTGGAGTGGAAATAGATGCGGCCGTAGCCGCCGGTGGCAAAAAGAGTTGCCTTCGCCAGGAGGGGGATGATCGTCCCGTTTATCTGGTCGATCAGGACAACCCCGTGGCAGGCCCCGTCCTCCACGGCCAGGGCCGTCACAATGTATTCGCTGTAGATCGTCACGCCCTTGGCAACGGCCCTCTCATAGAGCGTGTTGAGGAGTACGTGTCCGGTCAGGTCCGTCGAAAAGCAGGTCCTCGGGAAACCGGCACCGCCGAAGGGGCGCTGGCAGATCGTACCATCGGGGAACCTGCTGAAGGGGCACCCCCAGTGCTCCATCTCGTAGACGACGTTGATCGCCTCCTTGCACATGATCTCCACTGCGTCCTGGTCGGCGAGGTAATCGCTCCCCTTGATCGTGTCGAACGTGTGTTTTTCCCACGTGTCGTCCGCGGCGTCAGGGTTGTTGCCCAGGGCAGCGTTGATGCCCCCCTGAGCGGCGATGGAATGGGACCTGATGGGATGTACCTTCGAGACGAGGGCGACGTCGTACTTGTCGCATAGGCCCACCGCTGCCCGCAACCCCGCCAGACCGCCCCCGACAACGATCACATCGTGATGGATCATGTCACGCTACTCTGGTGTAGATAAAGACCAAGGTCGCGGCTATCACGCAGCCCAGCACGTTCGACAACCAGAAAAGCTGCTTCTCCTTCTTGTACCCGAGATCGATAGCGATCGTTCTCAACCCGTAAAGGCTATGGAAGGTAAAGAGCACCAGTATGAGGATGTCGACGACGGGGTTCCTATGGATACCGAGGGCCCAATCCGGTTTTTTGTCCTTCGTATAAAGGAAGTAACTCGAAAAAATCTTCATTCCGAGAAGGACTATGAGAACGAGGCCGCTCGTTCGGTGAAACAACCATATTAGCATATCTGTTGTTATCACTACGCATTGCAGTTTGTCAAGCTGTTTTTTACTACATGTTGTTTTTTTTCATGTTTCCGTCCGTCGTCTCTTTCGCCCTCTCCCTCATTGCGGCTGCGTGATTGCCGAGAGCTGCCACGGATTGGCACCAACAGGCCGCGTGAACGTCCAGTACTCCTCGAACTTGACAGGGTCGGTCTTGCTGCCCCCAACGACCCGCCCCGTGGCTTCGTCCACGGTGTAATCGAGCAGGTTCGCATAGAAGCGGACGGTGATATAGTCCTGGCCGGATTCCTGCCAGGCCTCACTGATGTCCGTCGATCTGACGGCGATATTGTCGAGCTTGTTGATCTTCTTCTCCCGCTTCAGCTTTTCCGCGTCCTTCTGCAGGGTGCGCCGCATCTCATCGGTGAGCATCTCCCTGACCAAGGACATATCCCGGTTCGCCCACGCGCCCTGTATCTTGAAAAAGGCGTCCATGCACGTCTCCCCGAACCGCGCTTCGTCGAAGGTACGGTCGGTCTGGCGTATACAGCGCAGTCCCGTCTCCGTGTCCATTTGCTGCCCGTACACAGGCTGAGGGTATTGCTCATAGACCGGCGCCCCGGCCGAGGACGACTGGTAATACGCGCCGGCGTCCGCCTGTTCCCTTCTCTTCTTGACGAACCTGTAGACGAGATAGAGGATGAGGGCAAGGAGGATGATCTCAAAAAGGCCTATGCCGCCCCCTCCGCCGAAGCCGAGGCCCCGGAACAGCATACTGCCCAGAAAGCCGCCCGCCATGCCGCCCATCATGCTCCTGAAGAAACCGCCGCCGCCGTAAGACGAGCTACCCGGCTGGTAAGGCGACTGGGAGGACCTGGAAGGCCCCATCGGGCTCGAAGGGGCGCTGTAGCTGCGAGAGCCGCGCATGCCCGAGGAAAAGCCGCCGCCCACCCTTGCAAGGGAGTCCGTCGCGAGCACCGAGCAGAGAAAGAGAAGGGCAACGGCAAAGAGACACACTATTTTCAACCACGTACTTCTCGGCATACAGACCTCCGGTCTCAAGATGCGGTAATCCTACCATAATGCGCCGTCAAGCCGCAAGAAACAAAAAAGACCGCGCCGCTTTCCACGCGCTCCCACCCGGGCGGCAGCCACAAAAGGCTTGCAATCGACCCACGGGACGTGGTACACGAGGGACGAGTGGAGAGTGCCGAGTGAAGAGTGCCGAGTGACGAGTGGCCGAGTGACGAGTGAAGAGTGCCGGGTGGGCACAACAGGCGGCATGACACTTAAGGAGGAAAAAGAGGGCGTGAAGTCCCTTCTGCTCGCAATCCAGTTCCTCACCATCATCCCCGTGTCCGTAAAGGGCGAGGTAACGCAAGCCGATATGGCCCGCTCGGCCGCGTTTTTTCCGCTTGCCGGGGCCTTGCAGGGGGTGATAGGCGCATTTACCGCCCTGATCGCGGTCCGCTTCTTCCCCCCCGCCATCGCAGGCGGCCTGGTGCTCTTCGTGCTGACCATCGTCAACGGCGGTTTTCACCTGGACGCCCTCGCCGACACATTCGACGCCCTCGCGGTCAAATCGACAGGCAACCGTGAGGAGGACCGGCAAAAGCGGCTCTCCGTCATGAAAGACAGCGCAACCGGGGCGATAGGCGTGACCGCCATCGTGATGGCCCTCCTGCTGAAGTACCTTTTTATCAGCCCCCTCTTCGCAAAATACGGCGCATGGGGCGCGGCGTATCTCCTCTTCCTGATGCCGCTTTTTTCAAAATGGGCCATCATGCCCGCCCTGTTCCACGGACGGCCCGCGGCCTCAGGCGGGCTCGGCAGGATCTTCATCGAAGGGACGGACGGACGGACCTACCTGCTGTCGTGGCTCCTCCTCGCCGCCGCCGCGCTGGCCGGCACGTGGCTCTGCCCATCGCTCTCCATGACGGCGGGCATAAACTTCCTCTTTCTTCCCTGCATCTGCCTTTATGCGTTCAGCCTGCTCTGGGCTTTTTTTTGCAACAAGGAATTCGGCGGCCTCACGGGGGACACCATCGGGGCGGCGGCCGAGATAGCCGACCTGCTCTTTCTTGCAATCGCATTTTTATGGTTCTAGGTTGGGCTCAGCGCCCCCTCCAGCAGCGGAGCCGCGAGCGGTACCCCGCCTCCCCGCTCACAACTGACTAAAGGAGACGGACCTCACATGACAAAACTTTTCCTCATACGGCACGGGAACACGGTGGACGAAGAGACGAAGAGCGTCTATAAGGGGAGGACCGATATACCCCTTTCCCGGACCGGCATCCTGCGGATGCACGGGGCCGCGGCCTTTCTCTCCGCGTTCACCCTGGACAGGATATATACGTCAACCCTTTCACGGAGCATCGACAGCGGGAGGATCATCGCGGCGAGCCAGGGCATCGACATCGAGGTCGCGCCCGCCTTCGACGAAGTCGACTTCGGGGTCTGGGAGGGCTTGAGCTTCGGGGAGGTCAAAGAGCGCTACCCCGAGGCGTTTCGCCTGTGGCTCAAGGACCCCGCAACCCACCCCCCGCCCCAGGGAGAATCATTCAGGAACGCGCAAAAGCGGAGCATGGGACGGCTCAAGCAGATCATCTCGGAGCACGGCGGGCAGCGGATCGGCATCGTCGCCCACGCGGGGATCCTGAGGATCATGATCTTCGCCCTCCTCGGCATGAGACTCCACAAGCTTTTCAGGCTGGGCCAGGGGAACGGCTGCATCAACATCATCGACGTCCACGAGGACGGTCCGGTAGTGGCGGACCTTCTCA
Source organism: uncultured delta proteobacterium (assembly GCA_963729685.1). Classification (GTDB taxonomy): domain Bacteria; phylum Desulfobacterota; class Syntrophorhabdia; order Syntrophorhabdales; family WCHB1-27; genus BOG-1155. The sequence goes on along the minus strand of CAVSOX010000031.1, from coordinate 21,662 downwards.
ACTTCACCTACTACCAGGTCGCGAAGGATCTCCCCGCCAACCGATAGCGCCGCCGGCAGCCTCAGGGCTTTTGCGCCAGCCGGGAAGCGGGACCGGTTGCGCGAGATACGCCCGGCCGCGTTCGACCGTCAGGGAGGGAAGGGTGCACGAACAAGCGCAAAAAAGTCATTTTTTTGCACGTTTTACCGCTTTTGACGCTCCTTTTACCCTCTTAAAGTGCACATTTCTCGCCGGCCGTCTCCACACCCCTCCTGAGGATTCCCTTCTCTTGCAAGGCATTTAGATAATCCTGTTTACGAAAGTGCACGAAAGTGCACGGTTTCGGGGGGGGGGGGGGGTGCTAACGCGAATCGCGAAACGCGAAACGGGGCAGATGGGGAAGAAAACGCGAATCGGAAGAGGACCCTTCTAAGGCCACGGTTGCAGCTTCAGTTGTCAAAGAGCGAACGCCGGTTTGCCGGAGCTTTCCGATGCCGGCTGAAACGGGACGGGGCTATGCCCGGTCCGCATATAAATTTTCCCTCATTCTCATTTCCCTGTCAAAGCGACAAGGAGGGGCGACAACCGGGGATGACAAGGAGGCGTGACAACCAGGGGCGACAAAACGCATCCTGTGCGGATTTTTTAAAGGTTCAATGGATTAATGTCTAAAGGTCAAATATTTTATTTGCATTGTCCGGTTCGATGGTGTATCATAGCAAGAAAAATGGAAAACCACAGGTTCAGACCCGTCAGACAATCGAGGGTCTCCGAAGATGTCACGGCTCAGTTGAAACAGTCTATCCTTGTGGGCCAGTTCAAGGCCGGGGATAAGCTGCCGGCGGAGCGGGAACTGGCCGAGGAATTCGACGTCAGCCGGGCGGCCATCCGCGAGGGGCTGAGGGTCCTCGAGAACACCGGGTTTATTGCGACTCGCCAAGGGGCCGGCGGCGGCGCCTTTGTCACCGACCTCAGCTTCGATTATCTGACCAACGCGTTTCTTGACCTTTTTCTCTCCGACAAGATCTCCATCCCGGAGCTGCATCAGGTGCGTCTTCTCGTGGAGCCCGAAGTCTCCCGCCTCGCCGCCCGGAACATGACCCCCGAGTACGCGGACCGGTTGCGGAAATCGCTCGAAGCCGAAAAACAGTCCGAAACATCGCTTGCGGAAGACATGAAGGTGAAGACGGCCGTCCATGTAATCCTCGCCGAAATGTGCGGGAACCGCTTCTTCGAGGCCATTGTCCGTTCGGCAATGCGATTGACCCTCAAGGTTATTGCCGCAGTCAGCCCGGATCCCCCCTATCTCCACCCCCCCGGAATGCACAGGCCGATCATCAAGGCGGTGCTCGCGGGAGATGAAAATGCTGCGTTCGCCGCGATGAGGAAGCACGCCATCGAGTTCGGCGAGATCCTCATAAAGATGGAAAATGAGTACAGGAGGAATGCGCCTCACGTGGGCTATGAGCAAAACAGGAGAGTGTGACCGTAAAGCGAGGATGGTTTACTACGGCAGGGTTTGCCGCATTGCCTCAAGTACGACCGTGCCGCAACCACAATCAGGAGGTAAGACTATGAAAAAAACGGTGTTTTTTGTCTGTCTGGTACTTGGCTTCTTTGCCCTTTCTCTCATCCCCATATGCGCTCAGGCACAACAGAAGGCGACAAAGCTCAGGCTTTCCACCATGTGGCCGCCGCAACACCCTTTCACCAAACTGTACGATCAGTGGGGTAAGGATGTCGAGAAGGCGACCGAAGGAAGGATAACCGTCACCCTTTTCGCCGCCAGCACGCTTTCGCCCCCCATGCAGGTTTATGACAACACCGTAAGGGGCGTCGTGGATGTCGGCACGAACCTTCTGGCGTATTCACCCGGCAGGCTTCCCCTTTCCGAGGTTCTGCAGCAGCCGTTGGGATATAAGAGCGGCCTACAGGCAACGAGACTGGCCAATGCGTATTATAAGAAATTCAAACCGAAAGAATTCGATGACGTACACGTGCTGTTTCTCCACGGCGCCGCCCCCGGCTTTATTTTTACCAAAAGCGCCGCTCGATCGATTGCCGATTTAAAGGGACTGAGGATAAAAGCCAATGCGGAGAACGCGGATATCGTAAAGAACCTTGGCGCATCCCCCGTCACCATGCCGGTTACCGAGACCTACGATGCCCTATCGAGAGGTCTGGTAGACGGATGTCTTTTCCCGCTGGAAGCGTTACAGGGATTCAAGATAGGCGAGGTTGTCAAGACCGTGCTTGAGGACTATCCCATGTCTTACATGACCTCCATGTACGCCATCATGAACAAGGCTAAGTGGAATGCCATACCCCCGGCCGATCAAAAGATCATAGAGAAGATCAACGAGGAATATGCCGACAAGGCCGGCAAATTGTGGGTTGAACTGGACAAGAACGCCGTGGCCTTCGCCAAAGGGAAGGGCGTGACCTTCGTCAAGGTTTCGACAAGTGATGAGGCGGCAACGGCTCAAAAGATGAAGCCGATCCTCGATGACTACGTGAAGATGACGAAATCGAAGGGTCTCCCCGGCGACGAAGCGTTGAAATTCTGCGAGGACTTCCTGAAGAAGAACCAGTAGCATCGCTATAGAGTGGGGGCTGCGTCAGCGCAGCCCCCACGATTCTTTTCAAAATCTGGAGGCGGACGATGAAGCGCTTTATGGCGGGGATCGTCAACATCGATAAATCATTATTCGTTATTGCCGGTGGTGTGCTGGCGTGCATGATCATACTGACCTTCTGTGATGTCATCCTGAGGAACTTCGGCCATCCTATTACCGGCTCGATGGAATTCATACAATATGGAGGATGTATCGTTTTCGGATTCTCCATTCCGTATGGTACCTTGCTCGGCGCCCAGGTAATTGTCGACATACTGACAGAGAAGCTCCCGCCCGGAACGAAACGGGCCGTCATGATAGTGACGAGATGCGTGGGCGTTCTCCTGTTCCTGTTTATTGCCTACAATTTCTTTGTTTATGGCATCCAGGTGAGGAGCTCGGGAGAGCGCACCGCGAGTTTCAAGATACCCTACTACCCCTTCAGCTTCGCCCTATGCTTCAGCTTTCTCCTGCAGAGTTTCACTGTATTCCGCGACCTGATAAAAACGGTGAAGGGGGCAGACAATGAGTGATGTCTCAGTTGGAATATACGGGATAATGGCGCTCCTTTTCCTCTTTCTCACGGGGCTCGAGATGGCCTATTGCATGATAGTGGTGGGGTTTTTCGGATTTACCTTTCTTATGACGTTCCCGGCGGCCTCCAGTCTCGTCATTAAAGACTTTTTCGACAACTTTACCACGTATAGCTATACGGTAATCCCTCTTTTCATCATCATGGGAGAGTTTGCCTCAAACTCAAATATCGCGAAACGACTCTACCTCGGGGCGCACCACTGGTTTGGCCATATACCGGGCGGACTCGCAATGACAACGGTAGTAGGCGCAACGGCCTTCAAGGCGATGTGCGGGTCGACGCTCGCCACGGTCGGGACCTTTTCGAACCTCGCCATGCCTGAAATGGACCGCTACGGGTATAAAAAGGAACTTTCCGCCGGTACCATCGCATCGGTGAGCACCATAGGCATGATCTTGCCTCCCAGCACCGTGCTCATTATCTATGGACTCGAAGTCGAGCAATCCATAGGCAGGCTGTTCCTTGCAGGCATTGTGCCCGCGCTGATGATATCGTTTCTCTTTATGGTAGTCATAGCCGGGTGGGTAATCTGGAAGCCCGCAATAGCACCCAGGGCGGAAAAGTCAACCTGGGCGGAAAGATTGGCGGTAATCCCCGAGGCATTGATCGTTTTCGTCGTTTTCGGCGTCGTAATAGGCGGAATGATAACGGGTTTTTTCAGCCCCACAGAGGCCGGTACTATCGGTACTATCGCGATTTTCCTGCTGGCTCTTATTCGGGGAGAAGTCACTTCACGCATGATTGTCGGTTCGTTCAAGGGGGCGCTGAGGACGTCTATCATGGTTCTCATGCTTATTGCCGGATCTGCCATCTTCGGACATTTCCTCGCAATAACGGAAATTCCGATGATCGCCGCAAAGTGGGCTTCGTCGCTCCCCATACCGGGTTACCTGATCATGCTGCTGATCATCGCCATCTACCTGATAGGCGGCTCCATCATGGATGACCTGGCATTTATGGTGCTTGCCACACCCATCTTTTTCCCGACGGCCGTGCAACTCGGCTACGATCCCATCTGGTTCGGCATCCTGATCTGCGTTACCCTGATGATAGGCGGCATCATTCCCCCCGTGGCGATCTACGTTTTCATACTGGGCAACATAACGGGGCTGCCCTTCAAAACGATTTATAAGGGCGTGGTTCCCTTCCTCTCGGCGCTCGTCCTGGCCCTGGTGGTTCTCTTTGTTTTTCCGCAGGTCGCTTTATGGCTGCCCAATCTATTCATGGGTAAGGGATGACCGGTGGTGAAGTGAGGGATTTTTCACAGGGATGATCGGTCCGGCAAGTGGGCGTGCGGAAGCCTCGTTCAACGCACGCCCACTTGCCTTTTGCGGCTGACTAATTGAGGGTAGATGAATTCAATCGACAGCAGACCGACGGAGGACGAGCCGATCATCTACCGCGCGAGATGTCACTGGGCTATTCTTCTTGGACCGATGCTCGTCATCATCATCGGCGGACTGGCCCTGAGGTCTCAGGGACGTCACGCGATGGCGCTTATGGCCTTTGGTTTTCTCTGGGGCACATTGTCGTACCTCAGCCTGCTTCGATCGGAATTAGGAGTGACCGGAAAGAGGATCTTTGTCAATGCCGGGTTTCCCATAGTAAAGCGATATGAAATCGCGATCCGCGACATCGGCGCCATCGATTTCTATCAGCCCGCGCTGGGTTCAATGCTGGATTTTGGCAAAATTATAATCGTCCATAACGGAAAGAGCAGATCGGTCGTAAGATTCGTTTCTTCGCCGGCCGAATTTGTGACAAAGGTTCGCGGCCGGATAACCGCCCTTCACGCTTCTTGAGTCGATACGTGGTCTACTATGCCCCATTCCGGCAGGTTGAGCCTTCCCGGTCAGCCCAACCTGCTTTGCTCAACTACAATCGGCGAACCTACGTGCCCGTGAACTGGCCGCACCCGGGCTGCGCATAGGGACCGCAGCACTCACTCACGACCGTGCCGGAATAATTTCCGGAGGCGTGAATCAGGTTCATGGGGATTATTTTCCCGACCGCGACCGTTATTGCCACGCCTGCGGCAGCCACCACGACGGCCTTCCTGATTTTCTCGTGTTTCATGTTCTCACCTCCTTTCTTACACAGAATGCTTAGATTGCACCTTACCTTTGACATCGTCGGGGAGAGATTTGTTCCATCGAGGCAATGGTGATGGAAAAATAGCATACGCTTGCACTCCCGTAACAAACCGACATTAAAGGTCTCTTATAAGAGTCCTGTCCTCAGTCAAAGGCCCGTACTATTTGCAAGAGGCGAGGAGGGGCGTATGAGGCGGAGGCTCATGGCGAGGACGACAAGAACGGCAAGCGTATAGACTATGACGCTCCCGAGGGAATGCCAGAGCTGGATGGCGAGTTTCTGGTTATCGAAATGGCCGATCAAAATAAGCACGTAGATCCTCAGCACGTTCACGACGAACATGCCGACCACACCGACGCAGCCTGCGGCAACCGTTCCTCTCTTGTTGATCTCCCCGTGCTGCATAAGGAGTATCACAGCGAAGCCAACAAGAAACATAAAGATGCCTTCGAGACCGGAACAGTGGTGGATGATCCTCACCGGGAAGGAATGGGTACCGATGACCGGGTCGGGGCCGCTACAGTCAAGAACAGGGTTGAGCCCCGATGCGGCGAGCAGCAGATAAACGAGCCTCGCAACGCTGTAAGAGAGATACCGCCAGAGATAGATCTTGACAACGGTGTAAATGGCGCCTGACGAGAGCGCCGCGGCCGCGCAGAACAGGTAGCGGGCGTACGGCCGCCTTCCCGCGACAAGTCCCAGAAAGAGGCCGAGGTGGAGACACGCGACGAGAAGCATCGACGGGGGACCGAAGACCACCATCAACTCGTCTGCGTCGGCTTTTACCTTACGGACAAGATTGAAAACCGCATGATGGCCGTCAAAGGGGAAGGGAGAATTGCGCGCAACCCACCAGGCGAAAAGCACATAGGCGCACAGCGACAGGACGTGCAGCGCCAGATAAGGCGTGCTTACCGTCTGTCGCGGAGAAAAAGCGCCGCCCCATCGAAGAAGAGCCAAAAGGAGAAAGGAGAACAGCATATAATTGCGGATGGGAAAAACGACATTGCCCAGACTGCTGCCGTTCAGGGAAGGGTGGTCCTTCAGGAAAAGAAGGGCGGTACAGAGAGACAATTCCGCAAGCACCACCACTGTGGCGATCAGGAAACGTTTCGACAGCTCCGTGAATCTTGTCCTGTCGGGGTAACCCGGACATGCTTCCATGGAAAAGTGCCTGGCCGCTTAAGTAAGCCTATTTTCGCCTTCTATTCTTGTACATCGCATAGAGCCCGCCGACCCCGCCTACGATTCCCAGTACAAGGCATGAAGACGGCTCGGGTGCAGACGTGGGGACGGCAAAGGCATTGGAGACCGTTGAAATGGACGATGCACCGAGAGGGATGCCCATCGGGACGAGGAACATCGTCGAAATCCAGGCGGTCATCGAGATAACACGCATCATTCCCTTCATGGTATCCTCCTTTTACATGCCCGCCTCACGTACGGCAAAAAAGCGCCGAAGAAAACACCTCGCACAACCGGAGTTGTCCGGCTGGTTTCTCACGGGATGAGGCGGAGCGTGGGCGAAAATAGGCAGCATGTAGCGAAATTAGTTGTTTTCGCGGTGCCGGCTACTCACTTTTTGCGCCCTTCTCCTCATTGCCGCAAGACCGAAGAGACCGGGAGCGAATAACAGAAGAGCTCCGGGAATGGGGACGGGTGCGGCGACCAACCCTTGATATTGTACCACCTGACCGTTGCTGTCTAGGGTCCCCGGGGTGATCCATAAGTATTAGAGATAGGCCCGGACTGCGTTTTGAACCCCGCTCATCATAGCGTTATACAGGCTTATTTCATTAGCGGTCGAGAGAGATGTGTTGAGAGTCAAGTTTGTCGTTCCCGCGGTGATTACGGTCCAGATCGCTGCCTGGAGAGCGTAGGCATTTTCGCCTTGACCACTTGTGCCATACTTACTGAGAAGCCAGGCCACCTCTCCCGCCCAACCCTGAACGGACCCGTAGATACTGCCGTTACTCGTCACAACGGTATTGGCGTAGGCATTATTTACGTAGACCTCGGTGACGGCATCGACACAGTACGTATAAGCCAGTTGTGTTCCGTTCAGTGAGACGGGTTCAATCGATCCTCCACCCAATGTTATTGAAGACGATCCCTGAAGCATATTGATGGGATAGGTGTAAGTTCCACCGATCTGCAACACGTCGGCCGAGGCGGGCATAGCCGCGGCCAGCGACAGCGCGAGACATAAACCAAACAGTATTCTTTTCACAGTGCCTCCTTACCGAAACAGTCTTACATTAGTTGACTTTATATGCACAAGCACGGGTGCGTAACTTTGATCATCACCTTCTCCGAATATCATTATGCGTTTAACCGGCATCCCTTAAGGCTCGACCAAGAGACCGGCATACTGTAAGGACAGCCTTCATCTTAGCAGCCCGGCCGTCTCTGAAAGACCCGTTGCTTTCCGTCCCGTCCTCGCGGACGGTCTAGCATTGTCTAATTGTAGTAGGTTATACGATGTGTAACTCACTGTCAACAAAAAAACGCAGGTTCTTGAAAAATAATCCCTCTGACTTTCACGCACTTCTGGATTTCGGCGCAAGATGGCCGCTTTCGACCGGCATTCGATAGTCATTTCATGCAATTTTAGACTTGAAATTGATACAGGATCGAAGGACAATGGATGTGTGGGCGTGGAGATCGATGAGAGGAGGGCATCCCATGCGACAGATTTTGATTTTCATCTTCTTAATAGTTCTTGTCCATCAATCCCAGTTTGCCGCAGCACAGGGTCGACCCGGCGCGACCCAGGCACAGCAAAATGCCGCCATTGCCGCGGCTCAAGGCCGATCCGCTGCGACCCAGACACAGCAAAATGCTGCTATTGCGGGAGTTCAGGGCCAGTCCGCTGCGACCCAGACACAGCGAAATGCCGCTATTGCCGCAGCAGGTGAGGGCCAAATCGCCACCGGCAGCGCCGAAATTGCCGCAGGCATGGCCCTGCAACAGGGCGGATCAGCTGGCGGCGCAGCCTTAATCGCAGCAGGAACCCGTAGCGTCGCCACAGGCGAAGCCGCTAAAGCACAGGCCACATCAACGCAGACCCTCAACGCCCGTAAGCAAACAACACCAGCCACTAGCCAGCAACAGGTAAGTGGTGGCCTTCAGGCAACACCAGCCACTACCCAAGGAATTCTGGGCGGCCGGCTGGCGAAACCACTGACGTCCCGGCAAACAATGGGCGGCCAGCAGGTGAAACAACTCAGTACACAGCAACAGCCAGGTGGTGGCCTTCAAGCAAGACCAGCCACTACCCAAAAAATTCTGGGCGGCCAGCAGGCGAAACCAATGACGTCCCAGAAAAAAATGGGCGGCCAGCGCCGGTGATGTTGGGTCAATGACGCTGTCCTTGGACTTTTCCTCAACGCGGTGAGAGACCGGGAGGGCAGTACTTCAGGACTCACCGTATGATCAGGGCCGGCGTTCGCGATAGGAGCGCGGTTGGGCCCTTCCATCCCGGTATCGATCCAGAAAAATTCGTCCTTGTGAATAAACTTCTCCAAAGACCCGGAAGCTCCACCCTGGCTGTACCTCCGCCTGGCAAGCCCTGTACTTGGGATTTTGCCGGTAGTCGAGCGATTGCATCGGAAGGGGAACGTCAAGGCTCTCCCGTTGGCTCCAGGCCACGGTAGTGGTGTTGAGATTCGGCGGCTGGGAAAAGCGCTGGGTCGGATCCATCGGCAGCGGCCAGTCTTGCCAATGAACGAGACTCTTGTGAACAGTCGGCGAATAGGTGGGCATGCCTGGAAGGGCCGCCTGTAAGGCAAGCCCGAGCACGTAGTAGGTTGTTGAATGGTCTGCATGCTGGTCGAATTCTGCCGTTGTGATGATGTGATGAGGCTTATAGTTCCTGATGATCTGCGCGAGGTCCATAACCATGTAGTACAGGTTGTAGGGCGCCGGGCGGCCAAACTTATAGGAATGGTAATCCGAACGGCCCAAACCCCGGTTTCCGTATGTCGTCGATTGCCCCAGAGGTGTCGTGAACCGATCGGTCTGCAGCGGATAGTTCGTATAAAGGGTCTGCGTATAACCATCCGGGTACCCCAGAAAGATGAGATTATTCTCCGTATTGCCGAGGGCCGCCTCAGCGTTCACGGACTCCTCTTCCCTTCGATAGCCCATCTGAGCCCCAAGGTAATCCCCGTTTGTCACGTACACGACGATCACGGGCTCGCCTCCGGCCAGTGCACGATACGCGACTCCAGAAGCGATCAGCACATCATCGTCCGGGTGAGGGGAGACTATCAGAATCGTCGCACCTGTCCCTGTCGCAAAAAGCAAAGCCATGCAAAAGATTGAGCCGGCAGCGGCAAATAACGTCAGTCGTTTCACCCGTCTCCTCCTTCTGTGCTTTTTTGCGCGTGCTTCCGGCAAAAGTCCGCTAAATCGTATAACGAATCGTATAACGAATCAAGCGGTGTGGGAACGAAAGCCGGCTCGACTCACCCCGCGACCGAAATATCTCAACTGGCGGCCCGATAGCCTTGATGGTGAATGCCAAAGAAGACCATTTCCCTTTGTGAACAAGTGATTTGTTGTCGCTTTCAGACGGCACTCTTCACTCACCTGAAAAGGCCGTGTACGAGGAGTTGCAGGTGGCTTCGCTATCGATGCCTTCCTGTAATTGAGGATTCAGAAATTCTTCTTGAATGCAAGCAGTATCAATGGTAATGAATAGTAGAAGGGTGATTGAAGTCGCTTTTCGGACGCGGCGGTGTGTATAACAGATATGGCGGGTCATGCTTCTGGCAATCCAATATAAGCTGCGCTTCGTCTGTATAGCTATTTGTCAGAACGAAACGACAAATACTGTGAAAGCTGGAGCAGATGGCTGTTGTTCATTTTAAAAATTTGAATTGGGAGGAAGCCGAATGTCTCGCCGATCTGGCAGGCATTTCCCGCGATCTGGAAACTACCATTGCCCTATGTGACATCTTGACTGAACTACTTGAGACCCGCCAGGAAGATCAGGTTCTTTTGGAGGCGGTTTTCGCAGCCGCAATAGTTCGGTACATAAGACCATTCTCAAAAGGTGTCCGCGCTAAAATCCCTGGCTGCATACTCTCAAGTCTTCCTCCCGATTTTTTGAAGTTCCATAGGTTGGTCAAAGACCTCAGAGACAAGTATATAGCCCATTCCGTGAATGCTTTTGAAGAAAACCAAGTCGTCGTATACTTGCGTGCCGAAGAGGGAGGGCCACCGAGAGTGGATTCTATTTCCGTCCAGGAGACAAGATTGAATTGCCTGGCACAAGGGGATATTAAGAAGTTGAAGGAATCTGCAATGCAGTAAAGCACCACGTTTCTGCGCTAAGAGGAAAGGAGGAGTCCCGCCTGCTCGAATTGGCAAGACACATTCCCGTCGAAAAACTATACAGCCAAGTAGACCCGCCAGCGCAGGATGCCACAATGAAAGACGTGGATCAAGGGAGAAAACGGACAAGATCGATCTCCTCTTGGGGAGAAAAGGACAAATAGCGAAGTATTTATTGCCGGGGCGCAAGCGCCCTACAGTAAGGGGGGCGTGGTCATGGACGCCCATTAAATTATCACTTATCTCCTAACGTCGCAGGTGTATCCAACTCCGCCTTTCGCCCATTGCGACACATTGATCTCAATAGAGTAGTGATAGGCCGTTTTCCCACGCCTCTAAATTCTCTACATTTGAATGTCCCCAACCTCACTTTTGTGTCAGCGCGGTACGACCAGGTTGAAAAGCTCGTCGGCCATTGTGGCATCGAGGCGTCGCAGTTCCCGGTCGGCACCCAGGGCGGCCGTCCTGTTGCCGGAAAAGAAGTAAGCGCCTCCGAGGCAGAACCAGGCATCGGCATATTTCGGATCAATCCTGATAGCCCGGCGATCGGCCTTGATAGCGTCGTTGTAGCGCTTGAGTTTTTGGTAAGCCATCCCGAGGCCGAACCGGCCTTGGAACGCTTTGGATCAATCCTGACGGCTTGGCGTAAGGCCTCAATGGCGTCGTCGTAGCGATTGAGGCTGTCGTAAGCGAATCCGAGGCAGAGCCAGGCATCGGCATCTTTCGGATTAATCCTGAGCACCTGGCGGAAGGCCTCGGCGGCGCCGTTGTAGCGTTCGAGACCGTTGTAATCGCGCCCGAGGTTGCTCCAGGTCTTGGCATCCTTCGGGTTAACCCTGACCGCCTGACGGTAAGCCTCGGCGGCATCGTCGTAGCGCTTGAGGTAGTCGTAAGTGATCCCAAGGTTGCTCCAGGTCTTGGCATCCTTCGGGTTAATCCTGACGGCTTGGCGGAAGGCCTCGGCGGCATCGTCGTAGCGATTGAGTCTGTCGTAGGCGAATCCGAGGCCCAGCCAGGTCTCGGCAGACTGCGGATTAATCTTGATGGCCTGGTCAAAGTCCTGGATGGCACGGGGGTAGTCTTTCAGACCAAAGTACGCACTCCCCGGCAGTGGTAGGCCTTTGCATCGTCCGGCTTCAGGCGGAGGGCCTGGTCAAAGTCCTGGATGGCACGGGAGTAGTCTTTCAGACCCAAGTACGCCATCCCCCGCCTGTCGTAGGTGTCTGCATCGTCCGGCTTCAGGCGGAGGGCCTGGTCAAAGTCCTGGATGGCGCGGGAGTACTGGCCCAGATCGTCGTGCGCCATCCCCCGCCAGAAGTAGGCCGGCGCGAAAGGGAACGGCGTCAGGCGGAGAACCTTGTCGAGGTATCCGATGGCCTTACGGGGGTCGGAACACCTTTTATTGACTGGCCAAAGGTCAAGGGCCTTCTGTAACAAATCTACGGCGGTGGCACCGGGACGCCTCCTGGAACTGTTTTTCAGAGCCCGGCTGAGTCTTTCCCCGACGTACGGGAGCTGTCTGTTCTCTTCCTCCAGACGAGCCAGCTTGTCGAGAAGTTCCTTCTCCCTGGCGCGGCTGTCCTTAGGGCTGGTCCAGTTTGGTCCTGTCGTCGAGCAGCTTTCTCACGCTCCCTTCCAGAACGGCGGTGTCCACCTCTGCCGTCACCGTCACCTCTATGCCGAAGGCATCCTCAGTATGGTAGTTTTTCTGGGACACGATCTCTGCCTTTACCACGCCTGCGGTGATAGCGAGAATCTCGTCTTTCTCTACCCCGAAATCTTTGACCACAGTGAGCGCCTGTACGTAGGTGCCCGCCATCTCCAGTGCCTCCCTCTTGGCGCGCGCTATGGCGGCTATCCTGGCATCATCGGGGGACTGGCTCCCCCCAAAGGGCTGCCTGACCGTGCGGGTAATGGTCTTGACCTCTCCTAAGACTGCCGATGGCGGGAAGCCAACCATGAACCCCAGCAGGAGTAAAATGGTGAGTGTTAACCTGCCGTGATAGCGCAGAATCCAATCTTTCATTTGATCCCCCTTCGTCGTGGGCGTGACGCTTGGCATCCTCCCTCATTATAGCAAGAGGGGCCGTGTTTCCTAGTAAGAAATAGTTTCAAATGCAAAAGGACGTCGAAAAGTAATCTGCGTATGCGGTGGCACGTTCATTCTTCACAGAGAAGGGCAGATAGGCTCATTCACTGACAAGGACGGGCTCCCCGGCTGAGTCAGCACTTCTCCTTGTAATCGTCACTTTTCCCGAGGAAGGTGCTATTAACAACAGTAGTAGGTGAATTAAGTAAGGCCCTTTCCCCGGCCGGTAGAAATTTTCGATGGATGGCGCGGAAGCCGGGGGGTCGTCCGGGCCGGAGCATACTACCCAGCCAGTTCTCGGAGCTATACCCGTCCTGTCGTATGTGAGGACCCGACGCGCCGCCGAGAGACCGCGACAGGCGCGAAAAGATCCCGGCCGGCCCCTCACACTACCCCCTGCCACTTGCTCTCCCGTTGTGCTACACTATCCCGTCTTCCGGCCGCGCGTTTTTGCGTTTTGCGCGCCGGGCGAGAATAACCAGGAAGGAAGGGAATAGAACAGATGTTCTCCAGGACACAGGGCGCAAAGAGATTATTCCGGCTCGCTCCGGCCAGGCGAGGCTGAAAAGGTAGAGCCTGCCGCTCATGCGGCGGACGGGTCGTTCCGCATCGTGACGTACAACATCCATAAGTGCCGCGGTCTGGACGGGCGCGTGCAGCCTCAGCGCATCGTGGAAGTGCTGAGGGAGGTGGAGGCGGATATCATCGCCCTCCAGGAGGTCGTGAACATCGGCCCTGGAAGGCGCACGGATAACCAGGCGGCCTTCATCGCAGACGAGTTGGGACTCCACTATTGTTTCGGGGAGAACCGGAAGTTCAAAGGCGGCCGTTACGGAAACGTCATACTCAGCCGGCTGCCGGTGATCTCGGAGCAGAACTACGACCTCTCACGTCCGGGCCGGGAGGAGCGCGGCTGCCTCCGCACCGACGTGGTCCTCAACGGCGCGATCCTTCACATCTATAACGTGCACCTGGGCGTCGCGTACCTGGAGCGCCGCCACCAGGGACGGCGGCTCGTCGGCTCGGACATACTCGCAAGCGGGGACCTTCAGGGACCCCGCATCCTGCTCGGCGACTTCAACGAATGGCTGCGGGGCCTCACCACACGGCTTCTGACCGAGCACTTCGGCAGCACCGATATCCGGGTGCACCTGGGCCGGAACCGCACCTATCCGGGTCCGCTGCCGCTGCTTCACCTGGACCACATGTATTTCGATGACGGACTCGAGCTGGAAGGGGCGATGCTTCACAGGTCCCGCAAGGCCCTCATCGCGTCGGACCATCTTCCCCTTGCCGCCGATTTCCGCGTGCGGGCGGGAGGGTAGCTCTATTCGAGGGCGCTGACCGCCTTCCTGATCCTTGCAATTACTGGGGCTCAGCGCCCCCTCCAGCGGCAGAGCCGCATGGAGCCTTCCCCCTCATAAATGCCTTGCTCTAGTCGAGGGCGTTGACCGCCTTCCTGATCCTTTCTATGCCCTTCTCGATGACGTCCATTGACGTCGCAAAGGAGAGCCTCAGATGACCCTCCGTGCCGAACTCGCCGCCAGGCACCACGGCCACGTGGAAATCTTCGAGGAGTATGTCGGTCCACTGGGCCATGGAGGTCACCTTCTTTCCCTTGTACGTCCTGCCCACGAGGCCCTTGAAAGAGGGGAAGACATAGAAAGCCCCCTTGGGGTTAAAGCAGCTCACCCCTTCCATGGCCGTGAGCCCCTCGACAAAGACGTCCCTTCTCTTCACGAACTCCCCGACCATAAAGCCGACGAAGTCCTGCGGCCCGTTCAGGGCCGCTATCGCCGCCTTCTGCGATATCGAGGCGGGGTTGGACGTGCTCTGGCTCTGGATATTGCTCATTGCCTGGATCACCTCTCTGTTCCCGGCGGCGAAGCCGATCCTCCAGCCCGTCATCGAGTAGGTCTTCGAGACGCCGTGCGTGATTATGGTCGCTTCTTTGATAGGCCCCCCGAGAGACGCAATGCTGGTGTGCCTGTAGCCGTCATAGACGAGCTTCTCGTAAATCTCATCGGAAATGAGGAAGAAACCGTGCTCGACGGCAAGCTTGCCTATCTGCTCCAGGTTCCGCAGGGAGTAGACGGCGCCGCATGGGTTGGACGGGTAGTTGAGGATGATCCCCCTGGTCTTCTCTGTAAGATGCGCCTTCACCATCTCCGCCGTGAGCTGGTACTCCTCCTCCTCGCGGGTCTCCACGAAGACGGGCGTTGCCCCGGCGAGCTCGATCATCGCAGGATAGGAGACCCAATAGGGCGTGGGCACGATGACCTCGTCGCCCTCCTGGAAGACCGCCTGGAAAAGATTGTAGAGGGCGTGTTTGCCGCCGCACGTCACGATGATCTCTTCCCGCTTATATTCGAGGTCGCTGTCCCTCTTGAACTTGGCGATGACGGCGTCCTTCAGCTCCTCCATGCCCGCGGCGGGGGTATACTTGGTAAAGCCGTCCATGATCGCGTCTATGGCGGCCTTCTTGATGTGGTTCGGCGTATCGAAATCGGGCTCGCCGGCCCCAAAGCCGACGATATCGAGGCCCTGCGCCCTGAGCGCCTTCTCTTTCGCCGCGATGGCGAGCGTCGGCGACGGCTTCAAAGACCTTGCTCTCTGTGAGATCATCAGAACTCCTTTGGCTTCGCGAGGATCTCGCGCACCTTTATCTCAAAAAATCGATTGGAAGAGTCGCCCTTCATGAGGCACGCCGTATCCGCCCCCTGTCCCGTGCCGGCCACCGCGATGACGTTTCCCGGGGGCACGAGCCCCGCGTCGCAGGCCATGGCCGTGATCTCCGCGGCCACCTTGATGCCCTGGCCCAGCATGCGGAGCGTCGCGGCGACCAGGTCCTGCTCGGATGCGCCCATAAGCCCCTTGATGGCGGTGCCGAGGCTGCGGAGCACCATCGTCCCCGTGAGCACCTTTATCCCTCCGGCGGTCAGCTCGTCTCTCAGGTCATCCGGAAACTCCTGCGACCCCGGGGCCTTGAACCCTGTGTTGTGGGTGACCACCACTATGGTGAAAGACTGATGGGGGAAGCGGTCGAGGAGCATGCGGGCCGTACGGCCGGAGGTCGACGCGACGACAATATGCTTCACGTGGTTGTCTCTCGCATAGCGAAAGGCGACCTCCAGGGTCTTTTCCGTGTTCTCGACACCGGCCTGCTCGAAATACATAAGTCCTCCCATGAACTACCTCTATTTACTTAATATATCCGGGGCCGTCTTGTCAACCCGCAGCCACGGGAAAGTGCCGGGTGACGAGCGGGAGGAAGAGGGGGAGACGGGAGAGTGAAAAAAGGGCGGGCGACTGCCTTATTGCTGCTGCTTGACGGAACGGGAATAGAAGCGCGACCAGACGTAGCTCCCTTTGAGGAGTTGGTTTATGTGCGAGGAGACGTCCGCTCTTTGGGTGATCAGGTTCACGTAGAACCCTTCGTCGGCCGCCTCGCCGACGAAGACGAGACCCTTCAGCACCCTCTTTTCGACCACGATCTTCCGGTAAGACCGCTTGTCCTCCTCCCGGTAGACGCCCGGCCCTTCGTCCCTGCTCCTGCCCGCGGTGAATATGGAGATGCCGAAGACACGGAGGATATTTCTCGCGACGCTCCCCCGGTACGTGGTCCGCACCCCGGACATGTTCAGGGCGGCTATCCTGCCTTGTTCCACGGCGGCCGGCCACAGGGCGTTCACACGCGGCTCGCCGTAGACGATGTCCATCGTTTCGACGGCGTCACCCGCGGCGAAGACGTCCGGCACGGTCGTCTGCTGGCAGGCATCGACCCAGATCCCCTTTCTCACTGCGATGCCGCTCCCTGCGAGGAAATCGACGCAGGGTTTCACCCCTTTTCCGAAGATGACGACGTCGCAAGTCCTCTTTTCCCCGGACTTCAGCGAGACCTCCCCGTCCTGTCCGATCCCGGTGATCTCATCACCCGTCTTTATCTCGATGCCGAGTGCCTCTATCCTCCGCCGCACCATCTCTGCCGCCGGCCGGTCGAGCATCGAGGAGAATATACGGTCCGATGAGACGACGAACGTGATCTTCATGCCCAGCTTGTGGAGGGCATCGCCCGTTTCCATGCTCACGGGGCCCGCGCCCGCGATGACGGCGCGCCCGGTGAGCCCGTGGAGGTGGTCTCTCATCCGGAGCAGGTCCGCAAGGTCCCGGACGGTAAAGACAAAGGGCAGATCGGCGCCCGCAACGCGCGGCCTTTCAGGCACGGCGCCGGCTGCGATGAGGAGCCTGTCGTACGTGAACGTCTCACCCGCCGTCGTCGTGACACGGCGGCGAGCGGCTCGATCCTCGCAACCTCCCGGCCGAGGAGCAGCGAGACGCCTTCGGGCACAGGCAGAAGGATCTGCTTGTCATCCGCCTCCCCTGAAAGACGGTAGGGAAGGGCCATCTTGGCGTAGGGGTTGACCTTTTCCTTCGAGAGCACGGTAATGCGGCCGGACGCGTCCAGACGCCGCACGCACGCCGCCGCGGCCATTCCGGCCGGACCCCCGCCGATAATGAGATGCTCCATCGATTACCCCTTTGCAACGCGGTCCGGACTCACCTAAAGCCCGAGGGCCGCGAGCGTCTCCTTCGTCGGTACGCCCGATTTGTCCCATCCGCGCAGGCTGTAGTATTCGGGCAGCATCTGCGGAACCTCGCTGACATGCCCCTTTGCGGCGCCGTCGGCAAGGGGGAACTTGAGGAGACGCTCGGGCAGCGCGTCGTCCTTTGTGGTGAAACCCGCTCTCAGATTAAAGAGGCGCTCCAGGTTCCAGATGCGCTCGCCGGTCTTCATGAACTCCTCGGTGGTGTACGCCGTCCCGGTGGCCGCGCTCGTCAGCTCCGCCAGCTCGTCGGCGCCTATGCCGAAGGTGGCGAAGAGGCACATACCCGTCGAATCGAGCGCTGCCGTCAGGTTCTGAAACGTGATGACCCACTGGGGTTTTCCCTCCGTGGTCAGCATATCGACCTTCACCGGATTGCCCAGTATCTCGACGGCCGTGGTGTAACCCCTGACGTGACAGCCTCCCCGGTTGCTGGTCGCGTAGTTGAGGCCGATCCCCTGGAGGGCACGCGGATCGTAGGCGGGCATTTCCTGTTTCTTTGCCGTCATCGAATACTCCGGGTGGCCGTAGCCGGCGGCGAGCCGGTAGCTGCCCATCGCGAGTTTCTTGCCGAAGCCCTCGCCTGTGCCCGCGAGGCGCACCATCTCCACCATCGCTTCCGCGTTGCCGAACGTCAAGGGGATGCCCCCGGTCTCTTCCAGGGTGATGATGCCGTCTTCGAACATCTCCATGGCGCACGCCACCGTGGACCCCATGGAGATCGTGTCCATGCCGTACTCGTTGCAGAGGTAGTTGGCCTTGGTCACGGCATCGAGGTCATCGACGCCGCAGGCCGGCCCGAAAGCCCATGCCGTCTCATACTCGGGACCCTCACCGTAGCCGGCGCACTTCGGGTTGGTGACCCTGGTCGCGCGGCCGCAGCTTATGATGCAGGAAAAACAGCCCCTCGGCCGCGTGAGGAGATACTTTGACAGGGATTCTCCGCCGACCTTATCGGCCGTCGGGAAGAAGGCTTCGCGGAAATTGCGGGTCGGCAGTCCGCCGTTCTCATTCAGGATGTTGACGAGGACATCCGTGCCGAAGGCCCGGAGCCCCCCTCCGCCCACGGGATGGTTCTTTATCTTTGTCCAGGCATTCACCATGGCTTTGCGGAAAGCGTCCGCATCGGACACCCGGACCGAGCCGGTCCCACGGACTGCCACGGCTTTCAGGTTCTTGGAGCCCATGACGGCCCCTACGCCGGTCCGGCCGGCCGCCCTGCTGAACTCGTTCATCACGTTCGCCAGAAGGGCGCACCTCTCTCCCGCGGGCCCGATGCAGGCCACGCTCGCTTCCTCGTCCGTCTCGGCCCGCACGCCCTCGGTCGTCTCCGGCGTCGGCTTTCCCCAGAACGCCGCCGCGTCGCGCAGCGAGACATCGTCGTCATCGATCCACAGGTAGACGGGCTTGTCTGCCTTGCCTTCCACGACGAGGAGGTCGTACCCCGCATACTTCAACGTCGGGCCGAAGACGCCGCCCGAGCTTGACGCGGCGATCGTCCCCGTCAGGGGGCCCTTCGTCACCACGTTGAAGTGGCCCGCCGACGGCGCATTGGTGCCGGACAGCGGCCCGGGGGCAAAAATGAGCTTGTTTTGCGGACTCAACGGATCGATGGCGGGGTCGACCTCGGTGAACATGAGGTAACTCCCAAGGCCCCGGCCCCCGATATATTTCTTCGCCACTGCGGGATCGAGCGGCTCTTTGGCGACCGATCCCCTCGACAGGTCGACTCTCAGGATAGTTCCGGTCCAGCCGTACATTATTTCACCTCCTCGACGCTCTTTTTGAGCCCGGCGGCGACGGCCTTCTGTCGCGACCTTGCCGCGTCGGTCTCATCCACGTATTCGAGCGCCTGCGTGGGGCAGAAGGCGACACACTCGGGGCTGCCTTCGCAAAGGTCGCACTTGACGATCCGGCGCTTCGCGCTCTCATAGACGACCGCGCCGAAGGGGCAGGCAAGGGTGCACATACGACAACCGATGCACTTTGCTTCCTCCCAGGCGACGCGGCCGAGGGCGGGGTCCTCGTGCATGGCCGTGGTGGGACAGACGGCAACGCAGGGGGCGTCTTCGCACTGCTGGCACGTGGTCGGCACGGAAAACCCTTCCCGCTCCCATGAAGACACGTGAATCCTCGCGGTATGGGGGCGAAACTCCCGGTCATGAAAAAACGAGCACGAGAGCTCGCAGTTGTGACAGCCGGTGCATCGGTCGGGATAGATCATCAACATCTTGCTCATGGTGAGCCTCCGTCGTGAAAGATATACAATCCTGCACATAATAGGAGCCGTGAGGGGAAACCTTTCCCGCCGGCTTCATTATGCCTCTTTTCTAGCATATGCGCCTGTTTTCAGGATTTCAATATATCTTATTTGACATAAGTTGAGGCGGGAGAAAGAGCGGTAATGAAGTGACGAGGGGCGAGTGACGAGTGACCAGTGCCGAGTGAGCAGTGCCGAGTGACCAGTGACGAGTGACGAGTGACGAGGGGCAGAGGGACGAGGGACGAGTAAGTACTGAAGTGACGAGTCACCAGTGCCGGGTGCCGAGTAAAAAGTGCGTTTTGCCCATAGTCCCTGTGAAAAGCCGAGCGTAGAGCGAAAAGCAAACCTATTGTTAAACTCGTCACTCGGCACTCGGCACTATTCTCTCGTCACTCGGCACTCGGCACTATCCTCTCGGCCTCGGCACTCGTCACTACTCTTCACCCGTCACCCGTGCCGTTACCTTCAGCACGCGCGTTGTCGCCCCGGTCACTTTGTAGAGGTCGCTTATCCGCATGCCCACGACCCAGATGATGTCACCGCCTGAAAGCAGGAGGGGGAGCTTCCTGCGCCTGCCGGCCGGCACCTTCCTCGCGATGAAATAGTCTTTCACCTTGACGCTCTGCCCCATACCGAGCGGCACGAACCTGTCCCCCTCGCGGAAGGTCCTTAAAGAAAGGCCCGTTACCCGCCCCGCGTCGAAAAAGGCGGTATACCTGTCTTCCGGGAAAGTCCCCGGCCTCTCGTCCTCGAAAGAGACGTCGAGGGTCACGCCGAGGGCAGGAAACGCATGCGTTCCCGGCCCGACGTCGAAGGCATCAGCCACGGACGCGGGCTCGCCCTCTTTTGTGAAGATGAGGTCGCCGTATTCCCTTATCACCTTTATCCCACGCGGGAGCATCACCATGCTGTTGGGCCTGTCCGAGAAAAGCGCGTTTTCGATGAGGAGCACGTGCTCCCGCAGCGCGATGAACCGGGGGGAGAGCCGTTTGAGCAGACGGGAAACGACCCTGAACCTGACTTCTCGGTTGAGGTCCGAGAGCTCCCCGACCCGGATTCGAAAACCCTCCCCTTCCGGCCGCACGATCCCTCGCCCCTCGAGGAGGGCCGCCGCCCCCTCATCGAAGACGGCGTTGACGGATGCGATGTCGGCCAGGAGGAAAAGGACCTTCTCCTTGAACCTCGGGTTGAGCTGCTCCATGAGCGGCACTATCCGGCTGCGTATGAAATTCCTCTCGTACTTTTCCGACCGGTTCGATGAATCTTCCCTATAGGCTATCGAGTGACGGCGGGCAAAGGCGGTGATCTCCAGCCGGGAGACGCGAAGGAGCGGCCTCACGACGGGGCCTCTTTTTATGGGGATCGAAGCGAGGCCGGAAAGCCCCGATCCCTTGATCAGGCGCAGCAGGAAGGTTTCCACCTGGTCGTCCCGGTTGTGGGCGATTGCGATCCGCCGGTAGCCGTGGGCCTCGGCAACTTGCGCGAAATAGCGGTAGCGTATGTCCCTGCCCGCGTGCTGGACGGAGAGGCCGTTTTGCCGGGCGTATGCGTGGACGTCGGCACGCAGCGTGTGGCAGGGCGCCCCGTACTCTTGCGCAAGCTTCTTGACGAAGGCCTCGTCGCCGTCGGACTCTGCGCCCCGCAACTGGTGGTTCACGTGGGCGACGGCCAGGCTGAAGCCCATATCCTTTTTGATCTTTTCGAGCAGAAAGAGGAGGGTAGAGGAATCGATCCCGCCGGATACCCCGACCAGCACCGTATCACCCGGATCGATCAACCCTTCCTGCCTGATGACCCGCCGTACGCGCTCGTCGAGCTCCATCAAAACGATTATGAACAGGAAGAGCAGTTCGAGGAGGAGCACCCCGAACAGCCTGAGCCGGAGCTTGAGGGGATCTTCAATTTGCCGCCCGTGGAAAATCCGAAAGTCGACATTTTCTTTTTGGGGGTCTTATTGCCGCATTTCGGACACTCTACGGACTCGTCCATCCTGAAGACGATGCACTCAAAATCGTCTCCGCAGTCTCTCACAGTTGTATTCATAGATAGGCACGTCCTTTCCCTCCTTCTCGCTACCCTGCCC
>CAVSOX010000030.1:0-58841 GCA_963729685.1 uncultured delta proteobacterium | reverse complement strand
CGGGGCAAACGCATTTGGACTATACCCCGTCATTGGACGGAACCTTCAAGTATCTTGCCGAGATAGTCCATATCCCACCCTGCCCTGAGCCGCTTGGTTTTGATGCTCCTTCTTTTTGAGTTCTCTTTCCTCAAGAGATTGAGCGCCATGTGTCTCAGGACCGCGAAGTTCGCCGGTGCGTGATCTTTCCGTATTCGGCATTCGTCTTCACGAAAGGCAATGTCGAGAACCCAATGAAGGCTGTTCTCAATGCCCCGGTGGCCTCGCACGGCCTCGGCTATTTTCTAAGGCGTTGCTCTCCATGCTTGTGATGTAAACGGAACTCCATAGTGGTTTGGCCGTTCTGACAGCATTCTCTCTGCGCCATCACAATGGCGGAGAGATTTTTCCACTCTTCCCTCTCGGGCAGCCAGCCGGCATAAGCAGTCCAGTATCGTCGCGTCTCAATTCGGCCATGATCGCCGTCGATAGTCTCATGATAGTCATGGGCTACGTTCTTAAATTTTGATGCCAGGCAATCCTGAAAGAAGAACTCTACCTCCTCATGAAGCGTGCCTTGGTTCCCTTTCAGACCCAGTACGTAGTCTGCGCCTTTGTCGGTGATCTTTTCGGTAATGGTTTTCTGACAGCCCATGGCGTCAATGGTGACGATGCACCCTTCGAGTTCCAGAAGTGTGAGCAGCTCCGGAATGGCGGTAATCTCGTTCGACTTCTCCCCGGTCTTGATCTGACCTAACACCATCCTGCTCTCAAGCGCCCACGCGCTCACCATATGAATGGGGGATTTGTCCTTCTCGTAGGAGCGGCGCAGCGTTTTGCCGTCAATGGCTATGATTCCTTTCGTAGCCGCCTGTACGGACTCCACCCATCTGAGAAAGGCCTGCTGGAACTCTTTGGGGTCCATGCTCGCAAAGATGCGCGCAAAGGTGTCATGGGCGGGAATGTCGTGAGGGAGTTCTAAGAAAGTCTCGAACCACTCTGCCTTTGCATGGCCGAACTCCTCAATCTCCTCCCAGGTATCGGCGCCGCAGATCACCGCACATAAAGCAATAGTGATCACATCAATGAGCTTATGTCGCTTATTTGACTCCCGTGGCTCAGTAAGGTCCCAAAAGAAGTCGCTGATCGAGTTCCCCTTATCCATGCATGCCTCCACCTTACTAACGTTAATAGTTTCAGGTAGATAGCATATACACCATCAAATGTCTAGAAATTTCTACTAGTGTACTGTCTCAGTAACGGCTTTACAATTGTCTGCCCACCATCATTCATGGGAACAGACATCCCAGCATGTAAAGACTTCTTTGAGACACTACACTAGTTTCCAAATGCGTTTGCCCTGGGCTGATGCCAATGCTCTCTGTCAAGCTTTTTCTTCCGGGCCGGTCTAAATTGGCAACTATACTCTTGACCTGACTTTGCGCATGGTCATAGAATGGGGTAATGGGTTCGTCCGCACTCGTCACTCTCTACTCGTCATTTCCTGTTCTCGTCGTGGAGGCGCCGGCGCGAGGTGAGCTCATCGTACAATGAGGGGGTAGATGAAAATGGCAAAAGATCCGGGAATAGGAAAAAAAGTTACTGCCAGGGTCATGAGCGTCAAGGGAAAATGCAATGCCGGTCACCGGGAGGGTGACACATTCGAGATCAGTTGCCACAACCCTGACGGGTTGTGCGGATTTTTTTATCATGATATTTTCCCCAGCCTTTCCGCCTTCCAGTTTGGAGGTAATCTCCCCTGGTGGGAGGGCGACACGATTCAATTACAATGCCCCGACAGCTATAACCTCGTCACGTTAGAGCTGAAAAGATCCGAGAGGGGTTAAAGACTTCCGTCCTCACGGCTGCGCGTAGAGCAGGGAGCATAAAAGTGCGCCCCCCTTTGTAACCTTTTGACAGGTCACGACGACTTATCCCTTAAATAGCCATGAGTACCATCGAGGGCCTGAACAGGCCACACAAAACAACTGGAGGAGTTACATGAAAAGACTCTCTGTCATCGCGCTCGCGTTCGTTCTGGTCGGTTGGGCGGTCGTTCTATTCGCAGCGCCGCCCGAACCGGGTTCGGCTCCCCCCGGCCCCGGCGCACCCCATCAGTGGGCCCATCCGCATCACCGGTTTGGATCCTTCCTCAACCTCACCCAGGAACAGAGGGAAAAGATGATCCAGATCAGGAAGAGTTTCCAGGCCGACGTGCACGACCTCAAGTACGACATCCGCATCAAGAGGATCGAGGTACAGAAGCTCTTCACCGATCCCAAGACGGATGACGCAACCCTCCTCGCGAAGGAGAAGGAGCTGAACGGCCTGAGGCTCAAGCTCATGGACAGAAAGGCCGAGATGAAGGTCGAATGGAGAAAGGTCCTCACACCGGACCAGATCAGGAAGCTCGACTTTGCCCTTCAATATCACCGCGGTCTCCGCCACTGGCGGCATCACCACGGGGGACCGATGGGCGAAGGGTTCCAGCCGGGGCCGGCGGCAGGCATGAAACAGTAAGCCCGATGGGACTGACGCGCTCTTAAGCGGCCGCTTGCCGAGCCGCCACATAAGGAGGACCGCATGAAAAAATGGATCATCTTTGTTATGCTCGTAACGGTGGTCTTGTGCCTCGCCGCACCCACGCCCGGCGATGCGAGGGGCGGCTGGAGGGGCGGCTGGGGCTGGTACGGCCCCGGCGCTTTTTGGGGCGGGGCCGCCCTCGGCGCTGCCCTTGCCTACCCCTACTATGCCTACCCTTACCGCTATTATGGTTATCCTAACCCCTACGCGTATCCTTATGCGTATACCCAGCCTCCCCAGGCCCAGGTCTACGCGGAGCCGCAGCAGGCGTACTGGTACTACTGCAAGGACCCGCAAGGTTATTATCCGTACGTCACGAATTGCCCGGGCGGGTGGATGAGAGTAGCTCCGACTCCGCCTCCGCAGGCACAAGAGGAGGAACCGGTAAAATGAATTGGACTCGAGGTCTTCTCATATTCTTCGCGCTGGCCCTGCTCGGGGGATGCGCAACCATGCCCACCGGCCCGACCGTCACGGTCTACCCCGGCCCCGGAAAGCCTTTTGAGGTATTCCAGGCCGATGACTATGCATGCAGGCAGTGGGCCGAACAGCAGATAGGAGGAGCGTCGCCAAGCCAAACGGCCAATCAGAACCTTGCCACCGGAGCCGCGGTGGGGACACTGGCAGGCGCCGGGCTCGGTGCGCTGATGGGCTCCGCCTCGGGCCACGCGGGCGCCGGCGCCGCAATCGGTGCAGGGGCCGGCCTCCTCACGGGAACAGCTGTCGCGAGCGGTCCGGCCGCTTCTTCCGGGTATCAGCTCCAGAGGCGTTACAACGCTGCCTATATGCAATGCATGTACGCGAAGGGAAACCAGGTGCCCGGCGCCAGGCCGGTGCGAGCCTATGGGCCCCCGCCCCCGCCACCAGGCTATGGGCCGCCCCCTCCACCACCCGGCTATGGGCCGCCCCCTCCGCCTTCCTATGGGCCCCCTCCGCAGCAGTAGAAAAGAAGACGACGGCGCGCGGCGCCCGTAGCCTGATCCCCCACTCCTCCCTCCCATGGTCAAACCCTCCCCCCTTTGAGGGGGGAGGGTGAGGGTGATCCGGCTGCGGCACTACGTTTTCCCTCGCTTCTGGTCTGCGGCATAGCTCACCGGCGGCATAGGCCGCGGGTCGGGGTGTGCTCGTGAGGTTTTTAAAGATACGTATCGATGAGGAGAGCGTTTTTTGCTTCCGGAGCCGGGCCGGCCATGTGGCGCCGGTACGCTGCTATCGCCATGGTCCTGAAGAACTCATTCAGGCTGGCATGTAATCTCAGGGTTTCGGTGGCTCGCGGGGGCCGGTCGACGCCCGTCATCGACGCAGCCGGCACCTCGACTACCTCAGGTCTTGTCCGTACGGAGGGGATGAGGTTAAAGTACGCGAGAGGCGAACGCCTTTCCCCGCGAATGACAATACCGGTTGTCCGTACCGCCAATGCTTCCACGAAAGAGACCCCTTCCGGCTTCCCTTTTGCTGTCTGGCGGCTCCGGCGATCTCGTGAGAAGAAGCAGTATCTACGATGAAAGACCCGGCGCTTTCCGTCCTGCCCTTGCGGACAGTTTGGCTTTTTCAGTAGCTCTATATGTTATACGCTGTGATACATCTTTTGTCAAGACAATTCTCGTCCTGCCGGTCGCCTTCGACGTTTTTTTCCGTCCGGCTCGATGCCTGTCGCTCCCGGAAATGACCTGCCCCGCGGCTCTCAACCCGTGGCCGGGCAGACTTCCGGGAGGATTACTACGAAAACGCCCGGACGGCTAAGGGGCCGCCCCTTCCTGAAGGGGGCTCCTCTTAAAGGTGTAGTTCCCCTTCATAAACGCCTGGACGTACCAGTCAACGACGTTGTCGCTGTACATGACCGCGTCGAGCTGGCGGGAACAGCACATGAGCCGCCCCAGGTAGTCCAGCTTCTCTTCCGCATCCCGGCCCTCGTATTTCATGAGCCGGGCCTGCAGCCAGTCCCCTTTTATCTCCACCTCGAAATCGAGCTTCTTCAAAACCCCGGCGATGAACCGGACCCTGCGGGACCTCCTTTCCGAGCTGGAACCGCCTCCCATAAATTGGAACGTGACATAGTTGTTGTTCTTCACCTCCGAGCAATAGGCGTCGACCGTGCTGAAATGATAGGCCAACCGGGAGCTGAAGTTCATATACTCGGAGGAGATAAGGGCGTAGCTTTTTTCACCGAGAGGCGTACCGTAGCGGCCGGCATCCGATAACGTGTTGAGCATGACGGAGGCAAAGCCTTTCAGGTCCACCTCGCCGACCCTCATCCGGCACGCGTCAGGATGGGTAATCCCCCTCCACAGCGCTTTCATCGGGCGGGAGGCGATCTCTTCGGGCAGGACATCCCTGGCCTTGTCCTGGGAGGAGAGGCCGCCGCCTAAGTCGATGATGTAGAGATTGGTCGCCAGATCGGTGATGAGCCTTCTGGAAGGCTCGGCCGCGGATCGCTCGAATTCATGAAAATGGAACATCTCTTCCATGGCGACCTGATGAATGAAGCGGGTGAGGTCATGGAAGGTCCGGCAGTTCTCCGGCTTAAAGGACTCCTTGTTGTTATCCCATAAATTGAGCGCCGCGGTGAGCGAGAGAAACTGCTCCACTTTGTTGAGTATCGGGCTCTTCTTGCGCGCATCCTCCTCACGCTTCTCCTCGCTCACGATCAATTCATCGACCACCTCATCGTAGACCCTGTTCCGGTAGGCGTCTACCGTGACGACCTGGCCGGGCTTCAGCAGGTCCGTCGCTCCCTTCGCGTCGACAATGGTGGGCACCTGGGCTTCCCTGGCCAGGGAAGCCATATGGCCGGCCACGTTGCCGTTTTCCGCGATGATCGCCGAGGCTTGATGCATGACCGTGACGTATTTGGTGTTGGTCTGCTTGACGACCAATACGCCGCCCGCAGGGAATGTGTACAAATCTTCGTCCCCGGCTATGAGGTGAACCGGGCCGAACCCGATCCCCGGGGCGGCAACCACGCCCCAGTCGATCAAGACCCGCGCATAGGGATAGCGGTGACCGTTTTCCTTCTTTTTTGTTGGAACCGAGGATATCTTCAAGGGACGGGTCTGGAGGATATAGACCTTGCCTTCCGCATCGATCGCCCATTCGATGTCACGGGGATTCCGGTAGTGGGCTTCGAGGAGGAGGGAGTGCCGAAAAAGCTCCTGTATCTCATCTTCCCGAAGGCACGGCTGCCACTGCAATTCATCCGCGACAGGGACCTCGCTGACGCCCCCAGACCTCTCACAGACGAGCATGGCTTCCTGTCTGGGGATCCGCCTCTCCAGCACGAGACCGCTTTCCCGGGAAACCACATAGACGTTCGGGCTGTCGTGTTCTGCAACGAGCTCCCCAAGCCCCCATTTGGCGCTGATGATCACGACGTTCCGGCTGATACTGTTGGGGTCCTGCGAGTACATCACCCCGCTCGCTTTGGGACAGATCATGGTCTGGCAGGCCACGGCCATGGGGATGTCCTCCTCGTTGAACCCTTTTTCTTTCCAGTAAAAGATTGCCTGGGGGGTAAACTTGCTTGCGAGGACCTCCATGTACGTGGTGAGGAGGCGGTCTGGGGGAACGTTGAGGGCCGTGGCATACTGCCCCGCAAAACTCGTATCCGCGTCTTCCCCGATTGCGCTGCTCCGGACCGAGATCAAGATTTCCGCGCCCTCCGAGGCAGCCAGCCGGGCATACCCGCGGATGATCGCTTCCTCCAATTCCTCGGGCATCGGGGTCGTGAGAATCGCCTCGCGGATCTCCCGGCTGATCCGCTGGAGGGCCTGGGGGTCGTGAATATTCAGGGAGGCCAATCGTTTCTTGATCTCTTTCCCGAGCACCTGCTTTTCGATGAAGATTCTGTAGGCGTAAGTGGAGATGGCAAAGCCTTCCGGCACAGGGAGGTTGAGACGGTTGCGCATCTCCCCGAGATTGGCGTTCTTCCCCCCCACTATCTCCCCCATGCCCCCGGTAATCTCCTTAAATGGAATGGTCAGGGGCGCGGGCTGGATTTCCCGCACGCCGAAGAGCTTATGCTGTATCCCGCGGTCGATCTCTTCAAAGACGCGGTACAGGGAAGCGTAGCGGTTGGGAACGATGCTGTTCAGACCGCCGATCATTTCGATCACGTTTTCCCGTATCTTGTTGTAACTGTCCCGGATATACTGGCGGTCGAAGGCGTAATCCTTCCGCCAATATTTGTCGCCCACGTCTCCCATCACCTCCAGGGCGGCGTTATTTGCCCGAAGGAGTGCCTGAAAGGATTGGAAACGCTCCTTAAGCGTCGGCAGCTTCTCTTTCTTCCCGTGTTTGAAAAAATTTAACATCGAACGTTCTTAAAACCTTGCTCCGGCGGCACGTGTCGATCCGCTTTCCGGGAGGCGTCTTGGCTGCACCTGTGCAAAAATAGGGACATTCCTCATATTATTTCACAGAAGACCTCCGTGATCAAGAAGGGTTGCCACGGCCGCACGCAGTGGCGAAGCCATCGGAATAAAAGGGGAACCTGTGCGCTTCAGAAGCCATGGGACCCGTTTGAAGAACGTCTTATGGAAACAATAATAATTAATGAGTTGACTTGCCATGGCCGGCGGAACAGATTATGAATAAATACGGAGTCTTGAGATGTGCAAGGGGAGCGGACCCCCGGTCTTCACCACCGTTATAAGGCCGGGGCATCCTCATACGGTCCATCGGAAGGCGCCGGAATGCCGGCTTTTGCAGGGCATGAAAGCAAAGAGAGCCGTCGAAAGGGGGAGAGAATGACGATAATAGCGATATCGAGGTTCACGGGGAGCGGCGGCGAGAGGCTTGCAGCGTGCCTTTCTGAGGAACTCTCTATCCCGGCCGTGAGCCGCGAGGTGATCACGCAGGTAGCGAACCAGTTCGGCATAACCGAGGCCGTCCTGTGGCAGCAGCTCGAAAAGACCAAAGGGCTGTTCAGCGGGCCCTCACCCGAGCGCCGCCTGTATCTCTCCGCGCTGCAGCTTGCCCTGGCAAAAAAGGCCCAGGAAGGCCCTTTTGTCTATCACGGTCTGGCGGGCCATTTTCTTCTCAAAGGCATCCCTCAGATCCTCAAGGTCGGCATTGTCGCGCCCCTCGAGTACCGCGCCCGGAAGCTGATGGAGCAGAAGCACATCAGCCTCGAAGAGGCAATCCGCTCGACCCAAAGATGGGACGAGAGACGCAGCAACTGGGTGCGCTTCCTCTACAACGTGGAATGGCTGAATCCCTCCTTATACGACCTGGTCGTCAATATTGCCGACCTGAGTGCGGAGAGCGCCTGTCAGGTGATTATCTGCGCCCTGAAGCAGGAAGAATTCAAAGAGCGGCCCGAGACGCAAGGCCTGATAAACGATTTTGTCGTTGCGAGCACGGTCAAGTTCCTCCTGGCTACCGACGAGCGGACCAAGGGGCTTGAGCTGGAGGTCGAGGCGAAAAAGGGCGTGGTGCGCATCACCGGCCGGATCCCGACCAGTGGGATTTTTTCCTGGCAGGGGAAAGAGAGCACCAGGAATGACCTCTACGAAGTAGCGAAGATGGTACAGGGCGTACAGAAGGTGCTGGTCTCCCTGGAAGGGGCGGCAATTCCCCTGGAGTAGAAAAGACCCCGGCCGATGCGGGTTCCTCCAAACCTTAAGCAAAACTTATCGATATGATAAAAATTAATGAATTGACTTATAACAGCAGGAATACCATCCTATCTTAAAGATAATGAGTCATCGGGAAAAACAACGTTCATCGGCGAAATGATGATTCCTCAAGAACCGCAAGGTAATAGAGCGTGCGGGGAAGGGGGAGGAGCGTTTGTATTCTCACGCGGATGGGTTTTTTAAACCGGACATCGAATGGAGCAACAGCCCCACCATATGGGGGAAAGGAGGAATGAATATGAGCGAGATTGGTCATGGCGGCAAGGAGATCGTAGAACGCATTCTGGATCCGCGTACTGCGGGGGAGAAGATTAAGGGGCTCAAGAAGGTCCCTGTGCGGGAGCAGATGGCCGTGGAGGTCATCGACATCGCGTATGGATTCTTTTCACCGCTCCAGGGGTTCCTCGGCAAGAAAGATGTGGAGAGCGTCTGCAAGAAAATGCGTCTCACGGACGGGACCGTCTGGTCCATCCCCATCGTCTTCGACATTTCCGACAAAGAGATCGCCGACTACGGGATAAAAGAGGGTGAAAAAATCCTCCTTACCTACCTGGACAGCCCCGTCGCCATCTTCGACGTGGAAGAGATTTACGCGTACAACAAACAAGAGTTGGCAAAGGACGTCTATGGGACGAACGATGAGAAGCACCCCGGGGTCAAGCTTACCAATCAGATGAAAGACAAGTTTCTCGGCGGAAAGATCACGATGGTAAGCAAGCCGATCATCAACGAGCCCTTCACGGAATTCTTGTTGACGCCTCTTGCGATGAGAAAGAAGATCAAGGAAAAGGGGTGGGTACGATCGGTCGCTCATCAGACCAGAAACGTACCGCACACCGGACACGAATGGCTGTGTAAAGGCGCCTGGCTGTCTGCTTACGGCGAACTGCCCGTCGAGAAGATGCTCGTGGGGGTGGTCATCAACGCGATCATCGGGTCGAAACGGCCGGGCGACTACATCGATGAGGCCATCGTTCTGTGTCACGACGTCTTAAGGAAGGCAGGGTACTTCAGGGAAGACGTCCACCTGACCTCCATCTCCCTGTGGGATATGCGCTACGCCGGCCCTCGCGAGGCGGTTTTTCATGCGGCCCTGCGGGCTAACCTCGGCATCACCCATCACATGTTCGGCCGGGACCACGCGGGCGTGGGCACGTATTACGACCCCTATGACGCCCATCGCATCTTCGACCAGTTCAGCGAGAAGGACCTGAACATCAAACCCGTGCGCGTGCTGGAATGGTGGTACTGCCCGGTATGCGCCGAGGTGACCTATATGGGCCTCTGCAATCACAAGGACAAGATCCAGAACTTCAGCGGCACCCTCATTCGCAGCATTATCCAGGATGGCGTCAAGCCGCCCAGGCTGATCTTTCGGCCGGAGGTCTTCGATCTGATAGAGGAATGCGCGAAGAAGTACGGAATGGGTTCCGCGTATGTCACAAAAGAGTACCTGGCCAATAGGAACCCGGTGTTCACTTTTCCGAAGCTTTGATCTAACGCCACAAGAGGAGGGAGAAGATGGCTGAAACATTTCCAATCAATATCTGGATCAACGAGGAGAGATATCAGAAACTGCAGGAAGCGGGCCTGGGCGCGATGGCGCAGGAAATGCTTGCCGGGCTCAAGGTCCTGCGGGTTCCCACCACAGCGGAGCAGCGGGACAACATCCTGAAGAAATATCCGACGGCCAAGTATGACAGCGCCACCACCAAGAGCATCGAGTCCCTGCCCAGGGATGCAAAGGACAGCATCTTCAGCCTGATTGTCAAGAAGAAAACCGTCGATGTGATCGGGGATTTTCTCAAGTGACGGAAGGGCGATGCGAGCGGGACGAATGGATGAGGGGTTGCTTTCAGGCGATCCCGGACAAGGAGGTGGGGTCACGAAAAGAGCACGCAGGCAAAGGGATGAGAAGAGACGTAGTTCAACATCTTTCTAAATAGGAGGGAGATAATGCCAAGCTATGTAATTATGGAGAAATGCGACGGATGCAAAGGACAGGACAAGACGGCCTGCCAGCACATCTGCCCCAACGACCTGATGGTCCTCAACAAAGAGACCATGAAAGCGTACAACCGGGCCCCCGAGATGTGCTGGGAATGTTACAGTTGCGTGAAGCTTTGCCCACAGCAGTCGATCGACGTTCGCGGCTACGCGGACTTTACTCCCCTCGGGGCTTCGGCGGTGCCTCTACGCAGTCTCCGACTCCATTATGTGGACGGTCAAGTTCCGTAACGGCATGATCAAGCGGTTCAAGTTTCCTACCAGGACCACACCCGAGGGTTCCGCACAGCCCGACGGCGGGTGGGAGACCGGTTCAGACGACCTCAAGAGCCACATACTTTTTTCCGAGCCCGGCTCTTTGGGTGTCGACATACCTACGCTGAAGACAAAATAAATGATCCTAAGGAGGAATCTTTATGCAGCCTTTTGAAACTGTTGAGGTAACGACAGATCTCTTGATCTGCGGCGGGGGCATGGCCGCCTGCGGCGCAGCCGTGGAGGCAGCCTACTGGGCCAAGAAAAAGGGCCTCAAAGTCACGCTCGTCGACAAGGCCGCCATGGATCGAAGCGGTGCGGTCGCCATGGGCTTGTCCGCGTTGAACCAGTACGTGGGCGTTGCCGAGGGTGACAACACGCCGGAAGAGTATGTGGACTACGTGAGGCAGGACCTCATGGGGATAACCCGTGAGGACCTCGTCTACGACATTGCCCGCCACGTCGATTCAACCGTCCATCTTTTCGAGAAATGGGGACTCCCCATCTGGAAGGGCGCCGACGGCAAGTACGTGCACGAAGGCCGGTGGCAGCTCATGATCAACGGCGAGTCCTATAAGATCGTCGTCGCGGAAGCGGCCAAGAATGCCCTGGGCATGGAAAACATCTACGAGCGGGTATTCATCGTCGAGCCCCTGATGGACGGCGACAAGATCGCCGGCGCCGTGGGATTCAGCACCAGGGAGAACAAGTTCTACGTATTCAAGGCCAAGGCCGTGCTTGCGGCCATGGGAGGCGCCGTCCACGTGTTCCGTCCCCGGTCCGTTGGCGAGGGCGCGGGCAGGTCCTGGTATCCGCCCTTTAACTCCGGCTCCAGCGCCTATTTCACGATCAAGGCAGGC
The DNA here is from genome assembly GCA_963729685.1 of uncultured delta proteobacterium. Taxonomy (GTDB): domain Bacteria; phylum Desulfobacterota; class Syntrophorhabdia; order Syntrophorhabdales; family WCHB1-27; genus BOG-1155. The sequence goes on along the minus strand of CAVSOX010000030.1, from coordinate 47,521 downwards.
GCCGAGATGACGTGCCAGGAAGTCCGCTTCATCCCGGTCAGGTTCAAGGATGCTTACGGTCCCGTCGGCGCGTGGTTCCTTCTGTTCAAGTCGAGGGCGACGAATGCGCTCGGGGAAGACTACATGGTCACCCATACGGACGAGCTCCAGAAGTGGGCCCCTACGGTCTGGGGAAGCCGATCCCGGCCAACCTGAGAAACTGGCTCGGCATGATGGATCTGTCGGCAGGCAAAGGGCCGATCTACATGAGGACCGAGGAGGCCATACAGAAGATCGTGGCCGCTGCCGGCGACGAGAAAGCCGCAAAGAAGAAACTGAAGGAGCTCGATTCCGAGGCGTGGGAAGACTTCCTCGATATGACCATCTCCCAGGCCATCCTGTGGGCTTCACAGAACGTGCAGCCGGAAGAGAAGAGCTCCGAGATCATGCCCTGCGAGCCCTACTTCATAGGCTCCCACTCCGGCGCCTCCGGCGCATGGGTGAGCGGTCCTCCCGACGTGGCGCCTCCGGAGTACTTCTGGGGATACAACCGTATGTGCACGACCAAAGGCCTCTTTGCGGCGGGCGACGGCTCCGGCGCTTCGAGCCACAAGTTCTCCGACGGTTCCCACGCAGAAGGGAGGATCGCGGCGAAGGCAGCACTGGCCTACGCCGTCGACAACCCCTCGCAGCCGAATGTCGACGCAAAGACCGTCGAGGCCCTGAAAGAGCGGATTTTGAAGCCCCTTGAACTCTTCGAAGAATTCAAGAATTACACGGACAACCCGGACGTCAACCCCAACTATATCAAGCCGAAGAACTTCATGCTCAGGATGCAGAAGATCATGGATGAGTACGCAGGGGGCGTCACGGCGAATTTCACGACGAGCAAGGCCTTCCTCGACAGGGGTCTTGAGCTTCTGACCTTCCTGAGGGAGGATTCGGAGAAACTGGCTGCCGCCGACCTGCACGAGTTGATGAGGGTCTGGGAGAACGTGCAGAGGATGTGGCAGGCGGAGGCGCATGTGAGATCCGTCGCCTTCCGCGAGGAGACGAGGTGGCCCGGGTACTATTTCCGGTCGGATTTCCCCGTTATGGACGAGAAGAACTGGCGCGTCTTCGTCAATTGCCGGTGGGACTCGAAGACCAACACGTGGGAGATGATGAAGAAGCCCGTCCTCAATTTTATTACCGCAAAGAAATAGCGGGGAAACGGGTAACATTGTAGCAGGACAAAAGGGCTCCAGGCGCTAATCCGGTGCCTGGAGCCTAATTTCTTAAGACGGAGAGTCCGATGGCAGATGAAGAGAGCAAGAAAGGGGCGGTCTTAGTGATAGGAGGAGGCATAGCCGGGATCACCGCCGCGGTCGAAACCGCTGAGGTCGGGTACCCTGTGTACCTGGTCGAAAAAGAGCCCTCTCTGGGGGGGAGGATAGCCCGCATCAATCAGTACTTCCCTAAGCTGTGCCCGCCGACTTGCGGAATGGAGATCAATTTCAAGCGCATCAAGGGCAACCCCCTCATCACGGTTCTCACCATGAGCGAGGTGACGGAGATAGCGGGGAAAGCAGGCGCCTATACGGTGACGGTTACCTCGCGGCCAAGGTACGTAAACGAAAACTGCACTGCCTGCGGCAAATGCGGGGAAGCGTGCCGGACAACCATCCCCAATCCTTTCAATTACGGTATGGACCGCATCAAAGCAGCGTATCTGCCTCACGAGATGGCTTATCCCACGCGCTATGTCCTCGACCCCGAGATTGCCAGGACGGATGACGGCACGCGTTGCCGGGAGGCGTGCGCGTACAACGCCGTCGACTTGAGCATGGTCCCGCACACCTTCGAGCTCAAGGTTGCCTCCATCGTTGTGGCAACCGGCTGGGAGCCGTATGACGCGACACGGATGGACAACCTCGGGTTCGGCAAGGTGACGAACGTCATCACCAACGTCATGATGGAACGGCTGGCCGCGGTGAACGGCCCGACCGGGGGGCGCATCGTCCGGCCGTCGGACGGGAAAGAGGTAAAGAGCATTGCCTTCTGTCAATGCGCGGGCCAGAGAGACGAAAATCACCTGCCTTTCTGTTCCGGGGTGTGCTGTCTCGCAACCCTGAAGCAGGCACGCTATGTCCGCGAGCAGTATCCGGATGCCGACGTCTATGTCTTTTACATCGATTTGCGCGCCATGGGACGAAACGAGGATTTTCTTACCGGGATACAGGCAGACGAGAAGGTACGACTGATCAAGGGCAAGATCGCAAAAGTGACGGAGGACCCCGGCGCCAGGGACGTGATCGTCGAGGCCGAATCCGTCGCGGCGGGAAGCATCGCCCGGATTCAGGTAGATATGGTCGTCCTCGCCACCGGGATGGTCCCCTCGACCGCCGGCTGCAAGATCCCTCTCGCCGCCTCGGCCTACGATGAGGATGGGTTTTTCCTCGACGGCCCGGGCATCTGCGGGGCCGGATGTGTGAAACGTCCGCTCGACGTCGCGTCGTCCGTCCAGGATGCGACGGCGGCTGCCCTCAAGGCGATCCAATCAGCGGTGCGGAGGTAATTCGATGGAAAAGAAGATCGGGGTTTATATATGTGCGGGCTGCGGCATAGGCGAGGCCGTGGACGTCGAAAAACTGGCGGAGATGGCGAAGAGCGAATTCAAGGCACCGGTTTTTCTCCACCCGTTTATGTGCGGCGCCGAAGGGATGGGACAGATCCGGGCAGACATTGCCGTCGGTAAGGTGAACGCGCCGGTGATTGCCGCGTGTTCCCCCAGGGCCAAGAGCGAGGTCTTCGCCTTCGATCCCCGAACCACGGTCCTCGACCGGGTAAACTTGCGGGAGCAGGTCGCCTGGAGCCATGAGCCGAGCATCAAAGAAGGGCAGAGATTCGACGAGGATATCCGGATGCTCGCGGAAGACCTGCTGCGGATGGGTGTCGCGCACGCGCAGAACATCGACCCGCCGGAGCCCTACGCGGTTGAATGCACGAAGGCTATCCTCGTGGTCGGGGGCGGCGTGACGGGCATGACCTCCGCCATCGAGGCAGCCAGGGCCGGATATGAGGTCGTTCTCGTGGAAAAGGAACCGGTCCTCGGAGGGTTCGCCACAAAGCTCTTCAAAGAATACCCAAAGGTCGCCCCTTTTCGTGAGCCGTCCACACCGGACTACGGGGACCTGAGAGATGCCCTCGCGAAAGAACCGGGGGTCAAGGTGCTCACCTCCGCCTCCGTCGAAAAAATAAACGGCTCGCCGGGTGCGTTCGAGGCATCTATCCGGCAGAACGGGAATGTCTTGACCGAGCGCGTCGGCGCCGTCGTGCTCGCCGCGGGTGCCGTGCCGTACGACGCGGCCAATCTCGGCCATCTGGGCTTCGGCGTGAGCCCTAACGTCGTGACGACGGTGACAATGGAAGAAATGGCGGCCGGCGGGAAACTGGTCCGTCCTTCGGACGGGAAAGCAGCCCGGAGCGTGGCCTTTATCCTCTGCGCAGGGTCGCGGGACGCCGATCACCTGCCGTATTGCTCCAGCATTTGCTGCCTGACCGCGCTCAAGCAGGCCCTCTACGTGAGGGAGCACGATCCGGAGGCAAAGGTCTTCGTCTTCTATAAGGACATCCGCACACCCGGGCAGTACGAGAACTTCTATCGCCGTGTCCAGGAGGATGAGGGCATTTTTCTCACCAAGGGGCAGGTGACCGCCGTCAACCCGCAGCCCGATGGGGCCTTATCGGTGGAGGTGGATGACACGCTCCTCGGTGAGCGGATCAGGGTTGCCGCCGATCTGGTCGTGCTTGCGACCGGCATGGTCCCGAGGACCGCCTTTGGGGAGGCGGAGGTGATCGTCGCCTGCCAGGAAGACGACAAGCAAAAAGTGGATAAACCGCAGGACATGGCGTCCCGGCTCCTGATTCCCACGAAAATAATCAAGTCCGATACGCTCAACCTTGCCTACCGGCAGGGTCCCGAGCTTCCCGATCTGAAGTACGGCTTCCCCGATTCCCATTTCATCTGTTTTCCTTACGAGACCCGCCGGACAGGCGTCTATGCGGCAGGGCCCGTGCGCCAGCCCATGGATATGGCCTTCAGCAAGGAGGATGGGAGGGGCGCCGCCCTGAAAGCGATCCAGTGCGTGGAGCTCACCTCACAGGGCAAGTCGGTTCATCCGAGGGTGGGCGACATGAGCTATCCGGAGCTTGCGATGCAGCGCTGCACCCAGTGCAAACGGTGCACGGAGGAGTGTCCCTTCGGCATGTACGATGAAGACGAGAAGAGCAATCCCCTGCCCAACCCGACGAGATGCCGCCGCTGCTCGATCTGCATGGGCTCCTGTCCGGAGAGGATCGTCTCTTTCAAAGACTATTCCGTACCCATGATCGGGGCGATGATCAAGGCTATCGAAGTCCCCGAGGAAGACGAGGAAAAGCCTCGCATCCTGATCCTTGCGTGCGAAAATGACGCCTACCCGGCACTCGACATGATCGGGACCCGCCGCGGCCGCTACAATCCTTACGTGCGCGTCATCCCCCTGCGCTGTCTCGGATCGCTCAACCTGGTCTGGATCGCCGATACCCTTTCCAAGGGCATCGACGGGATCCTCCTTTTGGGCTGCGCCCGCGGGGATGACTATCAGTGCCATATGGTAAAGGGCAGCGAGCTGGCCAATTACCGCCTCACGAAGATCCAGGAGACCCTGACCAGGCTGGCCCTCGAATCGAAGCGGCTCCGCATCGAGGAGATCGAGATATCCGACTATGAGCGCCTCCCGGGGATCATCGATGAGTTCCTCGAGACGATCAACGAGGTGGGGCCGAACCCCTACAAAGGGTTTTAGGAGGTGATGAAAATGGCCGGAAACGACCTCATAGAACCTGATCTGGAGTTTATCAAAGAGATAAAGGCACGCGGAGGGGAGAGCGTCAAGAAGTGCTTCCAGTGCGCCACCTGCTCCGTCGTCTGCGGCTTGTCCCCCGACGATCGGCCCTTCCCGAGAAAAGAGATGGTCTGGGCTCAATGGGGATTGAAGGGCCGGCTCGTGAATGACCCGGACGTATGGCTCTGCCATCAGTGCAATGACTGCTCGGCTTATTGCCCGCGAGGTGCGAGACCCGGAGACGTCCTTGCGGCCATGCGCCGGGTGACCATTCGGGAGCACGCGTCTCCCCGGTTCGTCGCGGCCATGGTGGCCGATCCCAGGTTTCTTCCCCTGCTCTTTGCCATCCCCACGATGCTGCTTCTCCTCCTCATGGCCGCCGCCGGGACCCTCCATTTCCCTGACGGAGAAATCATCTATCGCCATTTTATTCCCCAGTGGCCGGTTGTCGACGTGCTTTTCCCCCTTACGGCGATCTGGGCGGCGGTCTGCGCGTCCCTGGGGGTGCGGCGTCTCTGGACAGGTTTTCGCGACGGCCCCTATGGGCAGTCCTCCCCGCCGGGTTTCCCGTCGAGGCATATCGGTCCCGTGATACTCAATATTCTCAGGCACAAGGACTTTAGGGAGTGTGTGGTGAACCGGGGGAGGTACCTCACGCACCTCACCACGGTCTGGGGGTTTATCCTGCTCGCCGTCACCACCACGGCCGTGGCTGCCGGCGTCTATCTCTTCCATGAAGAGACCCCTTATTCCCTGGTCAACCCCATCAAGTGGATAGGGAACGCCGGGGCCGTCATCCTGATCTTCGGGTCCGCCCTGGCCCTCGTGAATCGTCTTTCCCAGGGGGAGGACGCGGGAAAGGCCACCTACTTCGATTGGCTCTTCTTGTTGGTGGTCCTGGGGACGGGTGTGACAGGTCTCCTGGCCGAGGTGCTCCGCCTGGCCGATTTTCCGGGCGCGGCGTATCCCACCTATTTCATCCACCTGGTCTGCGTCTGGTTTCTCTTCGCCTATTTCCCTTTCTCGAAGTTTGCCCACGCAGCGTTTCGGACCACCGCCCTCGTCTACGCCAGGCATATCGGACGGGAGCTGAAGAAAGGAGCCGAAGGGGGTCTTTTATGAATGCAAAAAAGGACCAGAGGCATAGGGCGGCCGCCGGCCAGACGGAGCTGACAGGCGGGGATCGGATCAGGTTTCGCTGCCACCAGGGATTGGCGTGTTTTACCAGGTGCTGCCGCGATGTCAATATTTTCCTCTCCCCTTACGACATACTCCGGATGAAGACGCGGCTGGAGATGACGTCGGGGGATTTCCTCGAAAGGTACACGATCTCCCTGATCCCGGAAGCGTCCGGATTCCCGGTCATACTGCTCAAGATGGAGGAGGAGCATGACAAGACGTGCCCTTTTGTCACTACGGAGGGCTGTTCCATTTACGTTGACCGGCCGTGGGCCTGCCGCATGTTCCCCCTCGATCAGGACAACAGCGCGGGTGCGTTCCGGTTGATTGCCGACCCATCTTTTTGCCTTGGCATGGGGGGAGAGGAGGAGACGACGGTAGGAGAGTATCTTGGCAGGCAGGGCCTTTCGCATTATGCGGAAAGCGAGACGCTCCTGGGCAGGATAGCCTCTCATCCCCGGTTCTCGAAAGAGCACATCCAGAACCCCAAAGTCCAGGAGATGTGTCGCATGGCCCTCTACGACCTCGACCGGTTTCGCAGGTTTGTCCTCGAGAGCCGTTTCCTGGAGATTTTCGAGGTGGAGAAGGAGATTGCCGAGAGAATCAAGACGGATGATCTCGAACTGATGAGACTGGCCCATCGCTGGCTTGAGTTCGGTCTCGTTGCCGGGGAGACCCTCAAGATGCGGGAGGACGTGCTCAAGGGAAAGAAGAGCGGGAAGGACAAGGAGGCTCAAAAAAGCTGATGGAGGCGCCGCTGTTCCGGGACAACAGCCGGGGGTGCGCAAGACCCGTGGGCGCGGGCAAGGTCCGATTCGCCTGTCATCCGGCCATCTCCTGTTTTACGGCGTGCTGCGCCGACCTTCATTTGATCCTCACCCCCTACGATGTGCTGCGCATGAAAAAGCGGCTCCACGTGACCGCCGGGGAGTTCATCGAGCGCTACGCGCTGCCCCACGAACATGAGCATTCCGGCCTGCCTTTGATCCGCCTCAAGATGCGGGAGGATGGAGGGCGCTGTCCTTTTGTGGGGCCGGAAGGGTGCGCCATCTACGAGGACCGCCCGGGGGCGTGCAGGCTCTATCCCTTTGGAAGGGGCGCGAGGGTGGGGTCGTCAGGGCAGGAGGAAGAATTCTATTTCATCGTGAGCGAGTCTCACTGCCTCGGTTTTCGGGAGGAGAGGGAATGGGCCGTGGACGAATGGATCGAAGACCAGGGGGTCCGGCTCTACAACGAGATGAACCGGCCCTGGATGGAGGTCGTCGCCAACAAGAATGCGCGAATCAGCGGGCTCACCGAGCAGAAACGTGCCATGTTCCATATGGCGAGCTATAATTTAGAACGTTTCCGCGAATTTGTTCTCCGGACAAAATTCCTCAAGGTTTTCGCCCTCACGCCGGAAGAGGGTGAAAAGGCGGCTGCGGATGATGGTGAGCTGATGAAACTGGCCATGCGATGGCTGGGGTTTTCGCTTTGTGGGCTGGATACGCTGGCCCTTAAATTACCCACTATCGAGGAAGGAGGGGAGTGATGGATCCTCGGAACCCATACATCGAGGAATTTCTCAGGGCGTTGATCAAGAAAAAGGGAGAGAAGCTGGAGCCTGATGCGCTTGAGAGACTGGTCGAGTCGCTCAACCGCCTCCTGGAGAACATGATAGGCAGGAACATGATAGCCGCCCTGCCTGAAGACGTGAGGCGCGCCTTTGTCTCTCAGTACGATAAAGGCAGCCGGGATGTCGATCCGGCCGAGCTCTCACCTGTTTTCGACAAGTATATCGAAGACCCGGCCAGGATCATGGCGGACACGTTGAGAGAATTTGCCGACCTCTATTTTAAGAACAGGTAGGAAGGTCGCCTCTCGCACCACGCTACTTCCCGTTGTTACTGAGCGCCATATGGACGAAGGCCTTCAGGGCGCGGGAGGTGAACTTATCCTTGTGATAGATGAGATAGAAGGTTTCGGTCATCTCCACTTCGGTAAAACGCTTCGCCTTAAAGGCGCCTGCCTCGACGTCCCTTTTTACCGCATGTTCGGATAGAATGGCGATTGCCGCCCCGGACGCCACCATCCCCCTTATCGCCCCGGTGCTGGCGGACTCCATGACAACCAAAGGGGAGATCCCTTTCTTCCTGAATACTTCATCCACCATGCCCCTGTACGAAGATCCGGGCTCCCGCAAGATCAGCGGCTCACGGTTCAGCTCGTTGAGGGTGATGGACTCCCTTTCCGCGAGCTTGTGCTGGTTGGGAATGACGGCCACGAGGATATCGCTGACGAATTCCCGCACCACGAGCTTGCTGTTGCGGGGATGATAGGCGACAAAGGCGACGTCGTTCTTGTGAAGCAGGGTGTCTTCGATGATCTGGCTGGTATTGCCGGTGCTGACCTGAAGGAAGATCTTCGGATACTTCTCATGGAAGGCCTTGAGCAGGGCGGGCAAATGGTCGTCGGCGAAGGAAAAGGAGGTGCCTATGCGTACGTTCCCCCGGGAGAGTCCTTTCAGGTCGGCAACCACTTGTTCGGCATAACGGTCAAGGTCAAGCATTTGATTGGCAATCTCGAAGAGCACTTTTCCCTCCGCGCTCAGGAAGACCTTCTTGCCGGCCCTTTCGAAGAACCTCAGTTGATAGTACTCTTCCAGGTTCTTGATCTGTAAGGTGATGGCCGGCTGGGTCAGGTGGAGTTTCTCCGATGCCGCACTAAAACTCTGACTCTCGGCGACCGCGCAAAAGACCCGAAGCTGGTGCAGATTCATCGATCCCCCCTTTCCTCTCAAGCACTGCTTATAGACAGCACAGGAATTGGCAGTTTGACTTATAATAGCCGCGCAACAGAATAATGTCAACAGCCTAAGAAGGGCGGTTGAGCTACTGGTTCCCCCTGAGAAGAGAAAGGCATGCCTCGAGGAGCTTGGTACGGTAACCGTAGTTCCTTGTGAGGATCGTGAGGTTTCTCCGCAGATCGAGGGGCGTCTCTATTCTTGAGAGCCAGCCGTTGTCCAGCTCCCGCTGCACGGCCATCCTCGACAGGCATCCCACCCCCAGCCCGGCTTCCACGGCCTTCTTGATGGCCTCGGTATGTCCCAGTTCGAGGGAGATCGTGATCCCTATGCCCTGGCGTGCCATGGCGGACTCAAAAACCTCCCTGGTCCCGGACCCCTTCTCCCGCATGATCCAGGGGGCCTTTGCGAGCATCTCCGCCGAGGCCGTCTTTTCCCGATGCCAGGGGTGTCCCCGGCCGGCGATGACCACAAGCTCATCCTCGCGCCAGAACGCGGAATTGACCGACGGGATATGACATGGACCTTCCACTAGGCCCAGATCCAATTGCCCGTTGTCCACGGCGGTCTCTATCTGCTGCGTGTTTCCCACGATCAGGTACGCCTTTGCCCTTGGGTAAAGTTGCGCGAATTCCCCGAGAAGCCAGGGAAGAATGTAGTTGCCTATGGTGGTGCTCGCCCCGACGCGCAATTCTCCCACCGGTTCGGTGGTGGCTTCGTTCAGCACCCGCTCGATGGTCCTCGCCCTTCCGAGGATCTCCCTGGCCTCCGGCAGGAGCAGGCGCCCCCGTTCGTTGAGGAGCAGGCGCCTGCCCCGGCGCTCGAAGAGAGGGCCTCCGACGGTGCCTTCCAATTCGGCGATCGCCATGCTCACGGCAGATTGGCTGATGAGCAGCCGCTCGCTGGCCTTGGTCACGTGCTGGTTCGCCGCAACTTCCTCGAATATCTCCAACTGTCTCAAAGTAATCGGCATTGCTTTCTCCTGATCAGCAGCATTGATTGATTTAATAAATATTTTGCATTTTTATTTATAGCTCTTTTTTGGTATATTTTCAACAGGGGCGAAAGCGAGGCGGAATCGCGCTCCATGATGGCGCCGAGGGGGAAACGGCTACGTCGAAGAAGAAGAGAAATGAGAAGACATAGGAAGTTTTATAGATACCATAAAAATTAATGATTTGACTTATAGTAGCAATCCGTCCATATAATGTCAATAATAATAGAGTGAAGTGGTCGGAAGTTGCAGGAGACGACGGCCGTTACGGTCGTGACAATCCCACGAAGGAGGAATAGATGAGTGACGAGACTCCCCTTTTGGACGAACTCGAGAAAGGACCCTGGCCGAGCTATGTGAAGGAGATTAAACGGGCGGCGAAGAAGAACGCGGCCGCCAAAGACCTCCTCAGGATCCAGGAACAGTCTTACGAAGACAGGGTGACCCACTGGAAACACGGCGGCATAGTAGGCGTCACGGGCTATGGGTCCGGGGTTATCGGCAGATACTGCGATAATCCGGAGAAGTTCCCGAACGTGACCGCGTTTCACACCATGCGCATCAACCAGCCGGCGGGCTGGTTTTACACCTCGAAGGCGCTCAGGACAATCTGCGACATCTGGGAGAAGTATGGAAGCGGTATGACGAATTTTCACGGCGCGACCGGCGATGTCATTCTGCTGGGAACGACGACGGAAAACCTGCAGCCATGCTTCGATGCGCTTGCGGAAGCGGGTTTCGACCTGGGGGGTTCCGGCTCGGCGCTGCGGACGCCGGCGGCCTGCGTGGGCCAGGCGCGGTGCGAGTACGCAAATATCGATACCATGGCGCTGATACACGACCTTACGATGACGTATCAGGATGAGCTGCACCGGCCGAGGTGGCCGTACAAGTTCAAGATCAAGGCGTCCGGATGCCCGAATGATTGCGTGGCAGCCATCGCGAGGGCGGACTTCACGATCATAGGCACCTGGCACGATGCCTTAAGGATCGACCAGAACGCCGTGAGGGAGTATGCGAAAGATGGGATGGACGTCAGGTCTCTCGTGGTGAATAAGTGCCCGAGCGAGGCCCTGGAGTGGGATGAGAAAGGGAATAACCTGGTCCTCAACGCGGAGGATTGTGTGCGCTGCATGCACTGCATCAACATGATGCCGAAGGCGCTGAGACCCGGCCTCCAGAAAGGGGCAACCATCCTGATCGGCGGCAAGGCGCCGATCCTCAAGGGCGCCAACCTGTCCTGGGTGCTCATACCCTTCATCGAGATCACGCCTCCTTACACGGAGATCAAGGAGCTTCTCGCAAAGATTTGGGACTGGTGGGATGAGAACGGAAAGACGAGGGAAAGGCTCGCGGAGTTGATCGAAAGAGTCGGTCTCAAGGAGTTCTTGAAGGCGGTTGACCTGAAGCCCGTGCCGCAGATGGTGTCGAAGCCGAGGGCCAATCCCTACGTGTTCTTTTAACAGATACGACGAGGAGGTAACGATATGCGCAGAACAGACATTGGACCACCCGATTTCAGAACAATGCTCCCCGAAGTAATAGCGAAAAACTATGGTCAGTGGAAATACCATGAGATCGTCAAGGCCGGCGTGCTGAAACATGTTGCCGAGAACGGCGACGAGCTCTATACGGTAAGGGCCGGGTCCCCGAGGCTCGTCAGCATCGATTTTATACGGGACCTCTGCGACGTTGCCGACAAATACTGCGACGGCCACCTCCGTTTTACAAGCCGTCACAACGTAGAGTTCCTCACGCCGGATAAGGCGAAGGTGGAGCCGATCATCCAGGAGCTCGGGAAGCTGGGCATGCCCGTCGGCGGCACGGGCGATTGCATTTCAAATATCGTGCACACCCAAGGGTGGATACACTGCCACAGCGCCGCCACCGACGCTTCGGGCATATGTAAAGCGATCATGGACGGACTCTATGACCACTTCACGGAGATGAAGCTGCCGAACCACCTGAGGATCTCCATGGCCTGCTGCATCAACATGTGCGGGGCCATACACTGCTCGGACCTCGCGGTTGTCGGCGTCCATACAAAGCCGCCCAGGCCCGACCACGAAAAGGTGCTGGCCCAGTGCGAGATACCGACCACGATACAGTCCTGCCCGACAGGCGCGGTGAGGCGGCACCCTGATGCGAATATCAAGAGCGTGGTCGTGAAAGATGACCTTTGTATGTACTGCGGGAACTGTTTTACCGTATGCCCGGCGATGCCGCTTGCCGACCCTGATACGGACGGCGTGGCGATCTATGCGGGCGGCAAGGTCTCCAATGCGCGGAAACCGCCGATGTATTCCAGGATGGTCGTGCCCTTCCTGCCGAACCACCCGCCGAGATGGCCCGAGGTGGTCGACGTGCTGAAGAGGATTGTCGAGGTCTACGCGGCAGGAGCGAAGCCGGCAGAAAGGGTCGGCGAATGGATCGAGAGGATAGGCTGGGAATCCTTTTTCAAGCGCACGGAGATTCCGTTCACCGATCAGCACGTGGACGACTTTACCCATGCCATAGAGACTTATAGGGCTACGACGCAGTTCAAGTGGTGAGGATGGAGATGCATTCTCCTTTTGATGAGGGGGTGGCTCCACTGGCTTTGCCAGTGGAGGGGGCGACGCGCTACGCCCCAATAATTGCCTTTACCCATGCCATAGAGACTTATAGGGCTACGACGCAGTTCAAGTGGTAATCTTTTTTCCACCCATGGCGGGTGGGCGGGAATCCCTAAGGAGGTGACCGTGAGCGGAGAGGTGTCAGAAGAACTGAAACAGAAGGTGCTCCAGTACCTGGAGTCGGTGACGAAAGCCAAGAACCGGGAAGTCGCGCGCGCCATCGGCGAGGACAAGGGCGTCGTTGACAAGGTCATCGCGGAACTGGCCAAGGACGACAAGATCGAGTACGTGTACCTGGGGGCATCGTTCATCAAGCTGAAAGGGAAATGACAGGGGCTTATGGGCCAAAGTTGGACATCGAAAGCAATGCCGAGGTTTGTCGTCGGAGCGCCGAAGGGGCGCTCCGGCAAGACCACCATAAGTATCGCGATCGGCAGGGCCCTGAGCATGCGGGGGTTTTCCGTACAGCCCTTTAAAAAAGGGCCCGATTACATCGATCCCTCCTGGCTGACCCTTGCCTGCGGGAGAACCTGCGCGAACCTCGATACATTCATCATGCCCGAAGAGGTGCTCCCCGCATCTTTTGGGAGCAGGGCGGCAGGCGCCGACCTCGCCCTTGTCGAAGGGGCGATGGGCCTGTTCGATTCCCCTGAAGCCGACGGATCGGGAAGCGTCGCGTGGCTCGCCCGTCTGCTCAAGGCGCCCGTAATCCTCGTCGTCAACGCGGAGCGCATGACGCGCAGCATCGCCGCGCTGGTGAGCGGCTACCAGCATTTCGAGCCGGAAACGAACATCGCCGCCGTCATTCTCAACAATGTCTCGGGGGCTCGCCACAGGGCTAAGCTCGTGCATGCGGTGGAAAGCCATTGCGGCATACCCGTGGTGGGCGCTGTTCCGTCCAATCCGGAGCTGACGATTACCGAGCGCCACCTGGGCCTCACTCCTTCCGCGGAGCAAGAGCAGGCGGAATCCGTGGTGGCGACGATCTGCGAAATAGTCGAAAAACACCTGGACCTCGACGCCATCCTCGCAATTGCGAAGGCGGCGCCCGAGTTGTCCGTTCCCGTGAGGGAGCGCGTCCGCGAACCGGCAGCCATTGCCCGCGTCGGCGTGCTGCGTGACCGGGTTTTCAGCTTTTACTATCCGGAGAACCTGGAGGCCCTCGCCGGGGCGGGGGTAGAGGTGGTCCCTCTCGATGTCCTTGCCGCGGGTAAGCTGCCCGACATAGATGGGCTTTACATCGGCGGCGGCTTCCCCGAGCTCTACGCATCGGAGCTGGAGGCGAATAGCCGGCTCAGGGCCGACATCGCAAAAGCCATAGAGAAAGGTCTTCCGACCTACGCGGAATGCGCCGGATTGATGTACCTCTGCCGGGCGATCAGATGGCAGGGCAGACGCTACGAGATGGTCGGTGTGATTCCGGCCGAGGCGGAGCTTTCAACGCGACCGGCGGGACATGGCTATGTGGAACTGGCGGTGACCGCGGAGAATCGCTGGTTTCCCCGGGGCAGTGTGCTGAGAGGCCACGAGTTCCACCATTCACGGGTTATTCCCGCGGAACCGATCGCAACCGCGTGCGAGGTGAAGCGCGGGTACGGCATTGACGGCCTGGTGGATGGGATCGTCTACAAGAACCTGTTTGCCGCATACATGCATCTCCATGCCCTCGGCAACCCCGAATGGGCCCGTGCATTCGCGGCCCTCGCGGCGGGCTATGGGGCATCGGAGGGAAGGGAAGACCATGACGGCATAAATTCCCAGGCCGGCTGACAGTTCAAGAAGATCAAGGAGGACAGGGCATGGCGATATGTCCGGTGTGCAAAGCTGAAATCGAGGAAAAGAAAGCGCGGGGTACGACCACGGTCGGGGACCGGACGTACTATTTCGATACGAAAGGCTGCAAAAAGCGGTTCGAGGAAGAACAGGAAAAATCTAAAGAGAAATAGGAGGCTATGCCATGGCTAAAGCCAAATTAGGCGGACAGGAGATCGAGATCGATGAGGACGGCTTCATTCAGGAGCCGGATAAGTGGAACAAAGAGGTGGCGGAGGACCTGGCGAAGACGGAAGACGCCTACCCCATGAATGAAGAGGCTTGGAAGGTGGTCAATTATCTGAGGGATTACTATATCAAGTACGAGATTGCCCCTCCCATACGGATGATCACGAAACAGACGAAGATCGACCTGAAGAAGATATACGAGCTGTTCCCCGGCGGACCCGCCAAAGGCGCCTGCAAGGTGGCAGGTCTTCCGAAGCCGACAGGCTGCGTCTAGAGATCGCAATGGGTGCGGAGCAATGGGCGGGCTTCCTGCCTGTTGCTCCGCGCTTTGAATAGGGAGGTTTAAGTGGACGTTTTTCTGGCCGTGCTGACGTACTTCGGCTATGTGTTTGTCACCGCGATGTACACCATGAAAGCGGTGAAGTTCCTCCATTTGCCCAGACACCTGCGGTGGGATCTCTACCCCGTCATACACGAAGAGAAGTACCGCTACGGAGGGTCTTACTTCGAGGACCTGGACTGGATCGCGTGCGGTCGCCGAAAGGCATGGCCAAGGAGTATCCTGTTTCTCCTGAAAGAGTATTTTACCCTGGGGGAATACTTCAAACGGCGCAAAGGGTACTGGCTGGCCCTCTACCCGTGGCATATCGGTTTCATCCTCGTCATCAGCTTTCACATCTTTACGTTCTTTGCCGCCCTGGCCATGGTCCTCGGCCTTCCCGTATCAAGCGGCTCGCCGTTTTTCGCCGGAAAGGCATTCTACTACGTTGTCCTTCTGGTGGGCCTTGTGGCCTTTATCAGTGGTACCCTGGGAAGCATCGGGATCATGATCAAAAGGATCGCCGACTATGACCTGAGGGCGTACGCCACCCCCCAGAACTATTTCACGTATCTTTTCTGTCTGGCCGTCTTCTTGAGCGGACTATACGCCTGGGCTTTTGTCGATCCGACCTTCGCGGAATACAGGCATTTCTGGGTGGGACTTATCACCGCGAAGCCCGTTGGGGTTGCCCCGGGGGCCGCTCTGCACATTATCCTGTTCGACCTGTTTCTGATCTATCTTCCCTTTACCCGGTCGATGCACTACGTGACGAGGCTCTTCGCGTTCTTTCTCATACGGTGGGACGATGAGCCGAACCGCCGGGGAAGCAAGTTAGAGGCTGAGCTGATAAAGCTGTTCGGGGAAAAGCCGACTTGGGCGGCGCCCCATATCAAGCAGGGGAAGACATGGGGAGAGCAGGTGGCCAAATGAGAGAGACCGAAAAGGCACGTGGCATGAAGCGCAAGATCAAGATAAAGGATATGGCGAAATCCGACGGGCAGCTCGTTACCCTGGACCCGTCCGATTTTATGCAACTGCCGCCGCCTTACGACGAAGCCAGGCCCCTGAAGGAGTTGACCGAGGAGCAGAAGGCCCGCTACGAAGCCTCCCTCGACGGCATCCTTGCCGTGGCGATCCCCAAGCCGGCAAATGCTGCGGCGGAAGAGGAGTTCGTACGGAAGTTCCTGTCAGGATTGGGGAAACTGCTGACAAAGGAGAATAACTGGACTTTCTTGCAGCCCCTCGTCCACACCCTCAACTATTGCGTGAAATGCCAGCTTTGCAGCGACGCGTGCCCGACCTACGTGGCGAGCGGAAAACAGGAGATATATCGGCCGACCTTTCGCCCCGAGGTGCTTCGCCGCATCATCAACAAGTACCTGAAAAAAGAGAACGCGCTGCTCTCGCAGTTTACGGCGAGCGACATCGACCTGAACTTCACCCTTCTCGCAAGGCTGGCCGAGCTCGCCTACAGGTGCACCCTGTGCAGGCGGTGCGCCCAGGTGTGCCCGCTCGGCATAGATAATGCGCTCATCAGCCGCGAAATCAGAAAAATTTTCAGCCAGGAGCTTGGTATAGCCGCTTCCGAGCTGCACGAGAAGGGGACGGTCCAGCAGTTGAACGTCGGATCGAGCACAGGCATCACGCCGAAAGCCCTCGCGAACATTATCGCCTTCATGGAAGACGAGATAGAGGAAAAGACCGGCAAAAGGATAAAGATGCCCGTCGACAAGGAAGGGGCTGACGTGCTTCTCGTGCACAACGCGGGTGAATTCCTCGCGTGGCCGGAAAACCCGGAGGCATTCGCGATCATCTTTGACGCGGCGGGGATAGACTGGACCCTCTCTTCCGAGATGGTCGGCTACGACGCGGTCAACTACGGCATATGGTACGACGACGTCCAGGCGGCGCGGATTGCCGTGCACCACGCCGAGGCGGCCAAACGGCTTAAGGTGAAGAAGATCTGCGTCGGCGAGTGCGGCCACGCACACAAGGCGATCATGGTGATCGCGGACCGCATCCTCACGGGGGACCTCAACATACCGCGGGTGAGCGCTATGCCCCTCCTCGAAGACCTCGTCTGCAACGGCAAACTGAAGCTCGACCCGAGCCGGAACATGTTCCCCGTGACCCTCCACGACCCCTGCAACATGGTGAGGCTCATGGGGATCGTCGAGCCCCAGCGCAGAATCGTGAGGGCGATCTGCCCGCAATTCAGGGAGATGGAGCCTCACGGCGTCGATAACTATTGCTGCGGCGGGGGCAGCGGCTTTGCGATCATGCAATCGATGAATTTCCCCGACTGGCGAGGCGGCGTCTCGTCGAGGATGAAAATGAAACAGGTCATAGACGCCTTTGCGGATACGCCCGACCCGGAGGTGAAAAAATACGTGTGCGCCCCCTGCTCGAACTGCAAGGGCCTCCTGAGAGACACTATCGAGTATTACGACGCGTGGAATAAAAGCGGCATAATGTACGGCGGACTGGTCGAGCTGATCGTCAATGCGATGACCGACCTGGAGAAGCCTTTTATTGAATGGGAATTTCATTGATGAACGAGACCGGTACAGCGTTGGAGCAGGTGCTCTCCAGCAAGAAAGGGGCGATCCTCGATGAGTGGCGCCGGCTGGTCGTGGCGACATATGCGGCCGAAACAGGCGCTTTTTTGACGTCGGAGAAGGACCCGTTCTGCAACCCCGTGGGCCATGCGCTTGACCGGACCGGTGATGCGCTTTTCGAGATCGCGATGACGGGCGTGGAGCGGGAAAGGGCGGAAGGAGCTTTGAGCGACATCGTGCGGATAAGGGCCGTCCAGGACTTCTCGCCCTCCGGGGCGCTCTCCTTTGTCGACGCCATGAGGCAGGCTATTCGCCATGAGGCGCTGCCGATCGTTGCGGAGAAAGCCGGCTTCAGGGATTTGTTGTGCATAGAATCGCGCCTCGACGAGGCCATGCTCGTGGCAATCGACCTCTATGTCGCCTGCAAAAGACGGATAGACGACATAAGGGTCAGGGAAGCGAAAGCGGAGAAAGAGCGACTGCTCAGGCTGATGAGGGCCATGGGCGGAAAACGCATCGGGGGAGTTGGGCACGCCGGGCCGGCCGGTGTGAGCGAGGGGACACATTCATGATTTACGCACTGCTTTCCGTTCTATTCCTTGCTGCAGTCGGGTGGGCCGGCGGCGCCCTCGGGGATATGCGCCTGCTCTTTGGGGTCGTCATCCCGTACGCGGCGCTCGCCGTGTTTGCCTTCGGGTTTTTCTCCCGGATTGTCGGGTGGGCAGCCTCGCCTGTTCCCTTCTGTATCCCCACGACCTGCGGACAGCAGCGGTCCCTTCCGTGGATCAGGCAAGATAAGCTCGAAAGCCCCACGAGCACCCTTGGGGTGATCGGCCGCATGGCGCTGGAGGTCCTCCTCTTCCGTTCCCTCTGGAGGAATGAGAGGGTGGAGATCAAGGACGGCGGAAAACTGATCTTCAGCCCGAAGCGCTTTCTCTGGCTCGGCGGACTTCTCTTCCACTGGTCCCTCGCGATCATCCTTTTCCGCCATCTGCGCTTCTTTATCGGACCCATTTTCCCCGGTATTGCCGCGGTCCAGGGGCTCGACGGCTTCTTCGAGATCGGGGTGCCCTCGCTTTACGTGAGCGACATGCTCATTCTCGTCGCGGTCACGTACCTGTTTGTCCGAAGGGCCTCCGTCCCCAGTTGCGCCTCATTTCGCTGCCGACCGACTATTTTGCCCTTTTCCTCCTCGGGGCGATCCTGCTCTCCGGCGTCCTCATGCGCCATTTCTTTAAGACGGACGTGGAGCGGGTGAAAGAGCTGGTCATGGGGCTTGTGAGCCTTAAACCCGTCGTACCCGCCCAGTTGGGCGCTTTCTTCTTCGTCCACCTTTTCCTCGTCTCCGTGCTCGCCGCGTGTTTTCCTTTCAGCAAGCTGATGCATGCGGGCGGGGTCTTTTTGAGCCCCACGCGGAACCTGAAGAATGACAGCCGCATGAGGCGCCATGTGAACCCGTGGAGCTACCCGGTAAAGGTGCACACCTACCAGGAATATGAGGACGAGTTCAGGGTAGCGATGGTCGAAGCAGGCATTCCCGTGGAGCATGAAGGCAAAGCGCAAAATCAGGAAATGACAAAATAGAGAGGGGAAACCGAAAGCTGCAATGGCTGAAGAGAAGCTGAAACAGGAAGAGCTGCTCAAGATCGATTACAGGCCGGCCGCAAGGGACTGGGCGGATGCGTCCGTGACGCTCAAGAAGGGAACGTACAGCTACGGCGCCCCTCTCAAGCACCAGAAATACCTCGGCTTGCCCAACCAGCGGGAATGGCAGCCCACGGACGCGGACTGGAAGCTTCCTGAAAACTGGAAGGAGATCATACTCGAGGGGATGGAGAAGCTCCTTGAAGAGGCACCGCTCCTTCAAGCTCTATCTCGATATCTGCGTGCGGTGCGGCGCCTGCGCAGACAAGTGCCATTACTTTATCGGATCGGGCGACCCGAGGAACATGCCCGTTCTCCGCGCCGAGCTCCTCCGGTCCGTCTACCGCCGGTATTTCACCACGGCGGGGAAGGTGTTCGGTCGCCTCGCGGGTGCCAGGGACCTGACCGAAGAGGTGCTCAAAGAGTGGTTCTACTACTTCTTCCAGTGCACCGAGTGCCGCCGCTGCTCCGTCTACTGCCCCTACGGCATAGATACGGCTGAGATCACCATGATGGGAAGGGAGCTACTGAACCTGGTCGGGCTCAACATCCAGTGGGTCGTGGAGCCGGCCTCCAACTGCTTCAGGACGGGGAACCACCTCGGCATCCCCCCGCATGCGATGAAAGAGACCCTCGAGTTTGCCGTGGATGAGCTGAAAGACATCACGGGCCTGACCGTCAATCTGCCCATCAACAAAAAGGGCGCCGAGATACTTTTTGTCGCCCCTTCCGCGGATTTCTTTGCGAGCCCCCATTGGTTCACGCTTCTCGGCTACCTTGCCCTCTTTCACGAGATCGGCATCGACTACACCTGGAGCACCTATGCGTCGGAGGGGGGTAACTTCGGCCTCTTCCATTCGAGCGAGCTCGTGAAGCGCCTCAACGCGAAGATATATGCCGAGGCCAAGAGGCTCGGCGTGAAGTGGGTCCTGGGGGGAGAGTGCGGCCATATGTGGCGCGTCCTCCACCAGTACATGGACACCATGAACGGACCGGCCGATTTCCTGGAGGAGCCCGTCTCGCCCATCACAGGGACACGGTTCGAGAATACGCGGTCGACAAAGATGGTCCACATCGCCGAGTTCACGGCAGACCTCATCAAGCACGGCAAATTGAAGCTCGACCCCTCGAGGAACGATAAGGTCCGGATCACGTATCACGACTCCTGCAACCCGGCCCGCGCCATGGGACTCCTGGAGGAGCCCCGCTTCATCCTCAGGAACGTCGCAAACCATTTTTACGAGATGCCGGAAAACACGATCAGGGAGAAGACGTTCTGCTGCGGGAGCGGGGCGGGCCTCGGCGCCGACGAGAACATGGAGATGAGGCTCCGCGGCGGACTCCCCCGGGCCAATGCGGTCAGGTACGTGCAGAAGCGCCACGGGGTAAACATGCTTGCCTGCATGTGTGCCATCGACAAGGCCTCGCTGACGCCGCTCCTCGAGTACTGGGTCCCCGGGGTCGAGGTAGGGGGCGTGCACGAATTCGTGGGCAATGCCCTCGTCATGACGGGGGAGTCGCGGACGACAAATTTGAGGGGGGAGCCCCTGTAAGCGGTGCAATCCGCACCGCACGCTGGCGCAAGAGGAAACGATGTACAACAAGCCCTTGGTCCTTACCATCATTCTGGTCGTCCTCGCGGGCCTCGCCGCGCCTTTCATCTACAGCCGGATGAGCACGGGCGCCGCAGGGCCGCCAAAGCTCGCGCCTCCGCCGGGTGGGGAGAAACGGTGCGTCGAGCCTACAGCGTACATGCGGGAGCACCACGTCGACTTGTTGATAAAATGGAGAGATTCCAGGGTACGCGAGGGTAACCTCAAGTATGTCGCCTCAGACGGCAAGGAGTACGTGATGGGTCTCACGACGACGTGTATCCGCTGCCATTCGAACAAAGCCGACTTCTGTGATCGCTGCCATGATTACGCGTCGGTCCACCCCCGCTGCTGGGACTGTCACACATTCCCCGAAAAGGGAGAGACGGCGAAATGACGAGAAGAGAATTTTTACGGCTCATGGCGCTCTCCGGCTTTTGCCTCGTCGCGCCCGCCGACATGCTCAAGGGTGAAGGGACAGGCCTCAAGGGTGGAGAGACGGCCAAAAAGACGGCGCGGAGATGGGCAATGGTCGTCGACGTCAAGGCGTGCGCAAAGAAGGAAGGGTGCACGGAGTGCATAGAGGCATGCCACCGCATCCACAACGTGCCGGATATTCCCGATGCGAGAAGGCAGATCAGGTGGATATGGACCTCCCCCTTCGATGCGCTCTTCCCCGAGCAGCCCGCCTATGTGGATGCATTGAAGGGACGGCAGATCATGGCCCTCTGCAACCACTGCGAGAACCCGCCGTGCGTGGCCGTCTGCCCCACAAAGGCGACTTTCAAGAGGGAAGACGGCATTGTCATGATGGATTACCACCGGTGCATCGGCTGCCGGTACTGCATGGCCGCCTGTCCTTACGGCGCGCGGAGCTTCAACTGGCAGGACCCGCGGCCCTTTATAAAAGCCATAGACAGGGAGTATCCCACCCGCACCAAAGGGGTGGTGGAGAAGTGCAACTTTTGCGACGAGCGACTGGCCAGAGGTTTGATTCCCGCCTGTGTCGAGGCGTGCAAAGGCACGTGCCTCGCCTTCGGGGACCTGAACAACGAGGCGTCAACCGTGAGGCGCCTGCTTGGCTCCCGGCCGGCGATGCAGAGGAAACCAGAGCTGGGAACGTCGCCGAAGGTATTTTATCTGTTGGCGTAACGCGGACAAGCCACTAAGTTATCGAGCATTGGAGGCAAGGGATCATGATTGAAAAGGCGCTGGAAGGCGGCAAAGCTTACCGGGCGTGGCTCCTCTTTCTGCTCGCCGTCGCCGCTGCCGGCTTTGTCTCCTACCTCCACCAATGGAGCCACGGCCTTTCCGTGACGGGCCTCAGCCGCAATGTCTCGTGGGGCCTCTACATCGCGAACTTCACGTTCTTCGTCGGCGTCGCCGCCTCGGCGGTCACCGTCGTGCTCCCCTACTACCTTCACAATGTGAAGGAGTTCAGGCGGATTACGATACTCGGCGAGTTCCTCGCCGTCCCCGCGGTCATCATGTCGCTCCTTTTCATCATCGTCGACCTGGGGCGGCCCGACCGCGCCTTCAACCTGATCCTTCACCCCTCGCCCGTATCGCTCCTCTTCTGGGATATGATCGCCCTCAACGGCTACCTGCTCCTCAACCTTCTCATCGGATGGTCCACCCTCGACGCCGAGCTGAAGGAGGAGAGGCCGCTCCCCTGGGTGCGGTTCCTTATCTTGCTCTCGATACCGTGGGCGGTGAGCATCCATACGGTGACCGCATTCATTTACCAGGGCCTTGTTGCCCGGCCGCTCTGGCATACACCTTTGTGGGCGCCGCGGTTTCTTGCCTCCGCCTTTGCCTCCGGTCCCGCCCTCCTCATCCTGATGTCGCTCTTTATCCGGCGGATCACCCGCTTCGACCCCGGCACGGGGGCGATACAGAAGGTTGCCACCATCGCCACCTATGCGCTCCTCGTCAACATCTTCCTGCTCCTCGTCGAGCTTTTCACCACCCTGTACGGCGGCGTTCCCGCCGACGTCGAGCATCTCCGGTACCTGTTTGTCGGTCTCGACGGCCGTCACGCCCTCGTGCCGTGGATGTGGCTCTCCATGGTATTGATGGCCGGATCAGCCGTTGCCCTCCTCAGCGCCCGGCTGCGCCGGCGCGAAGGGGTCCTTGCCCTGGTCTGTGCCGCGATCGTCGTGGGTGTCTGGATAGACAAGGGCCTCGGCCTGATCGTTCCGGGCTTTATCCCCTCCACGCTCGGCGACATCACGGAGTATGGGCCCACCCTCCCCGAGGTATTGATCACCACGGGTATCTGGGCCTTCGGCGTCCTCCTCATCACCCTGCTCTACCGGATAGCCATACATGTGAAGCTTCAGGAGGCCGAGGAACAGCCCTTGAGCCTCGGTTCATCGGAGACCTGAAACGACCGGAGATAGGCCTCTATCGATGCCTGGTCCAAGGGCTTCGAGAAAAAATAGCCCTGAATCAGGCTGCACTTCATGTCCCGCAGTTGAGTGAGCTGTTCCCCTGTCTCGACCCCCTCGGCGACAACCTCCAAATTCATGCTCCCGGCAAGGTCGAGTATTGTTTTTATGATCCCATGACCCTCGGTGTGGGGCGCCATTCTGCTCACAAAGGAGCGGTCGATCTTCAACTTGGTCACGGGCAGCTTGGTGAGGTAACTGAGTGACGAATACCCTGTCCCGAAGTCATCCAGGCTGAGACGCACGCCGAGGGCCCGGAGCCGTGAAAGCGTGGCGCCGGAGACCTCCCAGTCACCCACGACGGAACTTTCGGTTATCTCTATCTCCAGCCACTCCGGTTCGAGCTTCGACTCCTTCAGGAGCCTGGAGATCGTCTCCGCGAGACCGCTGTCCCGGAGCTGGCGGGCAGAGAGATTGACCGCCACGGGGACCATGAGCCCCTCATCATGCCATTTTCTCATTTGCCGGCATACCGTCTCGAGGACCCACTCGCCGATCGGGAGTATGAGCCCCGTCTCTTCGGCCAGAGGGATGAAAGAATCGGGTGGAACGACCCCCCGCGTCGGATGGGTCCATCGGATCAGCGCTTCCAGGGAGGCCACGCGACCGGTATGAAGGTCGACTATAGGCTGATAGGCCATAAAGAACTCGCGGCAGTCCAGGGCGCGGCGAAGGTCATTCTGCAGCTCGAGAACTTTTACCGCGCTCGTGTGCATGGAAGGATCGAAGATCACCCAACTGCCCGGCTCTTCCTCTTTTGCCCGGTACATGGCGATGTCGGCGTCTCGCAGCACGTCCTGGGGCCTCGTGTAGTCTCCCGAGTTCAGGGCGATCCCGATACTCGCCGTCACGAAGACCTCCCGGCCGTCGAGAGAGAAAGGAGTACGGAAGGCATCCTTTATCCTTTCTGCCACGGCAGCGACGTTATCGGGTTCTTTCATATCCTCGAGGAGAATGACAAACTCGTCACCCCCAAGCCTGGCGAAGGTATCGGCCGGCCTTATGAAATGCGTGATCCGCTCCGCTGTCTCCACGAGCAGACGGTCTCCCGCCAGATGGCCCAGGCTGTCGTTGATGAATTTGAAGCGATCGAGGTCGATGAACAACACGGCAAACCAACCTCCCCTCCGTTCCCCCCGCCTGACCGCATGATTCAGCCTGTCCATGAAGAGCGCGCGGTTTGGAAGCTTCGTGAGGCCGTCGTAGAACGCCTCCTGGAGCAGTTGTTCGGCAACGCGCTTTCCCTCGGTGACGTCCGTCTGGGACCCCGCCATCCTGTACGTGTTGCCCTGTCCGTCAGCCAGGGCGATGGCGCGGCTCAGCATCCAGCGATAGCTGCCGTCTTTACACGTGATGCGGTATTCACTCTGAAAATGGGGACTCTTGCCCTCCAGGTGGGCGTTGATCTCCATCCTCACCCTGTCGGCGTCGTCGCGGTGGATCCTATCAAGCCATTCCTCCGGACGATTTCCCACCTCACTCTCCCCATACCCCAGCATACCCTTCCATCTGCTCGAGAAGTGGATCTCGTTGCCTTTCAGGTCCCAGTCCCACAGGCCGTCATTGGCGCCCTGGGCGGCCAGGGCGTACCGCTCCTCGCTCTCGCGCAGGGCCTTCTCGGATCTTTTCCTCTCGGTAATGTCACGGACCATGACAAGGATCTCATCCCGTCCGCACGACACGACCCGGGCCTCGCAATCGCGTCTGCCGCCCGCGGTGATCTGCACGTATTCGAGTGTCTGCGCTTCACCGGTTGCCAGCGCGATGTCCCCTTTCTCGATTATCTGGTGCGCCGTTTCGACCGGCAGCACCTCGTAGAGTCTCCTCCCGGTGCATCCCGCCGCGAGAGACGGAAGGGCCAAGCCCTTGCCCTCCTTGAACTCCAGCAGCTCCCCCTGTCTGTTCGTTCTGACCATGAGGTCGGGGACCGCATCGAGAAGCGCCCTGTTCTTCATCTCGCTCCGATGAAGCGCCTCGATAGACCTTGAGGCCCTCAGCATATAACGGAGTCTGTGGCCCAGGATCAGCCAGTTGATAGGCTTGGTGGCAAAGTCGGTTGCCCCCGCCTCGTAGGCGCGGTTTATCGAGTCGACATCGTCGAGTCCCGTTACCATGAGGATGGGGACGAGCGTGCCGGCCGGATGGCCGCGGAGCCGGGAGCACGCGGAGAAGCCGTCCATTACCGGCATCCTCACGTCGAGCATGATGACGTCCGGTCTCAGTTGATCGAAACGCGTCAGCGCCTCTTCGCCGTTTGACGCCTCCGAGACCTCGAAATCGGCATGTTTGAGGGATTCCCGGGCGAGCAGTCGCACCATGGGGTCGTCATCCGCAACCAGAACGGACGCGCGCAGATTGGTAGCTGAAAGATTCTCTGTCATCGTTGCACCTCTACAGTTCGGCCATCAATGCGTGTGATGCGACACCGAACTCTCTCTCGATTTGAAGGAGGAGCTCGGGACCTGCCTGAGTCGTCTTTGCCCGTCCGGCCATCTCCATCTCCTTGCACAACTCTGCAACCGTCAGGGCGCCCACGTTTGCGCTGGCCGACTTGAGGCTGTGGGCGAGCTCCTGCATCGTCCCCGCGTCATTCGCCTCTACGGCTTTTCTCAGGGACGCGATCGTCCCCGGTGATTCGTTGATATAATAGGTGATGACGGTCGTGAACAGGCCGGTCGATCCCTGGGCCTCGATCGCACGGATCCTGTCGAGGACCGTCCTGTCGATCCCTGAGGAATCCTCAGCGTCAGGCTGCCCGGCCGGGGCGGGCGTCTCGCTTCCGGTGGACCCGTCGTGGAGAGGATGGGACGCGACGTCGGGCACGACCCGCTCGAAAGGAAGATACCTCGCGAGGACTTCAGACAACTGGTCGAAGGTGAAGGGTTTGCTGAGATGGTCGTCCATGCCCGCTTCAAGCGACTTTTCCCTGTCCCCTTCGAGGGCGTGGGCGGTGAGGGCGACAATCGGGACATGGACTGCCGAGCCGCTTCGGGCCGTCTCAAGCCGTCTTATTGCCCTGGTTGCCTCGTAGCCGTCCATTTCAGGCATCTGGCAGTCCATGAGAAGGAGGTCGTAGGATCGCTGCGAGCACAGGTCGAGAGCGATTCTCCCGTTGCCTGCTACTTCGACCGAGCAACCGAGCTGTTGGAGCATGGCTTTGCCTACCTCCTGATTGACGGGATGGTCCTCGACCAGCAGCACCGATGCCCCCGCGAAGCGACGGCGTGTGCGTGGGTCGGCGTCGCGCGCGTCCGCGGCCTTCATCCCCATGGCCGAGGTGACGGCATTCAGGAGCCGGGACTGGCGGACGGGCTTGACGAGATAGGCCGCGATGCCCACTTGCCGCGCCGTCTCCAGCTCTCCCGACCCGTCGAGGGAGGTAAGCATGATCAGTCGCAGATCGGCGAAATCCGCCCGTTCCCTCAACGCCCGCGCCAGGTCGATGCCGCTCATGCCTGGCATCATCATATCGAGGACGGCAAGCTGGAAACGGCTGCCCGCGGCGTGGGCCTCCTCGAGCATCAAAAGCGCCTCTGCGCCGTTTGCGGCGCTGCCCGGCTCGAACCCCCACGCGAGGAACATGTCGTTCAATATGTGGCGGTTCGTCGCATTGTCGTCCACGACGAGCACCCTCAAGCCCTTCAGACTGTCCGGGCGGTTTTGCGTCTCGCCGGTCACCTCGTCCGCGGCGGCGACCTCCGCTGCCTGGAAAAGGGCGGTAAACCAGAAGGTCGACCCCAATCCCGGCTCGCTCTCCACGCCGATCTCTCCGGCCATCATGTGAGCCAACTGCTTCGCTATGCTCAGCCCAAGGCCCGTTCCTCCGAACTTGCGGGTAGTCGATGAATCGGCCTGTGAGAAGGAGTGGAAGATGCGCGCCTGCGCCTCCGGAGAGATGCCGATACCCGTATCGCTCACCTCGAAACGGAGCAATATCGGGCCGTCGTGCGTCGCAAGGGGAAGGACCTTGAGCGTCACCTCCCCGCTTTCCGTGAACTTTATGGCATTTCCGAGGAGATTGATGATAACCTGCCGCAGGCGCGTCGCGTCGCCGCGTACGCGTCGCGGTGTGCCCGGCAGGACGTGGCAGAGAAGCTCGATCCTTTTCGCATCCGCCTGTTCGGCAAAGAGGGCCGCCGCGTCTTCCGCGGTCTGAGGCAGGTCGAATTCTTCTATTACCAATTCCATGCGGCCCGCTTCCATTTTGGAAAAGTCGAGTATGTCGTTGATCACGTTGAGCAGGACGATGCCCGACGAGAGCGCCATATTCACGTAGTTGCGCTGTTTTTCCGCAAGGGCGCTGGCTTTGAGAAGCTCCAGGAGCCCGAGCACGCCGTTCATGGGTGTTCTGATCTCGTGGCTCATGTTCGCGAGGAAGTGCGACTTGGCCCTGTTCGCTGCCTCCGCCCCTTCCTTTGCCGCATTCAGATCCGCCACGAGGTGCATAATCGACCGCCCGATCCGTCGATCCAGCAGGACCGTGACGCCCAGAACGAAGACGACCGCCCCGAGCAAGAGCGCCGTCACTGCCTTGACCATCAGGTTCACGGTCCCGACAGTGCGGTCCTGCTCGTCATGAGCGTCGCTGACGATCCTGTTGCCCATCTCCTTCTGGGTCTGGATCATGCTCACCAGCTTCGTTACCATCTCTTCCGACCGCATCCGCGTATCTGCGGCAGCCTCCAGGGTCCGGACGATGCCCCCATCCTTCATCACGAGCCTTTCGACCCGGTCGAGCATGACCCCTGTCTCCTGGATCAGCTTCCGCTCTTCCTCCCGTCCGTTCATCAGGAGGGTATTCTCTATCTGGAACATGATGCCCTTCGTGGTCGCAAACAGGTTTTTGATAGACTCTCCCGAAGCGCGTATCCGGTCCGGACTCCGCTCATGCACCAAAGTCTGGACCGAGTTCTGGATGGCGTCGGTGATGGTGGCCGAGCTCCGTATTGAGCAGCATCACCTTGCCTACCGCATCCGAATCGAGGAGCCGCTGCTCGAGCTGGCTATTCTCCGAGTAAAAGGTGGCTGTCGCATCCTCGGATTTATCGGTGATGAGACGCGCTGTCTCATCGAGACGGGCCCTGCATAGCCTCCACGACTTTTCGAAGAGATCACGGCTTGAGGCGCCGGGTTCCTTCAACTCGGCGGATTTCAGGGAGAAAGGCCCCTCTGCGTCGAAAGCCAGTTTTTCGAAAGAGAGGAGCGACCGGGTGATCTGCCCCATCTCCTCCATGTACTGTGTCGATATGGGCTTTGCGGAGACGAGCCCGTTCACCGTGATCTGCCCCATGTTCTCTACGTACTGTTTCAATGTCTGCAGGGCGAAACCGGCCCGGCCCTGGATAACGGCGACGTCATGGACCTTCGCGGCCGTTCGCAGGTCGTCAAAGGCAGATTCAAGCTGCTGGAAAGAGTCTTTTCCCCTCTGCAGCGCGATGAACTGCGCCGTCATCTCTTTCGTCTTGGAGCTGGAGCGCATGAGGCCCGAAATAGAGGCGGTCTCAAGCTTCTTCAGGGACGATTGAAGGAGCAGGCGGTTTTCCGCGTTCAGCCGGATGAGCTCTTGCGCCTCCGCCCTGGACCCGGCCGCGCGCTGCTCGGCCTGCACGCGCTCCCGCGTGGAGTTGACGATCTGATGCGTCACGGCTTCGACTTCACCGATGGTCTCATGGATCGCGGCCGTGTTCTCTGTCGCCCCGAGCGGCCGCATCCCGGACGCGATGAGCTTCAGTTTGAGAAGCGTCCGGCCAAGCTCCTGTTCCCGCCCCGAGATCTCGGATTCGGTGGCCGCCGACATGGCGACGGAGAGCAGCGCGCTGTGTTCCTGCAATGTTTTCGTGAACTCGAGGGTGGTCAGTTGTCGGGGTGTGGAGTTCTCCGTCACATCGAACACCCTCTGCTTCACATGATAGATCCCGATGAGGGCGGCGGTGCTGATAAGCAGGATGCCGGTCACGGTGATGGCGCCGCTGGATAGCAGCTTTCCCCTTAGTGTCATTGGCGATTCTCCTCTCCTGTTCCGACTGTCCGGACGCGTAAGCCCCCTTGAGACGACGGGTTCGAGAGCGCCCGCGGGGCAACGGTCAATACTTGGTTATCGAAGGGTGCCTGGCGGGTCTTAAGAGCGATTGACGCACGAGAGGAGGAATTAACGGATTATTAACAATTCACGGGGCGGGGAATAGCCCGATGACCGCGGACCCTTACATAAGAAAAGGGGGGACGGGCTCATGAGTTCGACACTCAAGTCGCCCGTCCCCCCACCCTCGGGGGAGTCGAGGGTGTGACAATACTATGAGAAAGTCGCTTTGGGGCCTCACCCGGGCCTTTAACGAGCCTCGCCCACGGCGAAATCACCGTCATGGTTGATGACTGCCCAGGCAGCCTGCGTCTCCGGGTCGATGCCGTACGTGCCGAGTCCGTAGCTTTCCGTCCATGGACCGACGACAAAGGCCGGGCTCTGCGGCCCGTAGTCGGCGTTAACCGCGTTGATCCAGCGACCTTTGTCGTCCTTCGTCAAAAGGAAGAACGTGCCGCTTCTCATCTGGCTCATGCTCAGCCCGCTAAGGCTCATCGAGAGGACATAGGTATCTGTCCGGCCGCTCCCTAAGTCCTTTGCCATACCCCAGAGGCTGAGGACGTCGCTCTTCAGGCTATCCTGCCGGCTCGTCCAGCCCGTATCTATGGCCTGAGTCAAAAGGCGGCCGCTTCCGTCCACTGTCGTGTTGCTGGAGTCGCCGGCGAGGATCCTGGCCGTCGTCGTCCCGAAACTGTCCTGCACCACGCGGTAGGAAGTGCCTGCCCGGCCGCCCACCAGGAACTCCTTGCCGTTGAGGCTGTAACCGAAGGTCTCCTGTTTTCTGAAGACGAGGCCCGGGGTACGCGATATCATATAGTCGTCCTTGACGAGGGTCGCAAATACGTGCGCCGAGTAGTAATCGACCGTCACCCTGGGTCCGTCCACCGTGTAGATGTAGTAGCCGATCGTGTTGCGTTCCTGGCGCAGGGAAGTTTCGCGTGCAGGGTCGTCGTACTTCGCGTCATTGTTAATGCTGCCCGGCAATGCTGAATTCCCCAGGGGGACATAGAACTTATTGCTCTCGCTGCCGCTTATGATCTGTTGGACGCTTGATGCACCCTCCGGCGCCTGCACGATAGAACGCTGATGGATGTGGTCGTGGCCGCTGATCAGATAACGCACGCCGCCCCGCGCCAGGCTATCGATGAACGCCTTCTGGCTAAGCTGATTAGCCCCCGGGTTCGCCCCCAGGAGGACGTCCGTGTGGTTCTCGCCGATGAGGTTCTTGTGGCCGAAGACAAAGGCGTGGCCGTTCGTCGGCTTCCCCGCCAGGGTGCTGCCGATCCAGCTCTGCTGGGAGCTGATCGCATTGTTGTTCACGTCGTAAGCGGTCCCGTCGGAGGCCTTGCCGTCGGTCGGAGTAAACTGATCGAGAAGCAGAAACCGCGCGTTACCGTAGTCGAAGGAGTAGCTCAGGCCCTTCAGGTTGGCGCTGGGGCTGCTGAAGTGTGTCGCCCCGACGACGTTTGTGCCCTCGCCCCTGGTCTGCGGGTAGAGTCCCTGGAAAAGGGCCGCCGCGTCCGCGGAGCCTTCGTGGTTGCCCCGAAAGGGGTAGAAGCCGATGCCTGCATCGTACAGGGTCTGGCTGGCCTTGGCCCGCTCGGCCATCGCGGCGCTCGACCCGTTGTCCGTCAGGTCTCCGACCTGGATGACGAATTTTACGCCCGCCTTGATGATCTGCGGGTTTATCTGGTCGATAATGCCGACAGGGACCGAATTAGGGTTCTTGCCGTCTGCATTGGCCCCGATCCACTGGGTATCGCTCATGACGCCGAAACTCCATGGGGCCGCCCATGCCCCTCCTGCCCCGATACAGACAGCGAGCGCAAGGGCGCACGCTGCTTTGAGCCAGAATAACCGCTTCATACCGATAGCTCCTTATAATATGCTATGCGAAATTACCGACCCGCCGGCCCTCATTTCGCCGTCGTACGCCTGGTGAAATTATAACCCCTTTCGATGACGGGGGGTTCTTCCTGATGCGTCTTTATCTTCGACGATTATATATCGAGCTTGTTGAGGCGGAGTAAACGGCGTGTTAAATGTCGGTTAATATTTACCGCTGCCGCGTGATATCATCCGACCATGTACCGCTCTGCCCGAGTTAACCACAAATTAACAGGACTTTAATACGATATTCACCATGAGGCTGGTAGAGTGACGAGAAGGCCGTGGATAGACTGCAAATAACTCAACTACGTGATGCGCCGAGGGTGCTCATAGTCTCCACCAGGGCGGGGAGGGGCCATGTGAAGGCGGCGGAAGCGCTCGAAAAGGCGTTCAGCCTGCGGTATCCCGATTTTGTCGTGAAAAGGATCGATCTCCTCGATCACTGCGCGGGGCCTGCGAGAAAACTCTACGGCGGGGCGTACGGGTGGGTCGCCAGGAATTGCCCCTTCTTTTACGGGTATCTCTACGCGGGATCCACACGTCGCCATAGTGCTCACGGTCTGCGGATGTGGTTCGACCGTCTGAACGCTGCCCCGTTCTTCAGGCTTCTCGCCGCATTCCGGCCCGATGCCGTCGTCAGCACGCATTTCATCCCCGCGAACCTCGCGGCCGGGTACCGGGAGCGCGGGCGGCATGACCTCCGGGTCTTCGTCACCCTTACCGATTACGAGGTCCATCCCTTCTGGTTGGTCACAGGCGGGCACGTCGAAGGCTACAGCGTGGCCCATCAGCAGATGAAACACGAGCTGGCGCGGCTGGGGGTGCCGGGCGACTCGATCCTCGACGCGGGTATACCGATCGATCCCATGTTCATGCAGGCAAAAGACCGCAAGGAGCTTCGGCGGAGATATGGTCTGAAGGAGACGTCTCCGGTAATCCTCCTGATGGCGGGTTGGAACTTCCGGGTGTCCGCCGTCGAGCGGATGATCGACCACCTCGGTACGGTCGACGGAGAGTTTCAGCTCGTCGTGCTAACCGGGCGGAACAGGGAGCTTTACGAGCGGGTCAGGGCGAAACAGGCAGCGGGAGCGGCGTATCGCATCGGTCTTCGAATTTATCGATTTCGTCGAAGACCTCATGCGCCTCAGCGACATACTCATATCCAAGCCCGGCGGTGTGACGACCGCGGAGAGCCTGGCGGCCGGCCTCCCCATGGTAGTGGTCGATCCCATCCCCGGACAGGAAGAGGCAAATTCAGACTATATTTTGGAAAACGGCGCCGGTCTCAAGGCTCGCAGCCTCGACGGCCTCGTCTTTAAAATCAACCATCTGGTGGCCGATCCGGCCCGCCTTGGCCGCATGCGGGAAAATATCCGGCGGATTGCGCGGCCGGACGCCGCCTTCTCGATCGCCGATGCGGTCGCCCGCTCCCTTTCGCCCGCTCCATAAGTAATTTGATTGTTGAATTAACCAATAATTCATGGGAAGTTCACGCGATGTTTACCCTTCTCCTGTACAATCGTCTCAACGTCGAGATGAGGAAAGGGCAATTACCGGCATAGTCCATCCAGAAACAGGAGTGAAACAGGTCGGAGGCGAAATCAAAGCCGACCTTCATGTTCATTCGCGCTATTCCGAAGCACCCACCGAATGGTTTATGGAGCGTTTCCAGGTTGCGGAATCCTATTCCAACCCCTTGCTTATCTACCGGAAGGCAAAGAAGGCGGGAATGGATTTTGTGGCCATCACGGATCATAACAGCATCAGCGGCGCGCTTCTGCTCAAAGAAAGCCATCCTTCCGATGTGATCGTCGGCGTCGAGGCCACCGCATCCTTCCCTGAGGACGGGTGTCACATCCACCTGCTTCTTTATGGGATAAGCGAGCAGGAGTTCAACGAGGTACAAAAACTGCGCGGGGACATCTACGAGCTGCGCGACTATGTGCGGGAGAAAGACCTCGCCCATTCGGTGGCGCATGCGACGTATTCCGTCAACGGGCGCCTTACCGTGGATCACATTGAGAAGCTGATCGTGCTCTTCGATGTTTTCGAAGGCATAAACGGCGGCCGAAGCAAGGCTGACAACACGTTATGGATGAATATTCTGCAAGGCCTCAGCATCGACCGCTTCGAGGCGCTCTGCAGAAAGCACCGGCTGCAGCCTTACGGACCCGAATCATGGGTCAAGGGGTTGACCGGGGGCTCCGACGACCACGGGGGGATTTTCATAGGGAGGACCTTTACGGTAACCCGGCCGGTCCCGACAATCGAGGCGTTCCTTGCCAACCTGCGGCATAAGCGAACATACGCGGAAGGGAAATGCAACGACTACCGGACCCTCGCGCTCACGGTCTACAAGGTGGTCCATGACTACTCCACCAACCGTAAGGGAAACGGCGGGAGCCCCGACTTTGTCGGTCGGGTCAGCGACCTGATGTTCGAGGGAAAGCGCCTGGGATTTTTCCAAAGGCTGCAAATCCGCACGATGAAAGTGCGGGGCAGGCGCAAGGGGGACACGCTTCGCGTCATGTTCTGCGAGCTCCTCGACAGACTGGAGGAGCGGAAATTTGCCTCGGTCGACGACATGCTGGATGAGGTTTACGGCCAGCTCACATTGATATCGGACGAGTTCGCAAAGCGCTTCTTCCGGTCTCTGACGGGCGATCTTGCCAGGATCGACTTTCTCGGCATCCTGGACAATATCGCGGCCCTGCTGCCCGGCATCCTCCTTTCCCTCCCCTTCATGGTGACATTAAAGCACCTGAACCGTGGAAAATCGCTGTCTGGAAGTCTCATGGAGCGGTTCGACCGTCAGAGGCAATCGGGTCGCCGGATCCTCTGGTTCACCGACACCCTGGCGGATTTAAACGGCGTTTCAATAACCCTGCAAGAGATCGGCTGGCACGCACACGCCCAGGGGATCGACCTGAAAATCGTGACCGCAATTGCCCCGGAGGACCTCACACCGGACCTTCCGCCGAACATTGTCAATCTGCCCTTCGTCTATCAGTTCAACCTGCCTTACTATGAAAGATACGTCCTGAAGCTCCCCTCGCTGCTTGCCTCGCTGAAAGAGATGTATGCCCTCGCGCCGGACCGCATCTTCATCTCCACGCCGGGCCCGTTGGGATTGATGGGGCTGATCGCCGCCAGGCTTTTGCACGTCCCCTGCATCGGCGTCTATCATACGGATTTTACCCTTGAGTCCAAAGAGATCGTCAACGACGCCTCGGTCGCCGGGATCCTGGAATCGTACACCCGGTGGTTTTACAACCAGACGGATGAAATACGGGTGCCCACTGCCGTCTACCGGGACATGCTGGAACAGCGGGGGCTGGCGGCCTCGAAGATGACAATCTTCAGACGCGGGATCAATTCGGCGTTCTTTTCACCGAGGGTCTCCGACAGGCGGGTGCTCGAAGAGCAGTGCGGCATCCGTGACGGCATCTCGCTGCTTTATGCCGGACGCATCTCGCAGGACAAGGGCCTCGGGTTCCTCGCCCGCCTCTACCTCCGCCTCTGTGAGGAAAGGTCCGATCTCAACCTCATTATCGCGGGTGACGGCCCGTACTTCGATGAGATGCGCGGGATGCTGTCAGGCACGCGGGCGGTCTTCACGGGCAGGGTCGGCCAGGAGACGCTTCCCGGGATCTACGGCGCATCGGAGCTCTTTCTCTTTCCGAGCACGACCGACACGTTCGGCAAGGCGGTGCTGGAAGCGCAGTCATGCGGGCTGCCCGCAATCGTATCGAACATGGGGGGGCCGCAGGAGATCGTGGTCCATGGAAAAACGGGTTATGTTGCCGATGCGGGCTCCTTCACCGACTGGGAGGCTAAAATCCGCCTCATCCTCGACATGATCGAGAGCCGCCCGGAGGCCTACCGTCAGATGAGGAAGGAGGCCCGCACGCACGTGGTGGACAACTTCCACTGGGACAGCGCCTTTGTCGATATCACCGACGAAGCACGGATTCCCGACGAAAAAGAAGAAAAGAAAATCGCATAACAAAGAAGCCCGTCCGGCCGGTTATTTTTGCGAAAAGTCAGAAAAGCGGCGCTACGACGCTCGTCTCTCGGGCTCTCTCCGGTTGTGATAGGTGAGATATGAGGAGGCCTCGGCCCGCCCCATGAGGCGTTCGAGGATCTTCGGCTCGCATTTGGTCAGGTCGACCATGACGAGCCCGTCCAGACCGTTCGCGAAGGATCGATCGACGTTGAACCCCATCAGCCTTCCCCCCATCCGTATGTACTGCCTGAGGAGGACGGGGACGCCTTTCCGGTCTGTCTCCAGGTCGGAGACGAAGGCGGACAGCTCTTCTATATCGGTGATCAGCTCGGGGTCGAGGCGCAGCTTGACGGAACGCTTCTCCCCGGGACGCATCGCCATTCTCGGCTTTACCATCCGGGCAAGGTGCGGCGCATACGTCTTCCCCTTGAGGAACGCCACGATGAGCTGCCGGGAGGCGGGACTGTACATTTCGCTGATGGTGACGGCCCCGAAGAGGGTGCTGTACTGCGGATTGAGCCCGATGAAACGCGCGATCCCTTTCCAGAGCAGCAAAAGTGGGGAATACGATTTCTGGTACTCCGGCCGGACGAAAGAGCGGCCGAGCTCCACGGCGTCGCGCATGTGCTCGAAGAAGGTCTCTTTGTAGGTGAAGAGGGTGCTCGTATAGAGACCCTTTGTGCCAAAGCGCTCAATGACGCGGTCGACCGGGGCAAGGCGGTAGGAGCCGACCAGCTCGCTCTTTTCTTTGTGCCAGAGAAAGAGGTGAGTGTAATAGAGGTCGAAGCGGTCCAGGTCGACGGCCCGACCGGTCCCTTCGCCCACTCCCCTGAAGGTAAGCTCCCTCAATCTCCCTATCTCGTACAGGAGGTTGGGTATCTGCTGGCTGCTCGCGTACATCACCGAGTACTGGTCTGTTTCCCAGAGCACCTGTTGGGCCGGGAGCAGGTCGATCTCCCCGCGAATCACACTCGTATGCGGCCCGTCGATCACCCTTTGCGGCTGCTTCATTCTTTTCCCCGATGAGTGCATGATACCCCCCCTTTTTTTCGCTGCGGGCAGCCGGTGGTGGAGCATGTAGGTACGGGCCCGCAAGTAAGCCATCAATTGACCGTCGTCTTCGAAACCCTTGATCCTTTCTGCAGAGACGGGGTTCCCTATGTCGAGGCGCACCTCCCTGGAGTTCTTGTTGAGGAGCTCGTGCGGCAGGAGCGCGGTCCGAAAGAGCGGGTGGACCAGCCCGGCCACCTGAAACAGGGCGCTGTTCCTCCCGTGGAAGAACACGGGGAGGACGGGCGCGGCCGACCGCCTTATTATGCGGCCGACCATATTGCTCCACGCCGGATCGACAACCTGTTTCTTCGCCAGTTGCAGGTGAGAGACCTCTCCGGCCGGGAAGACGGCCAGGACCCCGCCGTTTCCCAGCCAGGTGAGGGCATCCTTCAGAGGCTTCAAGTTTCTCCGTACCGAGCCGTCACCGCCGAAAGGATCGACAGGGATAATGAGAGGGCGCATTTCGGGTATCCGTTCCAGCAGGTAGTTGGCCATGATCTTCATATCCGGCCGGACCGCCCGAAGCACGGCGGCCAGCATCAGTCCCTCTATACCGCCGAAGGGATGGTTTGCAACGACAACCAGGGGGCCATGGCCGGGGATCCGCCCCATGTCGTCCGGCTCGACGTGATAACCGATCCTGAGGGCGGCCAGGGCCCGTCCCGCGAAATCGCCGGTCTCCGCCCATTTGTCCATTTCCGCGTAGATGTCGTTCAACCGGTCCAACAGGAGAAGACGTTCGAGAAGGCCGTTTAGCCTGGAAAAAATCCGGCTGCGCACGGGGTCGGAAAACTTGATGTCCAGTTTAAAGATGCGGCCGTCATGGCTGTTCATCTGGGGGAGAAGCCTCCGAATATGATGGAATGACGACAGGTGGTGGAAAGGGCTGAAGTGCGCATGGACGTATGCGGATCGAGATGAAAGAGTGTTCCCATAGTCTGACCCCCATTTTAGAGGATGAATGTTAGGGGGATGTGAACCGTTCGTGAAAAGAGCGTTAATTCGTGCGGCCGGCGAAACAAAGGCGATGGAAGCGTTTCTCCGGTAGGCCCCGGGGAGGAGTCGATTAACAGATTATTCACTGTCTCTTCACCATTCCTTAACACAAGGCAGATATACTGATCACCAAGGCATTGAGGTGAAGGATCGGATATGCGAAAGACAGACCATCCGGAGGGAAGGCGGGCCATTGCCGCGGCTAGGTAAGAGAAGTGTCCGTGTTGTAGCCGGGAGGCTTTGATGCTGACGAACAAGCAGATCGTTGTTGTCGAGGATGAGATCGATATTCTTGATCTCATTTCCCTGCACCTTAAGAAAGAGCGATATAACGTACGGGGATTTCTGAACGGTTACAGCTTTATGAAATATCTGGAGAGGGAGAAGCCCTCTCTCCTTGTTCTGGACCTCATGCTGCCCGATGTGGACGGCTTTGAGATCTGCAAGCAGCTTAAAGCGAGACCCGACTGCGCATCAATCCCCATCATTATCATCACCGCCCGCTCCGCCGAAACCGACAAGGTCCTCGGCCTCGGGCTCGGCGCCGACGATTACATGGTGAAACCATTTTCACCGAGGGAGCTGGTTGCACGGGTGAAGGCGGTGCTGAGACGCACCGTGAGGCAGGAGACGGAGAACGAAAAGGAAAAAATCGAGATCGGCAACATCCTGAGTATCGATATGCAGAAATATGAGGTCATCGTGGAGGGGGCAAGAATTGACCTGACGACCACCGAATTCCGTATCTTGCAGCTCCTCGCTTCCAAGAACGGTTGGGTCTTCTCGAGGGAGAAGATACTTAACCACCTGTGGGGGAGCGATAAGATGGTCCTCGACAGAACGGTGGACGTCCATATCAAACACCTTCGGGAGAAAATGGGGAAGGCCGGCGCCCTCATCAAGAATATGCGGGGGATCGGATACAAGCTTGCAATATGAACGAGAAGGAGCGGGTCGGGAAGTGCGAAACAGGTGAGAAGAAACGTCTGAGAAAATCAAAAAGAGCAGTGACAGGAGGTCTCATATGAAGTGGTTGTTACGGGTTGCTTTGGTTTGCGCGGTTGTCGGCGGACTTGCCGCGTCGGCCCTTGCCGTGGAAAAGGAATTGATAGGAGCGGGCGCCACCTTTCCCTACCCGCTCTATTCAAAGATGTTTGACGTCTATGCGAAGGAATACAACGTGAAGGTCAACTACCAGGCCATAGGGTCGGGCGGCGGTATACGCCAGCTTATCAATAAGACCGTCGATTTCGGCGCGTCCGATGCGGTCCTGACCGATGAAGACACGAAGGCGGCGGGGGCTGCCGTTCTCCACATCCCGACCTGCGCGGGGGCGGTCGTCATCACGTACAACCTTCCAAATAGTCCTGAGATCAGGTTCACCCCCGATGTCGTGGCCGACATCTTTCTCGGAAAGATAAAGAAGTGGGACGACCGCCGCATTCTCGCCGCTAATCCGGGGATTACCCTTCCCGGAACGGATATTACCGTGGTGCACCGGTCGGACGGCAGCGGGACGACAAATATCTTCAGCGATTATCTGAGCAAAGTGAGCAAAGAGTGGAAAGAGAAAGTGGGTATGGGCACGGCCCTCAACTGGCCGGTCGGCCTCGGGGCCAAGGGAAATCCCGGTGTGGCCGGGCTGGTGCAGCAGACGCCGGGCAGTGTGGGCTACGTGGAGCTTATCTATGCGCTTCAGAACAAGATGCCCTACGGTACCCTCCAGAATAAGAAAGGAAAATTTGTAAAACCGAGCCTTGCCACCGCGAGCGCGGCCGCCAATACCGTCCTTCCCGATGATATGAGGGTAAGCCTGACCGACAGCTCGGCCCCCGATGGCTATCCCATCAGCGGCTTTACCTGGATCATCCTTTATAAGGAGCAGAAGTACGGGGACAAGGCGGAAGAGAAGGCAAAAACGGTGGTGCGCCTTGTCTGGTGGATGACCCACGAGGGGCAGAAGTACGCCGAGCCGATGCAGTATGCCCCGCTCTCCAAGGCAGCGCAGGAGAAGGCGGAGAAAATTATCAAGTCCGTCACCTATGGCGGCAAAGCCGTCATGAAATAGATCGAATTCGGGCGCAAGATGCGAAAAGGGGCAGCCCGTTTGCGCGTCTTGCGCCCGAATATTCTTGCAAAAAGCCTCAATTCTCCCGATTTACCAGCCTGTCGAGAAGCTCCTCGATCTCTGCGAACCGGCGGTCGGTGATCCGGCCGTACGACGCGTACCGTATCGTGCCCCGCCTGTCTATGAGGACCACATTGCTCTCGTTGTCTTTCATTCGATAGTCCCGGCCCATCCGGCCGTCCCAGTCCGCATAAAGGGTCATGCCCACCCTTTTCGAATGCTTTCTCAGACTCTCCTTCCAGACGAGGCTGATCGGCCAGAAGACCAGGGAGCAATTGAAGACAGGCACACGGATGATGGACCGCCTTGTCTCTTCATCCTGCCGGTCGTAAAGGTCGTTCAAGCGATCCTTCACGTCGCTGTTCCTTTTGCTCGTCTCTTTCGTCTCGTAAAAAATCACCGTGACTTTCCCCTTCACCATGTCCAGGGTAAGTCTTCTGCCGTCCCCGGATTCAACGGTAAAAGGGGGTGCGGCCTTCCCGAGAAGCGTCTGCGGCGATTGGGCGGCACAAGGGAGGGCAGCCGCCACGAGGAGCGCTGCAATGATCGGTAGTTTCATCAAACCGCCACGATTATAGCCGGCCGTTGTTAATTCTGAATGAAGACTCCGTGTGGTTTTGATAAAGACTGATGCGCCGGGGGACTCCTGCCCGGCCGAAAGGCACGCCGGTCCTTCATGAATAATTAACCCGCAAGCGCAACTACGGTTAACATTGCGGTGGTTAAAATAATGACAATGAAACGATCGGCCAAGGGAGGAGAGATGACGCGACGAAGCGGGGTACGTTTCATCGTGGCGAAGGCAGAGCCGGACCCGGCGCCGGGAGCGAAAACGCTCAGGGCCCTCCTCTCGTCCGGGGATCAGGATCATGTCGTCTTCTCGCCCGACGATACGACCGCAGGCTCGGAAACCGAGCTGCAGGCCGCGGTGGGCGGCAACAAAGCCGATGTCGATCTTGCTCTCAGCATCGAAGAGTCGAACTATTTGGCCAACATCATGCGCCGGACGGCCGCGGGCGATACCCCGCGAAAGATAGGCGCGGAGCTGAACAGGTTTCTCAACGACAGCGGCCGGAATATATGGGAGAACAGTTGGGTAAGGCTCCCGAAAGCGGCCCTCAACGCGTGCGCCCTCGCCACCCTGCACCATGACCTGCTGGCCGATAAAGCGAGGGCGGCGGGAGGGCTTCGATCGGATGCCGACAAGTTCTTCTGTCGGCAGGACGGCGCAGATTTCCTGCGCGTGCCGATCAGCTATCTTGTCAAGCTGTCCCTCGCCGACATACTGGGCAGCCCTCACGTTCACCCACTCGTGCAACGGACAGGCGTACGGCTCCTCGATCATTTCCTTAGTGACAACACGTCGCCTGAGACCCATTCTTTTCACCTTGTGACGGGCTCCCTGCGAGAGGGGCCGGGAAAGGCTCTTGCCAGGGAGACGGCCAAGCGCTTCCTCCTTACGCAGCTCCTCGTCATGTACGCGAACGGGAAATTCGAGCTGGGCAGAAACGGTCAGAAGGCCATGCTCTATTTCTCGCCCCATCCCCCCGTCCGGCAGAAGAAACTGAACGATTGTATCTCCGATTTCTTCTACCGCGAGCTTTTCATGAACCCTTGTCTGTCGGGATGGGACAGGGGTGAAACAAAGCAGGATTATATGCACCTGTGCCATGAGGTGCTGAGCCGGAGTCAGACTGAACGCGGTTGCCAAGCTCCGCGATGCAGGGATCATCACGAGCAACCTGATTGTGCTTCCCACTACGTCAAACATAAGCCTGGCCAACAACGGGACCCATGTGAGCCTGGGCAGCACGACGCTCACCCGCCTGCGCGAGGACGGCTCATCGGGGTTCGGCCTGGGCGAGGAGAAACATGTGGGCGATCTCGTCATAAAGGTGGCCGAGCACTTTCTCCCTCTATTCGTGAAGACCTACAGCGCAGCTCCTTATCGCTTCGATTTTGCAGATTTCCATCCCGAGAGGGTGCTCGGCTTTCTCCCCCACGAGCTCGATTATACCCACCTGCGCATGCTGTGGCGCCGGTGGAAAGCCAAGGCCGATATCAACTTCTGCCGGCAGCCCATCACACCTTTCGGCCCTCCTCTCCTGGACGCCGCACTCAGCAGGCTCCTTCATCTGAAGGGCGATCTTATCCCCGATTTCAGGCTGATAGACTACCTCGTCTGTCTCCTGAGCACCGAAAAGAGTCCCGGCCTCAATGGTGTTCCCGGCAACAGCGAAGCCCTCAAGAAAGACCTCTCCGGCCTCGGTGTGTTCGACAGCCGCATGTCCCTCTACCTCCCTTTCAAGCTGAGGGAGTTCGACAGGGTCGGTTTTTGCGGTTTTGAAGGAAGACATTACAGCCTGTTCCCGAGCATCATGGGGGATATGCCTCCCGCGGTGGACCTCCAGAACCTCATCATCGCCCTTGCCTTCAGATACGCGCTCGCAGGAGACGTCACCCATGACGATATCCCCGACAGCCCGTTCATCGAGAGCGAGCGCAGGCAGATATTCTTCGCGACCGCGATCGGCATACCCACGTTCTTTATCCGCCACGATACGGGGAACCGGTTTCTGAAAGCCATCGTCGAGAGAACGGCCAACGTGCGCAGCAGCAGAAGATACCCCGGATACCTCCGTGTGCATAACGTCGCATATTGCAAGGGCCTGATCCGTCTGCTTCGAGACGACGCGGCCGACCTCGTCGAGCTTTTCGGGATGGAAGAGGCGATCGGGGACCTTGAAAAGCGGCTCGAAGAACCCAGAGACCACACGGCCGCGGAGAGGCTCACGGGGAGCATACTCGAGCACCTTGGCGTCCGTTCGCCTCTCAAAGTGAGTGCCGATGAGTTCAACGGCGCTGCGGAAGATTACTACCGGAATACCCTCCGTCTGCAGCACATAGCGGAGGGTCTCGACGTGCTGGAAGACGATTTTCGCACCCTTGCCTCACCAGTCGTCGTCTCATCACACTACCATCGGAAGGCTTCTCTACGGGCTGATCCCCTCGGGAGAGATCTTCCGCTACCTCCACGATATGCGGGAATCCATCATGAATGAAACAGCCACGATCGAAGAGCTGAGGCGCCTCATTTCCGCGGTTCTCCTCACGATAAGGGCGGATATGCCTTCCACGGAGGAACTGGAGCCCGTCTTCAAGGATACCGGCACATGATGCCGCACCAGTATATAGAGGGCGATACGTGCGACCTCCGTACGGAACACCTCTATCGGGACAGGGTCGTCGGTTTCATCTATTCGAGACTCCGGGAGGATGCGCCTTTCCTGTTCCGCCTCCTCACTTCCAGACGGGCGTCCTCCCTGATCGCGTTCCTCAATTATGATCTCTTCATTTCCCGGCGGGTCTCGGGTATCGTGCCGTTTCTCAACGCCTCCGCCATTGACAGGGGGGAGTGGCTCGACCCTCCCCGGATGCTCGATACGCCGAAGAAGATCTTCGAGCGCAAGATACGCTATTGGCAGTGCCGGCCGATGCCCGATCGCAAGAACAGCATCGTCTCACCCGCAGATTCCCGCATGCTGGTGGGATCTCTCGAGAACGGCTCTGCCCTGTTCCTCAAGGACAAGTTTTTCGACCTCCGGGACCTGGTCGCCAAGAAGGTCTGGGTCGA
Organism: uncultured delta proteobacterium; assembly: GCA_963729685.1. Classification (GTDB taxonomy): domain Bacteria; phylum Desulfobacterota; class Syntrophorhabdia; order Syntrophorhabdales; family WCHB1-27; genus BOG-1155. The sequence goes on along the minus strand of CAVSOX010000030.1, from coordinate 4,751 downwards.
GGCATTTCAACGGGCCGATTTTGCCCTCTTCCGCCTTACCCCGGAGCACTACCACTACAATCACACGCCCGTCTCCGGCAGGGTCGTCGACTTCTACGAAATCCCCGGCGTCTACCACTCCTGTAACCCCGGCGCTGTCGTGGCCCTGGTAACCCCGTACTCGAAGAACACCCGGGTCGTCACGATAATCGACAGCGATGTGCCCGGGGGAAGCCGGGTCGGGCTCGTCGCCGTGATAGAGGTCGTGGCCCTCATGATCGGCAAGGTGCGCCAACAGTACAGCGAGTGTGAGTACAAAGAGCCGAGACCGGTGGAGGTCGGCATGTTTCTCGAAAAGGGCTGTCCCAAAAGCCTTTACGAACCGGGAAGCAGCACCGATATCCTCCTTTTTCAGGCGGGCAGGATCGGATTCGATCCCCAGCTTGTCCTCAACATGGAGAGACCCCTCGCATCGAGCCGTTTTACCGAGGCCTTTGGAAAACCGCTCCTCGAAACCGAGGTGAAAGTGCGGTCCCAGATCGGTGTTGCGCGCCCGAGGCCTGAATGAGCAGCCCTCGAAATTCACCCGGAATTAACCGCACCGGCCATACACGCTTAACACGTGAGTGGTATTCTCGCGTGAAGGCATGATGCATAACGAGTTATTCATTCTGATCCTGGGCACGTGCATGTTTCTCTTCCTCGCCTGGGGTTTCCGCTCCCTGACGAGGGAAGAATGGCAGATCGCCGTCGCCGCGCCGAAAGCCAGGGTGACGGCCGACGTATGGAGCGGGACGAACTATACCTACTATGGGATATTCCAGGCCTTGGCATTCGTGGTGAGTGCCGCCCTCCTGGCTGTCATGGTGGGCGCCCTCGACGCGCCGTTCTTCCCCGCGGCGTCGCTCCTCCTTATCGGCTCTCTCGCGGTGTTGTGCTTTTCGGCCGCGACCATAACAGCGCGGTTGGTAGAGAAGAAGAAACACACCCTGACCGTGGCCGGCGCCTTCTTTATGGGGCTGCTCGCCGCGCCATGGCTCATCACGGCTCTCAATAAGATCACGGCGGCGACAGGAAAGCCGCCCATCCCCCTCATGCCGCTGCTTGCCGCGGGCACCGTGGCCTATGCCATCGGCGAGGGTCTCGGAAGGCTCGCCTGCATCAGCTTCGGCTGCTGCTACGGGAAACCGCTCTCGTCGCTCCACCCTCTCCTTCAAAGGTTGTTCCGCCGGCACAATTTTGTGTTTCTCGGAAAAACGAAGAAGATTGCCTATGAGGCCGGACTCGACAGGACCGAGGTGGTCCCCATCCAGGCCGTGACGTCGACCTTCCTCGTCCTCACCGGGCTCGCGGGCACCTACCTCTTCCTCAATTCTCTCTACTCTTCGGCTTTTCTCCTTGCCGTAATCTCGACCCAGACCTGGCGTTACGTCTCCGAGATGCTCCGGGCGGATTACCGAGGGGCGGGCAGGATATCGGCGTATCAGGTGATGTCCCTGATCGCCGTTGCCTATGCCTTTGCGCTCTGGGCGGTTCTTCCGAACGATGCGGGGATCACGAGCCGCATCATCGTGGGAATAAGGCACCTGTGGGATCCTGCCGCGATTCTCGTCCTCCAGGTGAGTGGAGTCGCTGTCTTTCTCTACACGGGCCGGAGCAAGGTCACGGAAGCGAGCCTCACCTTCCGCGTGAGGCGAGACAGGGTATAAGTGGTCCCCATTGAACCGCAGCTCTTTTCCGGCTCCGCCTATCTGGCCCTCTTCGCGGGTACGGTTCTCGAAGGTGAAACCGTGCTCATCTCGGCGGGCTTCGCTGCCCAGCAGGGCTACCTGAGCCTGCCGATGGTCGTGCTTGCGGCCTGGCTCGGGGCAATCTCGGGTGATCACCTTTTCTTTGCCCTCGGCCGGTACAGAGGGAGAACTCTCCTGGAGGCACGATCATCGAGGCCCGGACGCCTCGCAAAAGTCCGTGGCCTGCTGGAACGGTACCGGTCGACCGTGATCGTCAGCTTTCGTTTTGTCTACGGCTTCCGCATGGTCGCGCCGTTTGCCATCGGCGCCGCGGGGGTGTCGTTAGGGAGGTTCTTCACGCTCAATGCCCTCTCGGGCGTAATCTGGGCATCCCTGTTCGGTCTGGCAGGTTACTTCTTCGGCGCTGCTCTCGATGTGGTCGCGGCTGATGTTCATACCCGCCTCGCCGCGGGTGCAGGCATACTGGGCCTTATGGCCCTGGCCGCGGCGATCGCCGCACATTTCCGGCTTCGCCGCCGACGGAGTTAACGCGATCTTCACAGTCCGCTTATGTCATCTTAACACAGAGGATATATGCTTAAGACGGCGGAGCAATAAAAGATAGAAGGAGGTCCCATGACCGACGGAACAGAACAGAGAGAGACTGAAGTGACAACGACCAACGTGTTGCCTTTCCCCCTTTACAAGAGACGGGCCGCAGAAGGGCCCGAGAAGGCATTTTGCATCCCTTGCGCGGTCAAGAACGACGAGTTCAAGGAAAGGGCGCCGGCCACATCCCACACGCCCCTTGAGGCAAACGACGGCCACCGGGCCTGGATAGCCGGCAGGGGTTACGAGCTCTTTCATCACCCTGCCGCAAAAGTGCTCTGCATCCGCTGCGGCAAGGAAGTGCACGTCGCCTACATCCCCGAGGAAGAACGCATCGCGTAGCACCGAAACTCACGGTGAGGCCGGCCATAAGGACAGGGAGTTTCTCCGTCCCCGGCCGGACCGGAACAGGCGCGGTGTGAGCGAAAAATTAACACTACCTTAATCCGCTCTTAACCTGATTGCTTTACCATTTTTCCGGCATGAACGCCCGGATAATCGTGACCCATTCCATCCCGTTGGAAGTCGTGGAGCTGCTGAGCATTACCTCGGAGGTCGTCCTCGGCAAATTCGGCGAGCACTGCCGGGGGGAGATGCTCCGGCACGTCACAGGCGCAGATGCCATCATGGTAGCCGGAAGAGATGTGGCAATAGACGACGCGCTTCTCTCACGCTGCCCCTCTTTACGAATTATTGCCGTAACGTTCAAAGGGCCGGACAATATCGACATCGACGCGTGCACAAGAAACGGCGTGTGGGTCACCACGATCCCCGACGTGCCCCCGGGACTTCCACCATCCAATCCGGACGCGCGCCTGGAGGCCGCCCTGGAAGCGGCAGCCAACATCCTTGAGGCACTCATCGGCCTTGCGCCGAAAGGCGCCGTCAACAGTCCCCTTCTCACACGTCGCCGGTGGGCGGCTCATTTTTAGCGCATTTTGCAAAAATAAGTCCGGCAGGCGGGTGAGGGCGCCGATGTGCACAAACAAGCGCAAAAACAATCGTTTCTTGTCATTTTTCACTGTTTTTAACGTCTTTTTACCCTCTTGAGTACACATTTGTCACCAACCGTCTCAGCACCCCTCTCTTGGATTCCCTTCTCTCGCAAGCCTTTCCGAAAGAGGGGTTGACGAAAGTGCACGAAAGTGCACGGTTTCGGGGGGGGGGGGGGGGGGTGACCTAACGCGAATCGCGAATCGTGAAACGCGAAACGGAAGAGGACGCTTCTAAGGCTATGGTTGTCAGCTTAAGTTGTCAAAGAGCGAACGCCGGTTTGTGTCAAACCGGTCGAAACGGGTCGGGCTGTGTCATCTCTTTACGGCCTCTCAAAATGACTGTCCGGTCTCTTAAGATTCTCCCTGTTTTATGCTCTCCTGTCAAAGCGACAAGGAGGGGCGACAACCGGGAGTGACAAGGGGGCATGACAACCGGGAGTGACAAAAGGCAACGTCGAAAAAAAATGACGACGGGCGTCCAGGACATGCCCGCCACCTCTTTCTGCAACCTCGGGAGAGGGATAGGTCTTTTCTTGCTCAAGGAGGTTTCTTACGAAATCGTCCGTCCCGAGGATCCTCTCGTCGGCAAGGACAGGGGCAGTTCTGTTTTGAACCGTTTCCGTCAACCCGCCGAGAGACCGGATGAGGCCCCCACCTTCGAGGTCCTGGATATGTTTCTTCTCGATCCCTTCTCTCATGAAGGTCCTGTAAGCCTTCACTGTTCGGAAGCATTTGAGAACATAATCGGCCTCATACCAGGGAAAAGGGTTTTCACGGACGAGGCCGTAATGGCCGCCCCACCGGTAATTGTCGAGCTCTTCAAGGCTCTTGACGACCCGGGCACGGAGCGGATTGAGGTGGATATGCCGAATCAGCTCCATGAAGTAGGCGTCCTCCTCGCAAACAACGGAGGTGTAGCGGTTCTGAAAGAGGTGGCCGGCTCCGTGATGCCTTCTGTTGTAGCCTGCGGCATAGCCGGTCAGGAGGCGGCGCATAAAACCGGATAGACCACCGGCTCCGCTGCGGAGAAGGACGTGGAAATGGTTCGGGATGAGCGCAAAGGCGTAAACGGGCGTACGGGTCTTCTCGGCCAGGGTGCCCAATCGTTCTAGAAACCGTTCACGGTCATTGTCATCCCTGAAGATAGATCCGCGTTCTATTCCCCTTGCCATGACATGCTGTAGTGTGCCTTCGGCATCGAGGCGCGCTTTACGCGGCATGGTCTTGTTTCCTCTTCTCAGGCATAGCCTCAAGCCTCACGACAGAAAGCTGTCACGTTAGTCAACTACGTCCCCCAGGGTGTCTCTTCACTTCTGTTAGTCAACTCGTCCCCCAGGTGCCTGTTATCTACGTCCCCCATGGTCCTTGTTTCCTCTTCTCAGGCACAGCCTCAAGCCTCACGACAGAAAGCAGTCACGTTAGTCAACTACGTCCCCCA
>CAVSOX010000029.1:0-62472 GCA_963729685.1 uncultured delta proteobacterium | reverse complement strand
GTAACTATTCTATTGCGAGAATAGTCCTTATCGTGATAAAAGGGATAAGACTCGGACATAGTGAGAGAACATGCCTCTGACAAAAAACAGAGCTTACATCATGGCAGCACAATCGGCCCGCTGGCTCAGTGATCCGGCGCTTTCGGCCGCAACGGGGCCGGACAACAAGCGCGGCGCAATTGAGGCGCTTCTGGCCCTGAATAAATACTACAGGGAAAATCCCTGGCCAACCCCTTTCGATGCCACCGCACATCGGCTCCATTTGGGCGATGCCCGTGATTTATCATGGATACCGGACGAAAGCGTCCATCTCGTGGTAACATCTCCCCCCTACTGGACTTTGAAAGAATACCAACCGCACGAGCAGCAAATGGGGGCCATCGAGGATTACGAAGTCTTTCTTGACGAGCTTGACAAGGCATGGGCGGAATGCAGGCGCATTCTTGTTCCGGGAGGGCCGTTTGCTGCGTCGTCGGAGACGTATGTATCCCGCGCCGCAAGGGCGGGCGGCACTACATAGTGCCTTTGCACGCCGACATAGAGGTGAGGGCGCGGAAAAACGAGCCTCGACTGTCTGACCCCCATCCTATGGTTCAAGATCGCGAACGGAGCCACCGAGGCTCGCGGCAACGGAGCGGGGTTTTATGGCAAGCCTTACCAGCCGGGAGCGGTCATAAAGAATGACGTCGAGTACATCCTGTTCCTGCGCAAGGGCACCGACTATCGCTCTCCATCGATCCTTCAGAAAGCCCTCTCCATGCTCACGAAAGAAGAGATGCGGACGTGGCTGCGGTCAGCCTGGACAGACATCAGGGGAGAGTCAAGGCTGCGAGGGCACCCGGCCCCCTTCCCCCAGGCCCTTGCGGAACGGCTGATAAGACTGTTTTCGTTTGCCGGGGACACGGTTCTCGACCCCTTTCTCGGAACGGGTCCACCAGTGTTGCGGCAGGGGCAACGGGAAGAAACAGCATCGGCAACGAGGTTGATAACACCTACCTCGACATAGCCCGGCAGCGCATGGAGGATGCAATCAAGCATCATCGCTTTCCTTCTTTCAATGCGAACCTCCATATGGACGACCAACAATGAGCACAGAGGATCAATTCGGTCTCCTGCAAACCTTTCGTGGTCTTTTTGAAGGAGTTCGTTATCTCCATAGGAATTCCAGCCTGGGCGATGCAGTAGCGGGCCAACTTTACGAAGATTTGGTGAGATTGAACAAGTCGTCAAAGCTGGTGGATCGCGTTCGACAACATGACCGGGTCATTAACCTGAAGAACGTCACCGTAGGCCGTTCAGTAAGGAGGGGTGACGGGACATTCGGAGAACTTGTACCCGCCGCAGTGGCGATTACGGAAAAAGGTTTCCTTGTCGCCCATGGGCCTGTCGCAAATATTGAAATCGGGGCAGAAACAAAAATCCTTTCAAAGGCGATGATAAAGCAGATTGACCGGGTGATAAGCGACCTGGTGCGACAGGTCTACCATTTCAAAAAGACGGGAGGCGACCCGATCTGTGTGGCCTTCGTGGGGATAAACCATGCAGAAACTTATCTCTCATACGAAGGGACGCGGGAATTTCAAACCGATGGCAAAAAGAATAAGCATCCTTTTCAAGAGGCCCCGGAGGCAGAACGCCGGTTGCTGCAACTGGCCAAACCCGAGTTCGATGAATTCCTCATTCTTAAATTTAAAGCTACCAATATCGACCCTTATCCCTTTACCTGGCTCGATTACAATCGCACATGTCTGGAGTACTCAGCCCTTTTGACGCGGGTGTCAAGAGAATACGACAGACGCTTTCCATAGGGTATCGGGTGATTCGAGGCGTGACGGCGAGCCGGTGGTGAAACGGATCATCGAAGAAAAAAAAGGGGAAAGTGTGATTGAAAAATCCCACATGACCTGCGACTCCACATGACTCCAGGAGACAACGGCGTTAAGACTCTTAGGGCAAACGAGCGAGAAGGGAAACAAAATGCCTGATAGCTTCAATCACGACAAGAACGTTTATTTACTTGGGGCCGGTTTTTCAAAAGAAATAGGGCTTCCCTTACAAGATGATTTCTTGCTGGTCGCAAAAGGAAGTCTATTTCAAGAATCCTGGACTATACAGTCATTTCGAGAGAGTGTTCGAGTATCAGGATAAATTGACAAAAATGAAGAAATATTTGAACTATCCTCTTTTAAACCTTGAACATCTTTTCAACTTGATTGAGATGGATTTCTTCTATTCGCAAAATTCTGATGTCCAGCAAATTAAGAGCGATTTCACGAGGTTGGTTTGTGATGTGCTCATAGAGAAAACGCCCTCTCCGTTCTTTCATGATGAAGCAGGACGTTTACTCTGTGACGACAAGAAGTTTCACGAGTATCTATCTTTTATCAGTCTGCTCATAAAGGACGCCAAACACGGTGTCGTTACGCACGGCGATACCATCATAAGTTTCAACTATGACCTCGTTCTTGAGGGAACAGCCTCCATTTACAACTGGAAGCGTGGCCTAAACCGGGAGGATGTGCACGGTAGACCGGGGAATGACTTCCTTCGATTCAACAGACCGGGGAATGACTTCCTTCGATTCAACACGACTTTTGGCAAAACAAACATTGTTATCGATCCTGTGCCAGATTACTTTACCAGGAATAAGCCGAATAATTCTTATTTTCCACCGTGTGAACTCTTTGCAGAGGATGGCAGTTCGGTAAAACTTCTTAAGCTTCATGGCTCTATTAACTGGAAGACTATTGACGGTAAGACATTTATTGTGCCCCCCACTTGGAACAAATCGGACCCAGAGATTAGATTACTCTGGGAAAAAGCATACACGGAACTCATGACTGCAAAGCGAGTAATTGTCATCGGTTATTCTTTTCCGGAAGCGGATATCTATGTGAAGAGCCTTTTGGGGCTGGCGCTCAACGAAAATAAAATCCTTCAAAACATCTATTTCGTCAACCCAGATAAAGACCTTGCCAAGAGAACGTGTCTCTCGTTACTGGACAAATATTTTGAGAAATACTGCGGCTACAAGGAGTGGAAGTTCTCGGAGTTCATAGGTTTACCGGAAGGCAGAAAGTTCATAAGAGACGCTCTGAATCGGGAGGTGACGGCGTAAAATGGCGAGGAAGGAAAGAGCGGACAGGTTACGTTTTCCTTTGCTCCTGGCGCACGGAGTGTTTGGCAGTAAGCACAGCTTACTATGGGGAAGAGTATCGTGGAGTAGATATCGAGCAAGGTTTTTTCATCTTATTCAGCAGGGACGCTTATTGGACGCACGGATAATATACACGTGAACGCGAAGGGATGCTACAACGATCAGGATTATTTCGAGCCGGAAAGCAACTAAACAGGAAATCAAAACGTATGGTGAATGAACATGAAGAAAGAGTATGATTTCTCAAAGAGTGCGAGAGAAAAGTTCTATCATCCGGATATGAAGCTGAACATTCCCATTTATCTTGATGAGGAGGTTTCAGCCTTTGTAGAGAAAATTGCTTCGAAGATGAGCATTGATCGATCCTCAGTGGTGAACGAGCTTCTCAGGGGCGACATAAAGATCGCCGAGGCAATGGAGTAAATTACCTTCGGTTGGCACGTCGCGGCCGGAGGGAATTTTGATGGATTTCGCCGTGATCGAGGGGTCGCGAGCCGGAGCGTACTCCTTTGTACGTGAGGACTCGCGGCGCCGAAGAGACAGGCGAAAGGCGCGAAATTAACCCGGCCGCCCTCACCACGCTTGCAAATTCGGGCGGATGCTCATAATATATACCCATGCATCAACTCCTCGAATTCGCCGTACAGCTTGCCTTCGAGTCCGGCAGGATACAGAAGAGACATTATCAGGAGATCCACTCGATCTTCTACAAGGGTGAGACCAACATCGTGACCGACGTGGACCTGGAATGCCAGGAGCGGATCATCAGCCTCATTGCCGCGCGCTTCCCGGATGACCTTGTCATCGCCGAGGAGAAGCAGAACGTGTTCGAGGGGCGCGGGAACAGGTGGATTATCGATCCCATCGACGGGACGACGAACTACGCTCACGGCTACCCCTTCTTTTGCACGTCGGTCGCCTACGAGGTGGAGGGGCGGGTGGTCTGCGGGGTCGTCTACAACCCTATATTCGACGAGCTGTTCTTTGCAAAGGCCGGGGAGGGGTCTTATCTGAACGGCCAAAGGCTGAAGGTCTCGGGGGTCGGCGACCTGAAGCAGTCCCTCGTGGTCACCGGGCTTTCCTTACGACCTGGCTACGAGCGACATGAACAACATCGACCATTTTGTCTCTTTTCTCTACACCGCGCAGGCAGTCAGACGGGATGGCTCCGCGGCGCTCAACCTTTCTTATGTGGCCGCCGGCCGGTTCGACGGGTTCTGGGAGCTGAAGCTCAACCCCTGGGATACGGCGGCGGGCGTGCTCATACTGACGGAGGCGGGCGGCACGGTCACCGACTTTGCGGGAAGACCGTTCGACATATACGCCGGGCAAATAGTCGCGTCCAACGACCTGATCCACAAGGATATGCTGCGGGTCCTCAAGGAGGGGCATGAGCGTCTGTAGACGCGCGAAGATCGGGGGCGCTCACCCCGGCGCGCTTGAGCCGATCCATTTTTCGCAGGTGTCGCGACATGAAAAAAGGCAAGACCGTAGATAAAAAGCTTGGCGAGTGCGAGATCCAGCTCGAGGATACGAGGGGTGCGCTCTCGGCCAGGGAAAAGCTCCTCTCCGCGAACGTCAAAGAGCTGAACGAGGTTTACGGCACGCTGAGGGAAAAGATGCGGGAGATAGAGGAAAGGGACGCGAGGATCAGAAGCCTCGACGAAGTGCTGACCCGCGCCAACCGCCTCTCCGCCCTCGGTGAGCTTGCGGCCTCTATCGCCCACGAGATAAAGAACCCCCTTATTTCCATCCAGGGCTTTGCGAAACGGATCGAGGGCTCCTCCGATGCGGACAAGATACGGGAGTATGCGGGCTTCATCGAAAAGGAGTCACAGAGACTGTCGGCCGTTCTGGTGCGGCTCCTCGATTTTTCCCATATGTCGGAGCCGGAAAAGGAGCGCCTCGATCTGAACGGCATCGTCGACGATACGATCCTCTTCACCGAGCACCATCTGACCACGTTCAAGCATATCGATCTTACCCTGGAGAAAGAGGAGAACTTGCCGCCGGTCTACGCGGACAAGATCCACGTGCAGCAGGCTTTGCTCAATATTATGATGAATGCGGCCCAGGCCATGCCCGAGGGGGGACCGCTCATCATACGCACCGGCCGTAAGGGCGCCCGATTATGTCTGGCTCTCCGTGACGGATAAAGGCACGGGCATAGAGCCCGAAAACCTCGAGCAAGATTTTCGATCCTTTCTTCACCACGAAAGAAAGGGGGGATGGAACGGGTCTCGGGCTTTCCCTCACGAAGAAGCTGGTGGAAGCGAACAAAGGCAAGATCGAAGTAGAGAGCACCAAAGGCCAGGGCAGCACATTCCGCATCCTCCTTCCCCTTGCGAAGTGACTGACCGCATGATCGTGATTTTTCCGCCGGTGCCGTTTATGCTATATTAGAGCCATGTCACCGGCCGCTTAGGCCACATTCAGGTGTCGAACAATGAAATTTAGCGTCCTCGAAACCGATATCGGCGCGTTCGCGTTTTTTGCCCGGGAAGACCATCTGTGGCGGCTCGACCTCGTTGCGTCGGGGCCGGCAGACGCCCGGAAACGGGTGGCTCACGAATTTCCGGAGGCGGTGGAGCAACCCGCTCTTTTCGACGCTGCTATCCGGCTCATTCGCCGCTATCTGAGGGGCGAGCGCGTGGAGTTCGATATCCCCGTCGATCTGTCCGGGCTGAATCGATTCACGAGCCGGGTGCTGACGGAAATCAGGCGTATCCCGTACGGCGGGCTCGCGTCATACGGCACGATCGCCCGGCGCCTGGGCTGCCCGGGATGGCGCAAGGGCAGTGGGCCAGGCCCTCGCGAGGAACCCGATCCCGGTTGTCATCCCCTGCCATCGCGTCATCAGGGGCGACGGCTCCCTCGGCGGCTTCGGCCTGGGACTCGACATGAAGGTGAAGCTCCTGTCGATAGAGGGTGTCAACGTTGATAAGCAGCGGACACCGGCAGCTTCTCTCCGGTGCGTAGATTCACGAAAAGGTTAGTGCATGAGACAATGGTTTGTGGTGAACACGAAGCCGAAGAACGAGAATCGCGCATCCCATAACCTTTCCAATGCCGGCTACGAAGTGCTCAACCCGAAGCTCAAGGTGAGGAAGTACCGGGAAGGCCACTTCGTGGAGGTCGTCGAGGCAATGTTCCCCAACTACATATTCACGAAATTCGAGGCCGTAGACGACTATCACATGGTGAAGTACGCGAGGGGCGTGAACAAGATCATCACGTTCGGCGGAAAAATGGTCCCCCTCCAGGACGAGTTCATCGACTTCATCAGGGGCAAGCTCGTGAACGGCGTGGCGCATATCGAAAAGAAGAGGTTCAAGAAAGGGGAGAAGGTCTTTATCAAGGACGGGCCTTTTAAGGGACTCGGCGGGATCTTCGAAAGAGATCTCGAAGGAGAAGAAAGGGCCATGATCCTTCTCGAAGGCATCAATTTCTATGCGAAAATGGTCATAGACAGCGACCTGATCGCAGCCCCGTAACATCCGCACCGATCAATTGGATGAAAAGGAGGTCCTTGTGAACATAATAAGAGGAGGATTTGTTGTCCTTGCCATGGTGCTCGCCCTTGCCGTCCCGGGCCATGCATTCAAAGAGGACGGTCAAAGCTGCGTCAAATGCCACACTCTCTCGGAAAAAGAGATGGCGGGTATCATGGAGAAGATCAACATGCCCTCCGGCAAGGTACTGAGTATCGAGATGAGTCCCATAAAAGGGCTGTGGGAGGTGGATATCGAAAATCAAGGGCGCCGTTTCGTCGTCTACGTCGATTTCGCCAAGAAGTTCGTCACCCCCGGACCCCTTATCGATTTTACCGCCAGAAGAGACGTCACGAGGGAAAGGGCCGAGGCCCTCAACAAGGGCAGGACGGTCAGCGTACAGGGACTCTCCCTTCAGGACGCGCTGATAATAGGGAAAGCGGATGCCCCGGCAAGGGTTGTCGTCTTTAGCGACCCTGCCTGCTCGTTCTGCGCGAAGCTCCACGGGGAGATGAAGATCGTTGCCGCAAAACGGCCCGATATCGCCTTCTATCTGAAAATATTCACCATGGTAAGCCGCGACCCGAAGGTGGCGAAGAGCATCGTCTGCAACAAGTCCCTCGCCATGCTCGAAGACGCATTTGCACAAAAACCGGTGCCGGAAAAGGACTGCGCGTCGAAAGAGATAGACGACAACATGCGGTTTGCGCAAGAGCACGGCATCGACGCAGCGCCCGCCTTGATCTTTCCCGACGGGACGCTGCAACTGGGCTACTCCGACGCGGCCAGCCTGGAAAAAAGAATAGATGAGGCGATGAACAACCGCAAGAAACAGACGTCGCGGGCAGAAGCCGGGTAGGGCGGCGCTTGTCAGGTCTTAAAGAAGTGACGAGTGACTGAGTGACGAGTGCTGAGTGACGAGAAATGCGCTCTTTCCCGCTCGGCACGCTTGGCGTGCGAGAAGAGAGAGGATTTCCCCCGGCCGAGGCGAGTTTTGATGCAGAGCGCGAAGTCAGGGGCGTGTCCGGGCCGCACCGTACTTTGTGCGTACGTGAGGACCCGGAGCACGCCGCTGGCGACAAAGCTATGCGCAAAAGGCGGCCGGCCGGAGCGTAATCATTGACGGCGGCCGGCCGGCCGTGCTATAGTGATTTAAGACCACATTACGGGAGGAGAGAGGTTGAGGAAAAACAAATCCGCGATAAAGAGGGCGACGCAGGCGGAAAAGAGGCGTCTACGGAATTCCCATGTGAAATCCACGATGAAGACGCATATAAAGAAGGCGTTGTCCGCCATGGCCGAGAAGGATAACACCCACGTCGAAGCCGCGACCAAGACCGCCATCGCCTATCTCGATAAGGCTTCTTCCAAAGGCGTGATCCACCGGAACCAGGCTGCCCGAAGGATTTCCAGGCTCGCCAAGAAGGCCCACAGGGCCCTTGCCGGCTCTTAAGATTTAAATCTATTCAATGAGATTGTGGTGGGGACGGCGCAACGCCGTCCTCTTTTTGCCCGGCCTCGGTCGACGCACTTCCCCACGGAACCGGGCTTGCATTTCTTCCCATCCACCCATACGGCATCCGACAGGTCGGCCCCATCCAGGAGCGTCTTGTAGAACTTGGCTTCGAGCAGCCGGGCGCCGGAGAGGTTTGCCCCGGTGAGGTTCGCCATAAAGAGTCGTGCCCCGGTGAGATCTGCGCCCGCGAGGTTTGCCCCGATCAGTTTTGCCTGGCCGAGCTGCACCCCGGCGAGGTTCGCCCGTGAGAGGTTCGCCTTGCTCAGGTCGGCATAGGCGAGATTTATGCCGGTGAGGTTCGCGTCGCTCAGGTCGCAGCCGGGACAGCGGTATATGGCCTTGACCCTGATCAAGTCGGCCTGTTCAAAGGCAGACGCAATGCCGGAAGCCAGGCACAACGCGAGAAGGACGAGAGAAAGGGCGCGGCATGACGCGGTCATGGGGACAAATCCTGCCCGCAAGCGCGTAAGCAAGAGCGAAGGCGGAGGAGGAGGTCCTCTTTTCCCGTCCTCCCGCCGATGAAGTCCCAGGGGAACAGCTCGTCCTCCCGCCTTTCCCTTGTTGCATAAAACGCGAGATTGAGAGGACTTTCTCTCATCACCGCAGCTAAGGTCTCCCCCTGGCTGCACCGCACGATCACGTCCTTGAGCCTCCTGTCGCCCCTTGCAAATACCGCCTGAAGAAAGCTGTACTTAATCGATTCGTGGGTGAAATGCGTGTTCGGGACTTTTCCGAGGCCCCTCTTGAGGATGGCCATCTTTTCCTTCAGCCCTTTCATCTCGTCCATGGCGAGCCACTGAAAAGGGGTGGCGGCCTTTGGCACGAAGGGGCTCGCATGGACCGTGACCGTGCCGATCCTGCCTTTTTTTCTGCCCTTTTTGACGAGGAGGTGGAGGATGTGCTTCACGAGTTCTACTATGGCATCCACGTCCTCCCGGCGCTCACCCGGCAGACCGACCATAAAGTAGAACTTGAAGTGGAAGGAGGCCATCTCCGCGATCGCCTCGATCCGGTCGGCGATATCCGCATCCGAGACGGGCTTGCCGATGCACCTCCGGAGGCGCTCGGTCCCCGCTTCGATGCCGAAGGTGAGGGTCTTGATCGTCGACTTGATCATGTCGATCACGTCGAGGGGCACCTCGTCGAGCCGGAGCGAGGGGAGGTGGACCTTCACGCCCATCTCGCCGAACCTCCTCACGATCTCGGGAAGGCGCGGGTGAAAAGAGACGCCCCCGCCGATGATGCCCACGTCTTTCACGTCGCCTGCCTATGTGGTCGAGCCTGTCGGCGATGAAGGGATAGATGTTCCCGGCGAGGCAGAAGGCGCACGCGGAAGGACAGCCCCTGGCGCCTTCCACGAGGAGCATGTCGGCGAATTCCGTGTCGGCCGCCATTATCGCCGAAGTGGCGAGGCCCTTCCCCCTGTATCGCTCGACTTCCACGCGAAAAGAAGGAGGCGCGAATTCCTGCACGGTCCCGTCCTCCCCATAGGCGACGTCGAGACGGGCAGGGTTGTAAGCCCACGTCCAGGAGGAGAGCTCGTCGATCACCTCCGCCCTTTTTCTCCTCCTTACCTGGAGATACCTTTCCATAAAAGGCGGCAGGCACGACTCCACGTCGCCCATGATGAAGAGGTCGAAGAACGGGCTCATCGGCTCGGGGTTGGCCATGACGCAGATGCCTCCGGCCACGATAAGGGGGTCGTCGGGTCCCCTCTCCTCGGCTGTGAACGGGGATGGAGCTGTCCCGGAGCATGGCGACGACGTTCGGATAGTCCATTTCGAAGGAGAGGGTAAAAAAGACGACCTCGAACGCGCTTAAGGGCCGGCCGCTCTCAACTGACAGGGGCTTTGCGCCGGGGACGAGGAATACCCTTTCGCATACCACCTCGGGCCGGCTGTTCAGCTCGCGGTAGAGCAGGTGGACGGCCAGGTTCGACATGCCGATATAGTAGGTGTTCGGGTAGGCAACGCATACCGGCACCCTGTTTGTCCACTTCTTGAGGACGGTCCCCCGCTCGCGGCGGAAAGTCTCCTTTCTTTCCTCGCGGCTCAATCAGCCTGTTTCCTCAAAAACGTCGGGATATCGTAGCGGTCGTCGTCGAGATCGAGGGTTGCCGGCTTCGGACGCACGTCCCGCGCTTCGACCTTCACGTTCCTCTTCATGTACGTGGGCACGCCTTTGTCGTCGAAGAGTTTCTCGGTCCGCCTTTCGGGCTTCTCCTCCGGGATGACCGCCTGCTCCTCGAAGCCGGTCGCGATCACCGTGATCCTCACCGACTCGTCCATCGATTCGTCAAAGACGAGACCCCAGATGACATGGGCCTCTTCGTGCGCCTGCTCCTGGATGAGCGTCGACGCCTCGTTCACCTCGTGCAAGGTCATGTTCGAGCTGCCCGTCACGTTGATCAGCACGCCCCGGGCGCCGTGGATCGAGATGTCTTCGAGGAGCGGGCTCGATATCGCCTTCTGCGCCGCCTCGATGGCCCTCCTGTCGCCGGAGGACATGCCGACCCCCATGATGGCCAGCCCCTTTTCCCGCATCACGGTCTGGACGTCCTTGAAGTCGACGTTCACGTAGCCGTCCGATATGATCAGGTCCGATATGCTCCTCACCGCGTGGAGCAGCACCTCGTCGGCCTTCACGAAGGCGTCCTTTATCGTCATGTGCTTGCCGCCCACCGACAGGAGCCTCTGGTTCGGGATGGTGATCAGCGTATCGACCTGGGTTTTCAGCCTCGCAAGACCGTCGTCCGCCTGGAAGTTCCGCATTTTTCCTTCGAAGGCGAAGGGTTTCGTCACCACGGCAACGGTGAGGGCGCCCAGTTCCTTCGATACCTCGGCAATGACGGGAGAGGCCCCGGTACCGGTGCCGCCGCCGAGCCCGCACGTGATGAAGACCATGTCGGCCCCTTTGAGCGCTTCGGCGATCTGCTCCGCGTCTTCGAGGGCCGCCTGCCTCCCGACCTCGGGGTTCGCCCCTGCGCCGAGTCCCCTCGTCAGCTTCGTGCCTATCTGGATCTTGACGGACGCCTTGTTCGCATTGAGGGATTGGATGTCGGTATTCACCGCCACGAACTCTACGCCCTGAAGACCCGCCTCCACCATGTTGTTGATGGCGTTGCAGCCGCCGCCGCCGATGCCCACGACCTTCAGCTTTGCAGAAAAACCGTTGCTCTCATCCATATAGAACATGCCGCCCTCCCTCAAAAGATTTCGTCGAATATCCGCTTTATTTTCCCGAACCCTTTTTCCCGCAATTTTTTGAATATCTCCCGCCTCTCGTAGCCCTTCCCTTTACTCTCCCCGAAGCCGTGGAGGATCAGCCCGACCCCCGTCGCGTAGATGGGATTGTTTACCACGTCGACCAGGCCCCCGACGCCTATGGGCAAACCCCTTCTCACGGGCAGGCTGAAGACGCTCTCCGCCAGCTCCACGACGCCTTCCAGGTTTGCGCATCCCCCCGTCAGGACGACCCCTGACGCGAGGAGCTTCGCATACCCCGATTTCTTGATCTCTCCGTCGATGAGGGACAGGATCTCCTCGACCCTCGGCTCTATGATGTCCGCAAGGGTCTTGCGCATCAATGTCCTCGGTTTTCTCCCGCCCACGCTCGGCACTTCGATGGTCTCGTTGGCGCCGATCATCTTTGAAAGGGCGCACCCGTATTTCTTCTTGATCTTTTCCGCTTCCTCGACCGGCGTGCGCAGGCCGATGGCGATGTCATTGGTGATATGGTTGCCGCCGAAGGGGAGGATGGCGGTATGCCTGATGCTGCCGTTGGCGTAGACGGCGAGATCGCTCGTCCCCCCGCCGATGTCGACCAGCGCGACCCCTATCTCCGTCTCCTCGGGGGTAAGCGTCGCCTCGGCCGAGGCAAGCTGCGCGAGGACCAGGTCCTCCACGGAAAGACCGGCCAGGTCGCAGCACTTGATAATGTTCTGGGCGGCGGTGACGGAGCCGGAGACGATGTGCACCTTCACCTCGAGGCGGACGCCGCTCATCCCCAGGGGATCTTTTATGCCGTCCTGGTCATCCACGATATATTCCTGAGGTATCACGTGGATGAGGTCCCGGTCGGTGGAGATGGGTATGGCCTTGGCGGCGTCGATCGCCCGGGCAATATCGTCTTTACGCACCTCTTTGTCTCTCACGGCGACCACGCCGTTCGAGTTGAAGCTCTTGACGTGGGCGCCCGCGATTCCCGCAACGCAGCCCGCTAATCTTGATGCCCGCCATAAGCTCCGCTTCTTCGAGCGCCTTTTTTATGGAGGTGACCGTGCTGTCGATATTGACCACCACCCCTTTGCGGAGGCCCGTCGACGGATAGGAGCCTATGCCGGCGATACCCACCTTATCGTCGACGATCTTGGCCACCACCACGCAGATCTTCGTGCTGCCCACATCGAGGCTGACGAGGAATGTCCCGTTCTCTGTCATGTCATCCCTTCCTCTCTTTTATGATGGCGCCATTTTCAAAACGGGCATCGATGCACCTGATGAGGAGCCCCCTCCTTTTCGCGTCCTCAAGGACGGCGATGGCCCGCTTGAGCCGCTCGGGCCGCTCCTCTTTGCCCAGTATGATCTCGACGCCGTCGTTGAGGCTGAACAGGGTGATGTTCCCCTCGTTGTACATGACCTCGGAAAGATCGTCCTTCTTTATGATCCCTCGCCGGTCCCAGTCCGTCACCTCCCTGAAGATGCTTCGCGCGTCGTTTTTCTCTTTCGCGCTGATCACGAGCAGGTCGCGGGCGCTCCCCTTATAGAGGCCCCTGTACGGCACGCCGTCCTCGTCGAGCATCTGGATATCGCCTCCGGGCCCTGTCCAGAGCGCCGACGGCACGCGCTCTTTCACCTCGATGAGGATCGAGAACGGGAAGACCCTTTTCACCCTGACGTCCTTGACAAAGGGATGGGAGGTGATCGCGGCCTTCACCTTCGCCATATCGGTCCCGAAAATGCTGTCCTTGAGAAAGGGGTATATCTTCGCGAGGATCTCCGCTTCGGGGAGCTGGTCGGCCCCCTTTATCCTGATATTCTTCAGGAGGAAAACCGGCTCGGTGCGGGAGAAGAGGTACATGCCCGTGAGCACGGAGAGGAGGCACATGGGGACGATGAAAAGCAGATACAGGGTCCGTTTCATGCCTTCAGGGCCGCTCCTTGAAGTATCTCCTCCACCAGTTGGTCGAAGGTCCCTCCCCGCTGCCCCCAGGCCTTCGGCACGAGCGATGTCTCGGTCATGCCGGGGGAGGTGTTCATATCGATGACGAGAGGGACGTCCCTCTCCACTATCATATCGATCCTCGCGCAGCCGGCGAGGTCGAGCTGCCGCCATATGGTGAGCGCCTCGTCACGCGCCCTTTCCTCGATATCCGGCGTCCAGCTCGGCCGGCACCAGGTACTCGGTCATGCCTTTCGTATACTTGGAGGTAAAGTCGTAGAAGCCCGATTTCGGTCTCACCTCCACGATGGGGAGGGTGATGCCGTTCACCACGGCCACGGTTATCTCCCTTCCCTTCACGTAGTGCTCGATGAGCAGCTTGTTGTCGTAGCCGAAAGGCGGTCCTGACCGCCTCTTCTATCTCCTCCTCGCGCCGCACGATCGATATGCCGACCGTCGACCCTTCCCTGGCCGGTTTTACCACGAAGGGCAGCGGGAATTGCACGTCCTTTTCGGACCTGCATATCTCGTAGGCGGGCGTCGGGATGTCGAGGGCCATGAGAAGCAGCTTCCCGAGGCACTTGTCCATGGCGAGGGCCGAGCCGAGCACGCCCGAGCCCGTATAGGGGACGGCCATCATTTCGAGGAGACCCTGGACCGTGCCGTCTTCACCCCACCTGCCGTGGAGGGCAATGAAGGCCACTTCAGTCCGTTCCTCCTTCAACCGGTCCGGCAGGTCGCGTCCCGCATCGATGGCGTGGGCCTGGTAGCCGATACGGAGAAGGCTCGCCAGCACCGCTTGCCCGCTCGCCAGCGAGATCTCCCGCTCGGATGAGAGACCCCCCATGAGGACGCCTATCCTTTTTTGCAACAGGGCGTCACGCTCCATCATCGAACCCCCACAATTCCACTTCTTCTTCCAGGGCAACCCCTGTCGCCTCGGCCACGCGCCGCTTCACGGTCTCTATCAGGCGCTTCACGTCGGATGCCGTCGCGCCGCCCATATTCACGATGAAATTCGGATGTTTCTCCGAGACGCAGGCAGCGCCTTGTGTGAAGCCCCGCAGGCCCGCCCGGTCTATGTAGCCCCAGCAGGGGCCGTTCTTGCCGTTCTTGAAGACAGAGCCGGCGGAAGGCTTTTCCATGGGGTGTTTTCTCAACCTTTCATCGCCACACGCGGTCCATCTCCGCCCGTATCCGACGGGGCTCCAGCCGGGTAAGCCTAAAAGTCGCCTCTATCACGCAGTGGCGGTCGAGGATGGAGCGAGCTCCTGTAGCCGAACCTCATCTCATCTTTGAGCCGCGTCTGCACCGCGCCTGTCTCGTCCATGTACCGGAGCGAGATCAGGCAATCGGAGACGGCAACGCCGAAGCTGCCCGCGTTCATCTTGAGCGCGCCGCCCAGGGTCCCGGGAATACCGAAGAGCATTTCCTGCCCTGAAAGCCCTCTCGCCGCGCACGCGGTGATGAGGCCTTTCAGGGGCAAGCCGG
The DNA here is from genome assembly GCA_963729685.1 of uncultured delta proteobacterium. Classification (GTDB taxonomy): domain Bacteria; phylum Desulfobacterota; class Syntrophorhabdia; order Syntrophorhabdales; family WCHB1-27; genus BOG-1155. Next base: position 47,657 of record CAVSOX010000029.1, on the reverse strand, counting down.
CCCCCGCCGTCACGAGCGCGCCCGTCTCCGTCATAGCGAACGAGAGGCGCCTCATCCTGCTCACCCGTATCAACCCGCCTGCGAATCCCCGGTCCGACACGATCACATTCGTCCCGTTTCCTAAGAACCGGTAGGGCCGGCCGGCCTTGTTCGAGCCAGGCGATCGCCGCAGCCAGGCCCGATTCGTCTTCCGGGTAGAACAGGTAGGGGGCCGTGCCTCCCACCCTCATGGACGTGTACCTCTTCATCGACACGTTCCTCAAGATACGTCCCGTTATGCCTTGCGGCTCCATATGCTGGAAAGCTCCTCTCCCACCTTGTAGATGTCGCCCGCGCCGAGGGTGACTACCATATCGCCGGATGCGGCGATCCCGGCCACTTTTTCGACCACCTCTTCTTTTGTCGGGGCAAAGATCACGCACGGGTGCCCCGCCGACCGTATGGCTTGTGAGAGGGCCGCACCCGTGACGCCCTCTATCCGCTCCTCTGACGCCGCATATATCTCCGTCACCAGGAGCACGTCCGCATCGGTGAAAGACCTGACGAATTCATCATGCAGCGCCTTTGTCCTCGAATAGCGGTGCGGCTGGAAGGCGACGATTATCCTGCCCTTCCACATGGAGCGCAGGGCAGATAAGGTGGCCCTTATCTCGGTAGGGTGGTGGCCGTAGTCGTCGACGAGCTTGATCTCCCCGTCCCATTTAAGCTCCAGCCTTCGATGGATGCCGGCGAATTGCCCGAGGGCGTCGGCCATCACGTCGAACCCTATGTCGAGCTCCATCCCGACGGATATCGCCGCAAGGGCGTTCACCACGTTATGCACCCCGGGCGTCGCGAGGTTCACCTCTCCCAGCACCCTGCCCTTGTGCAGCACACCGAACCGGGTGCTGAAGCCGTCATGCCGCAGATCGACCGCCCTCAGACTCGGCCTTTTCCGAAAGGCCGTAGGTCACATGCCTTCTCTTGAGCATAGGGATGAGGCTCGCAAGGTGCTCGTTGTCGATGCAAAGGATGACGAGCCCGAAGAAGGGCACCTTGTTCATGAACGTGAGAAAGGCGGCCTTGATCTCTTCCATGCCGCGATAGAAGTCGAGGTGTTCGAGGTCGATATTCGTGACCACCGCGATCGTCGGGAAGAGCATGAGGAAGGTGCCGTCACTCTCATCCGCCTCGGCGACGAGGTACTGGCTGGAGCCGAGCTTTGCATTGGTCCCCAGGCTGTTCAATCTTCCGCCCATCACGCAGGTCGGGTCGAGGTTTGCGGCCCCGAGCACGGACGCGACGAGGGAGGTCGTGGTGGTCTTGCCATGGGCGCCCGCCACCGCCACGCTGTACTTCATCCTCATCAGCTCCGCGAGCATCTCCGCCCTCTGGATCACGGGTATGGCGCGCCTCCGGGCGTCCTGCACCTCCGGGTTATCCGCCTTCACCGCGGACGACGTGACCACGACATGGCTGTCCTGCACATTCCCTTCCGTGTGGCCGTAAAATGACCCGCGCCCCGAGGGCCTTGAGCCTCTCGGTGATCTCCGTCTTTCTCACGTCCGAACCGGACACCTGGAATCCGAGGTTGAGCAGCACCTCGGCTATGCCGCTCATTCCGATGCCGCCGATACCGACAAAATGGACCTTCTCTACTTTATGGAACACGTGCCTGCAGTCCCCCTTATTACCTTCTCTTCCGCATCCTCCACGTAAATGGTGCCGATGTTCTCCGCCATGCGGCTGCGCTCTTCCGGGTTCTCCCTCAAGCTCGTGATCGCAAGGTAGAGCTTTTCCCCGGAGACCTCGCTGTTCCCTATCACGTAGCCGCCCCCTATACGCTCCACGTAAGACGCGTTCTTCCATTGATGGCCGCCCGCCGCAAAGGGATAGGGGATGAAGATGGCCGGCTTCCTGAAGTAGGAAAGCTCGAAGATAGTGGAAGCGCCCGCCCTGGATATGACGACATCGGCGAGGTTGTAGTATTTTTCCATATGGTCCGTAAAGGGAAAGACTTCGTGGGCGGTGGACGAGCCGTCGTAGCCCAGCCGGATGCGGTCGAAATCCTCGCTGCCCGTCTGGTGGCAGACCGCCGTCTGCCTGTACGCCTCAAGATAGGGAATCAGCTCCAGACAGGCGTTATTGACGCTCCTCGCCCCCCTGCTCCCCCCGAAGATGAATATGGTGAAGATCGGAGCCCGCTGTTGCGTCCCGCGTCCCCCGCATCGCCTTGCGGATCGGATTGCCCGTATGGACCACCTGCTTCGCCTTGAGATATCGCGCGGTCTCCGCGAAGCTGACAAAAACGGCTTTCACCCTGCGCGCTGAGGAGCCTGTTTGCCATACCCGGGAGAGATGTTCTGCTCATGAATAAAACAGGGCACGCGCAGGAACAGCCCCGCCAGGACCACGGGGACGGAGGTGAACCCGCCCATGCCGAGTATCGCGTCGGGCTTCTCTGCCCTGATGAGCTGCCGCGCCTGGAGCGTCCCGCGCAGGACGGCGATGACTGTCCGCGCCTTTGCTCCGGCGCTCGTGCCCGAGAAAGGCTTTGCCTCGATCCTGGCCAGTTTGTAGCCGTTTTGGGGGATAAGCTTTTCTTCGAGACCGTATCGGCGTCCCGGCAAAAACGACCTCGGCCTTAGGTTGCGCCAGAAGCGCCTCGGCCACCGATATGCCGGGGAAGATGTGACCCCCGGTCCCTCCCGCTGCGATAAGAAGCTTCATCGGCGCTCTTTCCCTCCTTTCATCACCATCCCCACAAGCGGCCCGACGATGAGGAGCGCCAGGACGGGTTGGTAGAGGAGGACGGCCCTGAGATGCAGGCCGACCGACATGAGGAGATCGACAGAGACATAGAGGAAGCCGAAAAAGGCAAGGACCGTGATCAAGTCGGTCCTCTTCAAGAAGGCCACGAAGGTAATGAGCAAAAGGGCGAATGCACACGCGAGGAGCACGTAGCGCTCGGCGTCGTGGAGCAGGACGTTGCTGCCGGTCAGGGGCACGCCCTTCAGGCTGAGGAAGATGCCAGCCATGACGGTATATGCCGCGATGAAGGCCATAATCCGGATGCGGTTGATGATGAAGAGGAAGAGAAGCACCGCGATGGAAAGGGGGAGGATCAGCTCGGAGTGACCGGTCAGGAACAGGTTGAGGGACGATGCCCCGTAGAGCAGGGACAAACCCGTGATCTCCTTGTACACCTTCCTGCCCTTTTCTTCGGTCGTGACGAGAAAAAGCGCGATGCTGTAAAAGGCGAGGAGCATGGCCGCGCCCGCAATCGCCCCATGCGGCCTCAAGGCCGGATAGACGATGAGCACCGGGGAAAGGGCAAGACAGAGCCCTATGAGGGGATATTTGGAGGCAAGCAGGTATCGCGGATCGATGCGCGATACGGCGAATGCGCCGGCCATGACAAGACAGCAGATGAGGGTCTTCACCACGGTCATGTCCCGGAAGAGGCAAAAGAAGAAAACAGGATGAGATCACAAGGACGACTATCCTCCTCACAGGGCCTCCACGATGTGTCTGAACGCATTTCCCCGCATCTTGTAGTTCTCGAACATGTCGAAGCTCGAGCACATGGGGGAGAAGAGTACCGTATCGCCCTTCCTCGCCACGCTTTGGGCGCGCTCTACCGCCCCTTCGAGGTCTTCCTCTCCGTAAGTCGTAACGTACGGGCCAAGCTCGGCCTCGATTCTTCTGTCTTGCCTCGCCGATAACCACGAGGGCCTTTATCCTGTCGGCCAGGGGGACAATAAAACCGTAGCTCCCCCCCTTGTCTTTCCCGCCCGCGATGAGGATGACCTTCCCGTCCATGCTTTCCAGCGCCTTTCTCGTGGCGTCCACGTTCGTCGCCTTGGAATCGTTGTAAAACCTGACGCCCCTTATCTCCCTGACGAGCTCCACCCTGTGGGCCAGCCCGCGGAACTCGTGTAAGGTTCTTTCGATTACCTCCCTGTCGATGCCGTAAAGGTGAGCCGTGAGCAGGGCGGAGAGCAGGTTTTCGCTGTTGTGGATGCCGACGAGCGGTGAAAGGTCGCGCCTGTACGATAAACTCCTTGTCGGCAAGCCGCACGCAGAGCAGGCCGTCCAGGAGGAAGGCGCCCTCATCCAGGACCGAGCGGGTCGAGAAGGCGTACTTTCTCGCCGCGATGGCGCCCGTCGACTCGATCTCGGCCGAGACAAGGGCCTCGTCGCCATGGGTCTGGTTTTCGAATATCCTCATTTTTGCCGCGATGTAGTCGGCAAAGGTTGCATAACGGTCGAGGTGGTCCTCGGTGATGTTGAGCAGGATCGCCGTGGCCGGCCTGAAGGTCTCTATCGTCTCGAGCTGAAAGCTGCTTATCTCGACGATCAGCAGGTCGGCCTTACCGTCCGCTCAGCACATAATTGGCGAGGGGCTCGCCTATATTGCCGCCGACAAAGACATTGCGCGATGCCGCATCGAAAAGACGGCCGAGGAGCGTGGTGGTGGTCGTCTTGCCGTTCGTGCCCGTGACCGCGATGATCGGCTCCTCTATGAAGCCCGACGCAAGCTCGATCTCTCCGATGACCCTCGCCCCGTTCCGCCTTGCCTCCTGGAGGAAAGGCTGATCGCTCGCAATCCCCGGGCTTATCACGATCAGCTCGTGGTCCAGAAAATCCTTCGGGTCGTGGCCGCCGAACCGGCACGTAAAGGGGATCGCCTCAAGCTCTTTCAAAGCGCCCGATAGCTCGCCTTCCTGCCTCACATCGGTGACGGTCACTCTCTTCCCCTGGCGGGCCAGCAGCTTCACCACGGCGACACCGCTTGCCCCAAGGCCGGCGACGAGGACCCGATCAGGAATATTCAGATCGTCACGCATCCTAAGTCCTACCTCAATTTCAGCGTGCTCAGGGCCACAAGACCCAGTATTATCGAAATGATCCAGAAACGGACCACGATTTTTTCCTCGTTCCATCCCTTCAGCTCGAAATGGTGGTGAATGGGCGCCATGCGGAACACCCTTTTCCCCCTGCATTTGAAGGAGAGCACCTGGATAATCACCGAGAGGCTCTCCATCACGAATATGCCGCCCACGATCACCAGGAGGAACTCCTGCTTGATCATCACGGCAATCGCGCCGAGGCCGGCGCCCAGGGCGAGGGAGCCCGTGTCGCCCATGAAAAGCTCCGCGGGGTAGGCATTGTACCAGAGGAAGCCTATACCCGCGCCGAGCATCGCCCCGCACAGTATCGCCAGCTCTCCCGCGCCCCTCACATAGAAGATCTGAAGGTACTCGGCGAACTTTATATTCCCCGCCAGGTAGGCAAAGAGGAGAAAGGTGGCGGAGACGGTGATGACCGGCCCGATGGCCAGGCCGTCGAGCCCGTCCGTCAGGTTTACCCCATTGGAGGCGCCCACGATAATGAGCACGCAGACCGCGACGTAGAAAATACCCAGGTCGGGGGTGGCATGCTTGAAAAAGGGTATGGAAAGCTGAGTCAGAAAGGACCCTTTGAAGTAGATGAGCAGGCTGACCGCCAGGGCACTCACGACCTGAAGGAGAAGCTTCGTTCTCCCCGAGACGCCCTTGTTCTTCTGCCCTTTGAGCTTTCTGAAGTCATCCGCGAACCCGATGGCGCCGAACATCACGAGCGTCGCCATGGCGAACCATATGTAGCCGTTCCTCATATCTGCCCAGAGCAGCGTCGGAATGATGGTAGCGATGAGGATGACGGAGCCCCCCATCGTCGGCGTCCCTTTCTTGGCCTCGTGCCGCTCGGGCACATCCTCCCGCGTGCCGTTGCTGACCTTCCACTCCTGGAATTTCTTTATCGCCCGCGGGGTGATCAGGAAGCTTATAAGGAGCGCGGAGAGGATCGCGAGCACGGTCCGGAACGTGATGTAGCGGAAGACGTTGAAAACGGTAATCCGCGTATGGAATAAAAAGAAAAGATGGTACAGCATTACGTGAGGGCCTCCACCACTTCATCGAGGCCAAGCGCCCTCGATCCTTTCACCAGCACTATATCGTCCCGGTCCAGTCTTCCCCTGACGAAATCGACGACCCCTTTCTTGTCGTCGAAGAGATGCACCCGGCCGTTTCCCGCCTCGGTCGCGGCCGCCTTCATTGCCTCGCCGACGGCGAGGACCAGCGAAAGGTTGCTCGCCCGTATGAGACGGCCCAACCCCCGGTGGTACTCGTCCGAACTCGCGCCCAGCTCCCGCATGTCCCCGAGGATGGCGACCCTCTTGCCCCTGCACGGGAGCGAGGAAAGCGTCCTCACGGCCCATTCCATGGAAGCGGGGTTCGCATTGTACGTATCATCGATAATGGTATAGCCGCCGCCCGAGCTCACGGGTCTGAACCTGCCTTTGTACGGCTCGAACGAGGCAACCCCATCCGCGAGCTCTGCGCCTCTCACCCCCATGGAAAAGGCGAGGGCGGCGGCGGCGAGCACATTGGAGAGATTATGGCGACCGAGGAGGCGCGTCCGCGTCCTGATTTTCTCGCCTCTCAGGTCGAGATCGATCTCGAATCCTTCGAGCCCCGAGTCTTGCGCCACCCGGAGCATGAAGTCCGCACTTCCCTTCATGCCGAAGGTATAGAGGTTGCAATCCGCCCTCTTGTAAGGCGCGAGGGAGGGATCGTCCGCATTGATAAAAATGGCGCCCCCCGGCAGGGTCCCCTCGAAGAGGTCCAGCTTCTCCGCCAGCACCCCTTCCAGGTCCGTCAGGCCCTCAAGGTGCGACGGCGCGATGTTGGTGATGAGGGAGATGTGGGGCCTGACCATGCGGGCCAGCGTGCGAATCTCGCCTGTGTGGTTCGTGCCCAGCTCGAAGATGCAATACGCCGGGCTCCCCTCGATGGCCAGCATCGTTTTTGCCGCGCCTACCTGGTTGTTGTAGTTCTTTTCGCTGGAGACGACCGGGAGGACGCCGGACCCGAGATGGACGAGGAGCTCCTTGGTCGTGGTCTTGCCGTTGCTCCCGGTTATGGCGACAAATGAGGCCGCGGTTTGTCCCCTCTTGTGGAACGCGAGGTCGAGCAGCGCCTCGTTCGTGTCGTCGACGAGGATGATTGTCCCCTTTGCGACGGCATAAACCTCCTGCCTCGCCTTGTCGCAGAGGCTGCCTCCGCCGGACCGGCCGTACGCCGCATCGATGAAGAGGTGGCCGTCAAAATTGGGCCCCTTCAGGGGTATGAAAAACTCGTCGGGCGCAATGGTCCTCGAATCGGTCGAGATGGCGGAGAAGGTCGTCCGCTCGACCCTGTGCGCCACCCCTTTTGCGCCCTGGATGATTGTCTCAACCGGCCACACTAAAGACACTCCTCGATCACCGCCCTGTCGTTGAAAGGATAGGCGACCGTCCCGATAATCTGATAATCTTCGTGGCCTTTACCTGCCACCAACACCGTGTCCTTCTCCCCTGCCATGGCAATCGCCGCGGCAATCGCCGTCCTCCTGTCTTCTATGACCTTGAAGGAGTCTCCGGCAAAACCCGGCTTGATCTCCCCGATAATGGAGAGGGGCTCCTCCGTGCGCGGGTTGTCTGACGTGATGATCGTAAAATCCGCCAGCCTGGATGCGATCCGGCCCATGAGGGGTCTTTTCGTCCTGTCTCTGTCGCCGCCGCATCCGAATACCACGATCAATCTGCCCCGGCGGACCCTGTTGAGCGTCTCCATCGTCTTTTCGAGCGCGTCGGGCGTATGGGCGTAGTCGACGAACACATGAAACCCCTTCTCTGTGCGAATGCGCTCCAGCCTTCCCGGCACCCCTTTGAGCGATGAGAGTCCGGACCCGATTACGTCGGGCGACATACCCGCGGCAAAGCCGAAAAGCGCCGCCGCGAGGATGTTCGACACGTTGAAACGGCCCACCAGGGGGGTGGCTACCCGCACTTTTCTGCCTTTGACGGAAAGCTCCAGGACAAGGCCGTCGATGCTTTCATGCAAAGAGGTGGGGTATGCGTCCGCGGTGCCCCGCGTGCTGTAGGTCAGCGTCACTACCGGAGGGGTAGGGATGAGGATGCGCGCGCTGGGATCGTCGATATTGAGGACCGCGGACTTCTTCTGCTTTGCGCTCTCCTTGAGGCAATGATGGAAGAGGAGGGCTTTTGCCTGCCTGTAGTGCTCGAAATCGCCATGATAATCGAGGTGGTCATGGGTAAGGTTGGTAAATATGGCGCAATCGAAATCGATCCCCTCTACCCGGCCCTGATCGAGGGCATGGGAGGAGACCTCCATTACCGCGTAGCCGACGTCTTCCGTCCTCATGTCGGCCAGGAGCGATTGGATCTCCACGGATTCGGGCGTCGTGGTGGCCCCTTTCCGCACATGGTCGCGATAGCGGTAGGAGATGGTGCCGATCACGCCCGCGTTCGCCCCCGATGCCCGCACGATCGACTCTATGAGATAGCTTACGGTCGTCTTCCCGTTGGTGCCCGTGATCCCCGTGACATTGATATGCCTGGAGGGGAAGCCGTAGAACCTGGCCGCCACCCGACTGAGGAGCAGCCGCACATCTTTTGCGATAACGAGACAGGGTATGTCGCCGGGCAGGGGCCCGTCTGCGACGATGACCGATGCCTTCTTGTTCAGCGCATCCTGAAGAAAAGACTTGCTCGAGCCCGTCGCGAAAAACATGGCGCCTTCCCGGACATCTCTGGAATCCTTGGTGACCCCCGTTATCTCCTGCTCCCCGGAGGATTTGCCTCCGACGATCGTCACCGGAAGTCCGGCCAAAAGCCCCTTGAGGTTCATTCGCTTTCGACCCTCCCCTGAACGACGCACTCCTGCTCCCCTCGCAGCCTTTCGAAGGCCCTCGGCGATTGGCTCATGACGTGCCCGTTGCCGTAGACTTTGATCCTGCCGGTATGGGCGGAGAGCGTGCCGATGGCGAGTCTTATGGGCAGGTTCGCGAGATTCGGCATCATCCACTCGGCCTCGGCGGTCTTCTTGTCGTCTTTGGGACCCCCCTTACCCCTGGTAATCTCGAACCCGTATTTTCCCTTCATCACGCCGATCTCTCTCAATGAAAAGGGGAAGAGCTCGTCGGCCATGCCCCCCACGTGCTTGTTGTACATGGCGATCAGTTTTTCCTCGTCCACCCGGTACCCCTTGCCGAGCATGATGTCGTCGGCGCTCAGCTCGGGCGCAGGGCTTAAGCCTTCTTTCCTCATAAAATCGACTATACGTTTGTGTCCTATTGTAGTAAGAATACTCCTTACGCCGTCTTCGTCGTGATCCTTAAGAATTTCAATAGGTTTTTTCCAGATCACATTATTGTATGCATCCTTTTTTCCGAAAATCAAACCCTCCTTTTCTATCCACCCCTCCTTTATCGCGTGGCAGACAACCGGGATGGAAATAAGGAGGGAGGGCTCTATCCCCGACCGGCAGGCAGGCGTAGCCTGGTTATCTTTCACAGCCGCCGGCTGGTTCTTGACCTCCGGTCTCGTCACTGCTTGACCAGCCTCTGGCGATGCAGGAGAAGCAGTGGAGGGGGATAGAGCCCTTTGGGGTGGAGAGGAGTTGCGGTCACTGAAGCCTATATCGGGAACCGGTACCACCATGCCCTTCGATGGCTGTGCCTGTTCCTCCGATGTCCTTCTCATACTCATTTTTTCTGGAAATCGAAACGTGACGGAAACATAGACGAGGCATGTGAGCGCGAAAACAAGGGAAGCCCTTCTTTTGGACTTCTTGTTCATCTCAAGACCACCACCTCTTTATCATTCGGCCGTTTGAGACCGAGTCTTTCCTGGGCGGCGAACTCAACGTATCCTTTTTGGGTGACAGCCGCAAGCTCCATTTTCAAGGCCTTATTCATCTCGACAATCTCTTTTTCCTTCTTGAGCCTGTCCATGAAAAGGACTCTGGCATCGTCGCACGTACGCGCCAGGAAGGAAAAGAGCAGGGCCAGGAGAATACAGGAGACGACTGCCGCCGTCACAACCGGAGGCGATACCCGTGCATGTCTGTGCCGCCTGCGCTCGACCCTGATGTGCGTGCATCTGCCCGCTGCCTTCGTGATCATCGCTTCTCCGCTATCCTCAGCTTTGCGCTCCTGGCCCTCCGGTTCGTTCTGATCTCAGAAGCCGAGGGCCTGATCGGTTTTTTCGTCACCGGGGCCAGGAGGGGATTATCCCTGAAATACGTCTTCACCATGCGGTCTTCGAGGGAATGAAAGGTGATGACACCGATCCTTCCCGAACTCCTGACCACATCGGTCGCCTCCCGCAAGCCGTCCGCCAGGTTCAAAAGCTCCCTGTTCACCTCTATCCGTATAGCCTGAAAGGTCTTCGTGGCAGGGTGGATCCTCCCCCTGCCTTTCTTTGCCTTTGCGACAATATCGGCCAGATCCTTCGCATTCGTGATCGGCCCCTTCTTTCTTGTTTCCACGATCGCGTGCGCTATCCGGCCGGCATCACCCTCTTCTCCGTACTCTTTGATGATGCGCGTCAGGGCGGGATAGCCGTACTTGTTGACCACCTCCCCGGCCGTGAGCGGTTCATCCAGGTCTATACGCATGTCGAGGGCGGCATCGTCGCTGAAGCTGAAGCCCCGCGCCCCCGACATCTGATAGAGCGATATGCCAAGGTCAAAAAGCACCGCATCGACCTCCCCTATCGACTCCTCCCGCAGAATAGCCTTGAGATCCCTGAAGTTCCCTTTTCTTAAGAGCACCCGGTCCTTATACGGCGAGAGACGCACTTTTGCCAGGGCTAACGCGTCAACGTCCGCGTCTACGCCCACGAGCCTTAAACCGCGATAAGCTTCGAGCAGGTGGTATCCGTGTCCCCCGCCCCCGATCGTCGCGTCGACGAACAGCGCATCGTCGTTGACAACAAGATTGTGCAGGACCTCGTCGAGGAGAACCGGTATATGGTCATACCCCCTCAAAGCCCCAGTACCGAGGCGATATCGGCTATTTTATCCATATCCGACGTCGCCTGTTTGACCACCTCGGCCCATGCACTTTCAGCCCATATCTCTATCTTCTTGTTCATCCCGATGACGACGACATTCTTCTTGATCGCCCCGTAGTTTCTCAAAGACTGAGGTATGAGGATCCTTCCGAGCTTGTCTATCGGGCACTCGGAAGCACTGGCGAAAAAAAACCTCAGAAAGTTCTTTGCCTCTTTTGGGACAGGCGATTTCTCCAGCCGGCCCAGAAGCCCTTCCCATTCTTTTTCCGGATAGGCCGTGACGCAGCCTTCCAGGTTGGTAAGGATCAGCTTCAGGTCGGTCCCCCTCTTCGCCGGTTCATTGTGGGATGCGAGGATCTCCCTGAACCTGGAAGGAATGCTTAGCCTTCCCTTGTCATCTATGGTATACTCATATCTGCCGGAGAACATTCCCCCACCTTATACCACTTTTTTCCACTAGTAAGAGTTATACTTGTCACGTCTTTCTTTGTCAAGCGTTTTTTGACGATTTTTGCAGTTTTTTCTCAGCTTTTGAGCGGAAAAGGAAAAAGGCGGCGATCAGCCGCTCTTTTGCCTTCCGGCCTCTGTCAGATGACGCCCATGCGCCCCTGGGGAAACGCCAGGCTGGCCAGAATTCCGGCGGCTGCGGCTATGACGATGCCGATCATCACGAGGACCGCGAAGTAGAGGGGTCTGCTTTCCGTTGGGGTGTCCATCAACACGGGCAGTCCGAGATAGAGAAGATAAAATCCGTAGAGCGAGAGCAGGAGGGCGACAGGCATGAGGAAAGGGATGACAAACAGGAGACCCGCGACCCAGCAGGGCGTCGCGGAATAGACGCTGAGCTTCATTGCATCGAGGGCGCTTCTTTTGGAGCCGAAGCTCGTCGCAAGGCCGTTGACGATCAGGCCGAAGACATACAGCCCGATAAGGGAAAGACAATAGGAGACGATCGCGTAGCCGAGGGAGGCAGCGATTGGGGCCCTGTAGCGGAAACCTATGAAGGAAATACCGACGACGGCCATACCTATCAACTGGGCGACAGCCGGCACTGCGGCGAGCACGGCGGCATACGACTCAAAAAGGTCTTTGACTGTGGCCTGCTCTCGCCTGATCTCCGGCCATGCCTCTCGCGGCCGGAGCAGTATTCCCAGGACCTTCTCTGCAAGCTCCATGGAGGGTAGCTCCCGGCTGTCACTTCTTCCCGTACAGCGGTGACATGCTCCTTAAGAATTCGACGCTCCGCCTGAAAGCCCCTACGGCCGTATCCACGTCATCGACCGTATTGTCGATGCCGAAAGAGAAGATGAGCGTGCCCTGCGTGCAGGTATAGTCGAGCCCGATGGAGGTAAGTACGTGGGACGCCCGCAGCGAGCCGCTTGCGCACGCAGACCTGGTAGAGACACAGATCCCCTCTTCATCGAGCATGAGGACCATCGATTCCCCTTCCACATACTGCACCGAGCATGAGATGAGATGGGGCAGGCACTTTGTCGGATGACCGTTGAAGAGGAGGTCGCCGATGTTCGAGACCCGGTCGATAAAGGTCTTCCTTAAGGAGAGCAGATGCTCCATCCTGCCACGCATCTCCCTGACCGCAAGCTCCGCCGCCTTGCCCATGCCGACAATGCCGATCATATTCTGCGTTCCGGCCCTCAGGCCATTCTCCTGGATGCCGCCGTCGAGAAGAGGGGCGATCTTCGTGCCCGTCCGCACATAGAGCGCTCCTACCCCCGAAGGTCCGTAGAACTGGTTGGCGGCCATGCTGAGAAGATCAACGCCGAACTCTTCCACGTCAACCGGTATGACCCCCGCCGACGCGACCGCGTCCGTATGAAATATCACACCCTTTCGGCGCGCAATTCTCCCGATCTCTTCTATCGGCTCGACGGTGCCGATTTCGTTGTTCGCGTGCATGATGCTGACGAGAATCGTCTCATCCGTAATGGCCTTTTCGACATCCTGGGGATCGACCGATCCGTATTGATCGACGGGCACGGACGAGACGCGGTACCCCATGCCCGTCAACGTCCTCAGGGAGCGCTGGACGGCCTGGTGCTCTATATTCGACGTCACGATGTGACGCCCCTTTGACCGCATGGCCAGCGCCACCCCTTTGACGGCATGGTTGATCGATTCGGTCCCGCCCGACGTAAAGACGATCTCCTCTTTTCGGGCATTGATGAGACCTGCCGTTTCAACCCTCGCGTGCTCCAGGGCTTCGAGCGCCTCGTCTCCGACCCGGTGCTGGCTGATGGGATTACCGAAACCATTGTCCAGGTACCGGACCATCGCCGCTTTGACTTCAGGATGAAGCGGGGTGCCCGATATCGTATCGAGATAGATCATCGTCGTCGTCCTTTTGTTTCTGAGCCTACCCTGTCTTCGTGGGCTTTCCGCAGTTGGTGCAGAGAGGCACGTTCGATGAGAGCTCGTGCTCACAGTACGGACAGTAACACTGCTCTTCCGGCCGCTCCAGATACTCGACTTTTCCGCCTCTGCTCTTCCTCGGTTGTCCCTTTTGCCGGTCGTAATAGTCCATGATGGCCTTATGGAGCGCGTCCACCCCGAGGTTCGAGCAGTGCAGCTCGTTTTTCGGCAGCTCCCCCAATTGGGCGGCGATGGCCTCCGTGCTTATAAGGAGCGCCTCCTTAAGACTCTTCCCCTTCGCCATTTCCGTGACGATGCTCGACACCGCGATGGCCGCCCCGCACCCCCTGGTCTCGAACTTGACATCGTCGAGCCTCTCATCCTTGACGCGTATCATGATGGTCATCATATCCCCGCACACGGGGTTGCCGACTTCGCCGATACCGTCAGGGTGCTCCATACTGCCCCTATTGCGGGGCCTCGTGAAATGGTCCATCACCAACTCTGAATAGGCAGACATGGCTCCCTCCTTCGAAGGCCGTGCTAAGCTCGCGCTTTAGCCTTGTCGCCGCCCCCGGCTTGAGACCGTTCGCACCGATTGTCCCATGGTCCCTCGCCGTAAGCGGCGCAAAAGGCGCGCCGACCGCGCCTTCTTAGGGACCGGCTTATCTCTTCCGCTCGTGCCGTCGTGCCGTTCTATTATAATGTTTTTACGGTCCTTTTTAAAGCCCTTTTCCCTGCCGGCCTAAAGGGCTTCGGGTCGACAGGCACCCGCCCGCGCGTGTCCGGTTAACCCTTGACGTGGAGGCCGCGCAAGGTGGAGAGAGGAGAAGAACGAGGCGGGCCGAAGTTCGGCCCGCCTCGTCGATGAGGTCCCTTCTAATGACCTGCGGGGAAGAACGTGTAGCTTATCGCGATGAGCACACCCAGGAGGGCCACCCCGAGGATGAGACTCCAGGCGATCAACTTCTTCTCTACCGGGAGCAGGGGTTCCCACTCCATCTTTTTCATCTCTTCGCCGATACGCTTTTCTTCGGTTGCTGCCATGACTCACCTCCTCACTTAGCCGATGATGGGCGGTTTGACGCCGTGGAAGAAGATCCACGATATCGCGAGACCGATCCAGATGATAAACCCGAAGAGGGCCACCACGTAGACCGCGGCGAGCCTGCCGATCCCCTCCTCCCACAGCTTTCTGAAGTTCGTGACAAGACCGATGGAGAAGAACGTGAGGGCAAAAAAGAGGGTCCTGAACACATCGGCCGACCCGCTCCCTGCCTTGGCCGCATTGAGTCTGTCCAGGCAGCTTCAGGCAGAGGAAGAGCATGAGGAGGAAGGTCAGGGCATAGCCGATGATGAACTTCGGAAACCGGTGCCATATCTCCACCAGACGCACCCGCTCGCCGGGCCTGCACTCGATCACGCTGCACCAGATGACGGCAAGGATAAAGGCCCAGACGCCGATGAAGATGTCGATGAAGATCTTCACGGTCGTCGCGGTGGAGAGTATCCATCCCGGCTCGTATTTGACGTTTTGCACGGCGAGGGCCTTTGCCAAAATGAGGGAGTCGACGATCTGGCCGCTCGCCACGGCCGCGCCGTCCGTTTTCACCGCAAGGCCCATCCATGCGCCTGCCACCATAGGCTGTGTATAGAGGAACGCCTGCGCGAGGAAGGGCAGGAGCAGAAGCTCCACCACGGCGAAGATGACGACGAGGGAGGAGACCATGATGGGGACAATGGGCCTCGACCTTATGGCCCCACCGGTCGCGATGGCCGCCGAAACGCCGCAAATGGAGATACCGGAGGCGAGCGGCGCGGCCCATTCCCTGCTGAAGCCGAACCATTTTCTCGCCATCAGATAGACGAGCGCCCAATAGATGAGATAGGCCTCGACGATGGCGCAGAGCCCCCGGAACATCACGGCGGTCGCGAGCCCCATGGCCGTGACGGCCTTGACGCCGATGGCCGCGCCCAGGATGACGATAGCCGTCTTGATGTACCATTCCGGACGCGCGGCCTCCTTCAGCGAGTTCGCGAAGCGGGGCAGAAAATTGCTGATGAAGAGACCGACCAGGAGCGCGATGATGAGGCCCGATTCACCGGTGAGCCTGAGCGACCAGCCGAGGTGGAACTTCTTTATGTCTCCCGGCGCGTTGGCCGCGATGTTGGCGTAGTTCCCTGCGAGCACACAGGCGTAAGTCAGCCAGAATATGACCGTGAAGCCGTACACGAATTTTCCTACTTTGAAGCCGAGCGCCGCCGCGCCTATGGTGAGGACGACAAGGAAGGCGAAATAGGTAAGGATGAGGGAAAGGACACTGTTGAGGGCGGCGTAGTTCTTGGAGAAAGCGCCCAGCGAGCGGCCGAGTTCCGTCCAAATCCTGGGGGAGACCACCCAGCCGAGGGGATCGAGACCCGCGAACGCGCCGAGACTCAGGACAAAGACCAGGAGCCCGACCCATACGGCCCACCAGTCTTCCGTGTTGAACTGGCTTTTCTGCTCAGTCATACACTTACCTCCTTTTTTGGATTTCGCCCGGGGAACACATGCTTTCCGTTCCGGGCATGACAGCACATCCTGGCCTCAACTTACGACCAGGCACCCCAGTCCCAATTATCAGCCCGTGGCCCACGAAGTGTCAAGTTAAATCTCTTTTCGGAGTATACTATAGCGAGGCGCGTGAGGCAGATGACCGAGCTGAGGGGACAAATAGAGCGGATCACATACTGCAACGAGGAGACCGGTTACACTGTCGCCAGGCTTAAGGCGGAAAGGGGAGCCGGCCTGGTGACGATCGTGGGCAGCATTCCCGGCTTGAGCCCGGGGGAGACGGTAAAGCTGGAGGGCGAGTGGCAGAGCCACGCCAGGTATGGGGAACAATTCAAAATCTCCTCCTGCGAGCTCGTCATGCCCGCCACCGTCTCCGGCATAGAGCGCTATCTGGGCTCGGGCATGATCAAAGGCATCGGTCCTGTGATGGCTAAGCGGCTCGTCTCGCGGTTCGCGATAGAGACCCTCGACGTGATCGACCGCGATATAGAGCGGCTGAGGGAGGTCGACGGCATAGGGGAAAAGCGGATCGGGATGATAAGCAAGGCCTGGCAGACGCAGAAAGAGATACGCGATGTGATGGTCTTCCTGCAGGGGCACGGCGTGAGCCCCGCCTACGCGGTGAAGATATTCAAGCAGTACGGCAAGGAGGCGGTCCCCGTGGTGCGCGAAAACCCCTACCGCCTCGCCGAGGACGTTTTCGGCATCGGCTTCTTGACGGCAGACAGGATCGCGGAGCACCTCGGGATCGCGAAAGAATCCCCCATCAGGGCGAGGGCCGGCATCGAGTACATCCTCAACCAGCTTTCCGACGAGGGCCATGTCTACTACCCCTTCAACCAACTCGTCGAGCAGTGCGAAAAGGTCCTCGAGATCGAGCCGTCCATCGTCCTTGACGCGATCTCTTCGGCCGCATCGGACCGCCGCATCATCATAGAGGAGACGGGGGGGATGCGGCTGAGAGCGACAAATGCGTCTATCTGGTGAGGTTCCACGTCTCCGAGCAGGGCATCGCGCGCCGCCTCAGGGACCTTCTCGCCCATCCGACGCAGCTGCCCCTGGTGGACAAGGACAGCCTCCTTGCGGCCGCGTCGAAGCAGCTCGGCCTTGCCCTTTCCAGCCGGCAGGTCCAGGCGGTGAGGGATTCGGTCGAGCGGAAGGTCATGGTCATCACGGGTGGGCCCGGCACGGGGAAGACCACCATTATCAAGTCGATTATCGCGGTCCAGGAGCGCATCGGCCGCAGGGTGCTGCTTGCGGCGCCCACGGGCAGGGCCGCCCGCAGGATGAGCGATGCCACGGGCCACGAGGCGCGCACCATACACCGCCTCCTCGAATTCAGCCCCAGGGAGGGGCGGTTCAAGAAAGACGAGCAAAACCCGCTGGAGGGCGAGACCTTCGTCATCGACGAGGGCTCCATGATCGATACGATCCTCATGTACCACCTGCTCAAGGCCATACCGCCGGCCGCGACCTTGATCCTCGTGGGAGACGTGGACCAGCTCCCCTCGGTAGGCGCGGGAAACGTGCTTAAAGATATCATCGATTCACAGGTGGTGCCCGTGGTGCGGCTCGACGAGATATTCCGCCAGTCCAGGGAGAGCATGATCGTCGTCAACGCCCACCGGGTAAACAGCGGCCTGATGCCGGTCCTGACCGGGACCGGCCGCTCCGACTTCCAGTTTATCGAGATGGAGGACCCGGAAGGTGCCGTGGAGAGACTCGTCGGCCTCTGCCGCGAGCGGATACCCCTCAAGTTCGGCTACCATCCGATCGACGACATCCAGGTCCTCACGCCCATGCATCGCGGCACGGTAGGCGCGCTGAACCTGAACGCCGAGCTGCAGAAGCACCTCAACCCTTCAAAGGACGAGCTTTTCCGGGGAGGCAGGACCTTCAAGACGGGCGACAAGGTGATGCAGATCAAGAACAACTACGACAAGGACGTCTACAACGGTGATATCGGCAGGATCAGGAAGATCGACCGGGAGGAGCAGGAGGTCTACGTGGACTTTTACGGGAAGCTCGTCGGCTATGACCTCTCGGACCTCGACGAGCTTGTCCTCGCCTATGCCACGTCCGTGCACAAGGCGCAGGGCTCCGAATATCCGGTCGTCGTGATGCCCGTCCTCACGCAGCACTACATCCTCCTTCAGAGGAACCTCCTCTACACGGGCATCACGAGGGGCAAGAAGCTGGTGGTGCTGCTGGGGACGAAGAAGGCCCTGGCTATTGCCGTGGGGAATGATAAACAGCAGATGCGCTACACCCTGCTGAAGCAGAGGCTCCAGCAGGGTTGTCGGTCGACCCCTTAATCCTCCTCCCCTCTATGGGTTACTTGGCACCGGCCCTGGCCTTCTTCACATCCTCACATGTCGGCACCGAGTCCTTCGGTGGAACCGTCACGACGTCGGTCGCAATCAGGAACGCTTTGTACTCCGGCACCTTCTTGGTGGTTCCCACAAATGTAGGAAGAAGAAGCTGATGATCGCACGCCCGCATCTCCAGCGTGCCGATGGCGCTGTCCAGGGTCGCCCCCTCCATTGCGTCGATGAGCTTCTCCGCGTCGAATTTCCCGCCGATCTTCTGGAGCGCCTTGGCGATCGAGCTCTCCGACGGTGTAGCCGAAGAAGGATTGCGGGGACGGGGCCTTGTTGTAGAGCTTCTGGTATCCGGCAACGAAGGCTTTGTTCGCCGGCGTCTGCGGATAGTAGAAGAGATAGTTTGTCGTGCCGAGGACCCCCTCCGGGCTGTCGAGGCCGTTGGCAGAGAGTATCACGTGGTCGATGGCCGCATGGATGTAAAGCGGGATGGCGCGGTTCAGGCCGCTTGCCTTGGCCGCCTTCATGAAGCTTATGATACCTGAGCCGGCACAACCCAGAATGATGAAATCGGGCTTTGCCGACATCATCTGGGTGATATAGGGGCCGAAGTCCGCCTCCCCCACCTTCCACCAGCACTCTCCTGTAAGCTGTACGTGAGGCTTCAGAACCTTCAGGTTGTTCCAGACTGCGCCGGTGATCGCGTGGCCGTACTCCATGTCGTCGCCCGCAATCCAGTACTTGACGTAAGGTTTCTTTGCGAGGACCTGGGCTGCCGCTTTGCCGGCCATCGCGGTATTCTCGTCTATGGAAAACACATAGCGGTGGCCTTTCTCGCCCGTGATTTTTTCGCTCTTGGCGCCGGTATTAAAGAAAGGGACCTTCTCTTTCCTGGCGAACTCCGAGACCGCGAGGCAGCTCGCGCTGCTGATGGTGCCGACCAGCACATCCACCTTCTCCCTCATGACGAGCTCCTTTGCCATAGCGAGGGAGATGTCGGGCTTAAACTTGTCGTCCCTGGTCACGAATTCGATCTTCGTGCCGTTAACCCCTCCATTTGCGTTAATGGCATTGATCGCCATCTTGAACCCATTGAGGTTGTCGATGGCCATTGGGGCTGCCCCGCCGCTGTATGAATCGATGATGCCTACTTTAAGCGTCTTTGCCGCCTGAGCCGTCACGGGCACGGTGAGGACGACGGTCATAAATCCCATAAAGATCGACAATGCTCTCCATTTCTTCATAATGTCCCCCTGGTGGTATCCCTACTTTATTGATCTCAAGAGTTACCTGTGTCCTTTCTGCTCTTCGCCTCGGATCGAAAAAGCGGCAGGCAGCCCTCGCCTCTTTTTCCGTCGATTTAAGGGTGCGCCTTGAGGTAATCGACACAAAACTTGAGCGCCTCGTCCCCCGGAAGATTCTTGGCCTTCATCTCTTTTACATAGTCATCGAGGACCGGACTCAGGTGAGCCGTCCACCGTGCATTCTCCTGGCCGGAGAGCGTCCCTGTTTTCCCTCCTTTCTTAAGAAAAACTTCTCTCCCTTCCTTATCCAGCTCGTCCCAGAGCCTGCCTTGTTTCTCCGCCCACTCTTCATTGACGGCCTCTATCGTCCTTTGAACGTCGGCGGGTAAGCCCTGCCACCTGGACTTGTTCATCACCACGTACGCGGCATTGACATAGACTCGATCGTACTGGGCACAGTAGTTGACCACGTCGGCCAGCTTAAATCCGTGCATAGCCTCAAACGGCGCCGATATCCCATCCGTCACGCCTCTCGACAGCGCGTCATAGGCGTCCGACATGGGCATCCCGACAGGTAATCCCCCCAACGCCTTGACGACGAGAGTGCTCGTACCGGTGGAGCGTATCTTCAGTCCCTTCAAATCCTCGAGCGAGTTGATCGGCTTTCTTGCGAAAATATAGTGAGGGCCCGAGGTATGAAGGTACATGACCTTCACGTCGTCGAATTCCTTCGGTCTGAACTTCTTGTAATATGCGTTGGCCAGCTTCATCCCCTGATACGCGCTCCTGCTTCCGAGAGGTAAATCGAGGACCTCCGTGAGAGGAAAACGACCGTGCGTGTAGGAGGCAAAGCTCAAGCCTATGTCGGCAATGCCCTTGGTGACGGCGTCGTAGGTCTGGCCCGGCGGCGTAAGAGTACCGGCCGGGTAGTAATTGACCTTGACCCTTCCGTTTGTCCTCTTCTCCACTTCTTTGCACCATTGCTCCGAGAGCACGCTTATCCGGTTCATCACGGGAAAGAAGTTGGAATACTTCAAGACAATTGTTTTCTCCTGGGCGAGAGGCCTTCGATCCGACCAGCCCCAGCAGGGCCATGCAGACGAACGTCGTCACTACCGAACATTCCCGTTCTTTTCATGATGTCCCCCTGTCATCATTCGCATTTTCTACTCTGCTCGATGTTTGCTAATACCAAACCATCCGGGTAAAATCCTTTAAGAAAACATCTTGCAATCTCTTTTATATGAATAGATCACGATAAGCACTTTCGCCTCTTTTTCACCGAGGCTCCTTGCCGAGTGAGGCTTCTCCGCATCGAAATAAACATGATCTCCGGCTTCGAGGATACAATGACTCCTTCCCTCGTAAAAAAACTCCAATGTCCCTTCGAGCACGTAATTGAACTCTTCGCCCTCATGCCTGAAATCCTTTTTCTTATCGACCTGGTTGTCAAATGCTACCGTCACGATAAAAGGCTCCATGTTCTTGCCCCTCTTGTCCGGCGCAAGATCTTCATAAACGTATCCATAGGGACTTCCGTCCCTGCTCGTCAGCTTATGCTCGTCCCGTCTGCCCACCACTATCTTTTCATCGGGCACCGCGGCAGAGGGTGCGGGCAAACAGATCCGCGATATCGATGCCCAAAGCCCTCGATATGCGAGAGAGCGTATAAATGGGGGGAGGCTGATCCGAGTTCTCGATCTGAGACAGATAACCTTTCGAGAGACCGGTAAGCTTCGCAACCTTTTCCAGGGTAAGCTTCTTGCCGATCCGAATCTCTCTCAGCCTTTTTGTCAGGAGCTTCTCTTCCATCGACCTTATGACCTTGACAATATGTTTGTTTATCGCAAACACGTTGTCAAGGTATTTTCTCAAAAAAGACGTCACCTTCGACTTTCGAAGGACGCCTCATAAGGACGAGAGGCACGGACGCGAAGATAAGGAGATTCCGGACTTTTTTCTTGACAAGAAGGAACGTGTGGTGGATGATAGAAGCTCAATGGTTGAACCAATTGACAAAGAGCTGCAGAGTCGTCTGACCCCGGTCAGCAGGGAGAACCTGAACGAAAAGATTGTCACCCAGATCAAGGGTCTCATATTCTCCAAAGGGGTTCGGATAGGTCAGAAACTGCCGCCGGAGCGCGAACTGGCCCAGCATTTCAGGGTGAGCAGAACGGTCGTGCGTCAGGCCCTCATGTCCCTGGAACAGTCGGGCCTGGTGGAGATACGCACGGGGGCGCGCGGCGGAGCCTTTGTTGCCGCGAACCACCATATACCGCTTTTCCAGGTTTCTTACGATCTGTTCAGCGCCGGAGAACTGACGCTCTCCCACTTTTATGAGGCGAGAAAGACCATAGAATGCGATACGGTCCGGCTGGCCGCGTCGAAAGCGACGCCGAAAGATATAGAGCGCCTCTACGCAATCAACGCGGCACTCCTCGACGAGCAGACCGACCCTGCCCAGCTCGGCGAGTGCAATACGGCTTTCCATGTAGCGATAGCCGAAATTGCCGGCAATCCCCTGCTGCACGTCATCGTGCAATCTGTAATGACGCTGCTCGGCACCCTTTTCACGGGATGGAGCCAGGTGCGGACGCGCAACTCTATGGGAGCGATGTACAGGCGGCATCAGGGGATAATTCAGGCAATGGAGGCGGGCGACCTGAGCCTGTGCCGGGATCTCATGGCAGCCGATACCGAGTTTACACAGAAATTGAATGTAAGCAGAGACTAAAGGTGAGGCTTCCTCACTCGATTCTGACGGGAGGCAGGCAAGCACCGGGATCCAAATAAATTAGGGGGGGTACCATGGGGCGTTCATTCGCAGTCGCGGCTTTGACACTCACCATTCTTCTGACGTGTTTTCTTGTTTCTGCGCCACACCACGCGGAGGCAGCGGCAATTACCATCAAGGTAGCGAACTGGTTTCCCGTAAGCCACCAACAGGACGTTACCCTGAAGGCATACGCCAGGGAGCTGGAGAAAAGGGCGGGCGGAAAGCTTAAGGTGAAGTATTATGGCGCCCAAACCCTCGTCCCTACCGCCCAATCTTATGACGCGGTCGTCAAGGGCATCTCCGACATCGGCAACCATGTGCTGGGGTATACGATGGGGAGGTTTCCCTTCACGCAGATCCTCGACTTCCCTCTCGGCTTTCCTTCCGGACCGGAGGCGACAAAGATAGCGAATGAATTCTATAAGAAGTTCAAGCCGAAGGAGTTCGATGACGTGAAGGTACTCTTTTTTCACGCCCAGCCCGGCGGCTTCCTCCATACGAAAACCAGGCCCGTCACCAAGCTTGAAGACGTGAGTGGGCTCAAATTAAGGTGCTACGGGTCGAATGCAAAGTTTGTGGGTCTGCTGGGCGCGGCGCCGGTGGCGATGCCGATGTCCGACGTGTACGACGCCCTGTCGAAGGGGGTTGTCGACGGCCTCATGTCGAGTTACGAGGCTTTGCATGGGTGGAAGACCGGCGAGCTCGTCAACTACACAACCGAGAATCGCGACACGGCCTATTCCGCGGTATTCATCGTGATGATGAACAAGCGGAAGTTCAACTCCCTTCCTCCCGATGTCCAGGCTTTAATCGATCAGATGAGCCAGGAATACATCGAGAAGTACGGAAAGATGTGGGCAGACCTGAACGTCGTGGCAAAGAACTGGCTCGTGAAGAGGGGGGTGAAAATCGTTCCGCTCTCCAAAGAAGAGGAGGCCCGCTGGCACGAGAAGGGCACCAAACCCCTTATAGAGGCCTACATAAAGGAAATGAAAGCAAAGGGATTGCCCGGTGAGGAGGCGGTGCGCTTCGTGCAGGAAGCCTTAAAGCGATACAAGAAATAGACGGGGAACGGGTACAGACGGCAATAAAGGGGGGCTTATGCGCAAGTTTTTCGTTTTCACCGTGCAGTTCAGCAGGATCCTCAACATCGTGGGAGGCGCGATACTGGTCCTGATGATGCTTTTGACCGTGCTCGACGTGGTGCTCCGCTATCTCGGTAAGCCCCTGACGGGCACGTACGAGCTGATGGCTTTTTCGGGCGCCCTGGTGATCGGTTTCGCAATCGCCCAGGCTTCGCTGGACGATGCCCATGTGAGCATGGATATAGTGACCGACAGGCTTTCGCTCTTCAATAAGACGGCGCTCCTGTTTGTGACAAAGCTTATCGGTCTGGTCCTGTTCGCCCTGATCTCCCTGGCTCTTTTTATTAAGGCTCATGATCTCTACAAGACCGGCGAAGTCTCCCTTACCCTCCGCGTGCCCTATTACCCGGTTGCCTATGGCTTGTCGATCTGCGGTTTCGCGGAATGTCTCGTGCTGCTGTCCGACATTTTACGCATAGTGTGTGAGGGAGGAAAGCATGAATGAAGTCGCGGTGGGTATAATTGCCCTCCTGGTCCTCCTGGGTCTGTTCCTCACGGGTCTTCCCCTGGCGTTTGCAATGGCCTCCGTCGGCTTTGCGGGTTTCATGGTGCTCAATGATTTCAACACCGCCATCGCCCTTCTCGCGAACGATTTCTTCGACTCCCTTACCAATTACGGGCTCACCGCGATCCCCCTCTTTGTCCTTATGGGTCAGATTGCCTTCAATTCAGGGATCGCCAAAGGGTTATATAACACTACCCACAAATTCCTCGGGCACATACCCGGCGGCCTCGCCATTGCGACGGTCGCGGGGGCGACGGTCTTCAAATCGATTTGCGGCTCGATGATCGCCACCTCGGCCACCTTTGCGAGCGTCGCAATCCCCGAGATGGAGCGCTATCACTATAGTAAGAAGCTCTCGACGGGAATAGTGGCGACCGTGGGGACCCTCGGCAACCTCCTCCCTCCGAGTGTGCTGCTGATACTCCTGGGCATCATCACGGAGCAGTCAATCGGAAAACTTTTTATGGCCGGGATATTGCCGGGACTTATTCTTGCCATGCTCTTCATCGTCGTTATCTTTGGATGGTGCAGGATAAACCCGGACCTCGGGCCGAGGAGCGAGAAATACTCGTGGCCGGAAAGGTGGAAAAGCGTCCCGGCCGTGGCATGGCCGGTCCTGATATTTCTCGTGTTGATCGGAGGACTGCTGTACGGCTTCTTTACGCCTACCGAAGCGGGCGGCATCGGTGCCTTTGCCGTGGTCGTCCTGTGCCTGCTCAGGAGAGACATAAAGCTGAAGAACATTGCAAAATCGGTGCAGGAAGCGCTGCGAACGTCGTGCATGGTCCTTCTGCTCGTCGCGTCGTCGGCCGTGCTCAGTCATTTCATTGCGACCACCGACATCCCCGACGTGGCGGCCGTTTGGGTTACCGGCCTTCAGGTTAATCGGGCCATCATAATGGCCGTTATCATTTTCGTCTATCTGATAGGCGGCTCCGTCATCGACGACCTTGCGTTCATCATTCTTGCCACCCCCATTTTCTTCCCGATCATCGTAAAACTCGGCTACGATCCCATATGGGCCTGCATCATGATAGCCCTTACCAATTGTCTCGGGGTCGTCCTTCCGCCGGTGGCCATCACCGTCTTTG
The DNA here is from genome assembly GCA_963729685.1 of uncultured delta proteobacterium. Lineage (GTDB taxonomy): Bacteria > Desulfobacterota > Syntrophorhabdia > Syntrophorhabdales > WCHB1-27 > BOG-1155. Next base: position 22,769 of record CAVSOX010000029.1, on the reverse strand, counting down.
TCGTCAAGCAGATAACCAAAACGCCGATATCGGTGATTTATCGCGGCGTCTATCCCTTCCTGATTGCCATGGTCATCTGCATGATCCTGATGTTCGTTTTTCCCGGGCTCGCGACATATCTCCCGCGCCTGCTCATCAAGTAAGGAAGGGTCGAAAATGGTGGTTTGCAACGGATTCAAAAGGATAACAGGGAATAGCTGAAGATAAGCGTGCAGGTAAATTGAAAAGGAGGCTTCTATGATCAACGGGTATGCCGTCGTGGAGATGCAGCATCATTTTATTCCCCCCGGGGCCCTGAAATTCATGGGCAAGACGAGGGAACATGATTACGGCTTCGGCCTCAACCGGTATCGGGCAGTCTATGATCGCATGGGCGATGTCGGCGTGCATCTCGATTTTATGGATAAATCGGGGATCGACACGGCAGTGTTGAGCACCGGGGGATTCACCGCGAATGGATTCGCGTTTTGCAGGGCCTGCAATGACGGCTATGGGCAGGTAGTGAAGCAATACCCGGACAGGTTCAAGGGGCTGATCCACATTTACCCCTTCGACAAGGATAAGAATAAGGACGAGGTAAAGCGGGCGGTCGAGGAGTTGGGCCTGTGGGGCCTCGCCCTCGCCTCCTCTTATGGCCTGGATGAAGAAACGACCATGGACTCCGCCATCATGGACCGGGTCTACGAGACGGCGGTAAGTTACGGTATGCCTGTATATGTCCACCCCCCTATCCGGAAGGACCTCTGGGGCGGACAGCGCTACGACCTTTTTACCACCATGTCGAGGGAGTACGACACGATAAAGGCGTTTGTCGAAATCATTTACGGGGTCCTCCCAAGGTTCCCGGAGTCTGAAGGTAGTCGCGGCGCATCTGGGAGGAGGACTCCCGGCCCTGAAAGGAAGGCTGCTCGCCTGGCACCAGCCCGCGGATTTCCCTCTGAAAGACCGCGGCTTCGGAAGGTCGATCGACGAGGCGCGTGAGCTTGGTCTGGTGGACCACTTTGAAAAACTGTGCGCCAATATACTGTTCGATGCGGCGGGTTACGGCGGGTGGTTGCCTGTCATCCGTTTTGCTTTTGAAACGCTGGGATCGGACCATATCTGTTTTGGAACCGACTACCCCTACGAATTGAACAAACCGGACTATACGAGAAAAGTACTGTCAGACCTCACTCGGCTCGACGTGACCGATGAAGATAAGCAGGCATTCTTCAGCAAGAATCTATTGAGGTTCTTCGACAGGTGATGGACGTCAGGCCGCGGGCTTGCGGGCACGGCGATGTCTATGGCGCCTCTTTCTTCGCCTTTTCCCGCGGTCTTCATCGGTTGGGGGTTCTGAATACGTGATCGAGGGGGCCCCCGAAAGGAAGGTGTCCCACCATTCCAGAATGGCCCGATGTTCTCCTCTCGTCTCTGCCGCAAGGCGGAGATACGTCAGGGCGTCCTGAAATTCCGGCCTGCCGGCCAGGGAGGCGGGCCGTCGGGGCGGCATCCTGTGGAGGGAGGGCTGAAGGGCGAGGGCGGCGCGCAGGCGGCCGCTGACCCGTCCCGGGACAGTGACGGCCCGGGAGATCTCTTGCATGAACAGGGCGCATGTCTTATCAAGGGCCTGCTGGCGGGGGATGCCCTCGCGGTGTCGGCTGAACGCCTCCTCCTCCAGAATGGGACCGAAGAGCGCCGCGAGGAAAAGCGCAGGTGCGGAAGGCGTGCCGCTGCGGCACATGCGATCGAGCCATTCGAGGTTCTGCCTCGAGTAATGTCAGGCGATGGCTGCCTCCATAGATCCACCGGCCGAGGCTGGGGAAGAGGGCGGCAAGGAGCCCGCTCTTCTCCAGGAGGATGAAAGCCGGCCGGGCAGATCCGAGGAGGAAGAGCTTCTGTATCTCCTCATAAAGCCGTGCCGGCGACACGCGCGAGATGGTGGAGGAGAGCTCGCAGACGCTTTCCCAGGCGGCGGGTTCTATGACGAAGTCGTGGGATGCGGCAAACCGGACAGCACGGAGCATCCGCACGGGGTCTTCCGTAAACCGGACACGGGGGTCGCCGATTGGACGAATAAGCCGTCTCCGTGAGGTCGGCGAGTCCGGTGCTGTAGTCGATAACCGATGAATCGGCAATATTGTAGGCGAGGGCATTGACGGTGAAGTCGCGGCGGAGGGCATCCTCCTCGGGCGTCCCGAAGACGTTGTCCACGAGCACCATGCCGTCCTCGTCCTTGATGTGGCGGGGAGGGCGGTGACCGCGGCCCGGCTCTTCCGTCTCCTCGTTGTCGGAAGGGAGGGCGGCCCGGCGGAACGTGGATACCTCCAGGATTTCATTCTGAAAGTGGAGATGGGCCAGCCTGAAACGGCGACCTATGAGACGGCAGTTGCGAAAGAGCCGCTTGATCTGGCCGGGTGTGGCGTTTGTGGCGATGTCGAAGTCCTTGGGGGTTCGCGCCCAGGAGCAGGTCGCGGACGCATCCCCCTACCAGGTAGGCGATGAAGCCGTTCGCATGGAGCCGGTAGAGCGTGGCCAGGGCATTCGGGCTCACCTGCTTTCGTGATATACGGTGTTCCTTCCGGGGAATGATTCGTGGCTCCACGCTCTTCACCATAGCACACCCGGTCGAAAAAGGAAACGCCCGGATACTTATCCGACCGCCCATCTCTTAAATCGCCGGAACTTTACCACGAAGGGGTTGTGAAGGCCATCAAGAATATGGTACCGTGGATAAGATTCCGGTCTCTTATCCGGGGCCTCGTCATAAGAATACGAGTAGGGAGGAGCAGGATGAAAAAGTTGATGTTCTCTCGCGGTGATTTTCTGTTTTCTTATCCCGGCAGCCGGTTTCGGCGCCTCCGACACACTCACGAAGGCCCTGGGCCACATCACGTCCGTACAGGCGGAGAACGGGGCCTGGTCGAGGCTGCGGGGTGAATTCCCCGCTGAGGCAGAGCCGACTGCCTGGGCCGTGAAGGTCCTCTCCATGACGGGCGGTCAGGGCCCGGCCGTGGAGAAAGGGGTCGCCTTCCTGCTGAAGGACCAAAAAGCCGACGGGAGCTGGAACAACAACACGGCCCACACGGCGTTTGCCATACTCGGCCTCACGCAGGCGCAAAAGGGGAATGAGGCGGTCAAGAAGGGCATCGCCTACCTGAGAAGCGTCCAGGACGAACAAGGGGGATTCAGGAGGATAGGCAGGGAGGGCGCGCCCCTCACGGTCTACACGGCGGTCGTGGTCGATGCCTTTAAAGCGGCAGGTTCGGCCGGTGGCGACCCCGCGGTGGAGCGGGCCGTGTCGTGGCTGAAGTCGTGCCAGAACAGCGATGGCGGCTATGGCATGCCGAAAGGATCACCCTCCGTCGCCCTGGGCACGGCCTGGTCCATAAGGGCCCTTCGCACATCCGGTGCGGACGCACAGGCGCCCGAGGTGAAGAACGGCGTCGCCTATCTTTTGACAGTGCAGGCCCCTTCGGGCGGTTTTTCCATGAGCCGCGGTCTGCCCGAGGACCCGGAGATTACCGCCTACGCCATAATGGCCCTCAAAGGGCTGCCCGCGGTAAAGGAGGCGGTGGCGAAGGCGGCGGCTTACCTCGGCAAGGCACAGCATGAGGATGGGGCCTTCACGAGCGCCGCCCCCATCCAGTTCAACCACCAGCCCAAGAAGAACACACAGACGACCTTGTTTGTCGCGTGGGCCCTGGCCGAGATCGAATAGCCCGTCGCGCGAAACGCAGAATATCGACTTTACCCTTGTATAAGGGCATCGCAGCGACTACTATCATTATGCGGGCCCCTTAAAAGACGGCGGGTCCCGCAAGGCTCAGGAAAGCGGCGCCGACATCTAAGATAAGGGTATCACCCATGGCGGTGGATAAGAGGCTCGGCCTCACCCGGACTCAGGCATTCTTCATGGAAACGTTCGGGCTGAGTCGTGGGGCAGCGCTCGGCGCTATCTTCTTCGCGGGCATCGTTATCATCTTTGCCGTTTTCTGGTTCTTCTATTCGGCGCCGCCCGGCACCCTCACAATCACCGGCGGTCCGGCGGGCAGCATCTTCCAAATGAATGCCGAGAAGTACCGCGATATACTTGCACGGAACGGCGTGAAGCTGAAGATCCTCTCGTCCGAGGGCTCGCGCGAGAATCTCGAGAGGCTCGTCAATCCTGCATTCCCCGTCGACATCGGATTTGTCCAGGGCGGGGTCGCCGATGGGATCGACGTCAATCGCGTGGTCTCTCTGGGTCCATCTCCCATGAGCCGCTCCTCGTGTTCTACCGAAGCGAAAAGCCGGTTGACATGCTCTCCGAACTGAAAGGCGGGCGGCTTGCCATAGGTCCGGCCGGCAGCGATGTCTCCCTGATCGGCCCCACGGTCGAGCTTATCGCCCGGCCGAATCTGCACCCCGCACTCTCCGACCTGCTCCTCGAAACGGCAACCGAAGTACACGGAAAGGCGGGCCTGCTCAAGCGTCAGGGCGAGTTCCCTGCCCCGCTGGAGCATGAATACCGCATCAGTGCGGATGCAAAACGTTTCTACAAATCGGGCAAGAGCTTTTTCTATCGTTTCCTCCCTTTCTGGATGGCAACTCTCGTGAACCGCATCGTCGTGGCGTTTGTGCCGATGATCGTGCTGCTGATCCCGGTGCTGCGAGTCGCCCCTGCCTTGTATCGATGGCGCATGAAGTCGCGCATCTACCGATGGTATCGCGTGCTCCTCGTGCTTGAAAAGGATGTCATCGCGGACGGGCGGACCGAGGGGCAGAAAGAATTGCTCGAACGGCTCGATCTTATCGAGAGGGAAGTCAACAAAATGAAAGTACCCGCCTCCTTTGGCGACCAGTTTTATGTGCTCCGTGAGCATATAAGGTTTGTCCATAACCGGCTCACGGACATTACCGACAGCGCCCATTCACACTGATGCCGGCACGAAAGAAGCGGCCTCGTGTCACCCCAGCCATTTACGCTTCGCATACCAGCGATAAAGGAGATAGGCCTGGACGAACTGGGAGATATTCATCGACCACCAGACCCAGGCTGCCCCAAAGCCAAGTACGACCACAAACAGATAGGCCAGAGGTATCCTGACAACCCATATGCATAAGGCGACACGAATGAGGACGTTCCTCGTGTCACCGGCCCCGCTCAATCCGCCGCCGAGAATTGCGCCCAACGCCATGAAAGGCTCACTGATCATGGCGATGTAAAGATACCGGACACTTTCCCTCACCACGAGGGGATTGTTCGAGAGGACCGAGGCGATCCTCGGGGCGTTGAGGATGACGGCGGCCACGAGGAGGGTCACCAGAATGACCCCTATGAGGGCGGTGACGAGCCCGCTCCGGTAGGCTTCTTCACGCTTTTCTTCGCCCAGGAGGTTCCCCACGATCACCGCATTGGCCATATTGAAGGCGAAAGCGGGCAGATAGATGGCGGACTCGATGCGCAAGCCGGCCGTCAGCGCCGCGAGGATCTCGACCCTGTTTTCGGGCAGCGCGCTGATAATGAGGAAAAGGGCGATGCTGCCCAACTGCCAGAGTACCTGGAGCGCAGCCATGGGCCACCCGATATCCGCGATCCGCCTGATCGTGCTTCTTGAGAAGGCCCGGACCCCCGTCATAAGCCTTCGCACGTGGGACAGGTTGATGAGGCTTCCGATAAATGCGGCCGATGCCGTCGCAAGGGCAATCCCTCTGAAGCCCAAGGGGGTATAGAAGACGAAAAAGATGTTGAGCCCTATATTGATGAAGCAGACAACGGCCATGATCCCGAGGGAGACCCTGATCCTCTCGCAGCTCCTGAGTATCCCGTTGCCGTTGATCAGCATGTACTCGAAGACGAGGCCGGCCGAATAGATCCGGATGAGGGGTATGCAGAAGGGCTTGAGCTGGGCGGGGATGTTGAGCAGCTTTATCAAGATGGGAGCGAAGACAACGCCCACGAACACAGTCAGCACGCCGGCGGCGGCCGTCGCGACGAGAGACGAGAAGATCGCTTCCGTCAGCCGGTCTTTGTCGTTCGACCCCGTATAGAGACGGGAGACGACGGATACCGCGCCGACGGTCAGGGCATTGGCAATAATGATGAACATGAAGTAGAGCTGGATGACGAAGCCGTAGGCGGCCTGAACGTCCTTCCCTACCCTGCCCGCCACATAGACATCCGTCAAGCCGATGAGGAACTCGAACAGCATGATGAGCGTCATCGGCCAGGCTACCTGCCAGCTCCGTGAGACGAAACACCCTATGTTTGCTGCGATAAACCCACTCGGCAAGGAAGCACCTTTCCCCGTGTGCACGACGCGGCTCACCCGCACGTCTTCTCCGGAAACGGGCTGTCTTTTAGCGAAACGCGCACCACGGGCGAAGGCGGCCCTTTGAAAAGAAGGCTGCCCCTTATGATATTATGGTGAAACCATCTTCCCGGGCAGTGATGATCCCGTCACCCTTCAACCCGGCAAGGACTCTTTCCAGCCTCTCCCGGGACTCCCCGAGCATCTCCGCCAATGCCGCTTCCGACACGGCCGTCTTTGCCAGGAGCACCTTCAGAACGGCGCTCCGGACCTGCCTGTCCGAGCCTTCGAACGGTGACTGCCGCCGGTATCGGGTGCTTTTTCTATGGACCTTTTCTCCCGCGCCTTTCAACATCGAGCCGTAATCCATGAGGGCGTAGTACCACTTCCTCGGCTCGGCCCTGTCGAGGGACCTTTCGAGGAGGGGAAGGATCTCCCGGTCCCTCACATGCCCCCTGTCCGAAAAGAACAGATGGATGAAAACGGTGCGGATGTTTGTCTCGATGAAGACTACCGGCATGTCGAATGCGAAGGCTGCTATGGCGGACGCGCTTGATGCGCCGATACCCGGCAATGTGAGGAGGAGGTCGACGGAAGGCGGCAGTCTCCCCTGGAATTCCTCGATGATCCTGACCGCCGTCTTCTTGAGCGATAATGCCCTCCGGTTGTAGCCCAGACCCTGCCAGAGAAGGAGGACCTGATCGAAGGGCGCAGCGGCCAGAGACGGGAAATCGGGGAAGCGATCGACGAACTCCTCATACTTTCCCAGGACCCGCTCCACCTGGGTCTGCTGCAGCATCATCTCGGAGACCAGAATGCGATAAGGGTCCCGGGTGAGCCGCCAGGGCAGGCGGCGGCCGTGCTTATGGTAGTGGTCGTAAATGAGGTCCCGGAATGCTTCCACATCGGGAATAGCCGGCACGGAGGTAGTCGTGGACATGCGCTCTATGATGCCTTTCACCATACAGTATAAGGTTGTCCGGGGAACGAATGCAAACCCCGACAAGGAGGGGGGACAACCAGGAGAACAAACAAGCGCAAAAACAATACTTTTTTGCCATTTTTTACTGCATTTACCCCTTTGTTACCCTCTTTTCCACACATTTCGCAGCAACTGTCTTTAACACCCCTCTTTAGGATTCCGTTCTCTTGCAATGCATTTCGAGAATGGTGTTTACGATAGTGCACGAAAGTGCACGGTTTCGGGGGGGGGGGGGGGGTGGAAGAGAGTTTTGAGTTATGAGTGTTGAGTGTTGAATTGAATGAACGATCAGGAGCGGAGGCCGGGCACCAATATTACAAGATCTAAGTTGGCTTGCCGGCGCCACCCGCCTGTAGACGGCGGGTACCCGGCATCGTTCCCGAGCAGCCACCTTGAGCAAGAAGGAACCATCAAGGACGGGGGTGGTACATCCATCTAAAAGACCTCGCTTCGGCGCGGTATCGCCGCCATCCGGTGCGGCTGCTGCGACTCAAATTGTCAAAGAGCGGACGCCGGCCCGTGGAACCCCTGATACCGGCTCAAACGAGCCGGGCTATGCCATCGTTCCACACTTATCACAATTACTGCCCAGCCTCAATATTTTCCCTGTTTTCCCCTGCCCTGTCAAAGCGACAACCAGGGGCGACAATCAGGAGTGACAAGGAGGCGTGGCAACAGGAGTGACAAAAAGCATCTTCCGCGCTTTTCTGAAAGAAGAGCGATAGGCGACGGGGAGTCTGTCGAGCAGTGCTTCCTGTAGTCGAGCGGGTGAATGTTTTTCTTGCAATACAACATTACTCGTGGCTATGATTAAGGCATGTGGTGAAGCGGAGAAGGCGAACACGGACCGAAAAAGTACCCTGTCCCCTTTCTCTTTCCACAATGGTTTTAGAAAAAGATGCTGACCATGTGGGGGAGGAACTGAATGCGTAAAACATTTCACGGTTATTTCAGACCGTCGGAAGAAGGGTTCAAATCGCTCTGGGCAAACTGCATCTTTGCAAGTTCGATGGATTTCGCCGTGATCAAGGGGTCGCGACCCGGAGCGTACTCTGTCGTACGTGAGGACTCGCGGCGCCGAAGAGACAGGCGAAAGGCGCGAAATTAACCCGGCCGCCCCTTGACAAATATTGTACTCAGGTATACAATATTATGTACATATTAGGACAAGGAGTTGTATGCCTGATTATCGGATAGGAATAAATGCTCTTTATGAGCGATTTGAGATATGGAATGGATACCTTCCGGGAAAAGTGCGCGTCATAGCGTGCGGAGGAACGGCGCTTACCCTGCTTGGATTCAAGGACTCGACCAAGGACGTTGATTTGATGGTACCCGACCAAAGGGAGTACCATGCTTTTACGAGGACATTACAGGAATTGGGATACAAACGGGTACGAGGGCAGAGCTGGCAATCGGACAGCGATAACCTATTCATCCTGGATATCTTCCAGGGGAAGTTGATACATACGACGGAGCTTCTTGAATCTCCTCTTATAGAGGGCAACCATACGCTGGTAAGGGAGTACAGCAGGATATATCTGGGCGTTCTTAATGATTATGATCTCATTACAAGCAAGCTGCTGCGGGGTACGTCTGTGGATTTTGATGACTGCCGTGCCCTGGCCGAAGCGAGGCACGGTGGCCTTGACCTGGAGAGATTAGCAGAACGTTTTAAGGAAACGGCATTAGGCTACCCAGGGGAGGATAGGCTGTTGAAGAACCTGGAGATTTTCCTGGAAGCACAACGGGGGCTGAGCGATGGTGCATGAGGACAAAGGTTTTGGCCAGAGGGTCGCAAGACTTGGTTTTCCGCTTTTGGAAAGAGAACCAAAAATGGAAACAAACGAAACGCTTGCTGAAGTCGTCCAGAGCAGCGATCCTCGTCTTTGGGAAGGGTTCCCGGTGATGCTCGCTCACAGCGTAGAAAGGCACCAATTCGATTACCGGCAGGTACGCGATTATCTGGCTCATTCAGCGGATGGTCCTTCTAAACTCGATTGTTTACTGGCCTTATCGCTGACACTCTACCAGGCTCTTAACGTCAATGGAGAGGAATTCAGAAACCTGAGACATTCATTAGGAGCGCAAACGCTTGCAAGGGAAGATTTTGTCGAGGCGTTTAAGTCCAATGGGGAATTGAACGTATGCGGCCGCCCGATGTCAGCAGATAGGCTAAAAACAACCTTCCAAAATTACTATCTTTATGACCGCCAAGATGGCAAAGAAACAGCGAAGAGAGTACGGCCACTGGGCGACCTGCTTTCGACAAGGCGGTCATACGATCTTGAATATTCCCTCTCGCAGCTATTTACACAAAGGCAAAAAGAGTTGGTGCTAAAGAAATTCAGGGGAGAAAAGCTCACTAAAACAGAAAAAGAGTATTTTTCAAGAACTATCAAAAAGAAACTGTCAGCCGTGGCGAATGAGGATCTCCACCAACTGGTGCTGAAGTTGCGATGATAGGCGCCGAAGTCTCGGGGTCGCCAAGCCGGAGCGTACATCGGCCGGTGCGACCCAGCAAGGCGCGAAATTAACCCGGCCGTCCCCGCTCATACCGCGGCAAATAGACAAACTTTAGCACCAGCCCGATGACCAGCATGGCCGCGCTCAACAACTGCCCCATGGTAAAGACGCCGAGGATGTAGCCTACCTGCTGATCGGGCTCCCGGAAGAATTCGCAAGTGATGCGGGCAAGTGCGTAGCATATGAGAAAGACCGCAAAAACATCCCCGTCCCGCTTCTTCCTGTTCCGATAAATCCACAAGATGGCAAAAAGAAGAAGCCCTTCCAACAAGCCTTCGTAGAGCTGGGAAGGATGCCTCCCCACGTCCCCTCCGTCCGGGAAAACCATGGCCCAGGGCACGGTCGTCGGTTTTCCGTAAAGCTCACCGTTGATAAAATTCCCCATCCTGCCAAAAAATATCCCGATCGGGGCCGTAGGGATAATGAGGTCCGCCATTACCAGAAAGGAAAGGCCCCGCCGTTTCATGGCCCAGTACCCCATCACGAAGGTGCCGAGGGCCCCGCCGTGGAAGGACATGCCGCCGTGCCACAGGACGAATACCTCCAGGGGATGAGTCAGGTAGAAGGGGAGGTTGTAAAAAAGCACATAACCCAGACGGGCGCCGGCGAGCAGCCCCAGGACCAGATAGAAATAGATATCGTCGATCTGCGCCTTGGTGATGCGCGTTTTGGAGCTCTTGAGCTGATGAAGCACGAGCAGATAGGACGAGCCGAACCCCATTACGTACATCATGCCGTACCAGCGGACGGCAAAAGGACCTATCCTGAATATTTCCGGCGGTATATGCGGATAGGGTATCACGGGCGATGGACCTCCAGCGCTTTCCAGAGGTCGGCCGCCTCTCTGAAGACGAGCCCATTCATACCCATGCTTCTCGCATACTCGACGTACTCCTCCGTGTCGTCGATATAGAGAACCTCGTCCGTATTCACGTCCACCTTCTCGAATATGGCGTCGTATATGCGTCTTTTAGGCTTTTTCGCGCCTATCTCAAAAGAGAGTATCCACTCGTCCATGAGGTGCACGATAGGGTAGCGTGCGATAATGTGCGCGAAATGAAGCTCATTCGTGTTACTGAGAAGGAACAGGGGAAACCCCTTCGCCTTGAGATAGACGATTATCTCGTTCACCTCCAGGTTTTCGTGGAAGATATTGTTCCATATATCCTTAAATTCTTCAAAATCCAGCCCCAGCTTGTAGCGGTCCCTCACGTCCATAAAAAACTCCAGAGACGAAGCGAGCCCCTCTTCGTACGCATTGATGGAGCCGCTGCGAAGATCGAAAAGATAACGGAACAGATCGGCGGAGGAGCAGAGGCCCTTTGCCTCAGACCGGGCGTAGAGCTTCTCGGCGATCTGACGGTTGTCAAAAGGGAGGATCACGTTGCCGAGGTCAAAGACAAAGAGCTTTATCATAAAAGATCGTCATGCTCCCTGAGCTTTATCATAAATGAACGCCTTCTTCGGATAAAGCGCGGTGTAGAGACCGAAGGGATCGCAGAGGTGCTGCCACCCGCAGATGTGGACCACCCGTGACGGGGCGCGACGCTTCGCGAGATACCCGATCTTCTTGCTCATATGCCTGTCGCGCAGACGCATCTCTTCGGTATAGGGAAAAGTCTTTATGCCCTTCTCAAAAAAGAGCCGTGCCATCGCTTTTTGGCGACCCCCGCTGCCCTGATCGGACTTAAGGAGCATCCGCAGGTTTTCCTTCCCGATCAGCTCATCCACCCGGCTCAGGTTTACCGAGGAGGGCCGGTCCATATCGACGAGAAAAAGGTCCGCTCCGCGCCTGTCGCAGTACTCGGAGGCGACGGTGAATTCCGACGGAAGGTCAATGTACGAAAAGAGGGCGTCGAGGGCGTCCTCCTCGATGCGTAAGCCTTCCGCCCGTAATTCGTCTACCGCGTCCCCCGCCCGCATCTTGAGCGCCTCGCCCCTCGCCCGCCTGAAATTGAGTCCGTAACGCGAGAACTCGAGGGTAACCATATCGGGCGCGACAGATTCGAGCCACTTCTCCAGGAGGGCCCTGCCGTCCCTGTCCCCGTGGATGACGCCGAGCATGACAAACACGTCCTTCTGCCTGTCGTATGGCTCCCTCATGCGACCGCTAGAGTACCATGACGGCGGAAGACCTGTCAAACGTGCGGAAATAGCCGGGTGATGGGCGGAAACGGCACACTGTCGACTCCGGGATCAACGGCCCCGTCTCACTATATGCTTTCTTTTCGCGGCCGCTTGTTGTTAAAATGAAAAAGGCCGACAGGGACGGCGAAATTAAGGCAGGAAGAAATGAGCATACAGGAAAAGAAGGAAGAGCCGGCCGAGGCGCGAGGGCCGGAAAAAGAGCCATCCCCCCTCGACAATCTCCCTGTTGAGGGCTGGTTTTGGGAACTTATCAGGAGAGACGAGCGCTTCATGATGCGGTTCGAGCAGATCGACCGGGTCGCACAGGAATACGCCGCGGCACGTCTCAGCCCTGACGAGTATACCCGCGCCTTCAAGAGCTATCTTGCCCATCTCCGGCGCTATGGGCTTCAGACGTCCGGTTCTGCCTCTCCGGAGGTCCTGAGCGGCCGGATGAAAATAGGGTGCTATCTTCTGCTGCCTGTGCCCGGAAAAAACAAAGTGATCGCAGTCCCGAGGCCGCAAGCGGCGTATCGTGATTTCGGAGAGGGGCTGAGGCCGGGTCCGAGGATGGCGGGGTCGGCAAAGACCGGCTTCAATCGCTTACAGATCAGAAAGCTGCTCAAGAAATACGGCCTGCTCGAAAAAAAGGGGACACCGGAAAGCTCCGCCTAGCAGCTCACGGCCGTCCGCGTCACCACCATACGTCATTTCTTCTCCGCCTATTTCTCCTGGTGCCGCCGCAACCACGAGCTTGTTGCCCCTGACGATAGCATAAACAATAAGGAATGAAACCTGCAACACTCCTCTTTAGGGTCGCCGCACGAGGGTTTGGCGGCCACCGGCTTTTGGCCGCACGGCCTGCTGAAAGTGCGGGAAATGCAAAGGCGCGCGCAGCCTGAAGGCCCGATCTTAAGCGTCCGAAAACGTTACACCGACTGGAAAGGTTTCATACGCTCGTGCTGATTCGGCGGCCCGAAGAAAGAGGCCATTGGGGGCGGCTTGGCCGTCCATCGTATTGAACAGACATGGAGCGGGGAGGGGATGAGGGAAATGGAGATCACCGAAGTCCGCGCTTACCTGACCGATGAAGGGCATGTGGTGGCCTACGCCTCCATCGTGCTCGACGGAGCCTTTATCGTGAGAGATCTCAAAGTGATCGAGATCGGCGGGAAGACGATTGTCGCAATGCCGAGCAAGAAAATGAGGGACGGCACCTACAGGGATACGGCCCACCCCCTGAACTACGAGACGAGGCGGAAGATAGAGGCAAAAGTGCTTGAAGCCTATGGGGAAACACGCAAGGCCCAGGAATCCGGGCCATCGGCAAGAAGGACGGCAAACGGCTGAAAGCCGTCCATGAAATCAAAGGCGGCATGGGCGCGCGAAAAGGGAGGGCGGCATGGCCGAGCAGACCTATATATGCAGGAAGTGCGGCTACGAGTTCGTCGCGATCCCCGGAGAAGAGGAGCCTCCGGAATGCCCCGAGTGTGAAAGCAGTGAGATCGAGAAGCTTGAAGATGCGACGTTCGGCAGGACGAAGGAGCGTGAACAATAAGGGGGCATCCCTTCGGTCGCCTCGTCGTCAAAGAGAGAGGTCGGGACTGAAAGCGCCTCATGAGGGGCGCTAAAGACCGGCGGTGCCGGCAAGCCGGACGCGCCCGCACGCCTCGGGGAAAGGAGCGCGTCGCTTCTTGAATGCTCCTTTAGGTTATGTGGACGGTCTGGCGGGTTTTACATGCTTTTTCTTGTCGACGGCCGGTTTTTTTGCGGCAGCTTCTGCCTTCTGCCTGTGCATGCCCGTCAGCTTCATGTCGCCGAGGTCCTTTTCCAACCGGGTTATATTCGTCTTGAGCTGCGCGACCTCCTCGTCCGATTTCCGGACCTTCGAGTCAAGCGCAGCCACCTGTGCCTTGAGGGTTTCCACCGCCTCTTTGTTCGACTCAAGCCTCAACCGCGTGATATCGGATTGAAGACCGTCGATCCTTATGAAGGCGACGAAAAGCAGCACGAGAAGACCGCCGGCCACGATCGTCGGCGCGACAAACCACCTCTTCGTCTTCGGCTCACCGGTTTCATCATCTGCCGCACCGCCCGAAGGCATTTGCGCATCCTGGTGCTTGAAATATTCTTCCACGCTCCGTGCCCGCTTCTTTTTATCGGAACCGGCCATTTCTCCTCTCCTTGTCACGCGTGAAACGTCAGCTTCCTCATGCGCCTTCGGACGCGCTCCTTCTCGCTAGTCTATCCCCCGTACGCTCCATTTTGCAATACCTTCCTTTTACGCGCTGCTCTCGGCGAGGAGGCTCCGCACCTTTTCCATATCTTCGTATGCCTCTTTTATCGCCCCCTGGTTCCTGAGCAGGTAGGAGGGGTGGTAGGTGGGCAGGAGCCGCGTGCCCTTATATGAGGTAAGCGTGCCCCGTATCCTTGTAATGCGCGCGTCTGTCCCGAGGAGCGTATTGTAGGCGTGTTTTCCCAGGGTGCAGATGAGGTGCGGCTTTATCAGCTCAAGCTGCGCGAAAAGATAGCCTTTGCAGGCATCCACCTCCTGTCCTTCAGGGTCCCGGTTATTGGGCGGCCTGCACTTGAGGACATTGCAGATGAAAACGTCTTTCCGGTTGAGGCCTATCCTTTCGATCATCTGATCGAGCAGCTTGCCTGCCCTGCCGACGAAGGGCCTGCCCTGCCGGTCTTCCTCCTCGCCCGGCGCCTCACCGACGAAGACCACCCGTGCCCGCTCGCTGCCCTCGCCGAAGACCACCGACCGCCGGCTGCGGCTCAGCTCGCACCGGGTGCATTTGCCTACCTGCGCCTTCAGGCCGGTGAAGGTCGGCCTTTCCCGGCCGCCCGAGACGTATCGGTCGATGCCCATGCGCAGGAGGGCGCGCAAGAATCGCTGCGGGTCGAGAATATCCATGATCACGCGAACATATCGGGGCGTTTTTTCAGCTTCTTCTCCGCCTCCAGGAGAGAGGCCGCTTGCAGGAGACGCATTTCGTCGAGGGGCTTCCCGATGATCTGACACCCGATGGGCAACCCCTTGCCGTCAAAGCCGCAAGGGACAGAAATGGCGGGCAGACCCGCAAGATTGACCGGGATCGTGAATATATCCGACAGGTACATGGTGAGAGGGTCTTCGGTCTTTTCACCGATCTTGAAGGCGGTAGTGGGTGAAACCGGCGTGACGATCACGTCGCATTGCTCGAAAGCCCTGTCGAAATCTCGCCTTATCAGGGTCCTCACCTGGCCGGCCTTCCTGTAATAGGCGTCGTAGTAACCCGAGGAGAGGACGTAGGTGCCGAGGATGATCCGCCTCTTGACCTCTTTGCCGAAGCCGGCCGACCGTGTCTGCTTGTACATGTCGATAATGTCTTTTCCGTTCACCCGCATGCCGTACTTTACCCCGTCGTACCGGGCGAGGTTTGAGGAGGCTTCGGCCGTACAGATGATGTAGTAGGTGGCGACGGCAAGCTCGGTATGGGGCAGGGAGATGGGTACTATTTCGGCCCCGAGCCCCTCGAAGGTCCTGACCGACCCCTCGACCGCCGTCTTGACCTCCTGCTCCATGCCTTCGATAAAATACTCTCTCGGCATGCCGATCCTCAAGCCTTTGATCTCCTTGCCGAGAGCGGCCGCATAATCGGGGACAGGCTGCGGTATGGACGTGGAATCGAGAGGATCGTGACCCGCGATCACTTTCAGCACGACGGCGCAGTCCGCCACATTTTTCGTGATCGGTCCTATCTGGTCGAGCGATGAGGCAAAGGCGACCAGACCGTACCGCGATACCCGGCCGTAGGTGGGCTTGAGTCCTACCGCGCCGCATAGACCCGCCGGCTGCCTGATGGAGCCGCCCGTGTCGGTCCCGAGGGATGCGGCGCAAAGACCGGCCACCACCGCTGCCGCGGACCCTCCGCTCGACCCGCCGGGTATACGGCTCAGGTCCCACGGGTTCTTCGTGACCTGAAACGAGGAGTTCTCGGTGGAAGAGCCCATGGCAAACTCGTCCATGTTGATCCTGCCGAGGTGGATGTAGCCGCTCTCGTCCAATTTTTTTATCACCGTCGCGTCATAAGGTGGAACGAAACCTTTGAGGATCTGGGACGCGCATGTCGTCTCGACCCCCTTGGTGCAAAGGATGTCCTTCATGCCGAAAGGGATGCCCGTGAGCTCGCCGTCCGTCCGGGCGCGAATCCTTTTGTCGGCCTCCGCGGCCTTTTCGAGTGCCGTCTTTTCCGTGAGCCTGAGGTAGCACCGGGTGAGGCCGTCGTATTTCGTTATCCTATCCAGATAGAAGCGGGTCAGCTCGACGGAGGTGATCTCCCCGCCCTTCAAAAGGCCTCTCACTTCCGCTATGCTTTTTTCCAAAAGCTCTTCCATGCCGTCTCCTAGTCGGTTTCTATGATGGGTGGGACCTTGAAGAAGGGGCCGATCCGGTCCGGCGCGTTGCCGACGGCCTCCTCCACCTGAAAGTTAAGCTGCACCGCATCCTCCCTGAACACATTGACAAGGGGGATCGCGTGGGTCGTCGGCTCTATTCCCGTCGTATCGAGTGAATTGAGCTGATCCATATACGCGAGGATCCGGTCCAGCTGCTGCGTGTACAGGTCGATCTCTTCAGGCCCGAGCTCCAGCCTGGCCAGATGCGCGACGTATTCGACTACCTTACCGTTATCTTCATATCCACCTCATTCGCACTCGGCCGCCGCTTTTATGATATCTCCTCTCGTCACTATGCCTACAAGTTTGTCATTATCGACGACCGGTACCCTGTTGATGCCCTTTTCGCTCATGATCCTCGCCACGTTGAGGGCGAGATCGGCGGATGCGACACAGACGACCCCTTTCGTCATCACGTCCTGCACCGTAAGGCCCTGAAGCGTCCCCGATTCGAGTCCTTTCAGGATATCCTTCCGGGATACGACACCCACGAGCACGCCTTTCTCCACCACGGGCATCCCCGAGATATGGAACAGATCAAGCTTGTTCACGATAACCCCGAGCTTTTCCGTGGGATGGCACGTTACCACGCTCTTGTTCATCACCTCCGCAACCTTCATCTTCCCCCCTTAGAATGGTTGTCCGAACAGCACCACCTCGTGCAGATGCTTCTGGAATGTCTCGACCGTCTTCATCGCCCTGCGAAGTTTCCCTGTCTCCTCAGGGCTCAGGCTCGCGGGATCGACATAGCTCATACTGCCCGGGCCCGTCTGGTTAAGCTGGTTCATGATGCGAAAACGGGCAAACAGGAGATATGCCTCTATGAGATCGTCCGCCATCTCCTTTGTCATCATATTGATCTCCCTGATCCGCTTGATCCTTTTCAGGGTATTTGTCTCGTAGAGTCCTTCGGCGAGGGAAAGGGCCCGGACGGACATCACGAGGGGCGACCATCCGAAAACCTTCAGATTGAATCTACCCTTGTGGTCGCCGCTCGTCTCCACCTTGAACTTATTGAAGAACCCGAGGGCGGTGGGCATCAAGACGGAGGCCTCCGTGATCTGCTGCATGATGCGCTTGTTCTCTTTCAGGAGAGAGAAGAAGTGATCGAGGAGCGGCCGGAACTGCATCGGGTCGCCACGGATCACGCGGGCATCGGTGAGGATGATGAGGTCGAGAAGGTCGAGCACGCCCTCCCCGTTGGTGAGGGTCTCCTCGATCCTGGTCTTCCAGTCCTCGCCCGAGCCGCGCCACTTTTCATGGGAAGGCATGATGCCCCCTTTGCATTTCTCGAACCCTGCCTCGTGAAGCCTTTCCGTGACGCGCCCGCTGAATTCCCGATAGTAATATGCGACGAGGTCGGAGGAGGGTGCGGCGTCGTAGACGAGCATATTGTCCTGATCGGTCACGAACGTCTGCTCGTCCCTGCCCTCGCTGCCGAGGCCGATCCAGCAGTAGCCGCAGGGCGGGCTGCCGAAGCCGTCGGCCGCCATCTCTTCCTCCACGAGCGTGAGGGCCCGTATCGTCAGCCGGTCTCTCACGATACGGAAGAGGTCGTGCACATCGGCGATCGCCTGTTCCTCGTCAAAATAGATCCTTATGCCCGCCACCGTGGCGAGGTGGTAGTGGCGCAGCGCGTTGAAATCCGGTGTGGTGTCGACAAGCTCGAGGACCCTCGAAAACTCGGACTCGAAGCGCTCGCTCTTTCTCAGGGCCTCCCACAGGGTTTCCCTGAGCTTGACCAGGATATTGTAGCGGTCGTGCCGCAGCAGCGTCTTGTCATGCATCCTCGCGCCGTATTCGGCGACGAAGCTATCGACAATCGAAAAATCGAGGGCCATCAACTCCTCAAAAGCTCTTCCAGCATTCCTTTGCTCGCAAGCAGCTTCTCCCGCCTCAGCCGGAGCTCTTCGTACGTTGCCTTTTCTTTTGCCAGTATGGCGCCGGGCGCCTTTTCCCTGAAGGCCCTGTTGTTTATCTTGTTGAAAGCCCGGTCGATCTCCCCGCCGATCCGGCCAAGCTCCTTCTCCACCCTCGCCTTTTCCCGGCTGATGACTTCGATGTCCCGGATGGGGACGAACACCTCGACGTCTTTACATATACCCAGGGCAGCCCTCTTCGGCGCCTCTCCGGACACGTAGGCGATGTCCGAGACCCGCGCCAACTCCTTGATGTAATACCCGTAGACATCGAGGAGCGGGCGGTGGCTGTTTGCCCGGATCAGCACCTCGACTTTCGCGCCCGGGGGAAAGCCCATCTCGCCCCGTATATTCCTCACCGTGTCGATGATGCCCATGATCATGCCCATCTGCGCCTCGCTTCTCTCATCCACCTCTTTCGGCTCGACCGACGGGAAGGGCGAGACCATGATGCTCTCATCGTGTGTGAAGGGCAGCCTCTGGTAGATCTCCTCGGTCACAAAAGGCATGAAGGGGTGGAGCAGCTTGAGCGTCGCGACAAGGGTCGAGTAGAGGGTAGAGGCGGTCGACCCGCCGTCGAAGGCCGTCACCTTGCCGTAAAGGTTCGGTTTTATCAATTCGAGGTACCAGTCGCAGAACTCGTGCCAGACAAAGTTGTAGAGGCTGTGGGCCGCGTCGCTGAACCGATAGGCGTCGATCGCCTCCGATACCTCCCTTATCACGCGCTGGAGGCGCGACCTGATCCATCTGTCGGGGAGAAAGTCGGATGGGGCGGGTTCCTGCGAGAACGTCGCGTTCTCAAGCAAAGAGAAGGTGAGGCGGGCGGCGTTCCAGACCTTGTTGACGAAGTTCCTGCTCCCCTCGATGCGCTCCTCCGAGAGAAGCACATCCCTTCCCTGGGCGGCCAGCATGGCGAAGGTGAACCGGAAGGCATCGGTGCCGTATTGGTCGATCATGAGGAGCGGGTCGATCACATTCCCCTTTGATTTGCTCATCTTCTTGCCTGCGGCATCCCTCACGAGGGCGTGGATGTACACGTGCCTGAACGGCACGTCACCCATGAAGTGGAGCCCCATCACGATCATCCGGGCAACCCAGAAGAAGAGTATATCGAAGCCCGTCACCAGCAGGGAGGTAGGATAGAAGGTCTTGAGATCGTCGGTCTCGTCGGGCCAGCCGAGCGTTGAAAAGGGCCACAGTCCCGACGAGAACCAGGTGTCGAGCACGTCCGATTCCTGCCTTGCCGGCCCCCCGCACGTAGGGCAGGCGGTCACGTCCTGCCGCGACACGTAGGACTCGTTGCATGTGTCGCAGTACCAGACCGGGATACGGTGTCCCCACCAGATCTGGCGCGATATGCACCAGTCCTTGATGTTCTCCATCCAGTCGAAGTAGACCTTTTCCCACATCTCTGGGATGATCGTCACACGGTGGTCGGCCACCGCCGCGATTGCGGCTGCCGCCAAAGGCTTCATGGCGACGAACCACTGGAGCGAGACGATGGGCTCCACGATCGTCTTGCAGCGGTAGCACCTACCGATTATGAGCGGGTAGTCTTCTATCTTTTCGAGCAGACCTTCCTTCGTGAGGTCTTCCACGATGCGCTCTCTCGCCTCGAACCGGTCCATCCCGCAATACTGCAATGCATCCTCGTTCATCTTACCCGCGTCATCGATGACCTTCACCACCCCGAGTCCATGCTTCTTGCCGATCTCGAAGTCGTTGAAGTCATGGCCCGGAGTTATCTTGAGCGCGCCCGTCCCGAAGGCCATGTCGACGTACGTGTCGCCGATTATGGGGATCTTTTTGCGGACAAGCGGCAGGGTAACCTCTTTCCCGATCAGCGATGCGTATCTCGGGTCTGCGGGATTCACGGCCACGGCCGTATCCCCGAGCATGGTCTCGGGTCTGGTCGTGGCGACCGTGAGGAAAGCCTTGCTTCCGGCAATAGGGTATCTGATGTAGTAGAGATGCCCCTTGGTCTCTTCGTGTTCCACTTCCACGTCGGAAAGAGCGGTCTTACACCGGGGGCACCAATTGATGATATAGTTGCCCCGGTAGATGAGCCCTTCTTCATAGAGCCGGACAAATACCTCCCGCACGGCGCGGCTCAGGCCCTCGTCCATGGTGAACCGCTCGCGCGACCAGTCACAGGAAGCGCCGAGCCGCATCAGTTGCTCGATGATAAGGCCGCCCGATCGCTCCCTCCATTCCCACACTCTCTTTATAAACTCATCCCTCCCTATCCTTTCCGCGGATGTCCCCTCTTTGGCGAGCTCCCTCTCGACCACGTTCTGTGTGGCTATGCCCGCGTGGTCGGTGCCGGGCAGCCAGAGCGTGTTGAAGCCGGACATCCTCTTGAAGCGCACCACGATATCCTGGAGGGTGTTGTTGAGGGCATGGCCCATGTGCAGGACGCCCGTCACGTTGGGCGGCGGTATCACGATGGAGAAAGGCGGCCTCGATGACGTGCTCTCCGCGGTGAAATAGCCCCTTTCCATCCATAAACGGTACCATTTCTGCTCGACCTGCCTCGGATCATAGACCTTGTCTATCACGCAACTGACTCCTTCAGTAATTTGTCGATCTCTTCCCTGATCACCCTTTCGGTGATCTCCAAAAGCATCTGCTTGACGTACTCTTCGACGTACCGGGTCAGGATGGGGGCGAACCGGCTGGAGAGCTTCTCTGCCGCCTCTTCCAGGGCCTGGCTGAGCACCGTCTTGACCTGCTGCTCAAGCTCCGATGGGGCAGCGCCGGCATCGACGGCACCTTTCATCTCCGGGAAGCAGACCGCATTGTCGCGGACGGTCTCATCCATCACCTGCTTCAGCCGTGTTCCGATCATGGTCTGCAGATCTATCTCCTCGCTTACGGGCTCCTTTGTCTCCTCGACCGGCGGTGCGGGTGCTTCCGCTGCTTTCGCTGCCGGGGCCGCTGCCGGTGCCGGGGCTTCGGTCCGCTGTGCGTTGACCTGCGACCCTGGAGGCTCTTCTTCCTCCACGAGGTCGGTCAGCTCGATCACATCGTCCTCAGCCGTGATAGTCTCATAGACCCTGAAAAAATTGATCGGTTTCTCTATGACGCCGTCCGCCTGATACCCCAAGAGCTCGGTGGTGTCGGCCTCGTCTTTGAGGAAGAAGAAGCTTGCATTCTCAAGGTACCCTTGTTTCTGCAGACTCTTATGGACCTCGACCCCGTTCATCTTCGGGAGGTCGACGTTGACGAGGTAGATATCCGGGCTCAATCTGGCCGCGATCTTCTCGACCTCTTTCCCGTTCGGCGCGTAGAGGATCTCGTACTGCTCTTTTGAGAACACTTCCATAAAACCTTGCTGCAGCTTCTCGTCCCTGTCCGCAACGACTATTGTTCTTCTCATGGTCTCACTCCCCTTAAACGGGCATTTTCCAAGGCATGGGAAGGAATATCTTCTCGAAGAGAGTAAAGGCATAGCGATCGGTCATCCCCGCGATATAATCGCAGACGCAGGTGGCGGGCGGCGCATAGAACGACGCATACCCGGCCTCTTCGAGAAAAACGTCCGGCCTCTCCACGAAACAATGGTAAAGGTCCTCGATAATCTTCGAGCACTTCTCGAAGTCTTCATGGACTGCGCTGTTCTCGTAGACGTGCTCGTAGAGAAAATCCCGCAGCTCGATCATGCACCCTTCAATCTCCCCCTCGATGGATAAGCTGCCCGTCTTTTGTGTCTCCCCGAGCACCGCCCGCACCATGCAGTCTATTCTCCGGGAATGGGTATCTCCGAGGAATCTCCGGCACCTGCCGGGCAGGTCATCGGGCGTGATCACGCCGCCCCTTATCGCGTCATCGATGTCGTGGTTGATATAGGCGATCACATCCGCGACCCTCACGACCTCCGCCTCTCTGGTCAGGGGTTTGTCCGCCTCCTCCGTGATGACGATCGGCCCCCGGCCCTTCGAATGCTTCAAGATCCCATCCCTGACTTCTATGGTCAGATTGAGGCCCTGCCCTTCCTTTTCGAGGAGATCGACCACCCTCAGGCTCTGCTCGTTGTGGCGGAAGCCGCCCGGATGGAGCCTGTCCAGTGTCGCCTCCCCTGCGTGACCGAACGGCGTATGGCCGAGGTCATGGCCCAGCGCGATGGCCTCCACGAGGTCCTCGTTCAAAAAAAGCGACTTGGCGATCGTCCTCGCGATCTGAGAAACTTCGAGTGTGTGGGTAAGGCGGGTCCGATAGTGATCGTCAGAGGGGAAAAGGAACACCTGGGTCTTATATTTCAGCCTGCGAAAGGCCTTGCAATGGACGATCCTGTCGCGGTCGTGCTGAAACGCCGGCCTTATGTCGCAAGGGACCTCTTCCCTGATCCGTCCCCTGGTATGGCGGCTCTTCTGCGCGTATGGCGAGAGGTTTTTCTCCTCCCTGTCCTCTAACATTTGTCTGATATTCATATTGACAAAGAGTAATAATACCGCCCTAATCTATCATACGCAAAGGACTATTTCAACAAAAGAGGGGTGA
>CAVSOX010000028.1:0-212683 GCA_963729685.1 uncultured delta proteobacterium | reverse complement strand
GGACGACTGGTCATTGAAATTGTTTGCGTAATCTGGTATAATAGGGAGCACTACCGGACAAGACAGCGATTGGAGGACAAATGCTAAAAATCGGAGAAGTGGCGGTGTATCCTGGTCACGGGGTGGGGAGAATAGAGTCTATAGAAGACAAAGTGATCTCCGGAACGAAGCAGTCGTTTTACATCATGCGCATTCTTGATTCCGATATGACGATTATGATACCTGTCGACAGCGCACAACATGCGGGCCTCCGGTATGTCATCGATTCCGAGCAGGTTCTGAAGGTCTACGAGATCCTGAAGGACAAGAGCTTTATCCACGATACGTCTCCGTGGAACAGGCGGTACAAGGAGTACATGGAGCGGATCAAGAGCGGCTCCATCTTTGAGATCGCAATGGTACTGAGGGAGCTTTACAACCTCAGGATGTGGAAAGAGGCTCTCTTTCGGCGAAAGGAAGATGTTCGAGACCGCACGGAACCTGATAAAGAAAGAGCTATCCATTGCATTGAGCAAGGACGAGGAAGAGGTCGTTACCGACATAGAAAGCATATTCATCCGTCCAAAGGGTTAAGTTCGTTGACCATCATATCCCAGCTCGTTCTGGTAACGGTCACGGCCGTCACCGGTTATTTCATCGTAAAAGAGATTTCTCCGAACCCGCTTTACGACCTGATCGGGGCATTCCTGGGCCTGGTGCTCGGCTATCTTGTCACCAAGCTCGAAGAGAAGCTGAAGGAGATACCCCTCAAGATCATCATCGGAACGCTGGTGGGCATTACCATAGGCTTGTTCGTCACGAACCTGTTCATCTCAAGGCTCCTGCTGACCCACGCAAAGGATGTCCCCATCACCCTGCCGATCTATATTCTGCTCTACTTCGTCATGGGATACCTGGGCTTCCGCATCGGTGAGAAAAAGAGCCACACCCTCGATTTGTCGAAGCTGCCTCTCTTCGGGACGATGGAAGCGAGCGAGGGCAACAAGATCCTCGACACGAGCGCGATCATCGACGGCAGGATCGCCGATGTGTGCGAAGCGGGCTTCATGGAAGGCACCTTCATCATTCCCCAGTTTGTCCTTTACGAGATCCAGCACATCGCGGACCTGCAGGACCCGGTGAGGAAGACGAGGGGCAGGCGCGGTCTCGAAATGCTGCACAGGCTGCAGAAGCAGACCCAAATCAAGGTCAAGATCGTCGACGTCGATTTTCCCAAGCAGAAAGACGTGGACTCGAAGCTGATAGCCCTTGCGAAGAGCCTCCAGGGAAAAATAGTGACAAACGACTATAACCTCAACAAGGTCGCCGAGCTCCAGGGGATCAGCGTGCTCAATATGAACGAGCTGGCAGCCGCATTGAAGCCGGCGATCCTCCCGGGAGAGCAGCTCAACATCAGGATCGTCAAGGAAGGGAAGGAGTATGGGCAGGGCATAGGATATCTGGACGACGGCACGATGGTGGTCGTCGACGATTCAAAAAGACTGATAGGGAAGACGGTAGACGTGGTGGTGACCAGCCTTCTGCAGACGACTTCCGGCCGGATGATTTTTGGCAAGCTCAAGGAGCAGGCGGAGAAAGGACTCTATTTTCCCGAAGACTACAACTACGAAGAGCATGTGAGGTAGCATGAGAACCTTGGCGATAGTCCTTGCCGGCGGCGCAGGCAAGCGCATGGGCTCTTCCACCAGCAAACAGTTCCTACTCCTCGACAACAGACCCATCCTTGTGCACACACTGCAGGTCTTCCAGGAATGCAGACCTGTCGACGGCATCTACCTGGTGGTAAACCACCGGGACCTGCCTCTCATCCAGGAGGAGATCCTCGAGACGTACCACTTCAGCAAGATCATGAAGCTTGTCATTGGCGGCCGGCTCAGACAGGATTCCGTGCGGAACGGGCTCGAAGCAATAGACGAGTCCTGCGACGTGGTCATCATCCATGATGCCGCCCGTCCGTTTGTATCTCCTGCCTTCGTGGAAAAATCGATATTTCTGATGGAGATGTTCGACGCCGTTATACCCGCAATTCCCGCAAGGGATACGATCAAGGTGATCTCGAAAGAAGGATTCGTCCTGAAAACCCTGGAGAGAGATGCCCTCTGGCACATCCAGACGCCCCAGACTTTCAAGTATGACCTGATCGCGAAGGCGTACAGGGAAGGCATGGCGAAGAAGCTCTGCGGCTACGACGACTCCACCTTCATAGAGCACCTCGGCAAGAAGGTCAAGGTGGTTGAAGGCTCCCCCTACAACATCAAGATAACGACCCCCGAGGACCTGCTTATCGCGAGGGGGATCCTCGCCCAGCTCAAAGGGAATGCATGAGGGTCGGCCTTGGCTACGACGCGCATGCTTTTGTCGCGGGCAGGCCCTTGTTCCTCGGCGGACTGCGCATTGCCCATGATCGGGGCCTGCTCGGCCACTCGGACGGAGACGTGCTGCTCCACGCGATCAGCGATGCGATACTGGGCGCGGCCGGCGAGGGCGATATAGGCGTCCATTTCCCGAATACGGATAAGGGCATAGAGGGTATAGAAAGCGCGAGGATCCTCGCCCGCGCAGCCGAGCTCGCGAGGATGAGGGGCTACGAGATCGTCAACGTGGACGCGGTCATCGTGGCCGAGGAGCCCAGGATCCAGCCGTACAGGGAAGAGATGAGGGCGAACATTGCCCGCATTATGGCGGTGGACGTCGCGAGGATAAGCGTCAAAGGCAAGACGACCGAGGGTATGGGCTTTGCCGGCAGGAGAGAAGGGATTGAGTCTTACGCGGTTTGCCTTCTGGATACTGCCTCTTCCTTTTAATGAGGGGGAGGCCGGGGTACCCGCGAAGCGGGTCGTGGCTTTGCCCGTGGAGGGGGCGACGCTAGCCCCATTAATTGGCGACCCATGGTAAGGGTACGCTTCGCGCCCAGTCCCACCGGGAACCTGCACGTGGGCAATGGAAGGACGGCTATCCTCAACTACCTCTTTGCGCGGCACAACCGGGGCCGCTTTATCCTGAGAATAGAGGATACCGACCTGGAGCGGTCGGAAACCCTCTTCGAAGACGCCATCAGGGACGATCTGAGCTGGCTTGGCTTGACGCCCGATGAGGGGCCGTACAGGCAGTCGGAAAGACTCGATATTTACCGGGCCTACGCCGGTGAGCTTCTCGATAAGGGTCTCGCCTACAAATGCTTCTGCTCGAAAGAGGAGCTGGAAAAGGCCCGCGGCGACGCTCAGCGCCTGAAGATACCGCCGAGGTACGGAAAGACTTGCCGGAACCTGACCGCAGAGACCGTAAGAGGGCTTGAGGCTGAAGGAAGGCCTTTTGTGCTCAGGTTCAAATCACTCGAGAGAAAGATCGCCTTCAGGGATATGATCCACGGAGAGGTGGAATTTCCTGCCGACCACGTGGACGATTTTATCATCATGAGAACGGACCGGGTGGCCTCGTATAATTTCGCCGCCGCGGTAGACGATCTTTTGATGGACATCACCCACGTCATCAGGGGAGGCGACCATCTTTCGAACACGCCGAAGCAGATCATGCTCTTTCTCGCCCTCGGGAAAGAGCCGCCCGCGTATGCCCACCACTCGCTGCTTACGGGCAGCGACAGGAAACCGCTGAGCAAGAGGCACGGCGCTACCACAGCGGCGGAGTTCAGAAGCCTGGGCATCCTTCCGGAGGCCATGGTGAACTACCTTGCCATTATCGGCCGGAAGACGGAAAGCGAGCTTATGGGCCGTGACGGGCTGATAGAGACATTTTCCCTCGACTCTTTTTCTTCGTCGGACGTCTTGTTCGATCTCGAGAAGCTGTTGTGGCTGAACAAAGAGCATATGCGGGCCATGGAGCCCGGCCTTCTCGCGGAAAGGATGGGCTTGCCGCCGGCGGACCGTGAAAAGGTGGAGATCTTGCGGGAAAACGCGAGGACGCTCCAGGAGATGCGCGCGATGCTGGCCATATTCGACAGCGCCGATGTCGAGGAGGAGGGAGTACATTTCCTTTCGTCTTTGAAGGACGTATCGCAGGTACGGGGCCTCCTCCGCAGGATAGCCGAAGGCGACCACGACGATTTCGAGGGTCTCTTCAAGGCGCTGGAGAAGGGGAGCACCCTTTCGAGGAAGGAGCTGTTCCTGCTCCTCCGTATAGCGATCAGCGGCAGGAGGAGCGGCCCACCCCTGAAAGAACTCTACCGGTTGGTCCCGAGAGATAGTATACTTGAGAGAATAGCATGGTTGGAAGAAAGAGTCTCTACGCCATTAAACGCCTGACGAAGGTCAAGTCCGTCTTCAGGGGTTTCTCCCTCAGAACGCAGCTTCTCCTCATCCTCCTTTTCATTCTCCTCATATCCGTCAGCTCTCTCTCCATCATCTCGGCAAGGAGCGAAGAACTGATCATCGATAAGGTGCAGGACAATCTCGACGACATCACAAAGGCGATCCAGATAAGCGTGGAGGAGCTGACGTACAGGGGCGACAGCACCCAAAGGCTCAAGAGCTACGTGGATATGCTCAACCGGAAAGGCGTAAAGGAAATATCGATCATAAGCGATGATGCCCAGGTAATAGCCAGCTCGAACCCGAAGAAGATAGGCACGACGGAAAACCCGAAGAAGATAGCGGGGCAGGAGAAGGTCGGGCAGAAGAAAAATCTGATCATTACCGCCAAACTCGGAGAAGAGAGCAGAAAAGAAGGGCAGCGCCTCTACAACGTGATCATGCCCGTCTCCATCAAGGGGCAGAACCTCGGCTACATCCATATCAGCATGATCCTCGATGATTACAGGGTCCTGCAGAGAAGGAACCATTTCAAGAGGATCTTGAGCACCATTTTCGCGTTCGCCATAGGCATCGTCGCGTCGTTGATCCTCGCCGACCGGTATACCGACCCCATTAAGAAGATTGCGAACGCAAGCAGGAGGATCGCCGAGGGAAAGCTCGTCAGGATACCGAAAACCGAGAGAAAGGACGAGATAGGGGTGCTGGTGAACAGTTTTAACGAGATGGTCGAGAAGCTGGCCGAAAGGAAGGACCTCGAAGAAAAATTAAAGAAGACCGAGCAGCTTTCGATGATCGGCCAACTCGCCTCGGGTATCGCCCATGAGATACGCAATCCTCTCAACTTCCTCTCCCTCTCTATCGGTCACATAAAGGAAAGGCTCGCGGAAGAGGGGATAGCGGAAAGCGACGATATCAACAACCTCCTCGATGACCTCAAGAAAGAGCTCTATCGCGTCAACGAGCTGATAAACAATTTTCTTTTCGTGGGGAAGCCGATAACGCTGAACAAGGGATGGGTAAGCGCCGAGGCCCTCATGCAGGATGCCTTGTACATGGTGGCCGACAAGGTAAGGGAAGGCATAGAGATCACCTGCGTGCGGCCCGACGGAGATATGCAGATTTATTGTGACAGGGAGTATATGCGGATGTGTCTGATCAACCTTATCCTCAACTCCGCCCAGGCCATCGAGGACAAAGGGAGTATCGTCGTGACCTTTGCGACGGGCGAAGGCGCGACGTCGATTTCGGTAACCGACAACGGCAAGGGTGTGGAGGGAGAGGACATCGACAAGATATTCGAGCCGTACTACTCGACCAAGAAGCTGGGCATAGGCCTTGGGCTCACCATCACAAAACGGTTGGTCGAAGAGCACGGAGGCACGATCTCGGCGGAGAGCATCGCGGAAGAGAAGACAGTGATCACAATAAAGGTGCCGACCAATGCAGTCGCATAAGGGGACGGTCCTCGTGGTGGAGGACGACGCCAACCAGCGGGGCATCGTCACGACGATCCTCGCGAAAGACGGCTTTTACGTGGAGGACGCGGGGACAGGGAAAAAAGCGCTCGAGCTCGCCAAGAACGGCGCCTTCGAAGTGGTTTTGACGGACCTGCGGCTGCCCGATATTGAAGGCACCGAGATACTGAAAGAGGTAAAGTCACAGAACCGTCCCTGCCACGTGATCGTGATGACCGCCTATGGCTCTATCCCCTCTGCCATAGAGGCGACAAAACTGGGCGCCTTCCACTACCTCGAAAAGCCCCTGGAAAAGGACCAGCTCCTGCTGGTCGTGAATAATGCGATCGATCAGGTGAAGCTGCTCAAGGACAACCTGATGCTCAAGGACCAGCTTTTCGACAAGTTCCACCTCGACAATATTATCGGCGATCACGGCAGCATGCGCGCCCTTTTTTCCATCGTGAGAAAGGTGGCGCCCACCAGCTCCACCGTGCTCGTGTACGGTGAAAGCGGTACGGGAAAAGAGCTTTTCGCAAAGAGCATCCACTACAACAGCCCGAGAAAGGATAACCCTTTTTTTGCCATAAACTGCGCCGCGATCCCGGAAACCCTCCTCGAAAGTGAGCTTTTCGGCTTTGAGAAGGGCGCGTTCACCGGCGCCCTTACCCGCCACACGGGTCTTTTTGAGCAGGCAAACGGCAGCACGCTTTTTCTGGACGAGATCGGCGACCTCAGCCTCGCCACGCAGGCGAAGATTTTGCGCGCGATTCAGGAAAGAGAGATACGGCGAGTCGGGGGCAAGGAGACCATAAAGCTGGACGTGCGCATCATCGCGGCCACGAATAAGAAGCTGGAAGCGGAGATAGCCAAGGGCATGTTCCGGGAAGACCTGTATTACCGTTTGAACGTGATCGCCTTCACTATCCCCCCCTTGAGGGACAAGAAGACCGATATCCCCATCCTCGTCGAGCATTTCCTCAAGAAACTGGGGGAAACCCATGGTCACAAGAAGGTTGTGTCGAAAGAGGCGCTTCAGGCCATGCTCGATTATTCGTGGCCGGGGAACGTGAGGCAGCTCGATTCCGTGCTGGAGCGTGCCTACATCATGGCCGAGGACGACACGATCGGCGTCGAGCATATGCCCGAGGAGATAAAGCAGACCGGGCTCGAAAACGCTTCCGAAAAATTGCGGGCCGTGGCCGACCACCTGATCGACGCGAAGCTGACCGCCGCCGAATACCGTCTCTACCTGTACCTGACGAAGGAAGAGAGCGAAGGGGGGGAGGGCGCGGAGCTGCCTGAGCCGAAGGTCATCATGGAGAGGCTCGGCATTAACAGGGATACGTTTTTTGTCGGCATCGCCAGGCTGAAAGAGGTAGGGCTGTACGATTTTAAGGCGAGGAGGGGGAGGGCGAAGCGGCCTTAGCCTCTAGGAGCGGCCGGAAAAACTATATGTAGTACATGAGGTGCTTATCGATGAGCCTCTCCACGCCCTTTGATTGCGCTTCCCTGCAAAGGTCCTGGAGGGTGACCGAATCGAGATACGTCATCAGCCTGTCCGTGGCCTCTGTCCATACGTCCCGCACCACGCATTGCTGCACGCGGTCGCACGCCTTTCCGCCGTTCTTTGCCGGGCCCGTGCAGTGGACGAGCCGGATGGCCCCCTCGGTAGCCCTCACGACGTCGCCGACGCTGATCTCGTCGAGCTTCCTTGCCAGGTAGTACCCGCCCGAAGGTCCCCTGATGCTTTTGACGATCCCGGCCTTTTTCAGCTTTTGAAAGATCTGCTCTATATAACGGGGAGAGATGGCCTGTCTTGCGGATATCTCTTTGACCTGGGTGGAGAGACCTGCAGAGTGGTAGGCGATATCGAAGACCGCCCTGAGTCCGTATCTGCTCTTCGTGGAGATCTTCATGCGAATAGGTTAAATTGTTCTACTTTTCCTGTCAAGTATAGCGGTGATACCTTATCAGGAGAAGTACCGGACCCGAAGCGCATTTTTGGGGCATCCCCTTCCTGCCTCGTTTAAGTCTTCGCCCCGGAATGGCTGCCTGTCTGCGTTGCCGGATGGTCGTACAGCTCCCTCACGTGTTTTACCGGCACTATCTCGATGCCGGGAAGGTGCTCCGTCCCCGATGGGCAGAAGACCTTCTTTATGTGGAGCCTCTCACACTCTTTGAGCCGCATCTCCATGCTGACGACCCGGCGTATTTCGCCCGTGAGACCCACTTCGCCGAAAAACGCCGCGTCGCCCCAGCTTCGATCTGTATAGCTGGAAAGCATGGAAGCGGCGATAGCGAGGTCGATCGCGGGTTCACCGACCTTGATGCCGCCTGTGACGTTGACATAGACATCACGGTCAAAAAAAGGCACGCCGAGCGACTTTTCAAGCACAGCCGTGAGGATGAAAAGGCGGTTTACGTCGTAGCCGATGGACAGCTTTTTGGGAAAGGAAAAGCTCGTTTTGGGACACAGTGCCTGAATCTCTATCACGAGCGGCCTCGAGCCGGTGACGTGCGGAAAAAGCGTGCTCCCCGGCCCCGCGTTTTTGCGCTCCGAAAGAAAATAGAGAGACGGCTCGACGCTTACCAGGCCGGCCTGGCCCATCTGGAAAAGACCGATCTCGTCCACGGGGCCGTATCTGTTCTTGATGGCCCGGAGCATGCGGCACGGCAGCATCCTGTCTCCCTCGAAGTAGAGCACCGTGTCTACCATGTGCTCCAGTATCTTCGGTCCCGCAATGGTCCCTTCCTTCGTGACATGCCCGATGAATATGTGGCTGATCTCCTGCTGTTTCAGCTCCCTGATCAGTCTCGAGCTGACATCCCTGATCTGGCTCGCGCTCCCCGGCAGAAAAGCCAACCTGGTATTGTAGATCGATTGGATGGAATCTATGATAACGAGGCCGTAGCTCTTCTCCTTGACCGCTTCAAGGATGTCGCCGAGCTGATTTGTCGCGAGCAGTGAAAACGCCGATTTCAAGCCCAGGCGCTTCTTCCTGCCCGCAAGCTGCCTCAACGATTCCTCGCCCGATACATACAGGACGTCGACCCCGAGGCCGGAAAGCTTTTCCGCGACGGCAAAAGAGAGGGTGGTCTTGCCGATGCCCGGGTCTCCCCCGAGGAGTATCGAAGAGCCTTTTGTCAGCCCGCCGCCGAGGACGCGGTCCATCTCCTCGATGCCGAGGGTGACCCTCTCTTCCGTGACCTCGTCGTCCGCGATGACGACCGGCCGCGCCCTGTCGCGCTCCCGGTTTTCCTCGGGCTCCACCTTGATCTCTTTTATTGTGTCCCATCCGCCGCATCTCGGGCATTTCCCCATCCACTTGTAGGTTTCGTGCCCGCAGGACTCGCACATGTAGGTCGATTTTTGCTTAAGTCCGCCCATCTCTATCGCTTCCCCTATGCCCCTTCAGAAAGGAGGATGCCTCACGGAGAACGGCCTCCAGACGGCCCCGCACTGCAGGCAGCTCATCGGGCGCCACTTCCAGGCTCACGGCCCGGTCGTAGCCGCGTGCGTCCATGGTCCGGAGCAGCTCCGCGAGGGGGAGGTTCCCCGCGCCGGGAAAGAGGTGGCTCCGCTCGGAGGCATGGTCGCTCATATGGATGTGTGTCAGCCTGCCGGTTTTATGATAGGCGAGGAACGCGTCAACCACCTCATGCTCGAATGTGGCGACGTGTGTCGTGTCAAAGGTGAAGTAGAGGTTTCTCTCCATGCCGAACTTTATCATATCATTAAAATTGTTGAGGAGGTACGGCCTTCTTTTTATCTCCCCCTCCGTGAGGGGCATATTCTCCAATGCCACGCAGACCTTTTCGCACCGAAGCTCTTTCTGAAAGTCCCTCACCTTTCTGAACCACTTCAGAAAGCCGATCTCCAGATGGAACCAGGACGGGGGATGGAAATTTACCACGGGGATATCAAATTCTCTCGCAAGAGCGACGCTCCTGACAAGCGCCTCGACCGGCTTGCCCCAGAGCTTAAGCCTTTCGAAGGGAACGTGGAGCGCATGGACGGGGAGAATGGCGACACATTCCTGAAGCGTCTCTCTGTACGCGCTATGGTCGAGGTGCTGCTGAATAACGAGATCGCACCCGTCGAAACCCGTCTCCCTGGCGAGGAGAAAAATCTCTTTCAAAGAGAGCCGGGAGAGGGAGCCTGTCGAGAGGAGGACCTTATATGACGACAATGCGGTCATCTATATCCGAGAGGATCCGGTAACCTGTCTTTTCCATGAGGACCGTATCTTCTATGCCGCACGCGCCCTTGCCGGGGAAGACCATCTTTGGCTCGATTGCAAAGGTCATTCCCTCTTCCAGGGGGTAATCATGCCTCGGGGCGAGGAAAGGGAGCTCGCTCAGCTCGATGCCTATGCCGTGTCCGAGAAAATTGACTTTATGCTGTTCGTATCCGAGATAATACTGGCCGAACCCCGAACTTTCCGCGAGCTCTTGTGAATACCGGAAGAGCTCCGAGGCGGCCGTCCCCTGAAGCGCCCGTTCGAGCACCGCGTGCTCTATCTCTTTGCACACCTCGTATGCCCGGATGAATTGATCGGGCATGTGACCCAGCGCGTACATCCTTGTGAGGTCCATGTGGTAGCCGTGATAATTGATGCCGAAATCGACGAGAATGGGCTCGCCTTTGCGCATCTTTTTCCTGCTCGCCCCCACGGGGAAGGCGGGCGAAAGCCCGAGCCCCCCCATGGGGGAATCGGCCTGGCTCACGATACTGCCCGTACGGCCGCTCAGTATGTGCCACGTGTAGGGTTCGTAGTTGAGAGACCGCATGCGCAAGATGCCTTCATGGCCGAGGGGCTTGGCATAAGCCTCCAGCAGACCGCCCAGCTCGATCTCGCTCATCCCATCGTGTAAGACCTCGGGGATCTTGGCGTACACCTTCTTCGCGATCGCCGCGGCCTTCTCCATGAGTGTGATCTCGAAGGGTGATTTCTTCTTTCTCACCGCCTTTGCCATGGGCGACGCGTCGACGAACTCCGGTCCCGGCAGCAGGTCCCTGTACTTCATCACCATATTGTAGGGCATCACGTCGAGCTGCAGTCCGATCCTTCTCATCCCCGCCACGTAGGGTATGATCTCCTCCAGGGCCTTGAGGGGTATCACCTCTTCCAGGGGAGATTCCCGCCTCGCCCTCTTCAGGTCCCTTCTCACAAAGAGCACGGGGTCGCGTTCGAGGGGCACAAGGAGGAACGCGTCCTGCATGGTGCCGGAGAGATAATAGTAATCGATCTTATAATGAAAAAAAGCCGCGTCGAGACGGCTCTTTTCCATGAGTGGTCTTAACCTGTCGATCCGTGTCCGGATCTCTTCTCCCGGCGTGAATGTCATGGCGTGGAGCTGCTACTCGTCCTTCCAGACAGCCTTTCTCTTTTCCAGGAATGCGGTAATACCCTCCCTTGCGTCCTTCGTGGCCATGCACCCCTTCATGTAGATGATTTCCGATGCCTCAAGGGCCTGGCTGAAGTCGAGGCTCAGTCCGGCCTTTATCGCCCTCTTCGTCCAGACGCTCACGGGCCTGCTCTTGTTGAGCAGGTCGGCGAGGAACTTATCGACCCCTTCCCTGAACGTCTCGGCCGGTACGACCGCATTGACGAGCCCTATGGCTTCCGCTTCTTTCGCGCTGATCATCTTTCCCGTGAGCAGAAGCTCATAGGTCTTTTTCAGACCGATAATCTTCGGGAACCAGGCAGCGGCAACAGGCGGGAAGACGCCCACGGCGATTTCCGGCTGTCCGAGCCTCGACCTCTCCGATGCGATCACCATGTCGCAAAAGGCTGATCAGCTCGCACCCTCCGCCGAGGGCCACGCCGTTCACCACGCCCACGATGGGGATATCGATCTCGACCATGTGCCGGAACATCCGGTGGAACACGTCGATCATCTCGTCCACCTTGTCTTCCGTGTGGTCCTCCACGGCCGCGCCGCTGGAGAAGGCCTTTTCCCCCGCATGATCGAAGACCAGGAGCTGGAGTGATACATCCTTCAACACATCCATAAGGGCTTCGTTGATCTCTTTCATCATCGCGATCGTCAGCCAGTTGAGCGGAGGTGCGTTGAGTGTGATCGTCGCCACCTTGCCCTTCTTTTCATACTTGATCAATTGAAAAGCCATGTGTATTCCCCCTTCTTCCGTCTATGGCCCCGGGCAGGGGCTTCTTTTGAGCCTTCGGGCCTGAAAAAAAAGGGGGGGCAAAAAGCCCCCCTCTTTTTTCGCTCTTTCTACTTCGCCTGCGGTTTCCCCATGATTTCTTCCATGTACTTCTCGTCGTTCAGCGCGCCTTGGGCAATGAGCTGGCGGTTCTTGATGAAATCGATGGTGTCGACGCCCGTGATCTTCTTCGTGTTGAAAGCGCCGAAGCCGAGGAAAGCCTCGCCCATCATGTTGGTGGCCAGCCAGTACCTGTGGTCGTTCTTCATGGCATCCCAGAAAGACTTCTTCTTCTGCCTGATACCGTCGATCGATTTCATCAGACAGCCGGGGAACAGGTTTGCGAATATCCAGATGATGCGATTGACTTCGGCATCGAGGAGAGAGAAGTCATACTGGTTGTTCTTCAGTTTGTCGTTTACCCAGTTGCGCGCCTGCTTGGCCTCGTCGCCGGTCTTGTACTCGCCGTAAACGATCTCGCCGTTTTTGACGAAGTTGTCGGTAATGATCTGCGGGTTCCTGACCCAATTGCCGCTTGTCGTCCTTCAGGACCGGAAGCGTCTTGGAGATCAGGTTCTTTGCCTTCATCTTGTACGCGGACCACATTTCGCAGCTCACACAGTTCCACATCGCATCTTCATGCGGACAGGAACCATGGCAGGAAGTCGGACGAGCCGCCGACCGGGGCGGAACCGTGACGGGGACCGGCCTGACCGTATATGGCAAGGTCGGATGATACGGCGATGTCGCAGGCAAGACCGATCTCCTGGCCGCCGGCGACCCTCATGCCGTTCACCCTGCAGATGACCGGCTTCTTGCACATGAGGATGGAGTCAACCATATTGTTGAAGAGCTCCATGTAGGCGCCGTACTCTTCCGGACGCATGCTGTAATATTCCGAATACTCTTTCGTGTTGCCGCCCGTACAGAAGGCGTTCGGACCGGTGCCGGTAAAGACTACTGCGACGATTTCGCGGTCCGTCGAGGAATTCTCGAAGCCGGCGATGACGCCCTTCACCATCTCGGTGGTGTAGGAGTTATACTGGGCCGGGTTGTTCAGCCTGATCCAGGCCGTGTAGAGACCCGGGATCACGTTTCCCTTCGGGTCCGTCAAAGGCTTCTTTTCGTACACCGTGCACGGGGCTTCGGTGCCCCAGTTCTCTTTACCATGTCTGTCATGGTCCTTCAATCCATGTTCTCTCGGCATCCAACTGAGTGACATAGTGCTCCTCCTGGTATTTTATAGTTTTCTTAGAAATCCGGCTTCAGGACAACCCTCTTTGCCGGCGATCCCGCCTTGTGAATCTCGTCGAACGTCGCTGCGATGGTGCTCATCGGCCGCACATCAACGAACGGGTCTATCACGATCTTCTTCCTCAGCACCATATCGAGGACAATCGGATAGTATTCGGGCAGGCAGCCCCATGTCCCTATGATCTCCGCATCAAACGCCATAAGCTTGGACATCATGTACTCGCTCTTTGACATGCCGAAGCCCACCATAATCAGTTTACCGACAAAGGAAAGGAGGTCGAGCGCGAGGTCTTGCCCGGCTTTCGTCCCCGTCACCTCGAAGATCTTCCATCCCGTATTGGCAAGGCCCTTGCTCTTGCAATAGCTCCGCCATTCTCCGACGACGTCTTTATTCACCTTGTCCAAGGTGCTGATGACGTGGTCGCAGCCGTACTGAAGGGCCCGTGTCAGTTTCTCGGGGTTCCTTGCGATGCCGATCACCGTCTTCGCCCCCAGGGCCTTTACCATTTGCGCCATATAGACGCCAACCCCGCCGGTGGCCCCGATGACGATGACATTGTCGCCGGGCTGCAGGTCGCCTCTTTTCGAGGCCTGATAAGGGGTGGTCACTGCGTCGGCGATCACCGAAAGCTGCTCGAGCTGATACCCCGCCTTGTCCGCGACGAGGCAGAGGTCGATAGACGGCACCGGTATATGGCTCGAGAAGCCGCCATAAATCCCCAGGCTGTTGCCGGGCATCTTCTGGGCGAGGCACCTGTTGCCGCGGCCCGTCTTGCAGAGGATGCACTGCCGGCACGGCATGACCGCAGGGATGATAACCTCTTTTCCCATCCACGCCGGATCGCCCGCCACCACGGTCCCGCTGATCTCGTGTCCGAGGGTCAATGGGGGCTTGCTGACGGTGGGGACACCATCATAAAAATAGCCGAGATCGGTATGGCAGACGCCGCAGCCCGCCACTTCGACAAGGACCTCTCCATCCTTAAGCGCCGGTACGGGTATCTCGGTCTTCTCCAGCTTGCCCTGGGTGACTTCTCCCGTCTCCCTGTTTTTCGAGAACGGCACCACCATCTGCCATGTCTTTATTGAAGTTGGTACACCAGCCATGAAACACCTCCAGGTAGTTTTATTTCAACGCTACGTTGCCTATCACACCCATTATTCTGCCGTGGCTCCCGCGCCCCCTCGATGGGCCTTCGCCCATCGAGCCTCCTCCCCCACACGTTTCTACGTCATTCCGTAGCCGCCGTCGACAGCACAGGAGCTGGCCGGTGATATACCTTGCGTCGTCGGAAGCCAAGAATACGAACGCGGGCGCGACGTCTTCCGGCTCCGCATACTTGTTCAGCAAAATCCGTCTCAGATATATCTCCTTGAGCTTCTCGTCGTTCTGCAAAGTGGTGGTCATTTCCGTCGTGACGATGCCGAGAGAGATCACGTTCGCGGTGACATTATAACGGGCAAGCTCCCGCGCCGCGGATTTGGTGAGGGTGACCACACCGCCTTTTGCAGCGGCATAATGGATCTGGCCCGTGGTCCCCACGATGCCCGCGACCGAG
The DNA here is from genome assembly GCA_963729685.1 of uncultured delta proteobacterium. Classification (GTDB taxonomy): domain Bacteria; phylum Desulfobacterota; class Syntrophorhabdia; order Syntrophorhabdales; family WCHB1-27; genus BOG-1155. The sequence goes on along the minus strand of CAVSOX010000028.1, from coordinate 197,976 downwards.
GTGACGTTGACGATCCGTCCGTATTTCTGCTCCATGAAGTACTTGGAAGCGGCTTTGATGCAATGCCACGGACCTTTCATCTGCACGTTCACGACCTCGTCCCAAAGCTCGTCCGACAGCTTGTGGAGCATGGCGGGCTTCGATATGCCGGCATTGTTGACGAGCACATGGATAGAGCCGAAGTTCTGCACGCACGTGTCGATGATTTTCTGCGCGTCCTCCCACTTGCCCACGTCGCCCTGAACGGCAACCGCCTTTCTCCCCAGGGCCTCGACCATCCCCACTACTTCCTTCGCAGCCTTCTCGTTGCCCGCATAATTGACGACGACGTTCGCGCCTTCCTTCGCAAAAGCGACACAGAGTGCGCGTCCTACGCCCCTCCCACCGCCGGTTACGACTGCGTTCTTTCCTTCCAGCTTCATGAGGAACCTCTCTTTTTATTTGTGAAAATTATTACAAAACTATAAAGACAGATTGTATATGCATTGAAAATTTATGTCAAGACAAAAAGCAATGGCAGCGGAGTAGAGTTGCGGCGCGGGCGCTGTCGGGAAATGAGAGATCTTTCTCATGGCAAGGTGCGAATTTGGGAAAAAAACGGGTTAAGGAAGGCCGGGGCGTCAGCCCAGGGCGCCCTCGACGATTGCAGCCAATTGGCTGCAATATTTCTCGGTGATCGCGGTGGATGGCCCCTCGACCATGACGCGGCACATATTTTGTGTGCCGGAGTAGCGGACGAGGACACGGCCTTCATCGCCCAGCTCCTGCTCCACCTGTTTGATCGCCTCCGCGATCTCCGGCACGCTGTCGAGGCTCGGTTTTCTTTTCACGTTGACATTGATCAGCTTCTGCGGAAAAATCTCCATCATCCCCGCCAGTTCGGACAATCGCTTGCCCGTCCTCACCATGGACGCAACCACCTGCATGGCCGTGATGATGCCGTCACCCGTGGTGTGGTGATCGAGGAAGATCGTGTGCCCCGATTCTTCACCGCCGATCACGCCTCCCAGACGGATCATGTCTTCGAGCACGTACCGGTCTCCCACGTTCGAGGCGTACTGGTCGAGGCCATGCCTCTTGCACGCAACCCTCAAACCCAGGTTGCTCATGATCGTGCTTATGAGGAGATTGTTCTTCAGCCGGCCCTGTTCCTTCAGCACAAGGGCACACGCGAGGAGAATCTGATCGCCTGTCGCCTCGTTCCCCTTTTCATCTACGGCGATCAGTCGATCTCCGTCCCCATCAAAGGCGAGACCCAACTCCGCGTGCGTCTCCACAACCTGTTTTCTCAAATCCTCCGTGTGCTGGGAGCCGCATCCGTCATTGATGTTGAGGCCGTTCGGCGCGTTATGGATAACCTCCACCTGAGCGCCCAGCTCGGCAAATGCAACGGGCGCAATCTTATAGGTGGCGCCGTTGGCGACGTCCAGGACTATCTTCATCCCCTCCATGGAGAGATCGCGGGGGAAGGTGTTCTTCAGAAATACGATGTACCGGCCGTTCACGTCTTCCATGCGGAAGGCCTGTCCCATCTCGCGGGCCGGCGGCAGCGAATTCTCAAGCTCTCCGCTGAGGATAAGGTCTTCTATGGTTCTTTCCTCCTGGTCGGACAGCTTGAAGCCGCTGCCGTTGAATATCTTGATTCCATTATCCTCGTAAGGGTTATGAGAGGCAGAGATCACGATGCCTGCATCGGCCCGCATGCTCTGTGTGATAAAGGCTATCCCCGGCGTAGGCAGCACGCCGACCAGGTAAGGGTGGCCGCCCATCGAGGTGATGCCCGCCTCCAGCGAGCTTTCCAGCATGTAACCGGAGATGCGCGTATCCTTGCCGATGATGATTATTGTCCGATGGTGCTCCTTCTTCAGGAGGTGGGCGACGGCCTGTCCGACCCCGAAAGCGATCTCCGACCTCATAGGATGGCGGTTCGCTTCGCCCCTTATGCCATCGGTCCCGAACAGCTTCCCCATAAGAACCCCTCCTCGCTATCGTTCCATGTGCATCGGCTGAAAAGAGCCTCCCGGACCGGGAAAGGCGCGTGATTTTCGGGTAAGACCGCCCTTCCCGCGGGATGGAGCCCGTAATCGCTTTCGCAAAAAAGCATCGATGGCGGCACGTGATGCCCTGGTGCAGCATGGAGTCGCAAAAGACATTTACCATCTCCACATGGGCAAGTCAACACATTAGGAAGCACGCGCGCTTCACCCGGTCCCGATGAAGATAGTATAAAGCAAAAAATGGGGAGGCGGACACGTTTTTGCGGAAGGCAAAAGTTGCACGGACGAAGGATGCTTTCCCCTTGCACGTTACGTGCAGGCATCAGGCCGCGGGGCACATTGAAAAGGGCGCGGCTTTGTGTTATATACATCTCCTCGTAGGGCATTCTGTTATCAGGGGATAAGTTTTGCGACAAGAGAGAACGTCCATGGAGATTCCCCTGCTGGAACTCAAAGACGTCACTTACGCGCTCAACGGAAAAAATATCCTTGACCACGTGTCGTGGACCGTGAAGCCGAAGGAGCACTGGGCTATCCTGGGGGCGAACGGGGCCGGAAAGACGAGCCTTCTCAAAGTCGTCTGCGGAGACCTTTGGCCGAACCGAGGGGGCGAGGTCTATCGGAACGGAGAGGCCCTTCTCGATTTGGGCGTGCTGCGCAGAAGCATCGGATGGGTCACCTCGACCCTTCTTCCCGATATACCGAGGAGGGAAGTGGTCCTGGATACCGTAGTCTCGGGCAAGTACGCGCAGCTCGGTCTCTGGAGTTTCTCGTGGGAAGCGCCCGGGGCCGGCGAATTTGCGGCGGCCGAAAGCTATCTGGCGGAACTGGGATGCAGCCATCTTGCCGCGAGGGCGTTCGGCACGCTATCCCAGGGAGAGCAGCAAAAGGTCTTGATCTGTCGCGCCCTTATGGCGGCGCCCTACCTGCTCATACTCGACGAGCCGTGCGCGGGTATGGACCCCGGCGCCCGAGAGACGTTCCTGGCGTCCCTTCTCTCCCTCGGGAAAAAGAGGAGCCTCCCGGCCCTTATCTACGTCACCCACCATCCCGAAGAGATCCTGCCCATTTTTACACGGACCCTCGTCCTCAAAGACGGGAAGGTCATGGGGGAGGGGGCGACCGAGGAGATCCTCACCCCACGGACCATGGAGCGGCTCTATGGGGTGTCCCTCTCATTAATAAAGAGAAATGGTCGCTACTGGCCCGTCCCTCACGTCTCCTCTCCTTAGGGCGGGACCGAAAAAATCGGACAGCGTAAAGCCGGATCGTGCATTTTCCCGTGCCCCTCTCCGCCTGAGTGCTTATATTTTCCCTATATCACAAATAAGGAGAGGTTGAAATGGAGAGAAAAGATCTCGTGACATTCAAGGGAAATCCCCTGACGCTGGTCGGCAATGAGGTGAAAGTCGGCGATAAAGCCCCGGCCTTCACCGTGCTCGACAAGGACCTCACCCCGGTCGGCCTTTCCGATTTCTCAGGGAAAGTAAAGGTCATAAGCGTGACGCCGTCACTCGATACTCCCGTATGCAACCTTCAGGCAACGACGTTCAACAAGAAGGCCCAATCGCTCTCACCCGATATGGTGATAATCAATATCAGCATGGACCTGCCCTTTGCCATCGCGAGGTTCTGCTCTGCCGAGGGGATCGACACGCTGAAAACCCTGTCGGACCACAGGGACGCATCGTTCGGCAGCTCCTATGGCGTGCTGGTAAAAGAGCTGAGGCTCCTCGCCCGTTCGATTTTTGTCATCGACAAGACGGACGTCATCCGCTACGTCGAGATCGTACGGGAGATGACGAACGAACCGGACTACGAGAAGGCATTGGCGGAGGCAAAAAAGGCGGCCTCATAACGCGCGTTGAAACGCTCCTCTCCCCCGGCTGCGCGTTGATCTGCGACAATTTTGTCGGCCCCAAAGCCCGTATTTCGACATTTTCTCCTTAACGTTTGCGGTCCCGCCATCGACTCATCACGCCTTTCTCATGTTATTTCCGTATGTTGGCATATTCGTAGGAAATGGCACGCTCATTGCTACGGTTTGAAGAAGGAAGTTATCTCCCCTTGAAAGTGAGGGGCACGGAAGATCGCAAAAACAACAAGGCGATGCATCATGAGCCTTCTTTCGTGCCCTCCCTTTTTCCCGCGAGCAGCAAAGGTGCCCATCGTTGAGGTGGGTCTGCGTCCCCCGCCCATATTATATGACAAAGCCCCTCGGGCATGAGCTGCCGAGAGCTTTGCGCGAAAAACCCGTTTCCAGGACAGCACGGGCGGCGCACCATCTTCTTCCACGGCTTCGGGCGTTGACACGCCTCTCGTCGTCGCTTACATTCTGAGTTGAGCGCGGGCCTTTTCGAAAGCGGCGCAAAAAGGGATCGGGGCGGGGTTTAACCATGGAAAAGCATTGCGGCAGACTTCTTGGTCTGCTCATGGCCCTCTATTTCGCGTACGGGTCGAACATGGACCTCGTACAAATGAGCAACCGCTGCGAGCGGGCCGCAACAATCGGCATCGCCAAGCTCGACTCCTACAGATTCATCATCAATTCACACGGCGTCGCGACGGTCGTACCGGACCCTGCGTCCGCTGTCGAAGGGCTGCTCTGGAGGATTACGGACGAAGACGAGCGCACCCTCGACCGTTATGAAGGGGTCGGCCAGGGTATCTACCGGAAGGCCCTCGTGGAATTGAAAACCAGGGACGGGAGAAACATCAAGGCCCTCATTTATATAGCTGCCGACAGCTCACCCGGTGTGCCTCGGCCCGGATATCTGGAAGAAATCATCTCTGCGGCGGAAAGCTGTGGGCTTCCGAAGGCCTACGTCGATCAGTTGAAGCCCTGGCTCCCCTGAAGCGAAAACGCGAAAAACGACGCAGCGAAACCTCTCCTTTCCGGCCCGGGATTTGACGGATGCACATATTTTTTTATACCGAGGGAAGAAAAACCTCCTGAATGTGGTCTTTAGGGTAAAAGCATGGACACATTTGAAAAAGAAATAAAGGATGCGCTCAAAGAGATTGACAAGCTCAGGACGCCGGAGTGTCTCGACCCGGCGTTGATCGGACCCTTCGCAGAGGGCACATTGTCCGGGGAAGAGAAGCAAAGGGCGGAAAACCATTTCCGGACGTGCCTTTATTGCCTGAAGCAGCTCAACGACATGAAAGAGCTGCTTTATTACCGCGCCCATCCTTTGAAGCTTTCTCCCGAGTCTGAGCGGGCGACTGAGGGCGCTTCGTCAGGCGACCGAAAAAAAAACGGGGAAAGGCCGCGGCGCCGGGTCGTTCATCGAAAGACTTAAAGCGTTGGTTGTCTTCCCCGCAAGGCAATGGAAATACTCAGCCGTCGGTCTCGCGACCGCGTGTGTTGCGATACTGGTCAGCCTCTTTATGGTGAGACACGAGGCCCCGGCCGGACTGGTGCCTCCCGTGGACGCGAACTCATTCGTCGAGGTGCGGGCGCTCGATGACCGCGGAACAGTGGTAAACGAGGCTCAGGGCGTCGTCGTGAACTCCAAAGGGCTCATCGCATCGAATCTCTCCCAATTGGTAGGCGCCAGCACAATTCAAATCACCTCGCGGGATGGAAAGACCTACAGGACGACGCGTGTGTGGAGAGACGAGGAGAGGAACCTCGCGGTGATGAAAATAGAGAACGATTCGCTCCCCTCTATCCCGGCGGCCGATATACGTGAGATCAGCATCGGGCAGACCGTGTTCCTCGTCACGGACCGCGCCAGGGGAAAGAAAGCATTCAAGGAATCGCTCGTAAGCGATTTCAAACAGGTGCCGGGCAGACGTAGCGGCGGCCCCATACAGTACATCCAGCTTGCAACTCTCACCACCAATGCTGCCCGGGGCGCGATAGTCGACGGGCAGGGAAAACTGGTAGGCTTCCTCGTCGCACAAGAAAAAAGGATAAGCCTGGCGGCGCCTGTTGCCGGCGCCGAGCAGCTCGCGCAAGAAGGCAAAGCCGTTCCCTTGAGCGAGCTGAAAGGCGTGAAGTTCTCCGCTGAGGCCCTCAACCTTTATCTGAGGGGGATCCTCGCCCGCGATGCACAGCGGTGGGACGAGGCGATAGGCCTCCTCAAGAAGGCCGTGGAGCTCAACCCCCGCCTGGAAGGCGCCCGCCTCGAGCTGGCCTACGCATACTACAGAGAGCATCTCTATGCGTTGGAAGCCCGGGAATACGAGGAGGTGTTGAAGGTTAACCCTGAGAATACCGATGCCCTCTTCGGCCTGGCATCGAATCTGGAAACAAGAGGAGAGTATGGGGAAGCAATAAAGACGTACGAAAAAGTGCTCACCCTCGACCCGGAGGACGCAGACACGTATTATCAGCTCGGGCTGGCATATTTGGCGCAGGGGAATAAAGAAAAGGCTATGTGGGCCTATGCCGGATTGAAGACGCGTGACCGGGGTTATGCGGAGATGCTGAAGAGGTTGAGCAGGTGACGTGCGCCCCTTTGCGGGTGGTCGGCGAGGAGCGAGCGTTTCTGCGGGTGCTCCTCATCGGGAGTTTGTACGGTCGAGTACCTTCTTTATCCTCTCCTTTATCCGCGCATACTTCGATGCCACTGTGCCCGGAGAAATGCCCATGATATCTGCAATCTCCCTGTCTTTGTAGCCTTCCATCTTCATGAGGACCACCTGTTTCGTCTCAATCGGGGACCCTTCGAGCACCATCTGGATCACGTGCAGTTGTTCATGCGTCCTTGCGCCGCCATAGGCTTGCAGATTTCCGTCATGCACTTCCAGTTGCAGCAATTGCGGCTGATCGTGGTCTGCCTCCTGATCGAGAGAGATGGTATCTTCCCACCCCTTTTGGACTTCAGATAGGTGAGCGCCTCGTTCATGACGATCCTCCTGAAATAGGCGAGAAACTCATACACGGTCGAGCCGCGAAAATTCTTCAAGCCTCCCTTCAACAGCTTCGAAAACGTATTCTGGATAATGTCTTCCTTTTCGTCCAGTGAAAGGTCTCCCAGCCTGCGGTTGAGGATATTCATGGCGATGGAGGCGTACTCGGTGAAAAAGGCGCTCCAGGCAGCCTCGTTGCCGGAAAGACAGTCGCGAACGACCGATTGCATGTCGTCAACCATATCCGGCTATTCTACAGCTATGGCGGAAGATTTTAAAGAGCAATCTGTTTTGACGGGGCCTTGCCCGCGCAACCGGTGGTGGCGAACCCGCGAAGTCGGCGCTTAGACGCCCTCCCTGACCTCGTCTCCGGCATCGATGCTCCGCGACTCCTCGGGCTTTGGCAGTTGGTCTGTGGGCCTGGCCCACCAGACGTAAAAAGTGGGGAGCAGGAAGATGGACAACACCAGGTCGGTGATCAACCCGCCCACGATGACGATGGCAAAGGGCCGCTGCGAATCGGACCCGATGGCATGGGACATGGCTGCCGGCAACAATCCGAGGGTGGCCACGAGCATGGTCATCATGATGGGCCGGAGGCGCCGCGTCGCCCCCTCGATGGCCGCGTCGACTATCGAATAGCCTCTCGCGCGCAACTGGTTGATATAGACGACCATCACCACACCGGTCTGCACGGAGACCCCGAAGAGGGCCAAAAATCCCACGCCGGAGGAGACACTGAAATACGTGCCTGTCACGAGCAGCGCAAGCAGCCCCCCGATCGGCGCCATGGCTACGGTGACCAGATTGAGGCAGGCCCATTTTGCAGAGCCGAAGGCGAAGTAAATGATCAGGAATATGAGGAAGATCGTGAGGGGCACGACGACGGCCAGCCGTGCCGCGGCCCGCTGCTGGCTCTCGTACTCGCCCGACCAATCGATATAATATCCGGACGAGAGCTTCACCTGTTTCTCTACCTTTGCCATTGCTTCCTTGACGGCGCTCCCGAGGTCGCGACCCCGGACGCTGAACTTTATCGCCACGTAGCGCTTGTTCCCCTCGCGATAGATCTCCGCCGCGCCATCACGTGTCTCTATCTTGCAGAGCTGGCTGAGGGATACCCGCTCGCCGGAAGGGCTGAGAAGCCGCACCTTTTCCAGTGCCTCCTTGGTATCCCGGAACGGGGGAAGGTAGCGCATGACGAGGTCGTAGCGCTGCTCGCCCTGCAGCACCTGGGTGAGGGCAGCGCCGCCTATTGCGGTCTGCACGGCGTCCTGCACGTCGGCCACGTTGATCTGGTACCGGGCGGCAGCTTTTCTGTCCACCACGAAATTCAAATTCGGCTGGCCGATGACACGGAACAGCCCCAGGTCCTTGATCCCCCTGACATGCCGCATAACCCGGACTATCTCTTCGCCTTTGGCTTCGAGCACCTTCAGGTCGTCACCGTAGATCTTCGTGGCAAGCTGCCCCTTGACCCCGCTCACCGCCTCTTCCATGTTGTCCTGAATGGGCTGGGAGAAGTTCCAGATCACGCCGGGAATCTTTCTGAGCTGCCTGTTCATGGCACTGATCAACTCCTCCTTTTCCTGATGGAAGACCGGGCGCCATTGGTCCCTGGGCTTGAGGGCCACGCAGTATTCGGTGTTGAAAAAACCTGTGGTGTCCAACCCGTCATCGGGTCGCCCCACCTGGCTGGTTGCGATCGTCACCTCGGGGAACGAGGCGAGCACCACCCGGGTCTCGTTCGCGACCCGGATGCCCTCGGTCGGCCCTGTGCTCGGCGCAAGGGTGCCGCGCACCCAGATCGCCCCCTCATCGAGGTGAGGCAGGAACTCCGACCCGATCACGCCGCTCATTGCAAGGCAAATACTGCCGCCCAGGGCGAGCACCGCAATTCCGACCATCGTCATGCGGTGATGGATAGACCAGGTGAGACACTTCCGGTACCGTTTCGTGAGCCAGACAACCACCGGGTTGTGCCACTCCGGTGTCTCTTTCTTAAATAAGAAGCTGACAAGGACCGGGGCGATGGTGATGGAGAATACCATGGCGCCGAGCAGCGCAAACCCTACCGTCCAGGCCATGGGTGTGAACAGGCGGCCTTCCACGCGCTGGAGGGTGAATATAGGCAGGTAGCCGCTGATGATGATGGCAATGGCGTAGAAGACGGGTCTCTGCACTTCGTGGGAGGCGGCCCTGATCCTGTCCTTCACGCCCGATGCCGGGTCCTTATGCCCCAGGTGGCGGATGATGTTCTCCACCATCACGACCGTCCCGTCGACGACCATGCCGAAGTCGAGGGCGCCTAAGGAGAGCAGGTTCGCCGGTATATGGCGGAGGTCGAGGCAGATCGACGCGAAGAGGAGCGAGAAGGGGATGGTGAGCGCCACGATCAGGGCGCCCCTGATATTCCCGAGAAAGAAGAGGAGCACGACCGTCACGAGGATGAGGCCTTCCGTGAGGTTGCGGAGGACCGTATGCGTCGTGTGGTGGACGAGGTCGCTCCGGTCGTTGAAAGGGACGACCTTCACGCCCGGGGGCAGGATGCGGCTGTTCAGCTCCTCGATCTTCTTGTGGACGCCTTCGAGGGTCGAATCGAAGTCGGCATTTTTCCGCATCAGCACAATACCCGAGACGACATCGCTGTTATCGATGATCCGGCCGTCCTGGCGGTGGATCGCCCTGCCGAACTGGCCCAGGCGTATCTTCGGACCCTGCGACACCGTGGCGATGTCCCTGACCCGCACCGGCGTGCCGTTTTTTGTGGTGACGACCGTCTCCTCGATATCCCGGACGTTGCGGATCAACCCGACGGCCCGCACGTTGATCTGCTGCATGCCGGCCTCGATGAAGCTCCCCCCTGCGTTCACGTTATTGTTGACCAGCTGCTGCTCCACCTGGCCTATGCTCAGGCCGTAGGAGACGAGCTTGGCCGGGTCGACGCGCACCTGGTATTCCCTGGTGGGACCGCCGAAGCTCGATACATCGACGACGTTCGGCACGGTCTTGAACTGTTTCACGAGCACCCAATCCTGCAGGGACTTCAGGTCGATAGCGTCATATCGTGGATTGGTGCTCCTCAACGTGTAAAAGTATATCTGTCCCACCGGGCTGAAGTCGGGGCCGATGCTGGGCTGAAGGCTCGCGGGAAGGGTGACCATGGAGATGCGCTCCAGCACCTTTTGCCGGTTCCATGCGTTGTCCGAGTTGTCGTCGAAAATGAGGATGACGACGGACAGGCCGGCAAGCGAGACCGACCGCAGATGGGAGAGCTGGGGGATGCCGTTCATCACGGTCTCGATCGGGATGGTGACCTGCTGCTCGATCTCCTCGGCGGCGCGGCCCGGCCACTGCGTGATGACCCACGCATAGTTGTTCGCGACATCGGGATAGGCCTCGACCGGAAGATGACGGAAGGCCATCACACCGCCGCCAAAGAGCAGAAGGGCGAAAGCGAGCACGAGGAGGCGCTTGTTCAGGGCAAAATCGACAACGGCCCGTATCATCTATTGCTCCGCGGTAGCTTCGAGGGCCAGGGCGTTCGCCACCACTTTCCGGCCCGGCTTTATCCCCGTCACCGCCTGCATGGCGCCGGGAAGCATCCGGCCGGCTTTCACCTCGATGCGCCGGAACTCATTGCCCTGCAAGGGCGCGTAGACCCAGTCGCGGTCGTGGAGATGGAGGATCGCGGAGGCCGGGACCACGGAGTACGTCTCCTGCTCATGGCCGAAGAAGGTGGCGGTCGCGAACATGCCGATGCGCATGAGCCCCGGATTTTTCATCTCCAGCCTCACCTTCGCGGTGCGGATGGCGGGGTCGAGGATGGGTGCGATGTTGCTGATGCGGCCCTTGAACACCTTGTCGGGGTAGGCGTTCAGGCGCACATCCGCGTACTCGCCGAGGCGGACGAAGGGGAGGTCGTTCTCGTAGACGTCGCACATGATCCAGACAGAGTCGAGGTTGGCGATGGTGAAGAGGTTCGGCGAGTTGTCGAGGGTCTTCACGCCCGAGCCGGCGGTCACGTTCTGCTCGATGATGACGCCCGAGATGGGGGCGTAGACATCGACGATCCCGTCCGGATGCCTCGTGAGGTCCGTCACGCCGAGGACCTTAAGCTTCTGGACGGTGGCGTCCAGGCTGACGAGGGCCGTCTCCTCCACTTCTTCCGCCACTTCCAGGTCTTTCTTGGCGATCGCCCCCTTCTCGAAGAGGAGCTTCGCGCGCTCCATCTGCTTTCGTGCCAGCCCTTCACCGGCGACGGCGTTCCGGTACTCGGAGAAGGCGCCGGAGATGTCGGCGCTCCGCACCTTCAGGAGGAGCTGCCCCTTCTTCACCGTATCCCCCAGGCGGGCCTTGACCTCCACCACGCGGCCGGAGGCCAGTGAGACGGCGGGCACGGAGCGGGAGACGTCGGGATTGACCGCGCCCGTCACGGTCAGTTCGGGGGTGGCCTTGTGCTCGGCGGCTGCAACCAGGGGGAACTGCTCCGGGTGGGCTACCCTGAACGTGCCGGAGTCTTCTTCCTGCTCGACTTCAGCCTTGGGCGGCGCCCCGAGGTCCGCCTCCACCTTCCTGCCGCACGCGGCAAGAAAGGGGATAAGGGCGAGACAAAGGATTGCGGAGAAGACCAGACGTTTCATTCGATAACCTCCCGGCCAACGGCGAGGTTCATCTGGGCCGCGGCGGACAAATAAGAACCCACGAGGTTCAGGTAGGCGAGCCGGACGCTCCGGTAGTTGCGCTGGGCATCGAGGAAGTCGAGCAGCGATGCGCCGCCTCGCTCGTAGGAGAAGGTCACGGTGTCGCGGACCGTCACCGCTTGCTTGAGGTAGTGCGTCTTGTAGGGCTTCAAGAGTATCACGGTGCTCAGGAGTGTGGCGTGGGCCGAGTCGACATCGCTGTAAGCCTGCGCCTCTATGACGTCGCGCAGCCGCTCGCTGCGGCCGATGTCGAGCTTGGTGCGGAGCCTTTCCCCCTGGTTCCTGTCGAAGATGCGTAAGCGGGATGCTGACGCTCACCCCCCAATAGCTGCTCGGCGTGGCGTTCTGGGGGAGCCGTCCTGCGTCTATGCCGATGGTCGGGTCTGTCGAGGCGTTCGCCTCGGCGAGTTGGTGGGCGGACTTTGCCTGGTCGATAGACTGCACGGCTGCCCGGAGGTCGGGCCTCGTCTCCAGGGCCATGGCGCGGAACTCGGGCAGGGGCGGAAGAGCTTCTGCGAAGTCGAAGGGTCCCGTCACGTCGAAGGTCTCGACGGGCGTCCGGTCGTTCAGGAGCGTGAGGAGCTGGATCTTCGCCGTGCGCAGGTTGACGACGGCGGTCTGGACGTCCGATTCATACTGGACACGGCCCAGCTGCAGGCGGTCTAAGTCTATGCGGGCGATATCCCCTGTCCTGAAGCGCTCGGCGCTTAAATCGAGGACGTGGTCGTAATAGGTGAGGTTCTCCCTCGCGAGGTCCAGGACCGCCTTCTGCTGGAGCACCTGGATGAAGGCGCTCCGCAGGGCGAACAGGAGCGTCCTCTCCTGGTCGGCAAGCTGGGAAGACGCGACGGCCGTCCCCTTCCGCGCCGTCTCCAGCCGGAGGCCCCGCTTGTTCGCCCGCTCGATCAGGTAGCTCACCGAGACGGAAGGCTGCGCGTCATCGAGGGCGCCGTGGGACCTCGTGGGGTGGATATAGTCCGTCGAGGCCGTGACGAACGGGTTCGGGCGCAAGTAAGCCGTGATCTCCTGCGCCTTCGACTCCTCGATGCCCAGCCGTCCCGCGAGAAGGGTCGGGTTCACGGCGATGAACCTGGTCCTCACCTGCTGCCAGGTGAGGGGCTCGGCGGCGGTGCCGGCCCCGGCCAGACAGATGAGAAAGAGGGGCACGAGCAGAGCGGCAGGTGAGGCAAGCCTTATCTTCACGGACGTCTCCTTATTCAACGGCACTCTCTCGGGTTAAGGACCATGCGCTCGGCCTTTCCGCCTCACCCTAAACCGGAAGCTTACCGACGCGCCTTTCTTTATCAGCGCCGCCAGTATCCCGGCACCCACACCGGCTGGCAGTATTCGGGTGTGCACTCTTGCGTCCAGTAGCCGGGTACCCACGCCGAATAGTACGGATAGGACGAGTAAAACGGCGCATAATATCCCCCTCCATATACCGGCCTACCCCAGGCGTAAGCCCGGCCGCCCCAATGGCCGCCTCCATGGAACCCGCCTCCGTAAAAGCCTCCACCGTGAAAGCTGCCTCCGCCATGGAACCCGCCACCGCCGTGGAACCCGCCACCGCCGTGGCCGCCTCCGCCCCGGGCCGAGGCGGTGCCTGCGATCAACAGGAGAGAAACCACAAGTACACCAAAAAACAGGATTGTTTTCATTTTTTGCCCTCCTTCGGGAACGTTCACCGTGTAAAACCGGGTCCGGCCGCATAAGGTCGAGCCCAAAAGCACCAACGCGAAAAACGGGTGAACTTAGAAAGCGAGAGCCGGAGGACCTCTGTATATCTGAGGTGGGATCGTGGATTTATTTATAAAGAGTATATCGAGGGCAAGGGGGAGATACTCTATTGCCCTGAACACGTAAAAATCAACCTTATCGTTGATGGCGACGGCAAATTCGATAGTGCCGTCGATGATCGTCGGTAATCTGGCCGCCAGGCTCCCTGTTTCGCGCGCATGAGACTCTACGGTCAAGATGCTGAACAGGAAGATTAATCCGAGAACGATCGAAACAGCTTTGACAAACCTTGTCGTGGACATTGTACTTTTCTTCTTTTGCATCTGGCTAGATTTATATGCCGACAGCGAGGAAAAGTCAAGAGATGCCGTTTTTCCCCGGGAGTGCTCCCGCTTCTCCCTTTCGCTTTGCCTCTCGGATGGCCCTGGCCTGTCGGCCCTTGCAAAAGCGGGGCGGTGTTTTCAAGGGCGCGGGCTGCACGTGACCCGGTGGGGTGATTATATTCTCACAAGTCCTCATAGCCCGCGAACGCGTCCGGTACATCAGGGTTCCGGGGCTCGCGTGCCTCTTATGCAACAAGTAAGGAGCCGACCATGGATATCAGCCGAACGGAGACAGCGGAGCTCGTCGGTCAGCGAAGCCGGGTAAGCTTTACCACGGTCGAGGCCGATGGCCGTACCATGGAAGAGGAAGTGCTCGCGGGACTGAGAAGCTCGCCGAAGAGGATACCTCCCAAATACTTGTACGATGCCGAAGGATCGAGGCTTTTCGACCGGATCTGCGAGCTCCCCGACTATTATCCGACCCGGCTGGAGACCGCTATCCTGAAGCAGCATAGCCGGACCATCCTCGACCGGATCGGACCGGACCTGTGTATCATCGAACCGGGCGCGGGGGCCTGCGGGAAGGGGCGCCTCCTGCTCGGTACGAGACAGGCGTCGGCGTTCGTCCCTCTCGACATTTCCGCCGAATTCCTCCGAAGCGCCGCCCTCGACGTGGCGGACAGCTTCCCTCACGTCTCCGTGCACGCCGTGGCCATGGATTTCATCACCGGCCTCGACGGCCTCAAGCCGCTGTTGCCTCTTGCTGCAAAGCGCCTCATATTTTATGCCGGCTCAAGCATCGGCAACTTCGATCCGCCTGATGCGGCCCGGCTGCTCGGCAGGTTTCACCGCCTCCTCGAAGAGGGCGACGGCCTCCTGATCGGCTATGATCTGCGAAAGGATCCCAACGTGCTCCATCGCGCCTATGACGACCCCGAAGGCGTGACCGCCTCGTTTAACCTGAACCTCCTTGCCCGCTTCAACCGGGAGCTGAGCGCGGATTTCGACCTGACCAGGTTCCGCCACGTGGCCGTGTATAATGAGGCGCACTCCCGGGTCGAGATGCACCTGGAGAGTCTTGCGGCGCAGCGGGTGAGAATAGGGAACGAATCTGTCGCATTCGAGCCTTGCGAGCGCATGCACACGGAGAACTCGTACAAATATACCGTCGAAGGCTTTGACGCGATGGCGGCGGCCTCCGGTTTCAGCCGGCTGGAAGTCTGGACAGACCCTGCTTCCTACTTCGCGGTCGGTCTCTATATGAAGAACGGCGGCGGGTCTTTCTCCCTGCCGGCCAGGCCGCCGGTGCGGGGCTTGTGGAAACGCGCGCCGGCCGCATGCGGGCAGCGGCAGCGCACAACACTCAGGTGAGAGATGGCGCCGGGGAGAGAACGAAAAAAGCGGGATGTGCGGCATATGCTCGGCCGGGTGCGGAGTAGTCGTCACCTACGACCGGGAAGGCCGCATATGTGGCGGTGAGGGCGGATGAGGATTCCCCCTTCGGCATGATCTGCAAGGTGGGGGAGCGCTCGCCGGAGATACTCTATTCCAGGGACAGAATCCCCTATCCCCTGCGAAGGAATGGACCGAAGGGCGTCTATGCGTTCAAGAGGATCTCCTGGGACGAGGCGTATGAGGAGATCGTTGCCCGGCTCCTGCAGGTAAAGAGGGAATCGGGTCCCGAGTCGGCCGCCGTCTACACGGGGAGCGGAAGCTTCGACCGCGCCCTGTGCGATGTGTACCAGCCCGCGGGGGTCGCCGTCTCATCGGCATCCAGCGTGCTCTTTCCGTACGGCTCCCCCAACACGCTGGGGGTAGGGGCCCTCTGCTACGTCGCATTCGCCATGATTGCCCCCCACGTGACGATGGGGAGCATGTACATCGACATGTTTTCCGATATCGACCGCGCCGGCATAGTGCTGATCTGGGGAAAGAACCCTGCCGCCCACTGCCCGCCCGACGATTTTCTAAAAGTCGAGGCCGCCCATAATCGGGGAGCGGAGATCGTCGTGATCGACCCCCGAAAAACGGCGATGGCGAGATATCCGCGAGCCGCATGGATTCCCATCAGGCCCGGCACGGACTGCTGTCTGGCCCTTGGCATGTGTCACGTGCTGATCGACGAGGAGCTGTACGACGAGGGGTTTGTCAGGAACTGGGTGGCCGGCTTCGATGACTTCAGCGACTACGTCCACCATTTCAGGCCGGACTACGTGGAAAGCGTGACGGGCGTTCCCGCCGAGACCGTCCGCTCTCTTGCAAGGGCGGTGGCGGCGGCCGACGGTGTCGCGCCCGTCATGTACAGCGGCCTGGAGTACAACGGCAATGGGGTCCAGACCGTAAGGGCCGTCTATATCCTGCTGGCCCTCGCGGGCCAACTCGATGTTCCGGGCGGCCAGTGCTTCAAGATGAGGCAAAACAGGTTCCCCATCAACCGCACAGGGCTCGTCGCCAACCCCGATGTCCTCAAGGCGGCCGGTCACAACGCGTTTCCCCTCTATACCCGATATCGAGGCGAATTCCACGCCATTGCCCTTCCCCGGGCGGTCATCGACGGGGACCCCTACCGCATCAGGATGCTCATAAGCCTCGGGGCATCGATCATCACCTCGTGGCCGCGATCGGCCGTCTGGAGAAAGACCCTGAACGCCCTCGATTTCCTGGTCTGCATCGACCGCCAGTGGACCGCGGACATGGCCTACGCCGATATCGTTCTCCCCGCGTCGACCTACTACGAAACGGAGTCGTACATGGTCTACGATTCCGTCTTCAGGATCCGGGAGAGACTGGCGGCACCGGTCGGCGAGGCGCGTTATGACTTTTTTATCCTGGCGGAGCTCGCTGCCCGCCTCGGGTACGGCCACCTCTATCCGCAGGACAGCGAAGAGCTTCTGTCGTACGTGCTCTCCGGCTCCGGGTTCACCCTCCGGGACGTGAGGAACGCGGGAGGCATGGTCCAGGTACCGCCCGTGATGATGCAGTACAGGAAGTGGGAAAAAGGCATGCTGCGGGCCGACGGCGCGCCCGGATTCGAGACCCCGAGCGGGAAATTCGAGATAGCGTCGACCCTGCTCGAGGAATACGGCTACGATCCGCTGCCCCGCTATATCGAGCCGAGGGAAAGCCCGGCCTCACAACCCGAGCTGGCCTCAGCCTTCCCCCTTGTCTTCAATTCCGGGGCGCGCCACAATGTCGACCTCCATACCCTGCACCACTCCATCGGCGCCTTAGGCCACGAGCTGCCGGCGCCGACGGTCATGATCAACAGCACAGACGCCGCAAAACGGGGAATTGCGAACGGAGACAAGGTCCTGATCAGGACGGCGCGGGGAGAGGTCGGGATGTATGCGGCCGTCAGCGACGACATCGTCGCGGGCGCGGTGGAGGCGAGCGGGGCAGGCGGCGGCGCCCTGGGCTCGACCGAGTGGAGGAGCGCCTGCGTGAACGAGTCTGACGGACCTCGACAATTACGACGCTATTTCCGGATTTCCTGCCTATAAAGCCCTGCTCTGCGACGTGTTCAAGGTCGGGGATGGAGGCGAGAGACAGGTGGTCGGCACAGGGGAATATGCGCTCGACGGCCGGATGCGGCAGGCACAGGCCGCCGCCCCCGTCTATCTGGACCACAACGCGACAACCGCCGTGGATACGGCCGTGCAGGAGGCGATGATCGATGCCTTGCGCCGCTACGGCAATCCTTCGAGCATCTACTCCACGGGGAGAGAGACGCACGGACGCCATCGAGGCGGCCCGCAAGGGCCTCTCGCTCCTGATCAACTGCACCCCTCGCCGTCTCATCTTTACGAGCGGCGGCTCGGAAGGGAACAACTTCGTCATCAAGGGCGTCGCCCTCGCCCTCGGCGCCTCGAAAAACCATATCGTCACCACCTCCATCGAGCACCCGTCGGTGATAGCGGCGTGCCGCTGGCTGGAGGGGCTCGGTTTCACGGTGACCTATCTCCCTGTCGGCAGAGACGGCATTGTCGATCCTGAAGACGTGGCCAGGGCCATAACCGGGAAAACGTGCCTGGTAAGCATCATGGCGGCGAATAACGAGACGGGCTCCCTCCAGCCCGTGACGGCGCTCTCGGCCATAGCCCGGGAAAAGGGTGTGCTGTTCCACACCGACGCAGTGCAGGCGGTGGGCAAGATACCGGTCGATGTCCAGGCGTGGGGCGTCGATTTCCTCACGCTCTCCGGCCACAAATTTCATGGGCCGAAGGGTGCCGGCGCGGTCTACGTGCGCAAAGGCGTCGACGTTCTTCCTCCCCTCATCCACGGAGGCAAGCAGGAAGCGGGACTCAGGGGCGGGACGGAGAACAGCATAGGCATTATAGGGATGGGCCGGGCCGCCCAATTGGCTGCTCAGCGCCTTGACGCCATGCAAGACAAGGTCCGGAGGATGCGGGACGCCCTCTATGAGGGGATAGTGCGCATCGTTCCCCACGCCGTGCTCAACGGTCATCCCGACAAGAGGCTTCCCAACACGCTCAACGTGACCCTGCCGGGCATCAGGGGGGAATCGCTGCTCCTCGCCCTCGATTCCAGGGGGGTCTTCTTTTCCTCCGGCTCCGCCTGCAAGTCGGGCTCCCCCGAGCCGTCCCATGTCCTCCTCGCCATGGGCCTCTCAGAAGAGGAGGCGCATTGCAGCGTGCGCTTTTCCCTCGGCATCGACAATACGGACGAGGAGATAGAGCGAACGGTGCGGCTCCTGGGCGACGCCGTCCATACGTCGATCGGCAATGTGCGCTTCGTCTCATGCCGACTAGGGCACTCGTTCCATGCTCTTCCAGTCGGCAATAGATAAGGATACACGAGGCGCCGGACAGGTTGCAGGTTGAAGAGGGGAGAGGGAAGTGGAGGCAGCGCAAGATCGAGGGGGAGGCGGAGATTTCCTCCTAGCGGCAATATCCCTCTTGTCTCGCCCATTCATAGGCCCCGCATTGTCCTAATTGGCAAGCCCTTGAACATCGCTGCAGCCACGGGCTCGACTACCCAACATGAGATACTTCGCCCGCAAATCACCCCTGGCCTGAGCGTTACCCACCTTCAGCTACGCGATCCCCCGGTTATTGTAAGCCTCTGCGAAGTCGGGCCTCAGGCGCAGGGCCTGGTCGAGGTAGCCGAGCGCCGCATCGGGGTCGGAATACTTTCCATCGACCCAGAGGTCGGTGGCTTTCCGAAACAAGTCTACGGCGGTGAGCCCCCGAGATGCTTCCTGAAACTGCTCCTTGAGCCCGGCCGGGTCCTTTCCCGACGTGCGGAACTGCCTATTCTCTTCCTCGAGGCGGGCCAGCTTGTCGAGAAGATCCTTCTCCCTTGCGCGGCTGTCCTTGAGCTGGTTAAGGTGGGTCCTATCCTCGAGCAGCCGTCTCACGCGCCCTTCCAGAACGGCCGTATCCACCTCTGCCTTAACCGTCACCTCTATGCCGAAGGCGTCCCCCGTGGCATAGTTCTTTTGGGAGACGATCTCTGCTTTCACCACGCCTGCGCTGAGCGCGAGGATCTCGTCTCTTTCTACCCGGAAATCCTTGACCGCGGTGAGCGCCTGCACGTAAGTGCCCGCCATCTCCAGCGCCTCCCTCTTGGCGCGCGCTATGGCGGCTATCCTGGCATCATCGGGGGACTGGCTCCCCCCGAAGGGCTGCCTGACCGTGCGTGTCACGAACATTTTCATCCGAACAAATGATCTGTGCAGCCTTCAAAGGGTGTTGCTCGTCCGTCCGAAGTACAGGGAGGCCTTTCTTTGCTGCCAGAGAGGGGGAAAGACGATTGTGGATGGAAGAACAAGCGACTTATGCGTTTTGCTTCCGGGTAGCCCGACGGCAAGACAATGTTGAACTAAACCACCACCGGCTAAAGCCGGTGGGTTCAAAAGAACCAATGATTTGGCAGCTTGAGTCGGCTAAAGCCGCCTCTGTCCTGCCCCGGCCCCGGACAAGTAAACGAGGGGCCGGCCACAAGAAAGGCGTCGCGAAAACCGCACGAATTGCACGTAACACTAAAGATTTACGCCGGTTCTGTCGATAACCCATGCAGGGAGCATAAAGGGCTGACCGCGAGTGGCGCGCGCCCTGCCGGTATTGACGCTCCTTTTTGCAATAAGGAGGCTGATTATTCTCCAATCCGAGCAGCAGTCCGATCATGCCGAAGCGCTCTTGAGGATGATCTTCGGATTGTCGACAAATTTCATAAGCCTTCCCCCCGATGATGTCGACGATGGGATAAACGACGTGCTCAAGGCCATAGGGTCGTTTGCCCGGGTCGACCGGAGCGGTGTTTTTCAATTCAGCGAAAACGGCGATAAGGTCGGCAGGACGCACGAATGGAGCGCAAATGGGGTGGGGGGGCGGCTGGAGAACGTGTCGGCGGAGAGCCTTTCATGGCTTTGCGGGCGGATAAGGAGCTGCGAGGTAGTCCATATTTCCGACGTGTGGAAACTGCCGGCCGAAGCGGCCCGGGAGAGAGACGACTTCTGGCGCATAGGCCTTCGATCGATTGTCGCCGTCCCGATAGTGTCCGGCTATTCCGTCATGGGCTTTATCGAGTTCGAGAGTCTCCACGAAGACAAGGTCTGGTCCGAGAACATCATCTCCCTGCTGAAGATAGTGGGGGAGATCTTTGCGTTCGCCCTGTCGAGAAAGCGCATCGCAGAGGCTCTGAAGCAAAGCGAGTCCAAATATAAGGCGCTCTTCGAACATGCCAATGAAGCCATTCTCCTTGTCGAAGCGGGGGTGTTCGTCGAGTGCAACCCGAAGGGACTGTCCATGTTTGCCTGCACCATGGAGCAAATCATCGGGCGGTCTCCGATCGATTTCTCGCCTCCGACCCAGCCGGACGGCATGGATTCGGGGGCGGAGCTCCTCCGTAGGGGCCGCCTCGCCCTTTCCGGCACGCCCCAATTCTTCGAATGGAAACACCGGAGACACGGGGGGACCCCTTTTGACGCGGAGATAAGCTTCAACCGCGTCGACCTGGGCAAGAGGGTTTTTCTGCAGGCCATGGTGCGCGATGTGACCGACCGAAAGCAGGCGGAGGAAAAACTCGCCTCCACGCTGGAGAACCTCCGAAAGGCCATGGGGGGGACGATCGAGGCAATCGTGCACGTCGTGGAAACGAAGGACCCCTATACCGCGGGACATCAGAACCGGGTCGCAGACCTCGCCCGCGCCATAGCTACCGAAATGCATCTCCCGGCGGACACGGTCGAGGGGATCCGCATGGCAGGAGTAATACATGATATCGGAAAGATATCTGTCCCCGCCGAGATACTCGCCAAGCCGGGAAAGCTGTCCCAAAAGGAATTCGAGCTGATCAAGGATCATCCGCAGACGGGATACGAGGTGCTCAAGGACGTCGAGTTCCCCTGGCCCATCGCGCAGATTATCCTTCAGCACCATGAAAGGCTGGACGGCTCGGGTTATCCGTTGGGTCTAAAGGGCGCGGAGATGCTCCTCGAGGCGCGGATCATCGCCGTTGCGGACGTCATCGAGGCAATAGCGTCACACCGCCCTTACAGGCCCGCCCGGGGCATCGAGGTGGCCTTATCAGAGATAGAGCAGAACAAGGGGGTCCTCTACGACGCCCCGGTAGTCGACGCGTGCGTCACGCTGTTTAAAGAAAGGGCGTACAGGCTCCGCTGAAAACGCTGAGGGCCTTACCCGACGCGCAAATCCCCTCATTCACTTGAGAGAATCGAGGAGCTTCGACAGGAGCTCTTTCCTGTCGAAGCCCGGCCTTGCACCTCCCTCGGGCTCCTGCGGAGGCGTGGGGGATGGGTAGTGATGATCGAGACAGGCGCGCACGTTCGCGACGTCGATAAATCTGGACAGCCGGTTGAAGGTGTGGATCCCGTTGTTACGGCCCTCGTGGTGGGCAAGGATGTAAAGCCTCTCCCTGGCCCTCGTGATGGCGACGTAGAGCAAGCGGTGCTCCTCCTCCAGGCCTTCGGCGTCATGCGTCGTGTAGCTGGAGGGCAGGACGCCGTCGACGGCGCCGATGAGAAAGACGTTGCGCCATTCGAGACCTTTTGCCGAGTGGATCGTGGAGAGTATGAGCGGTCTCTCCCAGATCGTGTCGTGAAAATCCTTTACGCCCCGCTCCGGCGGCTCCATCGCAAGGTCGACCAGGAGGTCCCGGATCGAGGCGTATCGTTCGGACATCTGGCTGACGGCTTCGAGGTCGTTCTTGCGGAGGTGCCAGTCGAGGTCGAACTTCTCCCGCAGGACGGGCTCGTAATAGTCGACGACCGCCTGGCATTTTTCACCCGGACTCGCGGCCCTCTGTCCCGACGACAGCATCTTGCCCAGGCCGGCGAGACGCTCGGCACAGCCGCCGCCTGCCCGGACCTGTCTTTCGATGACGCTGCCGATGATGGAATCGAGGGTCGGACAACCGGCGATCTCTCCGAGGAGAATTTCGGCGGTCTTCGGGCCGACGCCCGGCACGAGCAGGAGCACCCGCATCCAGGCGAGCTCGTCTTTCGGGTTTTCGAAAAGCTTCAGGTGGGCGATGACATCCTTGACGTGGGCTGTCTCATAGAACTTGAGACCGCCGTACACGGCGAAGGGGATATTCCTTCTGCCGAGCTCTGTCTGGAGGGGGATCGTGATGTAGGCCGAACGGAAGAGGATGCACTGGTGGGACAGCTC
Organism: uncultured delta proteobacterium; assembly: GCA_963729685.1. Classification (GTDB taxonomy): domain Bacteria; phylum Desulfobacterota; class Syntrophorhabdia; order Syntrophorhabdales; family WCHB1-27; genus BOG-1155. The sequence goes on along the minus strand of CAVSOX010000028.1, from coordinate 175,705 downwards.
CATGCCCTCGTCGTAGAACGCCTTCACCTGATCGGCAACCCACGCCGCCTCTTCGTATGCGTCTTTGAAGTAAATCAGGCAGGGCTTTTCGCCCGATTCCTTCTTGGCCGCGTGTAAGCACTTCTCGTACTTGTTCGACATGTTGTCCAGGACGGCGTTTCCCACGTCGAGAATGGCCTGGGTGCTCCTGTAGTTTTCTTCCAGCTTGATGATCCGGCACCCCGGGAACCGCTCCGGGAAGTCCATGATGTTCAGGTGAGAAGCGCCCCGGAAAGAGTAGACGGATTGTGCGTCATCCCCTACTACCAGGATCCGCCGGTGCTGTTCGGCCAGGTGGTAGGCGATGTCCGCCTGCATGACGTTCGTGTCCTGGAACTCGTCTACCATCACGTACTGATATGACCTGGAAAGTTGATCACGGATATCACCGTTCTCCAGCAGGATCTTCAGGTAAAGGAGGAGATCGTCATAGTCCAGGCACTGGGAGGCGATCTTGTACTCCATGTACTTCTGCCTGAGCGCCTTTATCTCGTCGAGGTACCGGTCGAAGCCGGGATAGTACCTGTCCAGCACGTCCTCGATCCTCATTTCCTTGTTGAGGGCCATGCTGAGAATCTTTCTGAGCATCTCTTTTCTCGGACGCCTCTTCTCCCTCGCGTAAAACCCGAGCTGCATCGCGCAGCGGTGTATCGCCTCCTCCGCATCGGCCTCGTCGTAAATAGTGAAGCTCTGGGGAAGGCCGAACCAATCACTGTAGGTCCGCAAGCATTTGTTGGCAAAGGAGTGGAAAGTCCCACCCTCCACGCCGCGGCACCTCGGATCGCCCTTCGCGGCCCTCGATATCATCTCCTGGGCGGCCCGCCTGGTGAAGGTAAGGAGCAGGATCGATGCGGGGTTGACGCCGGCTTCCACGAGGTAGCGCACCCGAAAGTCGATCACCCGTGTCTTGCCGCTTCCCGCGCCCGCAATAACGAGCACCGGGCCTTCGATGCTCGTCACGGCCTCAAACTGTGCGTCATTCAGTTGTTCTCTCATTTCCCGGTTCATATTAACGGTGATTATAACCCAAAGCAGCCGGACTATACCAGACCGCTTTTCGGACGAATAGGCTTGACTCGAACGCCCTGGCCGTGATAATAAATAGGCAGAGCTCTTTCGCCGGAAGGATAGAGAGAAGGCCCCGAAGGGCACATTCCACAACCGAAAAAGACGTCATGAAAAGGCCATGAAGGCCCGCCAGCCAGAAGTGCTGGGTCTTCGCGGCCTTTTTTGTTGCCTTTGGCGGTCGCGGTGTCTTCTGTCGATAAGGAGGGGTGGTTTCTCAAGGTGGTAGTGCTTCCGAAAGTCGTCACCTACAGCATGGCGCTGCTCGCACTCGCATGCGGCCTCTCCCTGCCGTTGACCGCAGGCGCCGCGGATCTCCAGACCCTCGATGTCGTCGAAGTCGCCGATTCCCCGGAAAATCTCGTCGGCGCGGCCGATTCCGCGAGCGAAGGGGCCGTCCCGAGGAAGGCGGTGGAAGCGCAGGTCGCGTACGAGCCGGGAGAGCTGCTCGAAACCACGCCCGGGCTGGTCGTGACCCAGCACAGCGGAGAAGGCAAGGCAAACCAGTACTTTCTCCGGGGCGTCAACCTCGACCACGGTACCGACCTGAGGGTCACGGTTGACGGCATGCTCGTCAACGAGCGCAGCCACGCCCACGGTCAGGGCTACGCGGACCTCAATTTCCTGATACCCGAGCTGATCAGCGACATTCAATACAGAAAGGGGCCTTATTATGCCGGTGAGGGGGATTTTTCCTCTGTGGGCGCCATCAACGTCGGCTACGTGGACACCCTGGAGCAGGGAATCGCAAAGGCCACAATAGGCCAGGACGGCTACCGGCGCGGACTCCTCGCGGATTCTTCACGGATGGGAAGGGGAACGTTCCTTTACGGTCTAGAGTACGTGCACAACGACGGGCCGTGGACGATCGCGGAAAACTTCAAGAAGTTCAACAGCGTGTTCCGCTACAGCCTGGCAGACGGGCAAGACAGCTTCAAAGTGACCGCAATGGCCTATGGGAGCGAAGGGAGCGCAACCAACCAGATACCGCGACGGGCCGTGGAGAGCGGTCTCATCCCAGCCTTTGGCTCCCTTAACCCCACCGACGGCTCGGACACGTCCCGCTACAGTCTCTCGGGGGCGTGGCAGCACACGGCGGGCAGCTCCGTGACGAAGGCCAACGCGTACGTGATTGTCAGCCGCCTCGACCTTTTTTCCGACTTCACCTATTTCCTGAACGATCCCGTCCACGGCGACCAGTTCGAGCAGCGTGACAGGCGCGTCACGGAAGCGATGAACCTCTCCCATTCCTGGCTCGCCACGTGGGGCGGACGCGAGGTGCAGAACACGATGGGTCTGCAATCGCAAAACGACACCATCTCCCTCGGCCTGAACAACACGGAAGGCGCGCCATCTCCTTTCCGTGGTGCGGTCCGACCATGTTGTCGAGACCAGCGCAGCGGTCTATTTTCAGAACAGCATACGGTGGCTCGACAAAGTTCGGCACCGAGGCGGGGATGAGGGCCGATTTTTACCGGTTTGGCGTGAACAGCAATAATCCTGCCAATTCGGGCACCGCCTACGACCACATCACGAACCCCAAGCTGAGCCTGATATTCGGTCCCTGGGCCAAGACGGAATACTTCATCAACGCGGGCGGAGGCTTTCACAGCAACGATGCCCGCGGCACTACCATGACCGTTACCCCGGGCAGCGGTCCCGACGCCAACCTTCCCGCGCAAAAGGTGACGCCCCTGGTCCGTACGAAGGGATATGAGGTCGGCGCCCGCACCTCGATCGTACCCGGTCTCCAGAGCACGCTCGCGGTCTACCAGTTGGATTTCGGGTCGGAGCTGGTCTTCGAGGGTGATGCGGGCACGACGTCGCCGGGCCGTCCCAGCCGCCGCGTCGGCGTTGAATTTACCAATGTGTACACCCCCGCGCCATGGCTTGCCGTAAGGGCGGATTTCGCGTATGTCCAGGCGCGGTTTATTTCTCCGGACCGGGACCCGGCCGTGCAGGGAGACCGTATTCCGGGAGCGGTAGAGGGTGTCGGCTCTCTCAGCGCCGCGGTGAATAACCTGGGGCCCTGGTTCGGCAGCCTGCAGTTGCGCTATAAGGGACCATATCCGCTTATCGAGGACAACAGCGTGCGAGCGCCCTCGACGACACTGCTGAACGGCCGCCTGGGATATAAGATGACCAAGAATTTCGTCGGTCATGCTGGAGGGGTTCAACCTCCTCAACAGCAAGGTGAGCAACATCGAGTACTATTACGCGTCGAGGCTGCCGGGAGAGCCCGCGGGCGGGGTGAACGACGTCCACTTCCATCCCGTGGAGCCGCTGACCTTTCGCCTGGGCTTCATGTACTACTTTTAGACAACACGCAAGGAGGAGTGTCCCTATGCACAATTTCACCAGTACCCTCGAAGCCCTGCAGTTCGGCGGCGCCACGGTATACCCCCTGTTGCTCCTGGGGCTTATAGCCCTGGCCATTATCGTGGACAAGGCGTTCGTCTACTGGCGCTACGTACGGTTGCCGGGCAGGCTGCTGACCCTGCTGGAAAACTATCGTTTCCCCTGGAAGGAGTTGGAAGAGCAAGCGATGTCTCTCGTGCCGGGGAGCTATTTCGGCCGCTTTTTCCGGGTGGTCCTCGAAAACCGCGGTCACCCCGCGTGGTGGGTGGAATCGCGGGCCGGGAACGAGGCCCAGTTGATCGAGAAGGCGTTGAACAGGGGGTTATGGGTATTGGAAACCATTGTGACGGCGGCGCCGCTGCTGGGGCTCGTAGGGACAATCGTGGGCATGATGGGGTCGTTCAGGCTGATCGGCGGCAGCGGGCTCGTCAATCCGACCGGCATCACGGGGGGCGTGGCCCAGGCGCTGATCGCAACTACCCTCGGCCTCATTATCGCCCTTATTGCGCTGTTCGCCTTCAACTTCTTCTCGCACCTTCAATCGAGGACCATGGATGAGATGGAGCGCCTCGGCACGCGCCTCATCGACCATATTCGCATGGACCAGGCAGACCCAGGGGGTGTGTCATGAAGACTGCGCAGGTCCCGGCAGTCACGACGGGGTCGTATAGAGATCATCCCCATGATCGACGTGATGTTCTTCCTCTTGGCAACCTTCATGCTTGCGTCGCTCTCGCTGCAAAACCTCCATTCCCTGCCCGTCAACCTTCCCCAGGGCGGGCCGCCCCCATCCAGGCCAGGGCCCCGGTCACGCTGACGGTGACCAGGGAGAAGGCCCTCTTTCTGGACAGCGCCCCCGTCACCCTCGACACCCTGGCCGGCACGTTGAAACCCATGATGGAGGTTTCCCACGGCAACATCATCGTTGCCGCGGACAGCGCCGCGCCGCAGGGAGCGGTGGTTCAGGCCATGCTGCAGGCCCGTTATGCCGGGGCGGAACATTTTCTCATTGCGGTAAAATACAATGAGTAGATGCATGCGGCCTGAGTCTGCCGGATTCGATAACCCATGGCACCGCCTCCCCTGGGTGATGGGCGCGGCCCTCCTGGTATGGGGGGCGCTCCTTTGCGGGTTGGGGCCGATGGTGCACCAGACCGATACCGCGCCGCGGACCGTGCAACCAATAGACGCGCGCCTGGAGGAAATGGCGCCGCTACGCCATGCCGCAGCAGCCCGGCCCCCGAGGGCCGAGCCGGTACCGAAGGCGCCGCAGGCGGGTCCCGTACCGCAGGCGGCAGCGCACGGCCAAAGCGAGGCGCCTGCCGGCGATACACCCTCCACGCAGCCGGCCGGGTCCTCCCCGCCTACGGCGCTGCCCGCCTCATCCGCACCCGGCGGCAAAGGCGCCGCGGACAGTCCGCAGCCGGCCTTCGGAACCGGCGCCGGCTCACCCACGGCGTCCGAGGGACCGGCCGGTCCTTCCCGGTTCGGGGCCGCATATTTGAATAACCCGAAGCCTGTCTACCCTGCTTCGGCAAAAAGAATGGGGATGGAAGGAAAGGTGCTGCTGAAGGTGTTTGTAAGCCGCGAGGGCGGGGTGCTCGATATTGAGATCAGCCGGTCATCGGGCTACGAAATCCTCGATAACGCGGCCCTCGAAGCGGTGAAGAACTGGCGTTTTATACCGGCCCGCCGGGGGGAGTCCCCTAAGGACGAATGGGTGCAGGTGCCGGTCGCATTCGTTTTGCGCAAATAACCCCTTGCCGTGCGACACGCATAAACAGCCCTATCCCTTCCCCTCGAACTTTTCAACCATCGACCTGTACTTCTCGTGGATCAGCTTTCTGTCGAACTCCCAGAATGCTTCGAGCATATCGTCCTGCTCGTGGCTGCCGAAATACGCCATGCACGGGATAAAAAAGTGTCTGTCTTCCTTTTCGATATGCACGGGATAAAAATCGACAAGCCCTTTCATGATTGTCATCACGTCGCCAAGGGCGGCGCTGTCGCCAGCGAGATGGCGGTCCTTGGCCGCAACGAGTCGGGCCGTCATCTCCCGTGCCCTGGCGTGATCTGCTCTCAGCTCTTCCATAGTCTGCCTGTACTGATCCGAGACGGCGGTCCGGGCCAGCAGCTCGAAGAGGATATCCTCTTCCTTTCCGTGGTGGCAGCGGTCGGCATAGGTTCTGATGAAATCTACTGCCTGGTCGATGAATTCGGGCCTCAGCCTCCCCGTCTTCTCTATCGCCTCGACCTCGGTCCTCATCACCTTGATCATACGCTCGATGAGCCTGTGCTCTATCATCAGGGGCGCAATGGGCATCATAACGATCCTCCGGAACCAACGGACAACGACGAAACTGAAAGATAGTGAAAGGACACGGCCGCTGTTTTATCGGAAAAGTGGTCCCAGCGAGATTCGAACTCGCGTTACCGGCGTGAGAGGCCGACGTCCTAAACCCCTAGACGATGGGACCCTTGATTTGTGATAATAACAGAAATCCGCTGTTTTTTCTACAAAAAATATGAGACTGTTCTCCGGGAACGGTGTGGTGTCGGGGACTTCCTGGGGCTTCTCCCGGATATCGATGGCGAGGCCAAAGCCGTCAAGGGTGTCCCGGAGCGGCTTGCGCCTTTCGGGAAGGAAGAACTGCCAGGCGGCTCCCCGTCGCGGCGTTGTCGGGCATTCTCCTTGTGGATTTCAAAAAAATGTCTTATAATAGAAACCTGACGGTCGGGGCGTAGCGCAGTTTGGTTAGCGCACCAGTATGGGGTGCTGGTGGCCGCTGGTTCGAATCCAGTCGCCCCGATTTGTTTTCAGGTATTTTGGTGGACTCTTCTTGCTCATCCTCCTTTCAAATGACGATGGCGTCGATTCCGAGGGACTGCGGACCCTAAGAGAAGCCCTTGCGCCGATCGGCGACGTATGGGTTGTCGCGCCCGATACGGAGCGGACGTGCATAGGCCACGCGATTACCCTCCACAAGCCGCTCCGCATCAAGGACCTGGGCGATCATGTATTCGCGACGAACGGCACCCCCGCGGACTCCGTGCTTCTCGCCTTGAGGGTCCTGCTGCCGGGAAAACCGGATATGGTGATCTCGGGCATCAATAAAGGCCCTAATATGGGACAGGACGTGAGCTACTCGGGCACCGTGGCGGCGGCAAAGGAAGGGGCCTTCGTGGGTATCGTCTCCCTGGCCGTCTCCCTTAACGGAAGGGGCGAGTTTCTCTTTCACGACGCGTGCCGCTCGGTTCTCGACATTATCGAGAAAATGCGCCACCCCGCCCTCCCTCCGGCTACGTTCCTCAACGTGAATATCCCCAATATCCCCTACGAGGCGATCAAGGGTTTTGTGGTGACAAGCCTTGGGAAAAGGATATATAATGGTAATATAATTGAAAGAACGGACCCGAGAGGCGGCGCGTACTACTGGATCGGCGGGGATGGTGAAGGATTCGAGCCGATCGTGGGGACCGATCTTCATGCAGTCGATCAGGGCTACATTTCTCTCACGCCCCTCCAGTGGGACCTCACACGCTACGTGGCTATGACCACGTTCAAGGATATATTCTCAGGAGGGCGCGGTGATGACCAGGTTGCCGGTCCTTGAAGGTCCGAGAGCGGCGCCCTTTGATGAACGTGAGCGAGGGGGTATCGTGCGGGTGGGCAGGCCGGCCCCCTGTATTCGAGGTGAGAGGTCAGGTGCGCTACTACATCGAGAACTTCGGATGCCAGATGAACGAGCACGACATGGAGAAGGTGGACCACCTGCTCCGGTCGTCCGGCTTTGAGGCGGCCCGCGGCGTCGAGCAGGCCGGCATCGTGATCGTCAATACATGCTGTGTCCGCGAGAAAGCCGAGCAGAAATTCTACAGTCTCATGGGCAGGCTCAGGCGCCTGAAGAAAAAGAATGGCCTTCTCCTCGGGGTAATGGGCTGTATTGCCCAGCTTGAGAAGGAGGCCCTCGCCGAGCGTTTGCCCTTCATCGATTTCTCTCTGGGTCCCGCCGGCATACACCTCGTGGGCGAGGCCGTGAAGGCCGGCTTGAAGGGAGAGCGGTTTTTCGACTTTTCCGATGCCGGCCTCCTCTCTTCTCTTTACGTGAGGCCGGGGAATAGGTATTTGCGCGTAAAGGCATACGTGACGATAATGAAAGGGTGCAATAACTTCTGCAGTTATTGCGTCGTCCCCTATGTGAGGGGGGCGGAGGAGAGCAGGTCGAGCGCGGATATACTCGAAGAGATACGCGGGCTTGTGCCGACGGGCGTGAGGGAGGTAGTGCTGCTCGGTCAGAACGTGAACTCCTACAACAAGAGAGCGGATGACTGCTCCTTCCCGGACCTCTTGAGGCGCATCAACGGGATTGCAGGCATAGAGAGGGTGCGTTTCGTGACGTCCCATCCGAAGGACCTCTCCGATGAACTGATCGACTGCTTTGGAAGCCTGGAAAAGCTGTGCGAGCACATCCATCTCCCCTTCCAGTCGGGGTCGAGCAAGGTGCTGCGCCTCATGAACAGGGGCTACACCGCGGAAGAGTATATGGAGAAGGTTGAGAGACTGAAGCGCAGGTGCAGGGATATTGCCGTCACCGCCGACTGTATCGTCGGCTTCCCCGGAGAGGATCGAGGAGGATTTCAGGGCCACCATGGAGCTCGTGGAGCGGGTAGGCTTCGACGGCGTCTTCTCCTTCTGTTTTTCGCCGCGCAGCCACACACGCGCCTCTCAGTTGCCCCATACGGTGCCGGCGGATATCGCCCGCGGACGGCTGCACGAGCTGCAGGCGGCGCAAAAGGGGATCACCCGCGAGAAATTCAAGAAGCTGGAAGGCTCAAAGGCTGAGGTGCTGGTGGAGGGGGCGAGCAAGAAGTCGCCCGAAGAATTGGCGGGAAGGACAAGGACAAACCGGATCGTCAATTTCCGGGGCCCCGCATCCATGATTGGCAGGCTGGTAGAGCTGGAGATCGCAAAGGGGTACGCCAATTCCCTTCGCGGCGCAGAGCCGAAATTGAAGGAGGCATAATCATGCTGAAGGAAATGAAAGTCGCAGGCATCACCGTCGACCCCTTCACGAATACACCGATAGTGATCCTGAAGGACCTGGAAGAGAAGGAGGTTTTGCCAATCTGGATAGGGCTGCTGGAAGCGTCGAGCATCGCGACCGCCCTCGAGAACGTGCAGACGCCGAGACCCATGACCCATGACCTCCTCAAGAACGTGCTGGACCAACTGGACGTCAAAGTCGTCAAGATAGAGGTCAACGACTTGAAAGACAACACCTATTACGCGATGATCCATCTGGAGGTCGAAAAGAAAAGGATGGTCATAGACGCGCGGCCTTCCGACGCCATAGCCCTGGCCCTCCGGGTGGGCGCCTCCATATTCGTCGATGAGAACGTGATCAAGAAATCGGCCAAGGTCGAGTTTTCAAAGAAAGAGGACAAGGTGGTCGTGGACACGGGCGAGTGGGAGGAGATCCTGGAAAACCTGTCGCCCGACGATTTTGGCAAGTATAAGATGTGACCCTAGGAAGCACAGGCATGATAGACCTCCATACCCATTCGATCCTGAGTGACGGCGAGCTCATCCCATCGGAGTTGGCGAGAAGGGCGCAGGTGAAGGGCTATAAGATAATCGGCATCTCAGACCACGCCGACCCCTCCAACCTTGCGTCGATCATCTCGTCGCTCCTGAAAGTCCGTGACAAGATGGAATACTACCGGAGCATCACCATCATTCCGGGCGTCGAGATTACCCACGTGCCGAAGGGCCTCATCAGTGAGCTGGCCCGGGAGGCCAGGAGGCTCGGCGCCATGTATGTGGTGGTGCATGGTGAAACCCTGGCAGAACCCGTGGAAGAGGGGACAAACCATGAGGCGATCCTCGCGGGCGCGGACATACTTGCCCATCCGGGCCTCATCTCCGAAGACGATGCGAGGCTGGCGGGGGAGAGAAGAGTCCTTTTGGAGATCAGCAGCCGGAAGGGCCACTGCCTGGCGAACGGCTACGTGGCCGGGATTGCCCGTAAGACCGGGGCCCCTTTGATCTACAACACCGATGCCCACGGCCCATCCGATCTCACAACCGAAGCGGAGGCAAGGAAGATCGTGACGGGGGCGGGCCTGACGGCGGATGACTTTGCCCTCATGCAGCAGAACGCGATCGACCTTGTGAAGAGGGCCGTGGAGGCCCGTCGATGAAGCTTTCCATAGACCCCTCGATACAAAGAATACCCTTCTACCCGAAAGCGGCCTTGTATGGGGCGGGCGGGGATTGGGTGCGTCTTTCATCGAACGAGAACCCCTGCCGGCCGTCCAGCCGGGTACTAAAGGAGATCGTCGGGGCCCTTCCCGAGGTGAACAGGTACCCGGAGAGCGAGTCCGAGGTGAAGGCGCTCCTGGCCCTGAGATACGGGCTTAAGCCGCAGAATGTCCTGATCGGCAACGGCTCCAATGAGATGATCGAGACGGCCCTGAGGGCCCTGAAGCTCGACGGCCGGACGGAAGCGCTGGTGACCCGGCCAAGCTTCGCCTTCTATCGCATTGCCGCCGCTATTTACGGCTACGATGTCGCGTCGGTGCCCCTCGACTCGCTCCATTGTGACCTGCGGCGTGTGGCAGAAGCGATCAATGAGAAAACCAGGGTGGTCTTCCTCTGCAATCCCAATAATCCCACGGGCACCATTTTCGATGATGAGGCTTTCGCCGCATTCCTTAAGGGCTTGCCGCCCGAGGTGCTCGTCGTCGTCGACGAGGCCTACGCGGAGTTTTCGGACAGCAGCCTGTTTCCCCGGTCGGTCAGCTATATCGACCGCTACCCCGTGTTCGTATTGAGGACTTTTTCAAAGGCTTACGGGCTTGCGGGCTTGCGCGTCGGCTACGGAATAGCGGATGCGTCCCTCGTCTCCTTCCTCGAGAGGACCAAGCAGCCTTTCAGCGTCAATATGATGGCGCTTATCGCCGCCAGGGCCGCATTGGGCGACGAGGGGCACCTTCGTTCCGTGCTCGAGAACAACCGGAAAGGAAAGGAATATTTCTACGGCGCCCTCAAGGCCCTCGGGCTGGATGTGCTTCCGTCAGAGGCAAATTTCGTCCTTATCAAGATCGGACCCGATGCGGAAGCCCTGACTCACCGGCTCTTCGAGAAAAAGATCCTGGTGCGGTGGCTCGGCGGCTATGACCTGGGGGAGTACATAAGGGTGACGGTAGGGACTATGGACGAGAACCGGATGTTCATCGAGGCGCTGACGAGGTTGCTGGCCTGAAGAAGAGGGGTTTGACCATCACGATCGATGGGCCGGGAGGCGCCGGGAAGAGCACCGTGGCGAAGATGCTTGCCCGCGCGATACGCTACCGGTACCTCGACACGGGCGCCATGTATCGCGCCGTTGCCTATGCCTATGCAAGGCAGAAACCCGCGGACCTCGACACGTTCCTGGCCGGCCTTTCCCTGAAGTTTTCATTCGATTCGACAACCGCCGTCTCCCTCGACGGGGAGGACATCTCGGAGCGGATAAGGACACCCGATATAGCCCTTCTCGCGTCCGCCCTTTCGCAGGACGTGAGGGTCAGGACCTACCTCACGCGGATGCAGCGGGAGGCAGGAAAAGACGGCGGGATCGTGGCCGAAGGAAGGGATACGGGTTCGGTCGTTTTTCCCGACGCCGACGTAAAGTTCTACCTGGACGCCGATATCACCGAGCGGGCGAGAAGAAGGCACGCGGAGCTTGCGGCCGTGCATCCCGGTGAAGACGCCGGAAAGGTGAGGGAGGAGATGGAGCGGCGGGACAGGGCGGACTCGGAGCGGGATATCGCGCCCCTGGTCCGGCCGAGGGACGCGGTCTACGTGGACACGACGGGTAAGACTATCGACGACGTGGTGGATGCCCTGAAGGCACGGGTGAGCGAGGCGATGATATGAGAGAGGTGATCAAGACGAGGCACACCGGGTTCTGCTTCGGGGTCAGCCGGGCCGTGTCGAGGGTGCTGAAGGAGGCCGAGAAGAGAAAAGAAAAGATCTATACCCTCGGCCCGCTCCTCCACAACCCGCAGATGGTGGAGATGCTCAGGGAAAAAGGCATCGAGCCCATAGACGACGTGTCGAGGCTCGAAAAGGGGGTTGTCGCGTTCAGGTCCCACGGCATCATGAAGGAAGAAGAGGAGTATATACGGGCAAAGGGACTCACGGCAATCGACACGACATGCCCTTTTGTGAAGAGGGTCAGGATGGCTGCCCTTTATCTCCGCAAGAACGGCTACAAGGTCGTGATTGCGGGGGACGAGCGCCACCCCGAAGTGAAAAGTGTGTTGAGTTATTTGGGAAACGATGGTATCGTATTGCACAATTCGTTCTCTATTGCAGCCAAAAAGATCGGCGTAGTGAGCCAGACCACCTTAGACCGGGAGACGTTTTGGGAGGTAGTGAGATCGCTGATGGACGGCACGAAAGAGCTAAGGATCTACAATACGATCTGCGAGAGCACAGACGTGAGGAGGGATGAGGCGACCACGCTTGCCACGCAGGTAGGAGCGATGTTGATCGTGGGCGGCAGGAACAGCTCCAATACGACGAAGTTGTATGGACTGGTGAAGCGCATACAGCCGCGGACGTACCATATAGAAGCCGAAGACGAGATCCGGCCGGAATGGCTCGTCGACATACAAAGAGTAGGCATAGCGGGGGGAGCATCGACCCCTGAGGTGATAATAGACAGAGTGGAGAGGCGTGTAAAAAATCTTTAGGGGGAATGCATGGTAGAGACGGCTGATACCAGCACACAGAAAGAGAAAACAACAGAAGAAGAGATGGAGGAACTTTATGAAACCTCTATGAGAAACCTTCAGGAAGGGAATATCATAAAGGGCATAGTGATCGATATAAATGGCGACTCGGTTATCATCGACGTGGGTCTCAAGTCTGAGGGCAAGGCTTCTTTAAGCGAGTTTCTGGACAAATCCGGGGCGCCTACCGTGCATATCGGCGACGAAGTGGAAGTCATGGTAATGAGCAGGGAAGTGAAGGACGGGCTTCTCATGCTCTCGAAGCAGCGGGTAGACGGCATCAAATTCTGGCAGATGATCGATAAATCCCTGGAAGAAGGGACGCCCGTGGAAGGCGTGGTGGTCTCCGAGGTGAAGGGCGGTTTCATGGTCGATATAGGGGTGAATGCCTTTCTGCCCATATCCCAGGTAGATATCAAGCCGGTTAAGAACCCGGCTTCTTTTATAGGACGCCACCTCAAGTACAAGGTGATCAAGGTCAACCAGAAAAAGGCGAACGTCATCGTTTCCAGGCGCATGCTCCTCGAAGAGGAGAAGGAGCGCAAGCGGAAAGAGTTCTGGAACAACGTGAAGGAAGGCCAGGTGATCTACGGCTTTGTCAAGAGTATTACCGACTACGGGGCGTTCATCGACCTCGGCGGCGTTGACGGTTTTCTCTACGTCAACGACATTACGTGGGGTAGGATTACGCATCCGAAAGAGTACCTGAAGCTGGGCGATGAGATCAAGGTAAAGGTGATGGCCATCGACCAGGAGAAGCACAAGGTATCGGTCAGCATCAAAGACCTCAAGGGCGACCCCTGGGCGCACGTCGATGAGAAGTATCCCGTGGGATCGCGGGTCAAGGGCAAGGCTGTCGGCATCGTCGAATACGGCGTATTCGTCGAGCTCGAGCCGGGCCTCGAGGGCCTCCTCCACGTGAGCGAGATGAGCTGGGACAAGAAGGTGAGGAACCCGTCGAAGCTCGTCTCGAAGGGTGATGCGCTGGAGCTGCAGGTCTTGGATATAGACATGGAGAAAAAAAGGATCTCTTTGGGGCTGAAGCAATTGAAGCCGGACCCGTGGAAAGAGCTTGCTGACAAATATCCCCCCGGATCTGTCGTTCGAGGCAAGGTGAAAAACTTCACGGATTTCGGCCTCTTTATCGGGATGGAGGACGGTATAGACGGGCTCGTCCACGTATCGGAAATCTCCTGGTCCCGAAGAAAGAACGTGGTTGCCGACTCGTTCACCAAAGGGGCCGGCGTGGATGCCCTGGTGCTCAATATCGATGGAGAGCAGAAGAAGTTTTCCCTGAGCATCAAGAGGCTCAAGGAAGACCCGTGGAAGGGGCTGCTCGAACGGTATCATGTCGGTGACGTGGTTGAGGGCTACGTGACGAGCATCACGGATTTCGGCGTATTCGTCGAGATTGAAGAGGGTATCGAAGGGTTGATCCATCTCTCGGAGATCGAGAACGGCAAGGGGAAGCACCCTTCGGAGCTTTTCAACATCGATGACGTGGTGAGAGCCATGGTCATCAACGTCGATGAGAAGGACAAGAGAATAGGCCTTTCAACGAAGGCGCTGAAGAAGGTTGAGGAGAAGAAAGAGACCGGCAGCGTGCGGGAGGAGCCGCGTGCTTTTTCGACCCTCGGAGACCTTCTCGAGCCTGCGATGAAAAAGAACAACAAGGATAACGACGCATGAAAGTCCGTTGCCGGAGGAATCGATGCCGATAAAAAAGGAGCTCCTTGATATTCTCTGCTGTCCCAAGTGCAAGGGAGATATCCGGTTGAACGAATCGGGAACCGGCCTCGTCTGCGACGGGTGCAAGCTCCTCTACCAGATAAAGGATGACATACCGATAATGCTCATTGATGAGGCCATACCCATCAAGGAGTAGCGGACGTGACATGCGTCCGCGCCAGGCTTCCCCTCACCCCGCAGGAGAGTGATCTTTTTTCTGCTCTCCTCCCGTTAGGTATATGGTCGACCTGTTGCTCATCTCTTTCATAAAGGTTTTTCAGCAGGTTCTTCGGATACTTCCTGAAAAAGCGTGCAGTCTGACCGGCGTGATGCTGGGCAGGCTCGGTTTTCTTTTCTTGCGCAAAAGGCGCAGGGTTGCGATCGACAACGCGAGGAGGGTATCGCCCGACCTTTCCCTGCCGCAGGCCAGGTCCGTGGCCCGGAGCTGTTTCGAGAAACTGGGGGTCAACTTCCTTGAGACCCTGCTTTTTCCGTTTGTGCCCAAAGAAGAGTACGGCAGACGGTTCCGGCTGGAAAAAAGGGGAGATGTGGACGCGGTGCTCCAGGCGAACCAGGGTGTCCTCGCCCTCGGGTTCCACTACTCAAACTGGGAAATAACCGGGGTTGCGTCTTTCCTCCTCAAGAGGGACATCGTTGCCCTTGCCCGACCGCTCAAAGGGCACGCTGCCTTGAACGCGTTTCTCAACCGGCTTCGGGCGTCAACGGGGCTTACTATTATCCCCAACCGCGAAACTGCCCGCGATGTGGTTCGGCTGCTGAAAGAAAACCATGTGGTCGCGTTTCTGGGAGACCAAAGGGAAAAGCGGTCAAAAGCCGTATGGGTGGAGCTGTTCGGCCACAAGGTGCCTACCTCGAAAGGCGTTGTCGCGATAGCGATGAAGACGGGGACGCCGATTGTTCCCATCTATGCGAGAAGGGACGGTTTCCTCAGGTATACGGTGGTCTATAACGAGCCGCTCCGCATAGAGCGCAAGGGCGCGCCCCTCGATGAGCTGATTTCCAGGAACGCGAGAAGAATAAACGCCTTCCTGGAAGAGATAGTGACGGAGAGGCCGGATGAATGGTTTCTGGTGCATCGGCGGTTCGGCCGCGACACATGATTGGGGCTCAGCGCCCCCTCGACGGGCATAAGCCCGCCGAGCCTCCCCGCTCAGCGCTTCGCATGCGCTCGCTTTCAGTCATTGGGGCTCAGCGCCCCCTCGACGGGCATAAGCCCGCCGAGCCTCCCCGCTCAGCGCTTCGCATGCGCTCGCTTTCAGTCATTGGGGCTCAGCGCCCCCTCGACGGGCATAAGCCCGCCGAGCCTCCCCGCTCAGCGCTTCGCATGCGCTCGCTTTCAGTCATTGGGGCTCAGCGCCCCCTCGACGGGCATAAGCCCGCCGAGCCTCCCCGCATCATAACTGAATTGGGAAAGGAGATCATATGAAAATCGTACGTTTCTTACGTAACGGACAGACAGAGTACGGCATCGTCGAAGACGACCTTATCTATCCCTGCGAAGGGGACCCCTTCAGCGGGCTCGTAAAGACGCCTCACGCCGTGGCCGCCCAATCCGTCAGGCTCCTTGCGCCCGTCTCTCCGCCCAACATCATCTGTCTCGGCCTCAACTACAGGAAGCATGCGGAGGAGGTGGGCATCGCCTACCCGCCGGAGCCCCTCATATTCTTGAAGCCGAGCACCTCTGTCTGCGGACCGAACGATCCGATCGTGCTTCCGGACGCGTTTCAGGACGCCATCGACTATGAGGCCGAGCTCGTGATCGTGATCGGCAAACGCATAAAGAACATCACGGAGGCGGAGGTCCCCGGTGCGGTCCTCGGCTACACGATCGGAAACGATGTATCGAACCGGACGGCCCAATGGAAGGACGGCCAATGGGCCCGCGGAAAGAGCCACGACACCTTCTGCCCGCTGGGACCCGTCATCGAGACGGACCTCGATCCCGACAACCTGGATATCTCGTGCCGCGTGGACGGCGTCACGATGCAGTCATCCAATACATCATTCATGGTCTTCCCCTGCGCGCGGATTGTCGCCTACCTGTCGCAGTGCATGACGCTGCTCCCCGGAACGGTGATCATGACAGGTACGCCGGAAGGCGTGGGTTACACGAGGACTCCCCCGACGTTCCTGAAGGCAGGGCAGACGGTAGAGTGCATCGTCCAGGGTATCGGCATACTTACCAACCCGGTCGTGGGCCGTTCGTCCCCGTAAAGCGTTTTCTTTTCGTCGTTAATTCGGAAAGATCTTCCCGGGATTCAGAATATTATTGGGGTCGAAAAGCTGCTTGACCCGCTTCATCGTCGCCATCACGTCAGCCGTGAAGCTCCATGCCGATATAGGCCGCTTTGGAGAGGCCGATGCCGTGCTCGCCCGACATGGTGCCGCCGAGCCTGAGCGCTTCCGCAAAGATCTCTTTCACCGCCTCTTCGGCCTTCGCCCGGTCTGCCGGCGTGTCCTGGATCATCAGGTTCACGTGGAAGTTGCCGTCACCCGCATGGCCGAAACTGAGGATAGGGATGCCGAACCTCTTGCGCATGGCCTCCAGCGAACGGATCAGCGTCGGTATCTCGGAGCGGGGCACGACGACGTCTTCGGCTATTTTCAGCGGCGCCACCGTATAGAGCGCCTGGGAGAGCGCCCTTCGCGCCTGCCACAGCCTGTCGGCCTCTAAGGGGTCTTCGGTCAGATCGCACCTGATCGCGCGATGCTCCGCGGCGATGGCGCGGACCTTTTCCGCCTGCGCGAGGGCCGATTCCCTGCTCCCGTCGACCTCGATCAGGAGAAGACCGCCTACCCCATCCGGCAGGCCCATGGGGGACGCCTGCTCGCTGCAGCGTATCGACGCCTTGTCCATAAATTCGATAGTAGACGGCACGACTTTCGCGGCTATGATTGCCGAGACCGTTTCCGCGGCCTCCTCGACTTCGTTAAAGAGAACGAGGATAGTCGCCTTTGCCTCGGGCAGGGGGATAAGCTTCAGGGTGATCTTCGTGATCACGCCAAGCGTGCCTTCGCTGCCGACAAAGAGCCTCGCCAGATCGTACCCGACCACGCCTTTCATGGTCCTTACCCCCAGGCCCAATATCTCCCCGGTGGGCAGCACCACTTCCAGACCGAGCACATAGTCCCGGGTCACGCCGTACTTGAGAGAATTGGGGCCCCCCGCGCATTCCGCTACGTTGCCCCCGAGGCTTGAGTATTTGTGCGAAGCGGGATCGGGCGGATAGAAAAGCCCCTTACGCGCAACCTCTTCCTGGAAGAGAAACGTCACGACACCCGGCTCCACCACGGCGACCAGGTTTGCCGTATCGATTTCCAGTATCCGGTTCATCCGGGTGAAGGATAAGACCACGCCTCCGTTCACCGGCACGGACCCCCCCGTGAGACCCGTTCCCTGACCCCTCGGTATGATAGGAAAGAGATGCGTGTTGGCAAGTCTCAGTATGGCCGACACCTCGCGGGCCGACGAGGGGAAGACGATCAGCTCAGGCGTCGCGCCCTCGGTCCTTCCGTCATAGGAATAGCATCGACGCTCCTCGACCGACGCCCTGACGTTCTCGGGACCGGTAATTGCCTCAATCTCTTTGATGATCGCAGGGTCCATCGGTTCTCCTTTCCGCCTGCTCACTCCTCGCAGTCTTCGGGGGTCCGAAAGACGGCGCCGCTCGCCGCGCCGGTGACCATCGCCGCGTAGCGGGCCATGTAGCCCTCCCTGATATTCGGCGCCGGTCTTTTCCAAGCCTTGCGTCTTCCGGCGAGCTCGATCTGCGCCGACCAGGAGGTCGAGCGACTTTTTGTCGAGGTCGATCTCGATCCGGTCGCCCTCTTCTATAAGGCCGATGGGACCGCCTTCCGCGGCCTCGGGAGATACGTGGCCTATGCAGAGACCCCTCGTGCCCCCGGAGAACCTGCCGTCGGTGACGAGGGCGCACTCCAGATCGAGTCCCTTTCCGCAGAGCACGCTGGTCGGCGTCAGCATCTCCCTCATGCCGGGGCCGCCTTTCGGCCCTTCATAGCGGACGACGATCACGTCGCCGGGTGCGACCCGCCCCTCCATGATGGCGGCCATCGTCTCTTCCTCGCTGTCGAATACGCGCGCCGGGCCGGTGAACTTCCTCATGCTGTCCGCGACACCCGCGACTTTGACAATTGCCCCATCGGGCGCGAGGCTGCCCGTCAGCACGGCGAGGCCGCCCCTCGGGTGGTATGGCTCATCGACGGACCTGATGACCCCACGGTCCCGCACTTCTGCCTCGTCGATCAGCTCTCCCAGTGTCTTTCCCGTGACGGTCGCGCAGCTCGTCTCCAAAAGGCCCCTTCCCGAGAGCTCCTTCATGATGGCGTAGACGCCGCCCGCCTCATCCAGGTCTTCGAGGTGGTGGGGCCCTGCGGGGCTCATCGAGCAGATATGCGGGGTCTTCTCGGCGATGCGATCGAAAAGGGCCAGCGGCAGGTCGATGCCCGCCTCGTGTGCGATGGCCGGCAGGTGGAGGGCCGTGTTCGAGGAGCCGCCGAAGGCCATATCGACGGTAATCGCGTTCCTGAACGCCTCGAACGTCATGATATCCCGGGGCGCGAGGTGCATCGTAACGAGGGAGACGATGGCCTTTCCGGCGCTCTTTGCCAGCCTGATCCGTTTCGCGTGCACCGCCGGGATAGTCCCGTTGCCGGGGAGCGCGATGCCGAGGGCTTCACTGAGGCAGTTCATCGAGTTTGCCGTGAACATGCCCGCGCAGGAACCCGCGCCCGGACACGCGCACCCTTCGAGCTCCGCAAGCTCCTCCTCCCCCATCACACCCGCGGCCACTTTTCCCACCCCTTCAAAAACGGAGATCAGATCGACCGGCCGCCCCCTGAAGCGCCCTGCGAGCATAGGACCGCCGCTCACGACCAGCGCGGGGATATTGAGCCTGAGAGCCGCCATCATCATGCCTGGAATGATCTTGTCGCAGTTCGGGATCAGGACCAAGCCATCGAAAGGGTAGGCCTTCGCCATCACCTCGACGGAATCGGCGATAAGCTCCCTCGACCCGAGGGAGTACTTCATCCCCTCATGATTCATGGCGATCCCATCGCAAATACCGATGGTGGAAAAGGCCAGAGGGGTACCGCCCCCGAGGCGCACCCCGTCCTTGACCGCGCTGGCGATCGTGTTGAGGTGGATATGGCCGGGAATAAGCTCGGAAGCCGAGTTGGCAATCCCTATAATCGGCCTCTCCAGCTCTTCCGGCAGCAGCCCGACCGCGTTGAAGAGCGACCTGTGGGGCGCCTTCTCGACCCCCTTTTTCATCCTGTCCGATCTCATCGTGCCTCCTTTCGTGCTTTCTGGGCCTCTATTATACGACAAAAGACGGCGCAAAAAAACAGCTTCTCCCCGGCCGTGCGCGAACCACGCGCATCGGGAATGCGCCCGCCCCGGCGGTCTTGCCTGGCGGCCGGATTAATGCGATACTATTGGTGCGTCGGGAGAATACCGTATATTTTCCGCACGTTTTACGTCCGCGGCGGTATTTTTCGCGTCAGGTCCTTGCGTTCATCGTACGTGACGCACGGGGAAGAGGAGACGACATGAGTGGAATCTTTGGATTCATCGGCAAGGGAAATGCGTTCGTCGAAGTGAGGATGGGACTGGAGCACCTTTCTCACCGGGGACAAGAGAGCTGGGGAATTGTCACGGGGCTGAAAGACGGCTCCTTTTCAGAGGTGAGGAGCTTAGGGTCCATTTTTCAACATGCGTCGCCCAGCCGGCTGCACTATGGCTCGGTCGCCGTCGGCCACGTCCGCTATCCGACCGCCGGAGAAGCGAGCGAGCGAAATTCGCAGCCCATAATCGGGAGTTCCAGGAAAGAGAAGATCGCGGTCGTCCACAACGGCCATCTCCCGAGGTACAGACAGTTGATGGAGAAGATCGACGGTCTTTTTCAAACGGAGACCGACACGGAGGTCATCCTTCAAATGATGGCCCGGGCCAAAGGCTCGGACCTGCTGGAAAAGGCAAGGAACGTCCTCGGTCTGCTGGGCCGGGAGGCGGCTTTCAGCCTGATAATTCTCCATAAGGGAAGGCTGATTGCCGCCCGGGACCCCTTCGGGTTTCGACCCCTCTCGCTCGGACGAAGGGGTGAGGACGGAGACTACGAGTGGGCGGTGGCCTCGGAAACCTGTGCCTTCCGGGACAGGTTCGAATGGATAGCGGATGTTGAGCCTGGACAGATCGTGGTAATCGAGGGAGACGAGGCAAAGAGTATCTCCTTTGCCGAGCCTCACCCCCGGCCCTGTATCCTGGAGTGTCTCGATTTTGCTTCTCCGGCCAGCCATGTGTTTTCACTCAATATGTACGAATTCCGTGAGGAATTAGGGGCAAGGCTGGGGAAAGCCGAAAGCCAGAAGGCCGATATGATCGTGCCCATTCCGAGGGCAGCCATTCCCGGCGCCCTGGGCTTTCACGGTGCTACCGGGATCCCTTACAAGGAGGCCTTGAACACGGTAGGCGAGATCGGCAGGATCTTCATCATCTCAAAGGAAAAGGACAGGCTGGAAAAGGCCGAGATGAAGTTTCAGATCAACCGGGAGATGGTGAAAGGGAAAGAGATCCTCCTGGTCGATACGATCCTGGTGAGAGGATCGACTGCGCTCGTCTTGATCCCCAAATTGCGCGAGGCGGGGGCGCGGAAAATTCATCTGCGTCTGACCGCGCCTCCCCCCCGTTTTCCCTGTTTTATGGGGATGGCCATGGCGAAGCCGGGGGAATTATTGGGGGCAAACCGGACCGACGCGGACTTGAAGAACGTGCTTCGTGTCGATACGTTTGAATATCTCGGGACGGACGATCTGAGGAAGCTGAGCGGGACGGACTTCTGCACGGCGTGCCTGAACGGCAAGTACCCCTTTCCGATCTAAGGATGCCCTGCCTCGGATAGGCCCCATGCGCCGATATCCGAGGTCATCTTCTCGAAGTGGAAGGTTCGATTGGCTAAAGCAGGCTTTGACGCGGCAAAAGCGGGAGGGCCGGTTTATGCCTCGAGGGATGCGATAAAGTTCCTCTCTGTCGTGATGATCTCGAAGACCGAATCGACCTGCTCGATCAGCTCGTTTTTTGTGACGGGCTTGACGATGAAAGGGAAGCCGTGTATATACCCGGCCCTTTTCTGCACGTCGTCCTTGTTGAGAAGACCCGTAATGAATGCGATGGGGATGTCCCTCGTATCCTCGTGATGAAGCAGGTTGTCCGCGACCTCGGCCCCGTTCATCTGGGGCATCCTTATATCGAGGAGAATCAACTCCGGTTTTTCTGTTTCAGCCTTGACAATTCCCGAAGGGCCGTCGGTGCAGACAATTACTTCGAACCTTCCCGTCTTCTCGAGGCTCCATTTGACGAATTCGCAAAAATCGCCTTCGTCGTCAATAACGAGTATCTTCGACTTTTTCGTCATCACGTCTCCTCCTCAGAGCGCGGTAGCAGCAGTACAATAGGATAGTAGTAAAAGGGCGTGGCGTCAAGTCTTGGGTGGCCGACCTTGTCAAATGTCGAGGATCACGAGCGCAGCCCATCCGCCGCCGGTTTTTTGCAGCCTGAACTGATGCAGGGTCACCGCTTTTACGTCCACCCGCTGCTCGTGGCGCTCAGGATCCAGTTTTTCCCCCGAGGCGCGGGCCCGGAGCAGATACGTTCCGTCTCGCTCGGTGATGCCGATCTCCCTGACGCGCAGGAGAAGCTGCTCCGCGTCCTTGTAATAGACCAGCTCCTGAAGGAGATCGAAGAGGAGCATGTCGAGGTCGTTGTTTTTCAGCTCGATGCGTTTTTCGACCCGTGCCTCGATTGAGCGCAATTCTTCGACCATCACGTTCATGGTCGCTTCCGCTGCCGCGACGAACACCTGCTCCACGCTCTCGCCGGTCGCCTCGAAGGCGATATCCGCCGTCGCAAAATCGTCAAGGTAGTGATAGCCCATCGGGTTCCTCAGCCTTTCGAAACCTTCTCCTGCCCGCCTATCCTTTCACGTTGCCGAGAGGGACGAACCGGACTACCCTCTTCGCGATCCCTGCCGCTTCCGCTGCCTCGACTACCTCGTCAATATTCTTGTATGCCCCTCCGGCCTCTTCGGCGAGCCCCGACCAGGACGCGGTGCGCACGTAGATGCCCCGCTTTTCCATTTCAGCCTGCAGCTCCTTTCCCCGCCACTCTTTGCGCGCCTTCGTGCGGCTCATGGTGCGGCCGCTTCCGTGAGGCGTGCTGAAAAATGTCTCCCTGCCGCCTTCGGCGCCCACGAGCAGATACGAGCCCGTTTCCATGCTCCCCCCGATGATGACGGGCTGGCCGATGTCTTGATACTGCGCGGGTATCTCCGCCATTCCCGGTCCGAAGGCCCTGGTCGCCCCCTTCCTGTGGACGAGGAGAGACCTCTCCTTCCCGTTTACCATGTGCCTCTCAAGCTTGGCCGTGTTGTGGCTGATGTCGTATATCATGCGGATGCCGAGCTCTTCCGCTGACCTGCCGAAGACCTGGGAGAAGACCTCCCTCACGCGATGGAGGATCATCTGGCGGTTCGCGAAGGACATGTTGAGGGCGCAATTCATGGCCGCAAAATAGTCGCGCCCCTCGGGCGAGTCGAAGGGGGCGCAGGCAAGCTCCCGGTCCGGGACGCGGATATGGTATTTGCTCTCCATTACCTTCAGGAAGAGCTGGAGATAGTCGGTTGCCACCTGGTGGCCGAAGCCCCTGCTGCCGCAATGGAACATGACCACGATCTGCCCCGGGATAAGCCCGAATGCCGGCCGCGAGGTCCCTGTCGCAGATATGCTCCTCCCGGACGACCTGTATCTCGAGGTAGTGGTTGCCGCTCCCCAGGGTGCCGATCTGGTTGAAGCCGCGGTCTATGGCCCTTTCACTTGCCTTCGACGCATCGGCCCCGGGCGTGCGGCCGGAATCTTCCGTCAGCTCCAGGTCCTCGCTCCACCCGTAACCGTTCCGCACGCACCACTGGGCGCCCTGCTCCAGCACGGTCACGGAATTCCTGCCTCGATAGCTTCAGAAAGCCCGTGCTTCCCACGCCCGCGGGCACCGCGGCAAAAAGCTTATCCACCAGCTCCTTGAGCCGTGGCTGCACCTCGTCATAGGTGAGGCCCGTCTTTATGAGCCGCATGCCGCAGTTGATATCGAAGCCGATGCCCCCCGGAGAGATCACCCCATCTCCTTCTGCGTCCATTGCGGCCACGCCCCCGATAGGGAACCCGTATCCGAAGTGGCCGTCAGGCATACAGAGGGCGTATTTGACGATGCCCGGCAGGGTGGCGACATTGGTTATCTGGTCGTAGACCGCATCGTCCATCTCCCTCACCAGCTTCTCCGTCCCGTAAATCCGGGCAGGCACGCGCATCCCTTCTTTGTACGACACGGGCAGCTCCCATACGGTCTCCGCTACACGCTGCAATGCATCCGGCATCGACACGGGCCACCTCCTTTCTTACCACAGAGTATAACCACGGAGGCAGACGTTTTCCTCTTATACCCCGCCATGGAGCCCCGGCGGAAATAAGACCCTCAGGCCCCTATTAGTCGAAATCGGCGTAAATCTGTCCGAAATGCAGGCCGGCGATCACCTTCGTCTGATATTCTTCCTTGAGGCTCGTCTTCGTCTTTTGGAAATCGGGGGCCCGCATACCGTTCGCCACGGCCAGATAAGCCTCCAGAAACGCCGCGAGCTGGTCTGCCGCCCGTATCAGCTCGCCGTCCCTCGGGTCGTAGACGTCTTCATTGAAATGCTCGCTGATCTCGCTGCTCGTCTTTTCCACCCGACTGCCGCCCGCAGGTGACCACGCTCTTGAACTCGATCTCGGTAAAGAGCCTTATCTCGTCGTGCCAGGAGCCCGGTATGAGCCCGTACACCTTCTCCGCCATCTGCTGCCTCTCGTACTCCTTTATCAGATCTGTCGAGGCCGCTCACGGCCTTTTTCACGGGGTGCACGATGTCCCGCGTGAGGACCTCGGGCAGGTCGTGGAAAAGCCCGGTGAAGTAGTTGTTATAGCACCTCTTCCGGCATGCGCCGATCTCCAGGGAAAAGAGATAGGAGAGGAGGGCAACTACCAGCATGTGCCCGAGGACCGATGTCTTCGGGATGCGGTGCAGGTGGCTCCAGCGGAGCTGGAACCTGAGCTGGCCGCAGAGGTCGATGAAATTGCGGAGCCTTGAGTAGAGCATCAGCTCCTGCATGCCTTTAAGGTCGTAGTACTTCTCCTGGCGCATTTCCAGGTCGCGCCTTATCTCCTCTATCTCGTAGCCGCGGGGGTTGGCCCTCTCGATGATGTCGAACTCCCACTTTGTGGCGTAAAAATGGGCGGCATCCAGGATCCTTCGGTTGACGTCCTCCTCCGCCGGCGCGAAATAGGAGCGGTACCTTTCCTCGAACCCGGCGCCCAGGGACGAGATGACCGGTTTGAGCTGCTCGTAGACCCATTGATTGAGCCGGGCGTACCTCTCCCTGTCCTCCCTTATTTTGTAGAACACCTGGGGCTTGAGGTCGGTGAGGACGATCCTCTGAAGGAACTGGATCAGGCCGCCTTCTATGACCTCTATCCAGTCGAACGCGGGGTTTTGCTCCTCGAACTTGCCGAGCATGTAGGCGATCACCATCTTGTGCGCCTGTTTGTCCAGCTCCCGCAGCTCCACCGGTCGTATCTTGTCGTTCCACCGCTGCATATTGGCCGCGTCGTAGATCCTGAAGAGTAAGGCTTTACGGATCATGCATCCCCCTTGGGCATGTCAACGGAGAGTACAGCCCCTTCACGGAGCGCCCCTTCCAGGCCGACGACAAAGCCGTGTTCATCTCTTGCCGCGGCCCGCCCCTCCGCGCAGGCTTTGTAGACCGGGTAATCGTACGCGATAAGGGCGTGCTTCACCGACATGCCCCGGAACACCTCCACGGGCTTCCCGTTGACGTAGACTGAGAAGCGCTCTTTCATCTGCCCGTAATAACGATCCTTTCCTCCGTCCGGGGGGCAAGGGGGGAATGCCTTTTCAGGTACGTAACGAAGGCATCCCGCACCATTTCTCCGTACGCGACGTTGCGCCCTTTCTGGAAACCGCCGAGCCTGTCGCCCCCGGCGGCGAGAAAGTCGTTCGTGACGACCCGGTACATCCGTGACGCATCGAGGGGCGCGCCGTCGACGCGGACCTCCTTGACCCTCTTTTCGCCGGATGCGGCCGCTGCAAGCCTGACTTCCAGGCCCGACACCTGAAGTATGCCCCTGTGCCGGTCGATGCTCTTTTCGAGCAGGTCAAGAAGGGCTGCGCCGGAGAGGTCCATGGAGACGAGCATGTCGTCGAAGGGGAGTACGGTGGAGACCTGCTCCAGAGTAATCCTGCCTGCCGGTATGTCGGCCCTGATGGCGCCGCTGTTTTGGATCGCGATCTCGGAGGCGGCCGACTCCCGCATGGCGTCGGCGATCACGTCGCCGAGGAGCGACTCCCTGTCGGCGCGTCTCGTGAGAGGGACCCTCGTCTCTCCCACGACCTGCCGGAATATGGCACCGGTTTTCTCACGGTACCTCTCGGCGGCCCGCGCTATCTGCTTGTCGAATGGGTCCTTCGGCCCGGCGGAAACGGCTTTCAGCTCCCCTTTTTCCGTCGCGGCCTCGATCTTGCCCGTCTTTTCGTCTACCGTCAGATCGAGCACCCCCAGGTAGAGGCCGTGAGAGCCTGCCTGTACGATACGCGTTCGTCCCACTGTCACCGGGTCCGTTACCACCGTATGGCTATGGCCCCCCACGATCACGTCGATGCCTTCGACGGCAGCCGCCAATCGCCTGTCCTCATCGAGGCCGAGGTGCGTAAGGAGGACGATGAGTGTGGCGCCTTTCCGCCTCACCTCCGTGAGCGAGTCCGGGCAGCACCCCGGCAGGATCGAGAAACGAGAGGCCCTTCACGTTCTCCGCCTTCGTGGCATAGGGCGTCTCCGGTGTCGTCAGCCCTATGACCGCGATCTTGATGCCTTTTCTTTCCACGATTATGTAGGGTCTCACCCCGGGAAGGTAGGTGCCCGCCCGATCGACAATATTGGCCGAGAGCACGGGGAATGAGGCGCTCTCTATGATCCCGGCCAGCGCCGTTCGGCCCCAGTCGAACTCATGGTTTCCGATGGTCATGGCATCGAAGTGGAGACTGTTCATCATGTCGAGCACCGGCCGGCCGTGAAAAACATCCGAAATGGGCGTGCCCTGAAACATATCCCCCGCGGAGAGGAGGATGACGCCTTGAGGGTTGCGGGTCCTTTCCGCCTCTATCATTGCCGCCAGGTACGCGGCGCCGCCCATCGGCCTCACGCGGTCGGCCGGCTTGTCGGTGATGGGAAAGACCCTGCCGTGAAAGTCGTTCACGTGGAGTACCGTCAGTCTTTCGGCGGCAGAGGCCGGCAAGGCGGCGCAAAGGAGAGCGGCAATGAGCGGAACGAGAAAAAACAGGCGTATTCGTCTGCGTCGCAGCCCCGGATTATGCTCTGTCAATGCTCTTCACCGCTTTTCGTCTCTCTCTCTATTATACCTCAATTTATCCGGCTTTCACCTCAAACGATGTTGCACCTGGCCATTTCGGAATCGCGAAAAAGAGTGTAGGTGATTGTTTTCCGAGACATCCCTGAAAGTTGCGCGGCCCGTACTTAGATTATGTGCAAAGAATTAAAGGCGGGGATAACCGGCGCGGCCCGGGATCGTCGAGGCTTTAGAAGGTCTGTCGGCCGCCTTCAATCCATGTGAGGAGGCTCTATGGCCCATCAACCGCATATGACCGTCGGCGCGTATCTTATCCGACGGTTGGAGCAACTCGGCCTGAGACACATTTTCGGGGTGCCGGGCGACTACGCCCTCACCCTTTTCGACTTCCTGGAAGAGAGCGGCATCGAGTTGATCAACACCTGCAACGAGCTGAACGCGGGATACGCGGCGGACGGATATGGACGCATATCCGGCTTGGGGGCTGTCTGCCTCACTTACGGCGTGGGGGGCTTCAGCGCCTACAACGCCGTTGCGGGCGCCTTTGCAGAGCGGGTGCCCCTCGTGGTGATAAGCGGGGGGCCGAAGACCACCCTGAGGAACAGGCTTCATCCGAACCTCCTCCACCACACTATCGGCGACATGAACCTGCAGCGCGATATTTTCGAAAGGATCACCCAGGCCGCCGTTGTCCTGACGAGCCCCACCCAGGCGGGCCGGCAGATCGATGAAGTCCTCGCGGCATGCGTCATGTACTCTCGTCCCGTCTATATCGAGATACCGGCCGATATGGTGACGGAGGCATGCGGGGAGCCCGGTCCGTGGGAGCCCGACACGTCTCTCCATGTCGATGAGGACGTGCTGGAAGAGGCCCTGGAGGAGACCTTCGGGGCGATCACGCGCGCCACCAATCCGGTCATCCTGGCGGGAGTGGAGGTTGACCGGCTGGGCAGCCGCGAGGCCCTCCTCGCCCTGGTGGCGCGCACCGGTTTCCCCGTGGCGACGACGGCGCTCGGAAAAGGCGTTATCCCCGAGCATACCCCGAATTACGCAGGTACTTACATGGGCGCCCTGGCCAACCAGACAGCCAGGACCGTAGTGGAAGGTGCCGACCTCCTGCTTTGCCTCGGCGCCTGGATGACCGATCTGGACCTGGGCGGCTATACTGCCCGGCTCGACCCAAACCGCATGATACTCGCAAACTCGGAACGGGTGAAGGTGAGGCACCACATCTACGAGCACATCCCCATCAAGAACTTCCTCGACGGCCTGCTGTCGCTTCTCTCCGGGAGAGGGTTCGAAGGCCGGGCCGCGGCTCATCCGGTCGAGGCCCCCGGGATGCCTTACGTCGCCGTGCCTGACGCAAAGCTGACCACGGACAGGTTCTGGAGCAGGGTCAATCTTTTTCTCAGGGACGACCACATTGTAGTGGCCGACACGGGGAGCGCCACCTTCGAAAGCGTCAAGCTCTCTCTCCCCCAGGGCGCGGACTACCTGAGCCAGGCCTTTTATGCCTCCATGGGCTTCGGGATACCGGCCGCTCTCGGCGCGAAGTTCGCCGCTCCGCAGCGCCGGCCTGTCGTATTTGTGGGAGACGGCGCGTTCCAGATGACCGGCCAGGAGCTTTCGAGCATAGTTCGTTACGGGCAGAACCCGGTCGTCTTCGTGCTGAACAATGACGGCTACCAGATAGAGCGCGCGATCTGCGACAACGCGTACAACGACCTCCTGATGTGGGATTACGCGCTTTTTCCGGAGGTCCTCGGCGCAGGCAGGGGTATCCGCGTCTCTACGGAAGGGGATCTCGAATCGGCCCTCGTCATGGCGGACGCCCGCAGAGATGGTCTCGTCTTCGTGGAGATACGTCTCGACAGGTTCGATTTCTCGGAGACCCTGAGGCGGATAGGGGAGAGGTTAAGGTAGCGCGTTTTTAGCCCAAGGCCCTGGCAGCGGTGCGCAATTCCGAAAAGAGGCGGACGATCTCTTCCATCCTGTAGCTCGCGTTGATCCCGCTCGGGTTCGGCAGCACCCAGACGACGGTCGCGCCTATGCTTTTGCCCTGCCGCCCGGCAACGGCATGCGGCGCCTCAAAGGCTTTCCTGTACGCGTCGATGCCGAGGACCGCAAGGGTCCCCGGCCGGAATGCCAGGGCCTTCCTTTCGAGCACCTTCGCCCCCTCGCACAATTCATCGGCAGAGAGCTCCGCCGCCTGGGCGGTGGCGCGATTGACAATGTTCGTGATGCCCCATCCGTAACCCGGGAGGAGATGCTCTTCAAAGGGCGTCAGTAATCGGTCGGTAAAACCTGCCTGGAACAGGGCCTTCCAGAACCTGTTTCCCGGACGGGCAAAATGGTGGCCCACGGCGGCCGAGTAGAGGCCGGGGTTGATGCCGCAGAAGAGCACCTTCAGTCCCGGCGCGATAATATCCGGCACCGCCCGGTCGCGGGCGGCGAGGGAGCTCGTCCCTGGTGGGGCGATGGGGAAGAACGTCCGTGACGGTCATTTCTGCTCGCCCCCGGCGGCAGGCAGGTCAGCCTCTTCCGGCCTTGCAGCCTTCTTCCCGTGGTCCGCAGCGAGAAACAGGTACATGGCAGGCACGACAAAGAGCGTAAAGAGGGTGCCGATAGAGATGCCGGTCATGATCACCAGGCCCATGTTGTAGCGGCCGACGGCGCCCGCTCCGGATGCGGTCACGAGGGGAAGAACGCCGAGGACCATTGCGGCGGTAGTCATCAATATGGGCCGGAGACGTATCGCGGCCGCCATCTCCACCGCCTCACGCTTGCCCCTGCCCTCTCTCTGCAGGTCGTTGGCGAACTGGACGATCAGGATGCCGTGCTTGCTGATGAGGCCGATCAGGGTCACGAGCCCCACTTCGGTGTAGATGTTGAGGCTTGCGTCGCCCACCCCGAGGCTGATGAAGATCATGGCGCCGCAGATCGACATGGGCACGCTCACCATGACGATGAGAGGGTCCCGGAAGCTCTCGAAAAGGGCCGCCAATGCGAGGAAAATGATCACCAGGGCGAAGAAGAACGTCACGACAAGGGCGCTCGACTCCTGCACGTACTGTCGTGACTGCCCTGCATAGTCGATGGTGTAGCCCTGGGGAAGGAGGTCCTTTGCGAGGGATTTGAGCGTGTCCAGGGCCTGTCCCAGGGGTACGCCGGGCATCGCCACCGCCGAGATGGTGGCGGAGTTGAGCTGCTGGAAGTGGTTGATCGCTTCGGGTACTACAGTCGTCCTGAGCTTTACCACCGTTGAAAGAGGGACCGGCGTCCCGCCCGCCGTGTTGATATAGTACTCCTTCAACTGCTCCGCATTGAGCCGCTCCCGCTGCATTACCTGGGGAATTACCCTGTAGGACCGCCCGGCGAGCCCGAAGTAATTGACATAGCCGCCGCCGAGCATCGATCCGAGGGTCCCCCCGATGTCACGCATGGTCAGGCCAAGCTGGGCCGCCTTGTCGCGGTCGATCGCGACCGTGGTCTGCGGTTTGTCCACCTTGAGGTCCGTGTCCACAAACGCGAATATGCCGGTTGAGCGCGCCCTCTGCAGCAATGCCAGCGACACGTCGTTGAGGCGTTCGTACGAGTCGGTGGTGCCGACCACGAATTGGATCGGCAGCCCGCTGCCGGCGCCGGGAAGCGGCGAGGGCAGGAAAGCGGCCGCGCGCACTCCCGGGATATGCCAGAGCCGCGCCTGGATCTCCGGGTTCAACTGCATTGCGGTGCGCCTGCGCTGGTCCCATGGTTTGAATGCCATACCCGCTATTCCTGAATTGAGCCCGGCTGATGCCGTCAAACTGAAAGACGTGATCGGTCTCCGGGTACTGCGTATAGAGCTCGTAAACCTTCCTGCTGAAGAGTCTGTGTCTGCTCCAGCGTGGCGTTGGGGGCCGCCGTGATGAGCGAGAGGATGACACCCTGGTCTTCCTGGGGGGCGAGCTCGTGTTTGGATGTGGCGTAGAGGAAATAGACGCTGACCAGGACGAGGGCGGCGAAGACGCCGACGACGGGCAGGTGGGTCAGGCTCTCTCGAAGCAGCCGTTCGTAGCCGCCGCGTATACGGCCGAAAAGACGGTCTACGAAGTCAGCGAGCCGGTGCCGGCCGTCTTTGTCGCCCGGTTTGAGGAGGCGCGAGCACATCACGGGCGAGAGCGTGAGGGCCACCACGGCGGATACCGCGACCGCCCCCGCGAGGGTGAAGGCAAACTCGGTGAAGAGGGCACCCGTGAGTCCGCCCATGAAGCCGATGGGTACGTAAACCGCGACCAGTACCACGGATATGGCGATAATCGGGCCGGCAAGCTCACGGGCCCCTTTGATGGCGGCGGCCAGCGGCGTTGTGCCGTCCTCTATGTGCCGGTGCACGTTTTCCACGACGATAATCGCGTCATCGACGACGAGACCGATGGCGAGCACCAGGCTGAGGAGGGTCAAAAGGTTGATCGTGTAGCCTAGGGCCAGCATGATGAAGAAGGCGCCGATCAGGGACAGGGGCATGGCGACCGTCGGGATCGTCACCGATCGCACAGACCCGAGAAACAGGAAGATCACCATGGTCACGATGACGAGGGCCTGGATCAGCGTGCTGATCACCTCGTGGATCGAGCTGTTCACGTAGCTGCTCGCGTCGTAGACGATCTGGCCGTGGAGCCCTTCCGGCATTTGTGCCACGATTGACGGAAAAACCTTTTGCACCCCGCCCATCACCGTGAGCAGGTTGGCGCTCGGTGCTACCTTGATGCCGATATAGACCGCGCTCCGGCCGTCGAAGGCCACTGCCGTATCATAATCTTCGGCGCCGAGGGTGACGTTGGCGACATCGCCCAGACGAACGAGCGCCCCGTTGCGCGCCTTCACCACGAGGTCCCGAAATTCTTCGACCGAATGGAGGCCGGTGGAGGCGGTGAGATCCACGGTCACCATCTGCCCTTTCGTACGTCCCGCGGCGGAGATGAAGTCATTGGCCGCAAGGGCGTTGCTCACGTCGACGGCGGTGAGCCCGTAGGCGGCCAGCTTCGTCGGTTCGAGCCAGGCGCGAAGCGCGAACTGGCGCTTCCCGAGGATCTCGGCGGTCTGCACGCCTTCGACTGCCTGGAGCTTCGGCTGCACTATCCGTATCAGATAGTCGGTCACCTTGTTGACCGGCAGCACGTTGCTGTAAAAGCCGATATACATCGAATCTATGGGCTCGCCCACCGCGACGGTAATGACCGGCGGCAGCGTGTCCTTCGGCAACTGATAGAGCACTGCGTTGACCTTCGTGTTTATTTCGGTGAGTGCCCTGTTCGGATCGTAATTGAGCCGCAGCATAGCCTGGATAGTGGAGAGGCCCTGCGTGGACGACGAAGTGAGATAGTCGATGCCGTTGGCCTGGGCGATCGAGTTTTCAAGGGGGGTCGTGATGAAGCCCGATATGACAGAGGGATCGGCGCCGGTGTAAACCGTCGTGACGGTCACCACCGCGTTCTGGGTGAAGGGGTACTGGCGGACCCCGAGAAGACTGATCGAGCGCAGGCCGAGGACGAGGATGAGGAGGCTGACAACGCTTGCAAGGACCGGCCGGCGAATGAAGATGTCGGTAAAGCGCATGGCCGCCCCCGCTTATTCTTCCGCCGGCCGAGGGGCCGCCTGGTTAGCCGGCAGCACCTGGTTGTTCACTATGACAGGGCTGCCGTTCCTCAGCTTGGGCTGGCCTGTGGTGACGACAAGGTCACCCTCGTCCACGCCTTTCAGGATTGCCGCCTGGTCGCCTCTGGTCGGTCCTGTCGTGACGAAGCGCTGTACGCCGACCAGACCGCCCTTGCCGGATGGACCCGTTTTGCGCTCCTCGACCACATAGACGGTCTCACCGAAAGGATTATAGGCAACCGCTGTCTGGGGCAGGGTCAGGTAGCGCCGGGCCACGCCGGCATGCACCTCCACCGTTGCATACATCCCTGGCAGGAACTCATGGCGGGGGTTCGCGATGGTGGCCTGAATCTGGACGTTCCGTGTTTCGGGGTCGACCTTCGGGCTGATCGCGCTTATCGAGCCCGAGAAGCTGCGGCCCGGAAACGCGTCGGTGGAGGCAGCCAGACGCTGCCCGACGGCAACGCCCGAGAGCTGCTGCTGGGGCAGATAGAAATCGAGATAGAGAGAATCGAGGGCCTGGAGCGTCACGATCTTGTCACCGGGGTTCAGATACTGTCCGGGATTGACGAAGGTAATACCCAGTTTTCCCGCAAAGGGCGCCCTGATGGTCTTTTTCTCCACGAGGGCCGCCTGCTGGAGGACCTGAGCGCGTTTGCCTTTCAGATCTGCGGCATCGGCGTCGAGCACCGCCCGGCTGACCGCCTGCACGGCAAATTGCTTTTTGTCACGCTCATAGACGGTATCGGCCAGTTCCGCCGCAGCCTCGAGCACGCGCAGTTGGCCGATGTCCGCGTCCGCGTTGAGCTGGACGAGTATCTGGCCGGTCCCCACCTCGTCTCCCGATTTGAAATAGACCGTACGCACCAGACCCGATATCTCGCTCGCCAGATCGACGCCGCGCACGGCCCGAAGGCTCCCCACCGATTTGAGCTGCGGCTGCCAGGCCTGGAACGCGGCTTTCATGGCAGTCACTGCCACCGCAGGCTCCCCGCCGGCGGCCATTGCTCGCATCATCATCTTTTTCTTGAAAGCCTGATAGCCGAAAATACCGCCGAACAGCAGACCGACAATCAAGAGCATAAGCAGCATTCTTTTCGTCATCGCAAGGCTCCTCGTTCAACGCCGCGGCGCGTCATGGCCGCGGCTTTACTCCTTTTTTGTTTGCCCAGGGGCATCACCCCGGGCGGGTCCCTGCAGCCAGGGGCCGCCCAGGGCATAAAACAGGGCGGCGGTATCCGCAAACCGGAGGGCCTGCGCCTGGACAAGGGCGATGGCTGACTGCTGGTATTGGCGTTCGGCGTTAAGGAGCAGCAGGTAGTTTATCGCTCCCATTTGGAACTGCTGTTCCGCCAGGTCGAGGGCGTCGGCCGCCACTGCTTCCGCCTCGGCCTGGGCGTTGAGCAGCCGCGCATCATCGTCAATCGCGCGGAGCACGTCGGCCACGCCCCGGAACGCAGCGAGGACAACCCCTCGATAATCCGCGGCAGCCTGATCATGGGCGGCGATAGCGGCCCTTCTCTGCGCGGTGAGGGCACCCCCGTGGAAAACGGGCTGCAGCAGGCCCGCGCCAAAGCCCCAGATAGTTGTGCCTGAGCCGAACAGGTCGGCAGGCTTGCTCGTCTGCGCCCCGAAGCTTCCCGCCAGCGTGATCTGGGGGTACAGGTTGGCGGTGGCCACGCCCACCCGCGCACTCGCCGCATGGAGCAGGGCCTCGGCTGCCCTGATGTCGGGTCGCTGCCGCACGAGCGCCGACGGCAGGCTCACGGGCAGCTCCCCGTGGAAGGTCCAGTTCCCCAAGCTCGAACCCGGGCAGCTCGGCGACGTCACCGGGTAGTCTGCCCATGAGGGCTGCCATTTGATGGCGGGTCTGGGCGAGTATTTTCTGGAGGGGCGGGAGGGACGCCAGGGTTTGGGCGAGCTGGGCACGTTGGGCGAGGACGTCGGAGCGCGACACGCCCCCGATCTCGAACTGTCGCTCGACAACGCCGAGCTGGTGTTCCTGAAGGCCGATGATCTCCTGAGTCGCTTTGATCTGGGCGCGCAATGAAGCCTCCTGCACCGCCGCCGTCACGAGGTTGAAGGTGAGGGTCAGATAGGCGGCCTCCAACTGGAAGCGCTGGTAGTCGACCTCGGCCCCCAGCGCCTCGAGTCCCCGGCGCACGCCC
Source organism: uncultured delta proteobacterium (assembly GCA_963729685.1). Taxonomy (GTDB): domain Bacteria; phylum Desulfobacterota; class Syntrophorhabdia; order Syntrophorhabdales; family WCHB1-27; genus BOG-1155. The sequence continues at coordinate 141,424 of CAVSOX010000028.1, read as the reverse complement.
CCGAAAAGGTCAAGCGCGTACGAGGCACTGAGGGACGACGTGACGAGGTTGAAGGGCTCGATATTCATACCGGGCTGCCCCTGAGAGGCACCGGAGATCCTCTGCCGCGCGGCGGAGACGTTCGCGTCGACAGCAGGGAAGAGCAATCCGATTTGCGCTGCCCGGTACTCTTGCGCCTGGCGGAGCCTCGCGGCCGCTGAAGCCAGAGTGGGGCTCTCGCTGAGGGCCAGACGGATCATCCCGTCGAGCGCCTCCGAATGGAACAGGCTCCACCATTGCCGAGGGATCTGCCCACCCGGGACGAACCGCTGGGCCTTTCCGCCAAGGACCCGGGCAGACGCCGTCTCGTCCGGGAGGGGCGCCTCCGTATACGTCGTCGCGGGGGGCGCCTCCGGCCGGCGGAAGGAAGGGCCGACGGTGCAGCCGGCCAGCGCCACGGAGGAGGCGAGAAGAGCGGCGACAGCCCGTGTTCGGAGAGGGTGCCCTTTCGCTCCGGCCGTCCCGCCTGCGTCTCTCAACGAAAACCCCCCGTCATTGTCCTTTTTGCGCCCCGGCGCTCTCCGCCCTTTCTCGATAGTCCTGCCGCTAATCCGGGCAGCAGCATAACTACTACATTGTTCGATGATAAGAGTCAAGTGATTCGGGAGTTTCCCGAGTTCCTGAGCCGCTATGGTGCGTCGATGCTTTCCCCATGTTACGCGACCGACAGATCGGCCTAATCGTAAAAGGTCTTGACAATCCGTGATGCAGTGTTTAACATTAACTTCAGCCCGCATAAAGCCAAACCGCCCGCGAGGACGGGACGGAAAGCCAAGGGTCTTCCAGGGGGAAGACGGCCTCGCTGCCCGGTGAGCACGACGAGTTTTCCTTAATCGCCCCGCAGGAGTCCGTCATGGTGAGATCCGCTGTTGCAAAGATTGCCCGGATGTTCTTGTATGTCGTGGTGTTTCTGCTCTCCCTCATTGTCGGTACCGCCATATCGGCCGTGCTGATGAAAGCGGTTGAATTATGAGGTGAATGCCTCCTTCGTCCGACACTCGCCACCCGGTTCGTCCTTGATGATTGAAAAAAGTACCGGCCCACAAATCCTGGGAAAAGACTGTGGGCCGGATACCATAGGCTCCCGGAAAAAAGGGGGATTGGGGGGTCCTAAAAACCGGGAGTTGCTCAGCAATTTGTCCGCCGTAGAGGCTGGTTTTACCATAGCAAAAACCGGACCAGAGAGAGGGCACTGCAAAAACAGGAGCTTAGGAGAGGGGCTGTGGTATGTGACAGACGCATCCGATAAATATGCCAGAAAGCCATAAAGACTGCCATATACGATGAACGTGCGACTGCCTTAAGCACGGCAGGTGCCTCTACGGCCCGACCCGGAGCGTCACCATCCTGTCGGGGAGGAGGAATTTGTTGGCGGCGGCATTGATCTCATCCCTCGAAACCTCCTCCACCTTCTCAGGCCATACCTTAAAAAAACCGGGCCGCAGGCCGTAGAGCGTGTCGAGGCACATGTTCGAGGCAATGGGCCCGTTTGTCTGCATCCGTATGTAGTGGCTCCCTATCATGTAGCGTTTCGCGTCGGCCACCTCGACTTCTGTGAACCCCGCCTTTCGTATCTCCTCGATCTCGGCCCTCGCGATCCGCTCCACGTCCTCCGCGTGGGTGCGGTCGGTGCCGATATAGATGCCGATGGCGCCCACCTCGTAGGCCTCTTGATTGAAAAAGGTGAGGGCGTATGCGTAAGGATTCTCCTCCCTCAGTTTTCTGTGGATCCTCCCGCCCATGCCGGAGAGTATGGCAGTCATCACCTCCACGGGATACCGGTCGCCGTCGGTCAGGCCCGGACCGACGAAGGCGAAGATCATGTGGGTCTGGTGCATCTCGCGCTGCAGCACCTGTCCTTTGGCCGATGGCAAGGTGTGGGCCATCTGCTTCATCTCCCGCCCGCCGCCCTTCCAGCCGGAAAAAAGCGACCGCACCGCCTCTTCAACCTCTTTCAGCTCAAGGTCACCGGACAGGGCGAGCACCGCTTTCCGGGGGCCTACGTAATCCCTGTACAATTCCTCTATATCCTGAAGGGCCAGATCCGCCACGTCAAGGGCCGATCCCATCTGATCCTTCGCGTAAGGGTGACCCTCGTATAATAATCTGTTCATTTCCACGAAAGTGTACTGCACGGCGTCGTCGTCACGCCTGCGCATCTCGGAGAAGACCTCTTCTTTCACCTTCTTCAGCTCGTCTTCGTTCATGGCGGTCGAGACGACGAGGTCCCTCAGGAGCCCTAGCCCGTCGCGAAAATCCTTCGCGAGAAACCGCCCGGAAAGGGCGAACACGTTTCTCCCGCTCACCGGGCTGATACTCCCCGCCAGGGTGTCGATCTTTCGCGCAATGCCTTGCCTGTCGAGGTCTTTCGTTCCCCGCATCAGCATCCGCGAGAGGAGGTTGAAGCCCCCGTTCTGTCCCTGCTTCTCTTCCTTGAGACCCCCCACAAAACCGATCATAAATGAAAAGCTGGGGCTCGCCGTGTTCCTGTTGCAGACGCACTGCAAACCGTTGTCGAGCCGAAAGGTGACGGGATTGGATGTTTTTCTGGGCAGGAGGACCACCGTGCGCTTCTTTTCCTGCACGAGGTACGCGGCGAGGACCGCCGACAGATCCTCGGCGGTGACCGAGCCGACTGCGCGCAGGTACGTGTCGGCATATGCGGGGTCATCCGCGAGGGCCTCAAAGTTGCCGAGGAGGCGTGCCCTTCCCTGAACCGATTCGGCCCCGTAAATATATGAGGCCCTCACGAGGTTCCTCGCTTTTTCGACTTCCCACGGGGCAATGCCTTCCCGGGAGATGCGGCCGAGCTCGGTCTCGATGGCGGCCGCGACCATTTCGTAGTCATGCCCTTTGAATGTCGCGAGAAGCACAAATAAGCCGTCTTCCCGAGGCGTAAATACGGAGGAGTCCGTATCCGTCACCAAACCCTTCTCGTGCTTCAGGGTTGCCTGCAAGCGCGAGCTGTCGCCGTCGGTCAGGACCCTCGCGAGGACGTCGAGGACCGGCGTGTCGCGGTGCAGGAAAGGGCAGATAGGGTAGGAAAGGGCGAGATAGCTCTCCGCGACCTCTTTTTTGACGACTGTCACGGGGTCTCCATCGAAACGGCGGCTGTCGCCTGTCTGCGCCGCGTGGGCTGCTTCGGGCTGTTCCACCTGCCACGTCAGGTGCCGGTCGAGCAGGTCCCGCACGCGCCCTTCATCGAAATCCCCTACGACCACAACCGCCATGTTCGGAGGCGTGTAGTGCCCCTTAAAATACGACAGGATATCGGATCGTCCTATCGCGGAGACCGATTCCCGGTACCCTATGATAGGCCGGCCGTAGGGATGGCCGGGGTAGCTGACCCGAAAAAGCTCGGTGAAGAGCTTCCGCTGGGGGTCGTCCTCGCCCATCTTTATCTCCTCGATAATGACCTTCTTCTCCTTTTCCAACTCATCCTGCGGAAAAGCCGGGCTGCGGACCGAATCGGCCAGGAGCCGGAAGCCGGTTTCAAAAGAGTGCGCGGGCATGACAATGTGGTAGACGGTCGTCTCGTGGGACGTGAAGGCGTTGATGTTCCCGCCCATGGCTTCGATCTTCGGGGCGATCTCGTAGCGTGCGCCTGCGTCCGTGCCCTTGAATATCAGATGTTCGATAAAGTGCGTAATGCCGGCGATCCCGTCGTCTTCGCTGCGGCTGCCCACCTTTACCCAGACCTGCATTGCGACGACGCCCGACCCCTGCCCGCTTTTCGAGGATGCACGTCAACCCGTTGTCCAATCGCATCACGTCCATTGTTCTCGCACCTCCCGCGCCGCTATAGTAATATGGTGATCGACAGGACAAATAGAAAGACTATCGGACACCCGAAAAGCAAAAATAGCGGGCACCAATCGTCCACGGACTGGCCGCAACCGGCCGTCCCCTCCACCGGCTTTTGCCGGTGGAGGGGACCCGCTTATTGCCCTTTGCTCCTTCGCACCTACAACCCCTTCTTCCCCTCTGCAATTATCGGGGCTTGCGTCGCCCCCTCCAGAGGGAAACCCACGACCCGCTTCGCGGGTACCCCGGCCTCCCCTTCATAAAAAGGAAGAAGCATAAAGCGGATATCCCTCCTCCGCACCTACAACCCCTTCTTCCCTTGTTCGAAGGCCTTTATGTTCAAGGCGTGGAGCTTCTTCGGGAGCAGGTCCGTCAGGGCGGATACCCACATGGCGTCCTTTATCTCGGGGAAGAAGTTGGAGAAGGCGCCGACGAGCACGACGTTGGCGGCCTGTGCGTTCCCGAGGGAGAGGGCGACCTCCTGGCCTTTGACGATATAGACGTTCTCCTTGAAGTGCTTCCTGAAGAGCGCCGGTATGTCGGCAGGGTAGGCTGCCTGCCCTAAATTGACGGAAGGGGGAAGTATCTTCTGGTCGTTGATGACGATGCGCGCCGAGTCCTTGCAGTGGTTGATGTACCTGAGCGCCTCTAAGAGCTCGAAGGCGAGGAGGAAGTCGACCTCGCCGTACTTGATGAGGGGCGAGTAAACCTTCTTGCCGTACCTGAAGTGGGTGGTCACGTCCCCCCCTCGCTGGGCCATGCCGTGGACCTCGCTCTTCTTCACGTCGTAGCCCGCTTCCACGAAGACGTGGGCGAGGATGTTGCTTGCGAGGATCGCGCCCTGGCCGCCGACGCCCGAGAGCAATATGTTGGTGACTTTGTTATTCATCTCACGCACCTGCCTTTCCCGGAAGGATCGATTTGAATTTGCAGACCTGCGCGCAGAGGCCGCAGCCGGGGCACAGGGTCCTGTTGATAGAGACTGTTCCTTTTCTCTTCTTGCCGCTCTTCGTTGTGCCGGGTGCGGCGACCCAGCTTATGGCGGGGCAGCCGAGCTCCAGGCAGACCTTGCAGCCCATGCACGCCTCGGTATCGATCGTGTAGAAGGGATTGGGGAACTTCCTCTTCTCCCTCCTGTGGAGCATGCAGGGGCCGTTCCTGGTGATGATGACGGAGGCCTCGTCGGTCTCCATCTCCTCTTTTATCGTCTTCATCGTGCTCTTGACGTTATAGGGGTCGACCTTGCGGACGCGCTTGACGCCAAGCGCACGGACGAGCTTCTCGTAGTCGACCATGTTCGCGGGCTCGCCTGTTAAGGTGAAGCCCGTGCCCGCGTGCTCCTGGAGGCCCGTCATGCCGGTCGTCCTGTTGTCGAGGATGATGGAGGTCGCATAGCCTTTGTTGTAGACCGTATCCATGACAGGGGCAATGCCGCCGTGGAGGAAGGTCGAATCGCCGATGACCGCGCATATCTTGCCCAGGCCCTCTTTGCCCATGGCCTTGCCCGCGCCGTATGCCTGGCCTATGCTCGCGCCCATGCAGATGCAGGAGTGGAGCGCCTGGAGGGGCGGGGCGGCGCCTAAGGTATAGCAGCCTATGTCGCCGAAGACAAAGGCGCCCAGTTTCTTGAGCGAGTAGAAGAGCGCCCTGTGGGAGCACCCGGGGCACATGTTCGGCGGTCTCTTGGGCAGGTCGTCGGGGGAGACCCTGATCTTTGGGGGCGTGGTACGCCTTGCCGGCAAGCGCCTTCTCCACGATCTCGGGTGAGAGCTCGTACATGTTCGGGATGACGTCCTTCCCGTGGAATACCTTGTAGCCGAGGGCCTTGATCTCCGTCTCTAAGAAGGGGTCGAGCTCCTCGACGACGATCGACCTTCTTCACCTTCTTGAAGAAGTCCGCGAGGAGCCTCGCCGGCAGGGGCCAGACCATGCCGAGCTTCAGATACGAGTAGCCGGGGAAGACCTCCTTCGTGTACATGTAGGCGGCGCCGGCGGTGATGACCCCTATTTGCGGGTCGTTGATCTCCATGACGTTGCCGGAGAAGCCGTCCGCGTAGGCCTCCAGCTTCCTCATCCGCTCCTCGATGATCTTCCGCCTCACCCGCACGTTGGCCGGCACCATGACGTACTTGGACGCGTCCTTCCTGTCGAGGCCGAGGGCCACCTTTGATGGTTTTCGATCTTCCAGATCCACGATGGAGTCGGAGTGGGAGACCCTCGTCTCCCCTTTGAGGAGCACGGGCGTATCGAACTGCTCGCTTATGTCGAAGGCGACCTTCGTAAACTCCTTGCACTCGGCGGCGTCCCCGGGCTCGAGCATGGGGACCTTGGCGAAGCGCGCCCAGTTCCGGCTGTCCTGCTCGTTCTGGGAGCTGTGGACATTCGGGTCGTCCGCCACCACGATGACGAAGCCGCCCTTGATGCCCGTGTAGGCAAGGGTCATGAACGGGTCGGAGGCGACGTTCAGGCCCACGTGCTTCATGCAGGCCATGGCACGTGCGCCTGCGAGCGCCGCGCCGGAGGCGACCTCGACGGCCACCTTCTCATTCGGCTCCCACTGGGTGGTGATCTCCTTGTACCCGGCCATCTCCTGGAGTATCTCGCTGCTCGGGGTGCCGGGGTAGGCGCACGCCACCGTCACGCCGGCCTCCCAGGCGCCTCTCGCAATTGCTTCGTTTCCCTGTAAGACTTTTTTCATAGGTTGTTCTCCTCCTGTCCGTCATACGGGTTGTCGTGCACGTGTCTCGTCCCCACTTGTATACAGATGCAGGTTCTATTCTTCTATAAAATGAGGCGGTTGTCAAGAAAACTCTGGGCGCGGCATCAAGAGTAGGCCCGGCCGGAAGAGAGGGTGCCCGTACCTGAATTGTATGCAGGGCCACTTGTGAACGAACAGGTGCAAAAACGGCCCTGAGCTTGGTCTTGCCCCAGACACACGTATCGAGAAGAATCTTCATGTGCCCGTTTCTTGGTAGAGCGGCTCGACTCTCTCATGGGCAACGATCTTATGAGCATAGGCGGCGGTATCGGACGTGAAAAGGGCTGCCCCACCTCCTGTTACAGCTTGAACTCCCTCACGACATTCTGCAGGGTTGTCGACAGGGCTGCCAGCTCACCCGACGCCTGGGCAGCCTGTTCGGGAGCTCGATGATGTCTCCCGTGAGATGATCGCGATCTGTTCTATCTCCCTGGTGATCTCCTCCGAAGTGGCGCTCATCTCCTCTGTTGCGGAGGCGATGTGCTGCATGATGGCCTGCAGATCATCCACCCTCGTGACGATGGAGGTCAGCGCGCTGCCCGCCTCCTCCGAGAGCCTGACTCCCTGATCGACCTTCGAGGTCGCACCCGCCATGATTTCGACCGCCTTGCCCACCTCGTCCTGTACCGATTTGATCATCGTGCCTATCTCGGAGGTTGCCTGGCCGGTACGCTCTGCAAGCTTCCTCACCTCATCCGCGACCACCGCGAAGCCTCTGCCCTGCTCACCCGCACGGGCCGCCTCGATGGCGGCATTGAGGGCCAGAAGATTTGTCTGGTCCGCGATATCGTTGATCACTCCGACGATCTCGCCGATCTGCTTTGACCTCTCTCCGAGAGAGTGGACGAAACGGGAGGAGTCGTTGACGGTGAAGGCAATTTCCTTTACTTCTTTCACTGCCCTGTTGACAACGGTCTCGCCGTCACGTGCGGTGTGTACCGTGTCACTGGCGGAGACCGAGATGCTGCTCGCATTTTTCGCCACGTCGAGCACGGTCTGCGACATCTCTTCGGAAGAGGTGGAGACCACCGCTGTCCGTTCAGCCTGCACGGCGGAGCCTTTCGACATCTGCTCCGCGCTCGCGCTCAGCCTCTGTTGCTGCGGACGAGAGCCGGGAGGCTGTCTCCGTGATCTGACTTATCACCCCCCTCCATTTATCGACCATGTTCTTCATCGACCCCAGGAGCTTGCCCGCCTCATCCCGCCTGTCGGCCTTCACCTGCACGTCGAGCCTCTCCCTTTGCGAGCCTGTCGGCGATCCTGACGGCCTCGGCCAGAGGGACGGTGATGCTCCGCTTCAGGACAAATGTCGCCGCCACACCGCAGCCCAGGGTGACTATGCCGAAAATGAGGAGGAGGAGGCGATACGTCCCGCTTTGCTTCAGCGCCTCGGCGCGGGCAGCCTCCATGTCCTGTCTCTGCCGGTCCGCCAGGCTTTCCAGTGTGAGGATATTGTTCATGTTGGACGGCAAGCTTTCCCTGACATAGAGGCCCATAGCCTCTTCATGCTTCCCGGCCTGCAACAGCTCGGAAATTTTGTTATTTGTCGCCCTGCCTTTCGACATCCCCTCCCGGTACTGCCCGATCAGCTCTTTTCCCCTCTCGGTCTGCTCAAGTGTGTCGAGTGCCGCCAGCGCATTACCGAGCTCCTGCCTTTTTTCCGCGATTCTCTTGGTCCACTCCTCGACAACATCCTTGTCTTTGGCCATGATGTTTACCGCGACGCCATGGAAGATCACGTTGACGATTTTGATCGCCTTGTTGGTAGCTTCGACCCTCAGCACGTCGCGCTTCATCACCTGGTCGAACCGTCCCTCCATTTGTTTCATGTTGACGAAAGCGAAAACCAGGATCATCAGCGTGATACCGATCAATGCCGCAAAGCCGATGGTAAGCTTCTTGCCTATGTTCAGATCTTTCACCGCGTTGCCTCCTTATCTCAGATGACCGTTACTCAAGCCTGCTCTTTGCACATTTATCTTGTCGGCAGCAGCGCGAAAGATTTAAGGGCAAAAAGGGCAAATTGTTGCGGAGACGGCATGGAGAATATAGTTGTTGTAATCTTGCGGCGTTTCTCTGATAATGGAGGAGAGGGAGATGGCAGTCGGAAAGGCTTACAATCTGATCCGGTGAGTGAGAACGTACGGAATGAAACTACCCCTACCGCCCCCGAGGGTGCATCAAAACACCTACCAACTAGCTGCCAAGGAGGATGAGCATGAAACGCTTTCTAATCCTGTTTCTTGTAGGTGGGCTTATGCTGTCGGCTGTGCCGATTGCCGGGGGGCAAGCGGGCAGCGACCGGTTTCCGCAGCTCACCAGGGAGAAACTGAACCCCGAGCAGCAGCGCGCTGCAGCCGAGATCATGAAGCAGTCAAGCAGCTCCCTGGGAGGTCCCTGGAACGTCATGTTGCGCAGTCCCGAATTTGCAGACCGCTTTGCGAGCCTGCTTGACTATATCCGTTACAGGACATCACTCCCTCTGAGACTCAACGAGTTCGCAATCATGATCACAGCCCGGCAATGGTCATGCCAGTATGCGTGGTGGGCCCACTATCGCTTTTCCAAGGAGGCAGGGCTGTCCGAGGCCATAATGGCCGACCTGGCCCAGGGCAAACGTCCCCGGTCTATGCGGCCTGACGAGGCCATGGTTTATGATCTCAGTACGGAGTTGCTCCAGACACATTTCGTGAGCGATGCAAACTTCAAGAAGGCGAAAGAGGTGCTTGGCGAGCAACAGGTGGTAGATCTGATGGCAGCGTGCGGGGCATACACGTTGATCTCCATGCTGCTGAACACGGCCGAGGTAATGCCGAACGACGGGTCACGGCCCCTTCCGCCCCTCGCCAATCGCTGATACGGCCGGGCGGCACCGAAGGAGCAGACAACGGCACTCCAGCCGGAGAGAGATATTCCTGGCCGGCCCCTGGAGTATTGAGCCGTGGCTATACCGCAAGAAATACCGCATCATATCTCCAGACACTGCAGGGCTCTTCTCAAGGTAAGTACTCGATACGGCACAATTTGGGAGGGCGGCAGGGACACTGTTTGATTCGGTATGTTGAGCCGTTAGCCCTTTCTTTGGCATCAATCTTCACTTTAGATACACGCGATCAAATGCAATAGCAGTGAAGTGCTTACGGTCTTTTTTCGCGGCCGGAGAGACTTTCGATGGATAACGCGAAGCCGGGGCGTGTCCGGGTCGGTCGCGCCGGTGGTGAGAAAGGGCGGGACCGGTATGTCAGAGAGTCGGGCCCGATTTCTTGGATTATTTTGGACAGCAATGTCTCGAAGCATTAGATTAAAAAAAGATATCGAACAGCGGCGGCATACGCGAAGACCTCGTACGCACCACCCGGGAGGTGTGATGGATTTAGCTGATGCTCGGGAAAAAGCAACAGAACGCATGAAGGGATCCTGTGCGGTTTACAAGGTCTGCGATGGCCGTCCCGACCGCCTCTGCCAGGGCATTAAATACGGCAAGCCGCTCGGCATGGGGGGGATCGGGAAAGGGATTGCCTTTGCCGCCAATATCGAGGCGCTGGACCGTCTCCATCTGAAAACCCGCCTGATTTCTCCCCATGCCGAACCGGAGATGAAAACCTCCTTTCTCGGGCACGAGGTAGCTTTTCCGATCTTCTGCTCCTCCATGAGCGGGGTGAAGATCAGCATGGGAGGGGGATTAAGCGAATCGGAATTCGCCCAGGCGGTGATTAAGGGGTGCAAGGCAGCAGGGACCATCGGCTTTATCGGTGACGGCGCCGAGACCTTCGAGGACCGGCCCGGAGTGCAGGCAATCCGGGAAGCCGGCGGTTGGGGCGTGCAGATCTTCAAACCGCGCGAGCAAGCCGTCTTGCTGCGCCTGATCCGGGAGGCGCAGGCAGCCGGGGCGATCGCCGTGGGGGTCGATCTCGACGGCGCAGGCTCCGTAGCCATGGCGCTGAAAGGGCAGCCCGTATTCCGCAAGTCCCTGAGCGAGCTGAAAGAGCTCGTGCAGTCCACGCCGCTCCCCTTCATCTTCAAAGGGATCACCAGTGAGGAAGACGCCGCAGCCGCCTTGCAGACCGGCTGCAAAGTGGTCGCCGTTTCCAACCACGGCGGCCGCACCCTCGATTCCATGCTGGGGATTGCCGACGTGCTGCCCCGGCTCGTTCCCCTTCTGAAGGGAAAGGTGCTCATCACCGCAGACGGGGGCGTCCGTACCGGTTTCGATGTGCTTAAAATGCTCGCCCTGGGGGCAGACTTCGTGATGGCAGGCCGGGAATTTATTCGCGCGGCCATCGGCGGCGGGGCGGAAGGAGTGCGCAGCGAGGCGGAATTCCTCTCCCAGGATTTGAGGAAGGCGATGATCATGACCGGCTGCAACTCCTTATCCGGAATCAACGGAGATATTTTACTCTGACGGTTATTTCGGAGACTGCCGTGAAACAGAACCTTACCCAGAAGATACTGAGTGACCATCTTGCGGAAGGACAGTTGTCCCCAGGACGGGAGATCGGCCTCCGGATCGACCACACACTGCTCCAGGACGCCACGGGCACGCTCGCCATGCTCGAATTCGAGGCCCTGGGCCTCCCCGCCGTCAAGACGGCATTGGCGGTCCAGTACGTGGACCACAACATCCTGCACACGGACTTCAAGAACGCCGACGACCACAAGTTCCTCCAGACCGCATGCAGCCGGTACGGCATCCACTTCAGCGGGGCGGGCAACGGCGTATCCCATCAGGTCCACATGGAGCGTTTCGGCTCACCAGGCAAGACCCTGCTCGGCTCGGACAGCCACACGGCGGGGGCCGCCGGTGTCTCGATGCTCGGCATCGGCGCGGGAGGGGTGGACGTGGCCCTGGCCATGGCAGGCTTTCCCTATTATCTCTTCTGTCCTCGCGTGCTCGGCGTCAAGCTGCTCGGTGAGCTTCCCGACTGGGTGAGCGCCAAGGATGTCATCCTGGAGATGCTGCGCCGTTTAGACGTCAAGGGCTGTGTGGGTAAAATAGTGGAATATTACGGCCCGGGGGTGGCGACTCTTTCCGCCACGGATCGGGAGACCATCGGCAACATGGGCGCCGAGCTGGGCGCCACCAGCAGCGTCTTCCCTTCGGACGCTCGGACGCGGGAATACCTTGAGGCGCAGGGCCGCGGCCTCATCTGGCGCGAGATGGCCGCGGACGAAGGCGCATCGTACGACGAAGACCTCACGCTTGACCTCAGCGTTATCGAGCCGCTGATCGCCAAGCCTACCTCGCCCGGCAACGTCGTGCCCGTGCGTGATGTGGCCGGCACCAGGGTGGACCAGGTGATCGTGGGCAGCAGCGTGAATTCCTCCTTCCGGGACCTGATGGTCTCGGCTCGTATCCTGGAAGGCAGGCATGTCCATCCCACGACCTCTTTCCACGTGAACCCAGGCAGCCGTCAGGTGCTCGAAAACATCGCCAGGGAAAGCGGGATGCTTGCTCTTCTCGGAGCCGGCGCCCGCGTGCATGAGCCCGGCTGCCTCGGCTGCATCGGCATGGGCCAGGCCCCAGGGACAGGCGAGATAAGCCTCAGGACCTTCCCGAGGAACTTTCCCGGACGCTCGGGCACCGCAGATGACAAGGTCTACCTTTGTTCGCCCGAAACGGCGTGCGCCTCTGCCCTCCGGGGCGTGATCACCGATCCCCGCGACCTCACCCCGGAGCAGGCGTTCCCGCGCATCCGGGACCCGGAAGCGTATCTCACGGACGACCGCTCCATCGTCTTCCCCTCCGAGGCCCTGAGGAACACCGTGGTCGTGCGCGGTCCGAACATCAAGCCGCTGCCCGAGCTTACCGCCCTTCCCGACGCACTCACGGCCGAGGTGGTGCTGCAGGTGGGGGACAACATCTCCACCGATGCGATCATGCCCGCGGGAAACCAGGTGCTCCCGCTCCGCTCGAACATCGAGGCCATCAGCGAGCATGTCTTCGAGCAGGTCCGTGCCGGATTTGCCGCTGCTTGCCGGGCCCTGGGTACCGTCGTGGTCGTGGGCGGTCAGAATTACGGCCAGGGGTCGAGCCGCGAGCATGCGGCGCTGGCGCCGCGGTACCTGGGCGTGCGCGCCAAGATCGTAAAGAGCTTCGCCCGCATCCACAAGTCCAATCTCTGCAACTTCGGCGTCCTGCCCCTCACGTTCGAGGACCCCGGTGACTACGACCGGCTGAGGGAAGGAACGAAGGTCCTGTTTTATGGCGTGCGAAAACGAATCGAGCGGGGCGACAGGGAGATCCCGGTGGAAGCCGGGGACCGGACCATCATGACACTGCTCGACGTGTCGGAGCGCCAGCGCGCGCACCTCCTGGCGGGCGGGACCTTGAATTTTGTGAAGAATCAATTGCATGCGGGAGGATAACCATGGATGGCGCAACGAACGTAATCACGTCCGAAGGGGAGAACGAAAACGGCAGCGGCCGTCAAGCTGAAGAACATCGGTCTGCGGGGCGTCACGGTGGCGGACACCAAGGTCAGCCACGTGGATGGCGATAACGGCATCCTCATCTACCGGGGGTATCGGATCGAAGAGCTGGCCCAGGAGCTCGACGTTTGAAGAAACCGCCTACCTGCTTCACCACGATGAACTGCCGACGGAGCATGAACTCCGGAAGTTCGCGAGGAGTCTCATCGAAGCGCGGCAGGTCCCTGGGTTCGTCTTCGATAGCCTGAAAAATCTGCCGAAAGAGTCGCACCCCATGGACGTTCTCCAGGCGGCAATCCCGATCCTGGCCGCGGCGGACCCGGACCTCGACGATGAAACGCGAGAGGCCAACAACGCCAAAGCCATCCGACTCATGGCGCGGGTTCCCGTGATCGTGGCCGGCTGGCACAGGATACGCGAGGGCAGAGAGCCCCTGCCCCCCGACGACGCCCTCTCCCACGCCGCGAATTTCCTCATGCAGCTCACGGGCAAACAGCCTGATGCGGAGATCGCCCGCGATCTCGACACCATCCTGGTGCTCCATGCCGACCACTCCTTTAATGCCTCCACGTTTGCCTGCCGCGAGGTCGTCTCCACCCGGGCGCATATGTATGCCGGCGCGGCGGCGGGCGTGGGAGCGCTTTCGGGAAGCCTGCACGGCGGCGCCAATGCCCTGGTCATGAAAATGCTCCAGGAAGTAAGAGGCGAGAAAGACATTTCCGGATGGGTGAGAAGTCAGCTTGCGAGCGGGCGGAGGATCATGGGCATGGGCCATGCGGTATACAAGACCATGGACCCGCGCGCCCCGTTCTTGAAAGATATGTGCTTCAGGCTTGGGAAGAAGCTGCATGAGGACCATTGGTGCCGGCTCTCGACGGAGATCGAGGAGGTTGCGGTAGCCGAGCTCAACGCGCGAGGCAAGACCACGATCAGGCCCAACGTAGATTTTTACAGCGCCTCCGTTTACCACCTGATGGGCATTCCGTTCGACCTCATGACGCCGGTCTTTGCCGTGGCACGGATCGCCGGCTGGACCGCCCATATCATCGAGGAGAAGTTCGCCGACGCCCAGGAAAAGCCCGCGCTCTACCGGCCAATGTCTGAGTATGTCGGCCACTACTGCGGGAAGACCGGATGTGTCTACGAGCCGGTCGCGGAGAGAAAGGGATAATTCAGGCTAAATTTAGGAGGTGTTGAACGTGAGCGAAAAAGGTATGACCCTGATGCAGCGGGTGGCAATCTGCTTCGCGGCGGGGGTTATAGGCGGCCTGGCCGTGGTCCTTTTTAGCCACGTCCTGTTTGAGTTGGGGCTTAGCGCGACATTAGGGGTAAAGGCCCCGATATCCTTGAAGCCGCCGGACATATACAGGCCGCTCTTCTGGGGCGGGCTGTGGGGTATCCCGTTCGGGCTTTTTATAAAGGCCGCCTGGAAGCGGCTGTACCTCTTCGGTCTCCTCTACTTCCTCGCGCCGGTGCTGGCGCTGTACATTATCTTCCTGCCGATGGGGGGCAAGGGGTATTTCGGGCTTCATGTCGGGCCGATGTTCGCAGTCTACCTGCTGCTGGTAAATCTCCCGTATGGGATAATCACCGCTTTGGCCGCGAGGGCGATAATAGGGAAGAACCCCTCTACAGCGGATTAGCAGTCGCCGTTCTGCAAGAATAGCAATACTCCGGTTGACATGTGGTATCCAAAAGGTATAATTACTATACATGGAATTTGAATTCGATCCGAAGAAGAGCGAGGCGAACAAGACAAAACATGGCATTGGCTTTACCGAAGCACAGGCTTTGTGGAATGATCCCGATAGTATAGAAATACCGGTCAAGACAAGCGATGAGCCGAGATTCCTCGTGATCGGCCGGATTTCGGAAAAACATTGGTCGGGTATCATTACTTATCGGCGCGACAGGATCAGAATAATCTCGGTGCGACGGTCAAGAAAAGAGGAGGTCGATCTTTATGAAAGCTAGCGACATCGACAAGAAATTCGATGAAGGAGAAGACATAACAAAATACCTCGATGTGTCTCAAGCACGGAGGCCCGGACAGGAGCAAAAACGTGTGAACGTAGATTTCCCCACCTGGATGGTCCGGCTGCTCGATAAGGAGGCAAAACGTTTGGGCGTGCCCCGACAGGCTATTATCAAGGTGTGGATAGGTGAGCGTCTTGAAAAGGCGGGTTGACCTTTCACGGGAGTATTGTTCGAGAACTGTCAGAAAGAAACTTTCAGCTATGGCAAATGAAGATCTCCACCAACTCGCGCCGAAGCTGGTGTGACTCGGTATGGCCTTCTGCGTCGGTAAGGCCGGGTCCTTTCCTGTGTTTTGTTTTGCACTCAATTCCCTCATGAGGTACAATAGACAAGGCTGCGCACGAAAGACTATCGGGTGCAAGGTATATGAAAAGCTTCATAGAAATCCAGAGGATATTGAGCGCAGAACCGAATTACGCAAGAAAACGCTTTGGGGCTAAGAGGATCGGTATATTCGGCTCATGGGTGAGAAGTGAACAGTCCGCCGACAGCGATATTGATATCCTGGTCGAATTCGAGCGGCCCATCGGATGGGAAATCGTCGATTTACATGATTATATAGAGGAACGTCTCGGTATTAAGGTCCATCTGGTTACCGCTAATGCCTTGAAACAAAAACCCCGGCTTTGGGAAATCATCCAACGGGACGTGGTTTATGCCTGAGCGAGACGTGAGCCTTCTCCTCGAAGACATCCTGGAATCCATCGACAAAATAGGCAGATATACAGGCTTGACATACCGCAACCATCGGATATAATTTGGTGTTAGTTACTTGTCGGGCACGATGGAGGATTCGCCATGAGCACACTATTAGATCGTGTAGAGATCGACCCCAGGGTCTGCAACGGTAAACCGGTAATAAAAGGGACGAGAATTCCCGTTTCTGTCATACTGGAGCAGGCAGCCGAAGGAGAGTCCTGGGACGAAGTGCTGTCGGGCTATCCCGAGCTACGCAGAGAAGACATCCAGGCAGCGCTATTTTACGCTACGGCTTCACTCGATCACATGGAAATAAGAGATAGAGGGGCCAAGAGACACAGGTTATAATCGAAGTATAGGATGGAAGCGCGCAATACCCCTCGCCGACAGGCGGAATGGAGGAAAGATATGAGTGTGGGCGTCATGGTGGAACTGAAAGTAGAAGACCTCGCCGATGGAATAAAAAGGCTGAACAGGGCAGACCGGGAAGCGTTGTTGCTGCTCCTTTCCGGTGAAGGAAGGGAGATAAAGAAGCGACTCAAGGAGATAGAGACAGGCAAAGCGAAAGCCTTGACCAGGGAAGAGATTCTCCGCGATGTCCTATAAGGACGGGTACCATCCGAAGATAAAGGCAGATCTCAAGAAACTCGACAAGCCGGTAGTCAGTGAAATCTTCGACACCCACATCAACAAAATCCTCATCGATCCCCATCGTGCAAGCGAAGCGCTTCATGGAAGTCTCGCAGGCATATCGACCTATCACTTTAGACAGAATAAGGTAGAGTATCGGATAGCCTTTGCTGTTAAGGAAGAATTGAAGATGGTCTATATCCTCATGATTGGCAAGAGAGAAAACTTCTATGAAATCCTTCGGAGACGGCTCGCGTAACGGGGGCAAAATAGCTACCCGGCCTCATAAGATTCTTTCTCCTGCTCTCCTGTCAAAGTGAAAAATCACCTTTTCCGGTCTTCCTCAAAAAAACGACGATGGGCGATGGGGAGCTCGTCGAGCGCCTGCTTTCCGGAAGAAAGCCGCTGAATGTTTTTCTTGCAATAGAACATTACTGGTGGCTATGAGTAACGCATGTGGTGGGAGCGGAGAAGGCGAGCACGGACCGAAAAAGCAGCCTGTCCCCTTTTTCTTTTTTTCACCGTGCCTCGGACTTCCATGCTCCCCGATGATTTTCTGCAAAAAAAGCTCATTTTCCGGCACTTTTTACTGCTTGTTACCCTCTTTTTACCCTTTTGTGCACGCATTGTTCACTCACCGTCTCACTGCCGCCCCTTCTGATTCCTCTCTCTTGCAAGGCATTTCTAAAATCGGGTTTACGAAAGTGCACGAGTCACGGTTCGGGGGGGGGGGGGGGTAGAGTAAGTTTTGAGTTTTGAGTGTTGAGTGAACAGCCACGACCGGCCACGGGCTAAGGCGGTAAATGCGGGCGAACTCCTCCGGCGCAACCGGACAGGGGAATATAGCCCTAAGCCGGCCCCAGTCGGGACTCAATTGTCAAAGAGCGGTGCCGGTTTATGAAAGTTTTCGAAACCGGCTCAAACGGTCCGAGCTATGCCATCTCTCCAGGACCTCTCGAAATCACCGCCATAGGCGGGGCACCCAGCTCCATATTGCCTTGCTGGGTCGCGCATAAGATTCTCCTGCTTTTCCCTCTTCCTGTCAAAGCGACAAGGAGGCGTGACAACCAGGAGTGAAAAGGAGAGGCGACAACCAGGAGTGACAAAAAGCATCTTGAGCCATCTCTAAAAGAAATCATCGGCCGATAGAGGGCTTTAACGGCCAGTCCCCATCCATTGGCTTCTTCCTGTACTCGTTGCTCGACAGCGTCATATAAATCTTCAAGATTACGTTCGGCATCAATCAAATCCGGAGGATGCACAAAGTCGGTGGGCGGTAAACCGCCTCCAGCCGAAAAGGACCCTCCGAGAAGTCGCCTCCTCTCGCCGGCCCCGGTTCTTGCTTCTTAGAGGAGATACTACGATGACATTTCGGCAAATGAATAATTCTAAGAAACCGCTTCCCTTTTCATGCCTTAATGCCCGAGGTCTCGAGACTCACCTCCTTTACAGTATGGGGCAAACATACTACAATACAGAGAACCTTTTCGCATCACCGGAGCACGAGGCGCGAGAATGGACAAGGACAGAAGTGGAGGGGGCATCTCTACGTCAGATGCAAATGACATGGAACGTACCCACCCGCACCAGATAATAAACGAGCCGCTTCGGTTTGAGACGCTTCTCACCCATCTGTCGTCCCTGTTTGTCGATTTTCCATCAACAGCCGGTGAGAGCCAGACGAAAAATGCCCTCCGCCTTATTGTTGAGTTTCTCAATATGGACGCGGGTATTCTTGCTTTCTTCGACGACGGATCGGGTTCGGAGATGAGAACGTCGATCTATACGGTTCCCGGCGTTGAATTTCCTGACACGGATTTGAGCGGTTGTTTCAGGTGGTATGCGAAGGCGGCAGGCGGGGGGACGCCCGTTATTGTGCAGCGGATACCCGATGATCTGCCGGAAGAGGCGGCCGGGGAGCGGGAATATTACCTGGCCGGCGGCATAAGGATGGGCGTGATTATACCCATAAAGCTGCACGGCGCCGCCCTTGGGTCCGGTATTTTCCTCTCAAAGCACGAGATTCATCCGTGGCCTGACCATACGGTCACAGAATTAACGCTGCTGGGCGAGATGCTTGCCAATGTGTTTGGACGCATGAGAGCAGAGGAGCAGAATATAAAGCTCCTCGGCTTCGAGAAGCTCCTCTCCACCATATCGACAAAACTTATCAATCCGCCCCTTTCGGACGTCGACGCCGAAATAACGAGAGGACTCCAGGATGTCATTACATTTCTGGGTGTCGACAGAGGCACGGTCTTTCAATTTTCACCCGATATGTCCCGAATGAACCGTACCCATTCCTGGACGGAGGAAGGCATACTCTCTGCCCCTGACAACTTCGAGACCGAGACGCTGCCATGGACAGCCAGAAGACTCCAGGAAAGAGGATCGGTGGTCTTTGAAAAAATCGAAGATCTGCCCCCGGAAGCCGGTATTGACAGGGCGGTGCTCCAGAATTTCGGCATTAAATCGTCCGTGATGGTCCCGATGATAGCAGGGGGCGCAATCGTGGGCTCCGTTGCGGTGAGCACCATGAGAAGAGAGATAGTCTTGCCCCGTCAATTGGCGGATCGAATGAAGGTGATAGGTGATATCTTTGCCAGCGCATTGGCGAGAAAACGGGCGGAGGGGCTCTTGCAGGAGGCCCTCGATGAGCTCGACGGGCCTGAAAGAGCAACTCGAGGCAGAGAACATCTATCTCCGCAAAGAGACCAAGGTGGAACACTACGCGGAGAGGATCGTCGGGCACGACACGGGGCTCAAACAGGCCTTTTTCAGGGCGAGCCAGGCTGCCCAGACGGATGCGACCGTTCTTGTGCTCGGAGAAACGGGGACCGGCAAGGAACTCCTGGCCATTGCCATTCACAACATGAGCCCCCGGAAACTCAGGCCGCTTATTACGGTCAACTGTGCCGCGCTTCCCGCCGACCTTATGGAAAGCGAGCTTTTCGGCCACGAAAAAGGCGCATTTACGGGGGCGCATGCCCGGCAGTTGGGCCGCTTCGAGATCGCCCATAACTCTACCCTTTGCCTCGACGAGATCGGGGAGCTTCCCTTGAACCTTCAGGCCAAGCTGCTCCGGGTGATACAGGATGGCGAGTTCCAGCGACTGGGCTCTTCCCACACCCACAGGGCCGATGTGAGGATTGTTGCGACAACGAACAGAAACCTCGAGGAGGAAGTCCGCAAAGGACGATTCCGGGAGGACCTCTTTTATCGTCTCAACGTTTTTCCGATCGTGATTCCCCCTCTCAGGGAACGCAGGGAAGACATTCCGCTCCTGGTTGAGGCTTTCATTATGAAGTACGGCAGAAAATTGGGGAAAAAGATCACCTCCGTGACGAGGGACACCATGAAAGCGCTGCTGGAGTACCCGTGGCCGGGGAACATCAGGGAATTGGAGAGCGTTATCGAGCGGAGTGTCATTTTATGCCCCGGTACGGCGCTTCGGCTCGCGGACAAGCTGACCGTCCCGCCATCCAAAGAGGTAGGCAGCAAGGCGACACTGGAGGATGTGGAGCGGGAGCATATTCAGGCAGTCTTGTCCGGGTCCCGATGGCGCGTGGAAGGGGCAGAAGGCGCCGCGGCCATACTCGGGCTTCACCCGAGCACGCTGCGGTCTCGTATGCGCAAGCTCGGCATACGTTGAACGCAGCCACGACATATAACAGATTCCGCGAAATATAGAGCGACAACAAAGGCCCGTTCTGCTCGGAACTCCATCGTTTCTGAGGCTGATTCGGGCTCGGCATTCTCAGGCATACGCCTTGCATCGACTCCTGTATGTTCTTTCCGTGAAGGTCTCCAGGGGAGAAGCCCTGTAGGATGGAGACTTTCAAATGAGAGAGGATATCTCGGCGGGAATGATTCCAAAGGAGGCGATACGAATGGCAAGCACAGGGGAGACTTCGGCAGAGAAGACGGTGAGGGAACCGGCCAGGCAGACTAACGTGGTCGACGAGGCCGATGTGGTGGTGGTAGGCGGCGGCCCGGCAGGAGCGGCGGCGGCCCTCGCGGCGGCCAGAAGCGGGGCAAAAACAGTCCTCGTCGAGAGATACGGGCACCTGGGAGGCATGGCCACCGGGGGGTTGGTCATACTTATTCCGCACTTGAGCGACGGCACCAGGGAGCAGCAGGTAGCAGGCATTTGCCAGGAAATGATCGGGAGGCTTGATGCTGTGGGAGGAGTTGTCCATCCCCGCTACGAGGACCTGGGCTCAACCGATCCAAAGCTGGTCAACAAATGGAAGGAGTACCTTTTCTTCGTGGTCGGCGGGAAAGTTAGGCTGAGCGTGATGGTGGACCCGGAGATCCTGAAATGCGTCCTCAACGATATGATGGAAGAGGCCGGGGTCAAGCTCTTTCTGCATTCCTGGGGCACGCAGGCCCTGGTCGAGGAGAAGCGGGTTCGCGGCGTCTTCTTCGAAAGCAAATCCGGTAGGCGGGCGATACTGTCGAAGGTCGTCATCGACGCGACAGGCGACGGCGACATATTTGCGACGGCCGGAGCGCCCTATGACGGCCAGATGGACCCGAAGGCCAGAATTTCCAGGCTGGCTTTGATCTTTCAGATGGCCAACGTCGACACCGAGAGGTTCAGCAGGTTCATGTCGGAGGAGCAGCCGACGTACGCGGAGCTGATGTACAAGCTGGAAAGTCTCGGCGGTTTTTCCATGGTATTGAGGGGCTTCCGCGATGACGTCGTCTGGGTCAACAACTATTTCCCGAAGTGGGTGCCCAACTATATGGACAGCTTTGTCACGGAGACCTCCGATGAAGTCGCTGAAAGACGTTTTCTGAGCGCTCTCAGCTTCGAAGACCTTACCTGGGTGGAGGTCAACGGCCGAAAAGGCATGTTGATAACGCATAATTTTCTCAAGAAGAACGTGCCGGGCTTCGAGAAAAGCTTCATCATGAACGTGGCGCCGCAGATAGGGACGCGGGGGAGCAGAAGGCTGCTCGGAGAGTATTTCGTGACCGAAAGGGACATCCGCGCGGGCACCGTCTTCGACGACACCATAGCGGTGTGCCCTCCCATCGATGCGAATGTCTCACCCGACCATCCGCACATGTGCATCCCTTACCGTTCCATGCTGCCGCGGGAGATCGAGAACCTGCTTGTGGCGGGGCGCTGCTTCTCCTCGGACCTGGTTGCCAATGACGTGCTTAACATTATCCCATTCTGCCTGCAAATGGGCGAGGCCGCAGGCGCGGCGGCGGCGATGGCGGCAAAGGCGAACGTAACCCCAGGGGAAATAGACGTGAAAACCTTGCAGCGAAGGCTGATCGATCAGAACGTCGTGCTCCCCGCGGCTATCAGGAACAATGCAGGCGCCGGAAAATGATAGGAAGGCCCTGAAGGTGAAGACCGAGTTGTGCCTGGGCTGCGGAGCGTGCGCCCAGGCGTGTGCGCACCACGCAATCTGGTTCCTCTGGGGACGGGCCGTGATAAACCGGGCGCGGTGCAAAGGATGCGGCACGTGCAGGAGGGCATGCCCTCAATCGGCAATCGAAGAGGAGGCGTCGCCCGGAGGGTGATCGGCCAGGCTCAAAGGCCGGAAGACCCCCGCGGCAAAGGCAGCCGGTGGTGGTTCCTGCCGGGAAAGATAATCGAAGTCTTACGGAGGAGGTATTTATGAAAAGAAGTCTGGCAACATGGGTTGTCATCTGCATGACTCTTGCGTTCTTTGTCGGCTCCACGTCTCTCCATGCACAGGAAAAGGTCATAAAGCTGAGGTATTCCAATTTCTTTCCGCCCGTTCACGAGATCAGCAAGCTCGCCGAGGAATGGTGCAAGGAGGTCGACAAGAGAACGAACGGGCGCGTGAAAGTCCTCTACTTCCCGGGAGGGACGCTGACCCCGCCCATGCAGACCTATGACAGCACGGTGAAAGGAATAAGCGACATCGGGCAGGCGCTGCTGGCGTACGCGCCCGGCAGGCTGCCCCTGAGCGAGGTACTGGCGCTCCCGCTTGGCTACAAGAACGGCTACCAGGCGACAAAGCTGGCAAATGCATACTACAGGAAGTTCCATCCGAAGGAATTCGACGACGTCAAGGTGATGTACCTCCACGGCGCCGCCCCGGCTTTGTTCTATACGAAAAAGGTGATCTCCTCTTTGGAGGAGCTGAAGGGCATGAGGATCAAGGCGAGCGCGGAAAGCGCCTCGATTGTCACCGCGGTGGGCGCAGCCCCTGTCACCCAGCCTATTACGGAGACGTATGATTCCTTGCAGAAGGGCCTCGTGGACGGCGTGGTCGGCCCCATAGAGACCCTGAAGGGCTGGCGGTTCGCGGAGGTCGTGAAAGGCTCCCTCGAAGACTATGCCATCTCCTACATGACGTCCATGTTTGTCGTCATGAATAAAGCGAAGTGGAACTCGATTCCGAAGGGCGATCAGGACACCATAGAAAAGATCAACGAGGAGTGGATCGAGAAGCAGGGCAAGCTGTGGATCAAGCTGGACGATGAAGCGAAGGCATACTCCTTCACCAAGGGGGTGAAGTGGGTGAAGGTGTCGCAGGACGAAGAAGCAAAGACGGCCGCTAAGATGAAGCCCGTGCGCGACGCCTACGTCCAGAAAATGAAGGCAAAGAACCTGCCCGGCGAAGAGGCATTGAAGTTCTGCCAGGAGTATATAAAGACCCATCCGTAAAGCCATGTGCCGCACGGCCCGGCTGTCGACGCCGGACCGTGCGGCTTTAAGCTGCTTTCAGATGCGGGTATGAGGACGAGGACCAGATGAAACAATTTCTGACGATCGTGTATAAGCTGGATGTCACCTTCCAGGTGGTTGCGGGCGTGGGCCTCGCGTTCATGATGGCGGTGACGGTTGCGGACATTACGATGAGGACGCTCGGGCGGCCCATCGTGGGAGCCGTCGAGCTCATCTCGTTTTCCGGCGCCGTCATTATCGGTTTCGCCGTGCCGTACAGCTCCTGGATGCGGGCGCACGTGATCGTGGACTTTCTCATCCAGAGACTGTCGCCGGGGGGAAGAAGGGCCATGGAATTTGCGACGCAGCTCGCGGGTCTTATCCTCTTCCTCTTCCTCGGGGTCAACTTCATTCTCTACGGGCTCACCTTGATGCAGACAGGAGAGGTGAGCGCCGGCCTGAAAATTCCCTACTACCCAATTACCTTCGGTCTCGCACTCAGTTGCTTTCTCGAGTCCCTCACACTGTTCGCCGGCATCTTAAGGTCGGCAGGGGGGTGCCAACATGAGTGAAGTGGTAACGGGAATCACCGCCCTCATCATACTGATACTCGTCTTCCTCACCGGCATAGAGCTTGCCTTCGCCATGGCGGTCATTGGTTTCATCGGTTTTGCCTACCTGGTAGGCTTCGCCCCGGCGTGCAACCTGCTGGTCAAAGATTTTTTCGACACCTTCACTTCCTACGGCTTCACGGTCATACCGCTTTTTGTCCTCATGGGGCAGATCGCGTCGAATGCGGACATCGCGAAAAGGCTGTACCAGAGCGCTCATAAGTGGGTAGGCCATATACCGGGCGGTCTCGCCATGACGACGGTCGTGGGGGCCACCCTCTTCAAGGCCATGTGCGGATCGACCCTCGCCACGACGGCGACCTTCGCGGGCATCGCCATTCCGGAGATGGACCGTTACGGCTACGACAAGAAGCTCTCCACGGGCATCGTCGCATCGGTCGGCACCCTCGGCATGCTCATCCCTCCCAGCATCGTCCTCATTATCTACGGCATCGTGGTGGAACAGTCCATCGGCAGGCTGTTTCTCGCCGGTATCGTACCCGGCCTGCTGATCTCCCTCTTCTTTATTTTCGTCATTTATGGGTGGGTGAAGATAAACCCGGCCATCGCGCCGGCCAGTAAAAAGGCATCGCTTCACGAGAGGATGCGCGCCCTGCCGGAATTCATGTGGGTGGCCCTCATTTTTGTCGCCGTCATAGGCGGCCTCATGACAGGGGTATTCAGCCCGACGGAAGCCGGGACGATAGGAACGCTCGGGGTATTGGTGCTCGCCGCGGCGAGAAGGGAGCTTGGCTGGAAAAGGCTCGTCAAATCCTTCGACGAATCGCTCAGGACCGCCTGCATGGTGCTCTTTCTCATCTGGGGCTCCGTGGTGCTCGGACACTTCCTCGCCATCACGCAGATACCCTTTATCGCGGCGGACTGGGTCGTGGGTCTTCCCTTTGCCCGATGGCTCGTCATGATACTCATTATCCTCATCTATCTGCTTGGCGGGTCCTTTATCGACGACCTCGCGTTCATGATCCTTGCAACACCGATCTTTTACCCCGCAGTCGTCAAGCTCGGCTACGATCCCATCTGGTTCGGGATCCAGATAGGCATCACGATCATGATCGGCGTCATCATACCGCCCGTCGCCATCTGCGTCTTCGTCGTGAAGAACATTACCGGAGTACCTTTCGGCGTCATCTACCGGGGGGTATTGCCCTTCCTGCTCGGTCTCATCGGTTGTGCCGCGCTCCTCTTCCTGTTCCCTGACATTGCGACCTTTCTGCCTAACTTCTTTATGGGAAAACCGTGATGAAACGCTTAGCGCAGTACGTCAAGTAGAGATATAATCCAACCGAGATCGATGTAGATGATACCGAGTAGACGTCAGCTTCGAGTAAGGGAATCTAAGCTGTCGCCACGAGCGCATTTATGCCTGAAACTGTGGCCGGGAGGCTGAACGCATACCGCGAGGCCCAGAATATCCGCCCTGATGAGAAGCTGTTTCCTATTTGCTATTCGACCGCCCGGTCCCTTGTGAAAAGGCTGGCGGACAAGTTGAACGTGAAGATGCGACCGCACGATCTAAGGCGCCATTCGGCCACGTATGCAAGCCGGAACGGGATTCCCCTCGAAGTTGTCTCAAAGGTGATACTCCGGCACCAGGACCTCAAGACGACATAAATGTACTTGCGCAAGATAAGCGAGGCGGAGGCTCTTCGCTGGATGGATGTTCTTCACGGGAAGTAGCCAAAATCATCTCGGGGCCTCATGGACGTGCGTTTTCTATCGTTACGAGTGGTTATCCTCAGAAACAACGAGCCATGAAAAACAATCTACATAGCAGGTGAAAGCGTTTGCGGACGGCCCTTTCGCGGCCGGAGCAATTTCGATGGATTTCGCCGGGCACCGCCAAGCGGTCCATGAGGGGTCGCGAACCGGAGCATACTGTTGTCGTATGTGAGGATTCGCGGTCCCGATGAGACATCGGCCGGGTACCCAGCCTCCATATTGCCTTGGCTGGGTGGCAAGGCGCGAAATTAACCCGGCCGCCCCGGGTCGTAGGCGGCAATGGCGCGTATGATCCCCTCCGTCCCCCTCAACCCCTCTATCATGTTCTCGACGGAGATCCTTTCGTTCAATCCGTGCATCCTCATCTCCTCTTCCTTCGGCAGCGCAACCGGGAAAAAGCCGTATGCGGGGATGCCGAGGTTGCGGAAGTGGCGCAGGTCGGTCGCGCCCGTGCACATAAAAGGCAGGACGGGTATGTCGCCTTTCAGCTCCCGCACCGCTGCCGCGATATAACGGAAATAGGGGGTGTTATAGGGCGAGATCGCTGAATCCGTCCTGTTCGTGAGGCTCAGCTCGACTTCCGGCCCGGCGATCCGCCTCATCCGGGCCAGGAAGCCCTCGTGGGACTCACCCGGCAGTATGCGGCTGTCGAACGTCGCGGTCGATTCGGTGGGGATCACATTGACCTTGTCGCCGGCCTTCAGCATGGTTGCAGTGACCGTGTTGCGCAAAAGGGCGTTAAGCAAGGGATCGCCCTCTACGTACGCGCGGAACTTTTTGTTGCGGAGGGCGTCTTTCAAATCGGAGAATCGCATGCCCCCGATTTTTCTGCCCCGCAAAAGGCCGTTCATGTACCTCGTCACCAGCCCGGTCGGTTTCATGGGCAGCGGGGTGGAGATAATCCTGTTGGCCGCCCGGATGATCTTGTCGTTGGCGTTGTCTCCATGGGGCATCGAGCCGTGTCCGCCGGTCCCCCCTGCCCGCAGCATAAACTGGCAGACCTTTTTTTCCGCCACCGACACCTGGCCGTGCCAGACCCCCGCCTCTTCGAGGATGCTGCCCCCCTCGCTCAGGACGAACGAGGCATGACGCAGCTCCTCCACCTTCTCCAGCATGTACTCCGCGCCCATCCGCCCGCTTGCCTCTTCATCGGCGGTGGCCAGAAAGATCAGGTCCCTCTCGGGGGCTATGCCTTCCCGGTGGAGCCCGATGAACGACAGGAGCTGGCAGACGACCTGGGATTTCATGTCTATGGCGCCCCTGCCGTAGATAAAGCCGTCCCGCACCATTCCGCTGAAGGGCGGCACCACCCATCCTTCGTCATGGGCAGGCACGACGTCGAGGTGGCCGAGGAGCACCACGGGGCTGCCCCTCTTCTTCCCCTTCAGCCTCGCGAGGATGTTCGCCCGTCGCGGCTCGGGCGAGAAAATCTCCGCCTTTATGCCCTCCTGCCGGAGCCGGGCTTCGATGAACTGGACCGCGGCCTCCTCGTTGCCCGGCGGATTCGAGGTATCGATCCTTATCAGGTCGGAGAGGAGTTTTACCGCAGGGTGGTTCTCGTTGTCAGTCTTCATCATAGCACACCAGGTTTTTCCCTTCGTTTTTTGCCTTATATAAGTTCTCATCGGCCATTGCGATGAGCTTGCCCGCGTCTCTCCCGTCACGGTAGCTTGCCACGCCCCCGCTTATGGAGAGGGGTATGGTCTTCCCGTTGTAGGGGATGAGCGTCTCCGCCACCTTCTGTCTCAAGCGGTCTCCGATCACCATTGCGGCCCCGCCTTCCGTCTCGGGCAGGACCACCAGAAATTCCTCGCCCCCGTACCGCCCCACGCTGTCGATACCCCTGACCCCGTTTCTGATCATGGCTGAGAGTTCCACCAGGACGGCATCTCCCGCGAGGTGGCCGTACGTGTCGTTGATCTCCTTGAAGTTATCGATGTCGAAAATGATCACGGAGAGGGGAGAGCCGTACCGTTCGGACCGCTGCACTTCCACCTCCAGCTTCGAGACGATGGACAGGTGATTCTGGAGGCCGGTAAGTCCGTCGCTGACCGACAGGGACTTTATCTCCTCGAAGAGGCGTATCTTTTCGAGGGCGGTCGCCATATGCGCGCAGAACCTCTTGAATACCGACTCTTCCCTGTAGTCGAAGGGCGTGCCACGGTAGATGCCCGCGTAGCCGTAGGTTCTGCTGGTCGTGACCAGGGGGACTATGACGGATTTGAGCTCATCGGAAGGGGTCCGGCCGGTCGCTTTTTCCTGGACGACCACCCTCACCTTCTTCTCCTCTTCGGCGAGCCGCGCCATTCTCTTGATAAGCGCACCGGTGATGATCTCCCCGATGTCCTCGTTGAGCGCCACATTCGGGTAGACGTAAATCTCCGCTTCCTCGCGCCCGGGGACAAGGGCCGCGAATGCCTCGAAGGGAAGATAACTCTTTATGAGGGAAAAGGAGTGCTTAAAGATCGAGGCAGGCTCCTCCGTCTCGCCTATCATATGCTGCAGGCCCTTCACCAGCTCCAGCTCCAGCAGGTTGAGCTTGTCGGCTTCGCACCTCTCCTTCATCTCCGAAACGGCCAGGGCCGACTCGCGCCTCTCTCCATAGTCCTTGAGGGCGTTGGAGACGGTGCAATAGACCTCGGCGCTGTCGGCCAGGGGCTTCTCGATGCTCGAATAAGCCCCGTGCTCCAGGCTGAGCAGCCTCTCCTCCGTGTGGCCCGCTTCCGTGAGCGTGATGATGGGCAGATAAGGATCGGCTGCCCTTATTTTTTCGAAGATAGTGGTGTCGAAGCTGCCTGTCGAAGGTATATCGAGAAGAACCGCGTGGGGCTTCGTCGTACTTATCCGCTCAGCCGCGTCACGCGATTCGGGAAGCAGATCACCTTCCAGGTCGTTGTAGCGCAGGAAAAACTGCTCGAACCATCCGCGCACCACTCCGTCCCGGGTAGCGATGAGAAGCCTTTTTCGTTCGTTCATAAAAGAAGAGGGGGGCGAAAAGCCCCCGGCCTACTTTTTACCCTTCTTGTCTTTTTTTGGCGCCTCTTTCTTTTTTGGCGCCTCTTTCTTTGCCGCGCAACCTTTCACTCCGCATGTCATGGTCACTCACCCCCTTTCCCAAAACCATATTAAGTAAAATGGCTTTTTTTGTCAACAACAATTTGAACTATTATGCGGAGACTACCTCTTTCACTTCCGGTATCTCTTTCTTGAGGGCGTTCTCCACACCCATTTTCAGGGTCATCATGCTCATCGGGCAGCTCCCGCACGCCCCGGTAAGCCGCACTTTCACCACGCCGTCTGCCGTCACGTCGACGAGCTCTATGTCTCCCCCATCCCGCTGGAGCATGGGTCTGATCTTCCCGATGGCCTGTTCTACTTTTTCTTTCATCGCTTCCTCCATATGGTTTGTTCTTTTACAGGATTATGAGAATATAAGCCCTGAAACGCATTCTGTAAAGGAGGGCCAGGGACAGTGACGAGGGACGAGTCGAGTGGCGAGTGAAGTGACAGTGAGACAGCCGCGATGACGATGGATCCCGTCGCGCTCCCGCTCCCGTTGGAGGACCCTTACTGAGCATCTCGTTACCGATCTGCTATCGCACTCGGCACCGGCACTGCCCTCAAAGCCGGGGAGGGGTTGGGCAGGCCCTCTCGAAAACCCCAGGACCGAGATCGTCGAGCCGAGACCCTCGGGCATGATGAGCCATTTCACCGCCATTCTCTCTTCGACGGTCAGCCCGCCGAGCATCTCCAGCACCCCCGCGTGGTGCAGGAAGCGGTACTGCTCGATCTCCCCATCCTTGCGCCATCCTGCCTTTTGAAGCAGGGCTTCGAGGTGGTCGAAGTTGACGTGATGGGTGATGTCCGACCTCCCGAGGGAGGCGAACAGGTCGTCGCGAGCCTTTCGGTCCCTGTAGCCGAGCATGCTGCCGGATGAGAACCTGCCCGCCGTGATATCGGCCTGATGGTAGCCGTAATCGAAGACGAGGAGGCAGCCCTTTCCGACGAGCCTCGATAGTGCCTCGACGGGCGCCGCCGCCGCGGTGGTCACCTCCAGCTCCTGATGTTCCCGCAAAAAGATGGGGTAGTCATCGAGGAACGATGCGAGGGGTCTGCTCAAAGGCCCTGTCTGCTCGAAAAAGCCGTCCCCGTGGCCCACATAAACCTCTTCGAGCCTGCTGCCCCGGCCGATCACCCTGTGGAAGGGCAGGGCATCGAAGAATTCATTCGCCAAAACGACCGTGAAACCTTCCATGCGCTCCAGCCTATCGAGGTCGTTGATCCATTGGACGGCGCCCGACTTTCTCTCCTTTCCCTTCTCCAGTATGACATAGGTCTCCAGGGTAAGGTGGGTGAAGGCGGAGATGATGTCGGCGGCCAGCTTTCCGGAAGCGCCACCCAGCTCCAGTATGCCGACCGACGGGCTCCGGATGCGGTCACAGAGCGCCTCGATGTAGGCGCCTATGGTGCGGCCGAAGAGGGCATGGATCTCCGGAGACGTGCAGTAGTCCTGCCGGCCCTGTTTTCCCGCCCTGTAGTAGCCGTACTGCCCGTCGTAAAGGACCGTCTCCAGGAAAGCCTGATAGGAGAGGAGACCGGCGCTCTCCATCCGCGCCTTGATTCGCGCATCCAGGGGGGATGGCCGCGGGCCGGTCGGCCTTGCGGGTGCTTTCGTATGGTGCGTGCCTGTCTTGACGGGTCCGTTCTCCATAACGCACAGGATAAGGGGGTGCTTTCCGCTCTCTTAGCGGCTTCCGCCGAGGTCGACCCTGAAGCGGTAG
Source organism: uncultured delta proteobacterium (assembly GCA_963729685.1). Taxonomy (GTDB): domain Bacteria; phylum Desulfobacterota; class Syntrophorhabdia; order Syntrophorhabdales; family WCHB1-27; genus BOG-1155. The sequence continues at coordinate 111,238 of CAVSOX010000028.1, read as the reverse complement.
CCCCGGTAGCCGAAAATGACACCGTCCGGGACGATCTCCTCCAGCTTCAGCCCCGGCGCCAAGTCCTGCCCTTCCTGAAGGATCTTCTCATTGATCCGGGCCACCCTGGTCTGAGGCTCGGGGCTGTATGCGTGACCCGAGATCTTGAATTCGGGCAGGCTGTTCCTGACGGCGGCGGGCAGCTCATTGAGCGGGAGCACTCTTCCGGCCCGCGGCTTTTCGGGCTCGACGGCCCTGGCTGCCGGCGCCTGAGAGACGTCCGGGGCGGCTCTCCCTGGTGCTGCCGGGGGCGCGGCCGGAGGTGCTGCCGCGGGTGTGGCCGGTCCACGCGACATCACGTCCCGGCTGGGCTGCGGGGTCTCTCTCCTCACGCCCGGCCCCTCGGCCGGCGTCGGGTTATGCCTCTTCTCCGGGGCCGCGAGGGCCTCGGGCGGGGCAGAGCGGCGGGGGACAGCCACCTTCTCCGCGGCGGTCCCGCCCTTTTCTTCCTGTCTCTCACTGACCCACCAGATGATCGCGACCGCGTTCAGGAGGAGGACGCCCGCGAGCAGATAGCGCCACGACAGCCGTACCTTGCGCCGGGTGCGGGACGCGCGGGAAAGGACGAACTGACCCGGCGGTTCCTCCTGCTCCCGCTTCTGCTCAAGCTTCTTCAGCGCCTCCAGAATATAGGACATGCCTACCTGGACCCCTTTCCTTTTCCGACGGCCCGGAGGACCGGGTCCCGGTTGTCGGGACTTGCATTGCAGAGGCGCAGGATCGTCCTGGGGCCCGCAATCCCGTCGGGCGCCATGCCGGCCGCGACCTGAAATGCCTTCACCTGTTCTTTCACTTTTTCGTCATAGGTATGATTGTCTCCTGCCGGGGCCTCCCGCCCCTGGGCGAGGGCCAGTTGCCTGATCAGCCATGCCACGGGACGCCCCCGGCTCCCCTGGTCCAAAGCCTTGTCATATCCCGGGGGCACGCGCCAGAGGAGCAGATAATCGCCGGACCATCGTCGGGCGATCTCTCCGGCATCGACGGTCCTTGTCTCATCCCCCAGCACAAAGGTGGCCTTCTCCCCGTCGAGGGCGGTCAATACGGCGTAGTAGTCGCCGCGTGCTTTGTCCTTAAGCTGCAAGACCGCGGGTCTGTTCATCTCCAGAAGGCTGCCGAGGTCGCCTTTTCCCGTGAGGCACCTGAGGCCGGCCGGCCCTGCCCGATCGCCTATGGGACGGCGGTCCTGGCCGCCGTAGGGGAGATGCCATTGTCGAAAAAGCGCGCGATATGCCATTTCTCTCGTGGCTGAGCCGCCCTTGCCGACCTGGGCGGCCCAGAGTGCCAATCCCTGCGGTCTCTCCTGCCGGGGCCGCACTTTTGCGGACAACGGGTCGGTCTCGCTGCGTGTGGAGGCGGTCGTGGGCCCATTGCCTCGATCCGGGCCCGTAGTAGAAGGCCGCGAAAGCGATGAAGAGAAGGAAAAGAGCGCCTGCCGCTGCCCCGTAGAGGCGCATGTTCTTTCCATTGCGGTGAGCTTCCGCCATCACCTCCCGGCCAGCCCTCTTCAATGTGTCGATGTCGACGCGCTCCTTCTCCTGGACGAACGCGCCGAGCAAGGCCCTGTCGCACAGCACGTTGATCAGCCTCGGCACGCCCTTGGTAAGCCCGTATACCTTCTTGATAGTCGCCGGGGGAAATAGCCGGGTGCGGCCGGCCCCCGCGGCGGTGAGGCGATAGTTGATGTAGTCCGGCACCTCCTCTTTCGACAGGGGGCCGAGGTGATAGCGTGCCGTGATGCGCTGGGAGAGCTGGCGGAGCTGCGGTTTCGCGAGCATCTCCCTCAGCTCGGGCTGGCCGATCATGAGCACCTGGAGGAGCTTCCGCTGGTTGGTTTCGAGGTTCGTCAGCAGTCGTATCTGTTCGAGGACTTCGGGCGCCAGGTTCTGGGCCTCTTCGATAATGAGGACGGCCCTGCGGCCCCTATCGTGGGCATCGAGGAGGTAATCGTTGATCCGGGCCACCAGCTTCCGGATGCTCGTCGCGCCTTTCGGGCAGCCGACGCCGAACTCGTCGCAGATCGTTGCGAGCAGCTCCGCTGCCGTCAGTTTCGGGTTGAGGATGAAAGCCACGTCCGTGCCTTCCGGGACGAGATCGAAGAGGCGGCGGCAGACGGTGGTCTTTCCCGTCCCGACCTCGCCGGTCAGCAGCACAAAGCCGCCGTCGCCCGTCACGCCGTACAGCAGGTGGGCGAGGGCCTCCCGATGCCCGTCACTCACGTAAAAGCAGGCAGGGTCGGGGACGATGGAAAAGGGCTTTTTTTTCAGACCGAAATATTCTACGTACATATGTTATCCGGCACGGACCGATCTCACGAGGGAAGCGCCGCCCTTCGCTTTTTTCGCTAAAGGAGCGCCACTCCATCTGGGAAGATGATATCCCCTTGGATGATAAAGATCAATACCGTACCGGCTGGTCCTCTTCCGTTTCGCGTTTCGCGATTCGCGTTTTGTTTTCGCCTTAGCCCCCCCGCCACCCTACCCCTACGGGGCGATGCTGTCGGGGAGAGACAAGTAGTACCGCGCCTCCTCCGGTCTTCCTCTCTTCTCGGCGCCGTGTGCGACAATCACACATTTTTGTCTCAGCTCGGCCAGGGTGCGTGCCCATAAATCGTCCGTCAACGCGCCTGATTGAAGTATCTTTGCGAGGCCCCTGATGCGGTATTTGTCCATTACCTCGTAGCTCCTCGACAACTGGTCCGCGTGTCCGCCTCTCTTTATAATGAGCGGGCTGGGGATAAAGAGGACCGGGTAGCGGCTCGCGACGCGGAGCCACATGTCGTAGTCCTCGCACACCGGCAGGTCTTCGTCGAAGAGGCCCACGTTGTCGAAGACCTCCTTCTTTATGACCGCGGACGAGGGGCTGATGATGCAGAGGGGAAGGCAGTGCTCGTAGATGCGGCCGGAGTATTTCCGGTGCTTCTTCTTCTGGTTGAGCCGCCGGCCGTCCTTGAGCCATATCTCGTCCGTGTAGCTTATTTCATACCCTCCCTCCTCCATGGCCGCCATCTGGATGCTCAGCTTTTCTTTCCTCCACAGGTCGTCCACGTCGAGAAACGCGATATAGCCGCCGCGGGCAGCACGGATGCCGAGATTGCGGGCGGAGCTCACCCCCCCGTTCTCCTTCCACTCGTACCTGACCGGCAGCCCTTCTGCCGCCTCCCGCGAGCCGTCGGAGGAGCCGTCGTCGACCACGATGATCTCCCGGTCACGGTAATCCTGATGCAGCACCGACCGAAGGGCCTCCTCAAGGAAGCGGCGCCTGTTGAAGGTAGTAATGATCACCGATACCATGAAAAATGATAGCACAAAACGTAAGGGCCTTGCGGGAACTCTTCCGGTCAGCTCACCCGGCGGGGCGCCTTGATATTCGCCGTGAATTGTGATGAAATATGTCATTGATCTGAAACTCAAGCCCCTAGATCGGCCCACGCGCCGCCCCCTTGATGTTTCTCGTCAAAATCCCGTGAAAAGAAGGCACAATATGAGAATAGAAACAGACAGAGTCGTGACGGTGGCCTATACCTTTTCCAATGAAAAGGGGGAAGTGCTCGACACATCCGACGGACGTGAGCCGCTGACCTACATCCAGGGGGCAGGCATGATAAAAGGCTTCGAGACCGCCCTGGCGGGAAAGGCGCCGCAGGACGCGTTCTCTTTTACGGTAGAGACCCGAGGAAGGCTACGGAGAGCGCCGGCCCGAGCTCCTGTTCCAGGTTGACAAGGCGCTGCTACGGGAAATCCCCGAGCTTGCGGTAGGCGTTCCGCTCCGGGTACGCACCCCGGATGGCGCAATGGTAGCGATGGTAGCCGGGATCGAGGACGATAAGGTGCTGCTCGACGGCAACCATCCCCTTGCAGGCTTGACGCTCACGTTCGACGTCAAGGTGATCGATGTGCGTGAGGCGACCGAGGAAGAGCTCGCGGGGGCGAGGCAGGAGGCCTGCGGATGCGGTGCCTCGCAGCAGGAGTCCTGCGGGTGCAGCGGCTCGTGCGGAGAAGGGTGCGAACACTAAAGCGCCGGCCTTTCACGGCTTACGCCTGACTTGCGCGGCTACTCCAGCTTGTACTTCCTGATTTTCGACAGGAGGCTGATCCGTGATATGCCCAGGATCTGGGAGGTCTTTGTCCTGTTGCCGTCCATATAGGCAAGGACCTTCCTGATGTGCTCCGTCTCAACGTCTTCGAGGCTCTTCAGGGAGACATCGCCGAGGTTGTTGTCGTTCATGACGGTGTTCTCGAGGAAATAGTTGGGGAGGGACTTCTTTCTCAGCTCGTTGGTCGATTCGATGATGACGGCGCTGTTGATGATATTCATCAATTCCCGCACATTCCCCGGATAATCATAGTGCGTGAGGAGCTTCATCACCCCTTCCGAAATGGACTCGATCTTCTTGCCGTTGATCTTGCAGAAAACGGAGAGAAAATGGCCGGCGAGGAGCGCGGTGTCGCCTTTTCTCTCGCGGAGAGGCGGGAGAAAGACGGAATTCATGTTGAGGCGGTAAAAAAGGTCTTTTCTGAAATTGCCCTTCTTTATCTCTTCATGGAGGTTCTTGTTGGTCGCCGCCACGATCCTCACGTCGACCTTGAGGTTTTTCGTCGAGCCGAGGCGGAAGAATTCCCCTTCCTGAAGGACCCTGAGCAGTTTCACCTGTATGGGGAGGGCAAGCTCACCGATCTCGTCCAGGAAGAGGGTCCCCTTGTCCGCCTCTTCCACGAGCCCCCTCTTGTTCGCGGTGGCGCCCGTGAAGGCACCCTGACTATGGCCGAAGAACTCGGACGCAAAAAGCTCGTTGGCGAAGGCGCCCGCGTTTACCGCGATAAAATTCTGCTTGCTTCTCTTACTGATCCGGTGAATGGCGCGGGCTATCAGCTCCTTGCCGGTTCCGCTCTCGCCCCAGACGAGGATGCTGTTATCGGTCTGCGCCATTTTTTCCACCATGGAAAAGACCTTGTGCATCTTTTCGTTCTGGGTGATGATCTCCTTGAACGCGTCTTTGAACTTCAGATCATCGGCGGAAACGGCGTCTTCCTGGTCGATCGTCTTCTGGCGGTTCCTGTGCTCGAGGGCGGTGTTCATCAGCCTGAGGAGGCGGTCATTGTCGACGGGTTTCGTGAGATATTCCATCGCACCCAGCTTTATGGCCGAGACGGCCAGCTCCACGTCCTCCACCCCGGTCAGGACGATGGTTTCGATGTCGATCTCGTATTCCTGGATATGCTTCAAGATGTCGAGGCCGGTGACATCGGGCATATCCATGTCGAGGAGAAGCAGGTCATAGCCATTGTTCTTCAGCTCGGCGTAGGCCCTGGTACTGTTGCTGAGCGTGGTGACGTCGAATGTGCCTGCCTGGAGCAAAAATACATTGAGATAATTGAGGACTGCCTGGTCGTCGTCGATTACTAAAATCCTGTTCATCGTGCCTCCGCACCTGCCACGGGCAGATAGATGCAGAAGGTTGTCCCCACCCCTACTTCACTCACCACGCCTATCCTGCCTTTGTGCTCTTTGATGATGCCGTACGCGATCGAAAGACCGAGACCCGTGCCGCCCTGGTTCCTCTTCGTGGTAAAAAACGGGTCGAAAATCTGGCCTATCGTCTTTTCATCGATGCCTTTTCCGTTGTCTTTCACCCTGACCAGCACCTCGTTGCCCTCAACCCGCGTCGTCACTTTGAGCGTCCCCCGGGGCTTGTCGATGGCCTGAGAGGCATTGATCAGCATATTGAGGATCACCTGCTGTAATTTCTGAGCGTTTCCCATCACCGTAGGCAGATCCTGCTGGAAGTCGACCTTTACGTCCGCGGTGCGCCTGATCTGGTTGTCCACGAGCCTGAGGCAGCTTTCGGTGACGAGGTTCAGATTGACGATCTCGTTCAGGAACCCCTCGTCCCGCTTGCCGAACTTGCGCAGCCCGTCCACAATCCCCTTTATGCGGTTTGCGCCCTCTACCATGTCATCGATGAGGATCGGGATATTCTGCCTGAAAGTATCGTAAGTGAGGCGTGCGACTCTCAGGTCGGGGTGCGACCGGTGATAGTCGTCGAGGATCGGGAAAAGGTCCTTCATGGCTTCCTGGACGATAAACAGGTTGCCCCGGATAAACGTATTGGGATTGTTGATCTCATGACCTATCCCGGAGACCAGTTGTCCGAGAGAGGCCAGTTTGTCCGCCTGAAGCAATTGACGCTCCATGTTCTTTTCTTTTGTCACGATCCTGGAGATTTCGAGGGCGCCCGTGATCTTGCACTCCGCGTCGAAGATGGGGTACGCCTGAAGCAGGTAGTATTCATCCCCCACCACCTTCTCGTGAGTGATCGAGGACCGCTCCCGGAAGACCCTTTCCATGAGGCAGTCCTGGCACCTATCTTCCTGGCCGAACACCTTCTTGTAGCATTTTCCTCTGCTGCCTATGCTTTTCTGGTTTGACATGAGGATGTTGAAATCGGGGTCGATCACAATGACGGTGTCGGTGATGGCCTTGAAAAGCGTCTGGAGCCTGGTCTTATGCTCCCTCAGCTTTTCGGTCATGGCCAGCAGCTCCTGGTTCTTCTTCACGAGCAGGTTCTTCTGGTTTTCCAAATCGAGCGTCCTGTCACGGACACTCTTTTCGAGGTTCTCGTTTTGTTGGATGAGCTTCTTCTCCAGCTCCTTGAGTGCCCGGATGTCCTTGTATACCGACTCGATCAGGCGCTCTCCGTCCAGATCGATAAAAACGTAGGAGACAAGGACCGGAACGGGCCTGCCCGAACGGTCAAGAAGGTTCAGCTCGAGACCGTCCAGCACCCCGTCATCGAGGAGTCTCTGATATATGACGGCCCTTACGCCGGGGTTCTCGTAGAGCCTGTCCCTGACGAAGTTGAGTTCTACGGAGCCGTCGGCCGGATAGTCGAGGAGCTTGTAAAAGGCCGAGTTCGCCTTGACGATATCGCCGTCCGCCCGCGAAATGAGGAGCGGCGTGGGCGCCTTCCCGAAGAGATCGCCCAAGCTTCGCCTCCATCTCTCCGGATCCGGTTTTTCCGGCTTACCCGCATACTGCTTCAGCTCGGCCCGCATCTCGCGACGCTCCAGGGCTTTCGAGATCAGGCTTGCCACTTCCCTTACAAGCTCTTCCTCTTCCTTGAGGTATTCCGCGTTATCCTTGTAATAGATGCTGACATTTCCTCTTTTTGCCCGGTTTATCAGGAGGTCCGCGCTGGATTGGCGGGTGATGTTTTCGGCCGGGGCCGGTCCGCTTGCGTAGTCCGTCCCGTCGAAGCCGATGGATGCGCGGCTGGTGTCAGGATACTGCAGGCCGTGCCTCAGGTGTTCGGCGCTGTTCCGCAGTAGCTGCTCCAGGGGGTTGTCGGAGCCCGTCTCTAAGGATACACGGTAGAGGCATTTTAGCTCCTGTTCCCTCTTTTTCAGGTCTTTCTCAAGGCTTTCCTGGCTGGGAAGACGCGCCATACACCTTATCCCTCTTCCGCGCTGTTTTGTATACTATACCACAAGTAGTGCATCCAGGACACGCACTTCGCGGCTAAGCCGCAGGCTGTGCGTCGGCACAGCGTTGACACAAGATTCTTGAATATAGGTTTTCTTCGGTGGACGCTCACGGCCTTACCTTGCCCCGGATATTCACGCTGAAATAGTTTTCATCGAAGAGATGGCGGTTCTTCTCCCCGCTGTGGGGCGTCACATCGATGTCGAAGACGCCGAACCGCCCCAGGCCGTTCGGCGTCATAAAGGTCTTTTCCAGCAGACCCTTGCCCCAGCATCCTCCGGCCGCATGCTTTCCATAGAGGGGAACGGCCTTCTTGATCTCCTGGCCGATATTCTTCGTGGACCGAGGGGTCAGGGCGATGTGCATTTTTTCAGCGAGGGCCTCCAGTATCTGCCAGTTTTCCTTGCCCGCCTTCGGCTCGAATATTTTTGCCGTTGCCTGCACCCTGCGGTCGCACGCGGTAAAGGTGCCTTCGGTCTCGATGGGCAGCGACGCCGGCAACACGACATCCGCCTCCTGCGCCGTGGCCGTCATGAAGGAGTCGACGACAACCATGAATTCCGCGCCGCCGGTCAATTTGAGGTTCGAGGTCGCAAAAAGCGGGTCCTCGCCGAATACGATCAGGCCCTTGATCTGGTCCCTTTCCATGGCGTCTTTGAGATCGACCGGCTTAAAGATCTCCTTGAGCGGTGCCCCCCAGAGCTCCTCCAGCGCGCTCACGCGCGCCGTGTCGCCGGGCCGGACATAACCCGGCAGATATGCCGGATCGACGCCCATATCGAAAAGCCCCTGAGAGTTGGCGAAATCCCGTAAGATGATGATGCCGTTCCCGGGTTTTCCTATCCTGCCGCTCAGCATCATCAGGTTCCCGATGGCCTTCAGGTCGTTTTTCGATTTTTCCCACAACGAATCGACACTGTAGACCACTACCACGTTGGCTTTGGGATTCGCCACGAGCCCGAAAAGCTGCTCCAGCGTTTCCCTCTTGACCCCGGTGATCTCGGAGACCGAGCTTGCGTCAAAAGGCCCCATCGATGCAGCGAATGCCTCGTACCCTTCGGTCCTCTTTTTGATAAAGGCGGTATCTTCCGACCGTTTTTCGAGGATGGCCTTGCAGATGCCGTTGACGAGGGCCGTATTGGTCCCGCGCTTCGCGTCGACCCAGAGGTCGGAGAACCTGACGAGGGGGATTTCCGAAGACGTCACGGTCACCAGCTTGGTCCCTCTTTTCAACGCTGCCTTGATCTTCAGCTCGGCAACGAGGTTGTCTTCCGTTGGGTCGGCGTTTATTACCATGATGACGTCCGCCTTTTGAAGGTCGTCCATGGTGGCCGTGGAGGCAGTGAGACCGAACATGCTGTCGAGGGCATCCTGCCCGACCCCGTTGACAACGTTCGAGAAGCTTCCGATATTGTTGGTTTTTAAGCCCACCCGGACGAACTTTTGCAGGAGGTACAACTCTTCGTTCGTCAGTTTGGGCGAGGCGAAGGCGGCAATCGAATCGGCGCCCGAGCTTTGGGCAATAGCGGCCAGCCTCTTGGCGGTAAACTCAAGGGCCTCGTCCCACGTGGCATCATGCCATTCGCCCCTGCGCCTGATCTTAGGCGTGAGGAGACGCTTCTCATCCATCATGTACCGGTAACCGAAGCGTCCTTTGGCGCACAGGTAGCCCTTGTTGTGGGATGTGCCATTGACGTTCGATACGGTGAAGATGCCGTCATGAAAGACGCGGTAGCTCAAGGCACAGCCGACAGAGCAGAAGCTGCAGACCGATTCCTTATCCTCGAACGCCCAAGGTCCCGGCTTGCGGAAGGGCAGCTTTTCCATGATAGCCCCGGTCGGGCAGGCAGCGATGCAATTGCCGCAGGAGATGCAGGTCGTCTCGAGGAGCGATTTTTCCATGGACGGTTTGACCACGGATTTGAACCCTCTGTAGACGAAGCCGAGGGCCGATATCTGCACTATTTCGGAACAGGTCCTCACGCAGCGGCCGCAGTTGATGCACTTATTGGGATCGAGCGTGATGAACGGGTGGGCGGCATCGATGCGGTGTTTTCTCGTGTTGCCGATGAACCGGCTTATATCGACGCCGAAGTCCGTCGCATACTTCCTGAGATCGCAGTCGAAATAAGCCAGGCAGCCGCACTCCAGGCACCGGCCCGTCTCATTGATCACCTGGCTTTCCGTAAAGCCGACCTCGACTTCCACCTGGCTGCCCGTCCTTTCCTTGACGGGAAGCTCGCCCATCCTTTCCTTCTCGACGCGCAGCACCTGGAGAAATTCACTTTCCGGAATCTCACCGAAGGCGTCCTTGCGGCTCACGAAGCCTTTGGACGCACTCGCCGTCTTGCCCGTCCGTATGTACTCGTCTATGGCAAACGCCGCGGCGCGGCCGTGGGCGATCGCATCGATGGCCACCGCGGGGCCGGTTGTCACATCCCCGCCCGCAAACACGCCCGGCAATGATGCGGCGAACGACGCCTTATCGACCACTATCGACTTCTGACGGGTGGTCGTGAGGCCGCTCTCCTTCCCGATCGCGGCCAGATCGATATCCTGTCCGATCGCGGAGATGACGAACGCGCACCCCAGGTCGTACTCGGACCCCTTGATAGGCACCGGGCTCCTGCGGCCGGATGCATCCGGCTCACCCAGCTCCATGCGGATGCAGCGCAGGGCCTCGAGCCTCCCATCCTTTGCAACGATGGAAACGGGCGCGGAGAGAAAGCGCATTTCAACGCCTTCTTCTGCTGCGGCGTCGATCTCCATCTGGTGGGCGGGCATCTCTTTCATGGTCCTCCGGTAGAGGATGATCACCTTTTCAGCCCCTATCCTGAGGGAGGTCCTGGCCGCGTCGACGGCGGTGTTGCCGCCGCCCACCACGACCACGGTGCCATATATTTTCGGCGGCTCCGGGGCCTGCATCCCGCGAAGGAAATCGATGCCGCCGAGCACACCTTCTATTTTCTCTTCTCCGTCGACGCCCATGGTTTTTGCTTTTTGTGCGCCCATGGCGAGAAAGATCGCATCGAACCCGCTCTGCCTCAGTGATTGCAGGTCATCTACCTTTGTCCCTGTCTTGACCTCCACCCCCAGATCGGTGATCCATTTGATTTCCTTATCCAGTAAGGCTTTGGGGAGCCGGTATTCGGGGATGCCGTAGCGCAGCATGCCGCCCAGCTTTGGGGAGCTCTCAAAAATGGTCGGCTTGTGGCCCTTCAGGGTGAGGAAGTAGGCAGCCGTGAGCCCGGCCGGCCCCCCGCCCACGATCGCCACCTTTCCGCCGTCCCGGATCGGTTGGTCGGGCACCCAGGGGTTTTCGATATCGACATCCGCGGCGTAGCGCTTCAGGTAATCGATGCCTACCCGGTCGTCCACGAGGTTACGCCGGCACGCGGTCTCGCATTCACGCACGCAGACACGCCCGCACACCAGGGGCAGGGGGTTCTTTTCCTTGATGAGCTTTATTGCTTCCCTGTAGCGTCCCGTCGACATGAGGGCGATATACCCCTGCACGTCGACGCCCGCGGGACAGGTCTGCGTGCAGGGTCCGAGGCAGTCCGCGTAATGGTTGGAGAGGAGCAGCTCGAGGGCCGTCCTTCTCGACTCCCTGATCTTCTCGCTGTCCGTGTGTATGCTCATGCCGGGCGCAACCGGGCTCGAACAGGAAGGGACGAGCTTTTCGAGACCCTCCACCTCGACCACACAGAGATAGCAGGAGCCGTAGGGGGGGAGCTTGGGGTCGTGACAGAGGGTCGGTATAGTGTCTATCTCATGTCGCCGGACGACGTCGAGGATGGTGTCGCCGGCATTCGCCGCATATTCCTTGTCATTGATTTTTATTTTCAGTTGTTCAGTCATCGTCTCATCTCCACCCTAGTCTTTGAGCACTGCGCTGAGCTTGCAAGAATCAAAACACTTGCCGCACCTGATGCAGAGTGCCGGATTTATCGTATGGGCCTTCTTCTTTTCCCCGCTGATCGCCTCCACAGGACACGCCTTGGCGCAGGCCTGGCAGCCCTTGCAGGCGTCCTCCCGGATAGAGTACGTGAGGAGGGCAGGACAGCTATGGGCAGGGCATTTCTTGTCCCGGATATGGGCTTCATATTCTTCCGGGAAATACTTGAGGGTGGTGAGCACGGGGTTGGGCGCCGTTTGCCCGAGACCGCAGATCGCGTTGTTCTTGATCTGATATGCCAGGTGCTGAAGCAGCGGGATATCGCCCTCTACTCCTTTCCCGTCCGTGATCCGTTCGAGGATCTCCAGCATCCGTGTCGTCCCTATCCGGCAGAAGGTGCACTTTCCGCAGGATTCGTCCTGGGTGAACCGCAGGAAGAATTTTGCCATATCGACCATACAGGTCGTCTCGTCCATCACCACGAGGCCGCCGGAGCCCATGATGGCGCCGGTCTTGTTGATCTGCTGGTAGTCGATGCGCAAGTTCCCCATGGACGCGGGGATGCATCCGCCCGACGGCCCTCCCATCTGTACCGCCTTGAATTTTTTGTCTCCCTTTATGCCGCCCCCGATCTCGTAGACGATCTCATTGATTGTGATGCCCATGGGCACCTCGGCCAGCCCTCCCCGCAGGATCTTGCCTGCGAGGGCAAAGACCTTCGATCCCTTGCTGTTCTCCGTCCCCATGGAGGAGAACGCATCACTGCCGTTCATGATGATCCAGGGCAGGTTCGCGTAGGTCTCCACGTTGTTGATATTGGTGGGTTTACCCCATAAACCGCTCACGGCGGGGAATGGGGGTCTGAAGCGGGGCATGCCCCGCTTGCCTTCGATGGACGCGATCAGCGCCGTCTCCTCTCCGCAGACAAAAGCGCCGGCCCCCTCCTTTATCCTTATGAAAAGGTTCATGTCCGAGCCGAAGATATGCGTGCCGAGGAAGCCTTTCTCCAAGAGCTGCCTGATGGCGTCCCTGAGCCTCTGGACCGCTTTCGGATATTCGGCCCGCACATAGATGTAGCCTTCCCCCGCACCGATGGCATACGCGCAGATCATCATCCCTTCCAGCACGGAATGAGGATCGCCTTCGAGGGTGCTCCTGTCCATAAAGGCACCGGGGTCGCCTTCGTCGGCATTACAGATGATGTACTTTATATCGCCGGAGGACTGCCGGCAGAAACGCCATTTCTGGCCGGTGAGGAAGCCGCCGCCGCCCCTGCCCCTTAAGCCCGAGGCGATGATGGTCTCGATGACCTGTTCGGGCGTGGACCCTTTGAGGATCTTCCGGATCGCCTCGTAGCCGCCCGCCGCCATGTATTCTTCTATTGAATTAGGGTTTATGATGCCGCAGTTTCGCAGCACGATCCTTTTCTGCTTCTTGAAGAAGAGGTCGTCCTCGGTCGATGTCCCGCCCTGTACGACCCATTCGTCGACGGGCGTGCCGTTGACCACGTGCTCGCTGATGATCCTCCTGGCTCTTTCAGGCGTTACCTCGCCGTACATGTAAGACTTCCGGTCCTCGTCGATCACTTCCATCAAAGGCTCCCGGTAACACATGCCGTTGCAGCCCGTCTCCTTCACTATCGCCTGGATATTCTTCTGCTCTATCTCGTGCTTTACGGCCTCATATGTCTTATCGCCACCGGCTGAAACCCCGCAGGTGCCGAGCCCTACTTTGATCGTTTTCATCCCTTGCTCTCCTCATCATGTATTCTATGGCCGCGCCCTTCCATACCGTGCGCCCTTCGAGCAAAACGCCGCGACCCTTTACGCTTTCATGCGCCCCCGCTTCGTCCGCACAAAAGCAAAGCGTGCAGGACCTAAGCCTGCTCCTCCTGCGAATGATCCCTGTACTCCTTCAACAGTTGCTGCACTTTCTTGGGCGTCAGCTTGCCGTACGTTTGGTCGTTTATCATGACCACCGGCGAGAGCGAGCAGCAGCCGAGGCACGCAACCTTCTGCAGGGTGAACAGGCCGTCGTCCGTGGTCTCGTCGCCCGCGATCTTCAGCTCGTTCTCGATCGTCTTGATGATAACGGACGATGCATTCACGTGGCACGCCGTACCATCACAGATTTTAATAAGATTCTTCCCCGTGGGTCTGAGGCGGAACTGGGAGTAGAAAGTGATCACGCCGTAGATCTCGGCCGCCGGGGTCCCCACGATCTGGCTGATGTGGTCGATCGCCAATTCCGGAATATAGCCGTATGTCTCCTGGGCCGATTGCAGCAAAGGTATGAGAGCACCCATTTCGCCCTGGTATTTCCAGAGCTTCACCTTGAAGTCCGAAAACCCGTTTCCCGTTTTTCCCTGCTTTGATTCTTCCGCTTGCAGCATCGCTATTTTCCTCCCGCAACGATAATATACCCTGATGTTATCCTCTGTTCATCACCCATATCTGATGGCGAACGACCGCACCCCCCTTGCAGGATGCGTGTTCCTGGAGGGGGGGTGGGTGTTCTTAGGCCGGCAGACCCTGAAAAAGAGAGAGGAGTGGTCGGCCGGAGCCAAATGGCGCGTGAGAGCGACCGGCCGCAATCTCATGTCTCGAACAGGGTGATTATCGGATACTCCTTGATCCTGAGCACGCCTTCCATCGTCTTGAACCTGCTCCTGATGGTATTCTCGATGTCGCTGAAGCTCGTTCCCTTCATCAGCAGGACGATATTGAACCTGCCGTCCGTGTAGTCGCAGTTGACCACCTGGTCGTTGAAGTAGAGGGCGGGATAAATCCCTTCCATCTTTTCTTTTTCTACCTCCAGCATGACGTAGGAAGAGACCCTCGTCCTCGCTGTCTGGTTCGAGGCGGCCATATCCTCGCCCTTGTCCCTGCCGAGCGCCTTGTCCACGGAGCCCATGATATTGATCACGTTCTCGCCGAACATCGGTGTGTCCACCGTCAGCATGGATACCCCGGCCACGCCCTGCATGGTCCTGATCTGCGTTTCCACCACTTCGTTGATCCGGTCGAGCGTGGCGGCCTGAAGCAGGAGCACCAGGTCGTAATCGCCCCTGATCGCGTCGCAGTAGAGGACGTTTTCGTGATAGTACAGCTTGCGGTAGGTGTTCAGGAGGTTGGCGGAATTGTCGAGCGACACCAATGCATAGGCGCTCATCGATTCCTGGGCCGCCGTCACCTCCCTGGGGGGTGGCTCCGCGGGGACCGCCTCTTCTGCCGGCGCCTTCATCTCCTCCAGCACCTTTGCAAGATCTTCCACCGTGAAGGGTTTCTCCAGGTAGGCGTCCGCTGTCCTGGCCTCCTCGGCTATCGTCTCGCTGCCGTAGCCCGTGATGATGATGACAGGGAGCTGGGGATAGTTGAACTTGATCGCCTTAAGGAGTTTCAGCCCGTCGATATCGGGCAGCCTGATGTCTACGATGGCACAGCCGAGGGGCATGCTTTTCTTTTTGAAAGTTTCCAGCGTCTGGAGCGCCTTCATGCCGTTCTCGCACGGTTCGGTCTGATAACCTTTCTGCATAAGTCCCAGCGAAACGCTCCTTCGCAGCGACGCTTCGTCATCGATCAGCAAGACTTTCTTTTCCATGGTATCGGCTCCTTTCCCTGGATTTTGTGAAACATATCTCAATCAATGCAACGGCGATGCCATACGCAACATAGTCTTATATTACGATGACTTATCCTGTAATTCTACCTGGAGAGAAGAAGCCCTCGATGATAATAAAATAGGCGATATATGGCAGAAACGTAGATTTTAAGCCATTATTGGCGCTGTCAATATTCTTCTCGCTTATCAACGATCCAGGAACCGTTGGGAACCCTTGGTTTTCTGCTATTAAAAATTTTTACAGCAAGAATTCTTACGATAAACGTGCTTTTTTTCACTACCGATATTTCCCCACAGGGAGAGGGGTTTCCGGCAGGGCGGAGAGGATCGTCTCCTGCTCAGACCGACTCATCCGCGTCTCTTGCCACGGCTACGCCCTCATCCGCTTCTTCCGTGTAGGTCCCTTCCATACGGCGGTTGTGCCGGCTCAACAGCCAGATTTCCGGGAGGATCCGGGAAATGATCTCGCCGCGGGAGAAGACCCGCACAATGGCGCTTTCCGATACGACGACCGCGACGGACCGCGTCCTTTTCGTAATGGATGCGGCTGCCACATGCCGGCTCCCGAGTCCCAGCGGGAGTTCTATGCCTTCGACCGAGGCCTCGATGTAGCGGCACGCGGAAAGGCAGATGCCGTCGTCGGAGACCACGAACCCTCCGTCGAGCAGGGCAAGCTCTTTTATCGTTTCCCGCACGTTCGGATCGTCGATATGCTTTTTGTCATCCGGATGGCCGAAAAGGGGGTCGAGTATCAAGGGCCTCGAATGCTTCAGCACATTCTCGGCATCCGAGACCACGAAGAGGGTACCCACTTTTCGTCCTTCCCTGCCTTCCCGCGCAATCTCGATGGCGAGCCAGATAATCTTCTCAAGGGTCGTCTTGTTGACGTAGTCGATCTGATCCAGCACCCTTTTCAGCATCCGGTGTGCCATATGGCTTTCGCTCCTGACTCAATTCTCATGCTGCTGCGGGGAGACTACTACCAATTTTCCCGCGCGCCCATTAGCCTCAGCCGCCCTAAATAATATGCTCGATCTCGACATCGCCCCATTTGGCCTTCAAATATTCCGCCACAAGGCGACGGTGACAGTGGGCGGGCTTATCCTCGCTGCAAAGCAGACACGCGCTTTCCAGAAGTTGACGCGACACCTTGTTCTCGATCTGCCGCGCGACCATGAGGTCCGTGAACCGGTGCTCATAGAGGCTCCAGTCTCCCTTGTGCTTCTTGTAGTCATCCATTATTCGTTGCGTCGGTGCGAGCTCGGCGAGGTGCACATAATCGATGCGGCAAATCGCGCCCAGGAAATAGCGAAGATCATCGCGCTTCGCGAAGCCCGCAAGCTGCGAGAGGTTGTTCAACCGCACGTCCACCATCCGTCTCACGCCTGCGCGCTGCAATGTGGTGAAGAAGGATTCGGCGGACTTCTTCGTAAAACCGATCGTGAAAATCTTCATCGAGGGACCTCCCGACCTGTTCTTTTTCGGCGCTCCCAATTTTTGGCGGTGCAGGCGTTAAGCTTTCAGGAGGCCGAGGATGTCTCTCACCTCCGCCATGGTCTCCGCGGCGAGCCGCTTGCATTCGACTGCTCCCTGATGGAGCGCGTCGAGCACGGGTTCGGGGTGCCCCATCAGGGAGAGGGCCTTTTCCCTGATGGGAGCAAGCTCTGCCATCATGTTCTTGAGGAGCGCCCGCTTGCAGTCTATACAGCCGATAGAGGCGCATCTGCAGCCCTCGTCCAGCTCCTTGACGGCCTGGTCCGGGGAGAAAGAGCGGTGCATCGTGTAGATGTTGCAGATTTCGGGGTTGCCCGTGTCGGTCCGCCTCACCCTGGCTACATCGGTGACGGCGGTTCTCAGCTTCTCCCATACGCTGCTTTCGTCTTCCAGAATACCGATATAATTACCGAGGGTCTTCGACATCTTGCTCTTGCCTTCCGTGCCCATGATCCTCGGCGCGCACGACAAAATCGCCTGGGGTTCGGGAAACACCTGCCCGAACCTGGCGTTAAATTTCCGGGCGATCTCCCGGGAGAGCTCGACGTGCTGCACCTGGTCTTCGCCCACGGGCACGAACCCCGCCTTATAAACAAGGATATCGGCGGCCTGCAGCACGGGGTAGTCCATGAGGCCCATGTTGATGTTCGCCTTGTGCTGCCGTGACTTGTCCTTGAATTGGGTCATCCTCTCCACCTCGCCGATCGGCGTAAGGCAGTTGAATATCCACGCGAGCTCCGTATGTTCGGCGACATGCGACTGGACAATCAGATGGCACTTATCCGGGTCCAGGCCGCACGCGATGAGGATGAGCGCAGTGTCGAGGGTCCTCCGTCTCAAGCTGTCCGTATCATACTCGACCGTGATGGCGTGATAGTCCACGACGCCGTAAATACACTCGTATTCCTCCACGAGAGCGACCCACTGCCTGATCGCCCCCACATAATTGCCGATATGAATATCGCCGGTCGGCTGGATGCCGCTAAAAATTCTTCTCATGAAACCCCCGGAAAGCCCGATAAATTTATAACAATCCGCCCTGAAAATCAATACAACCCCGGATTGTTTTGCGCTGTTTCAGAAATTCTGTGCAGAGCGTCGATGCGATGAAACGTGACTTATCTTCCGAAAGAATGTATGTTATTTAGTGAAAACCTGTATACAGAGGAGTGGCTTTTTGTGCTACAATATGTTGTTATTGTCTTTAAAGACCAACCAGGGCATCGAGAAGGAGGGAATTGATGAAGAGCAGGGGGAGCAGCGAGGATCGGAAAAGAAAGAAGAAGATGCTCTTAAGGGAGCAGGTTTACGCCGGTATAAAGAACGCCATTATCAGCGGAGAATTCGAGCCGGGGAAACGGCTCATAGAGGAACGGCTTGCAGAGGATATGAAGACAAGCCGTACCCCGGTCCGGGAAGCGATACAGAAGCTTGAAAAGGAAGGGCTCATACACAGGCTTTTGAGGGGTGGGTTTGCGGTCAAAGGGGTCAGCGAAGAAGAGGTGGAAGAAGTATTCGGCCTGAGGGCTGTCCTCGAAGGATATGCGGCCTATCTTGCGACGGCGAGGATCAAGGAAGACGAGCTGCGCGCCCTCGGAGAGATTATCAAGATGGAAGAGGCGTGTCTCGAGCCTATGGACGTGGAGGAATTCATCAGACTGGATAGTGAGTTCCATGACGCCCTGTACAAGGCCGCCAAGAATGGCCGCCTCTACACCCTGCTCAACGACCTCCGCGACTACATGTACCGGTACAGGGTGATCCTCTTGCGGTACGGGAGAAAAGCCGTGCTTGCCGTTCAGGACCACAAAGAGATGCTTGCGTCGATAAAGGCGAAAAACGCGAGGCAGGTCGAAAAGCTCGTGAGAAAACATATGACCAGGGGGAAGAACCTTATCAAGAAGAAGATAAGGCAAGGCCAGGAACCGAGAATCTGATACCGGCTCCCGGCCGAAACAGCGGACGCCGGGGCCGGACATGCCGTCTGTTTTAGCCTGACGTGGGGACGCCATGAACATGTCGAATCAAAATGAAGGAGGCAACTGTGGGCACCATCGTTGAAGAATGGGTAGAGGAGCAGGCGAGGCTGACGAAGCCTGATAAAGTATACTGGCTACAGGGCACGGAAGAGGAGATGAGGCGGCTCGTCGAGGTGGGCATAAGGGAGGAGAAGATCGCGGAACACCATACCTTTCGAGGCCTCGACGCGAGCGTCTTTCCCAACTCCTATCTCCATTGGAGCCACCCCACCGATGTGGCGAGGACGGAGCATCTGACCTTCGTGTGCCTCCCGAAAAAGGAGGACGCGGGGCCGAACAATAACTGGATGGAACCCTCGGAGGCCTTGAAGATGCTTCGCCCCCTCTATGACGGGTGCATGGCCGGCAGGACCCTCTACGTCATACCTTACATGATGGGCCATCCCGACGTCCCCCTATGCGAGGGCCTGCGTCCAGATCACGGATTCGGTTTACGTGGCGGTCAGCATGTACATCATGACGAGGGTCGGGACGAAAGTGCTCGATATTATCAACGCGACGGGCTGCTTTGTGAAGGGCCTTCATTCGATCGGGGACCTCGATCCGCAAAAGCGGTTTGTCATGCATTTTCCCCAGGACGATCTGGTCATGAGCATCGGCTCCGGCTACGGGGGAAACGCCCTTTTGGGAAAGAAATGCATCTCTCTCAGGATTGCCTCCTACCTCGGCTGTCAGCAGGGTTGGCTTGCCGAGCATATGATCATCATGGGCGTTCAGGACCCCGACGGGGAGATCACCTATATCCTCGGCTCTTTCCCGTCCGCGTGCGGCAAGACAAACCTGGCCATGCTCGACCCGGTCATGGAGGGGTACAAGGTATGGACCTTGGGCGATGATATCGCGTGGATCAACCCGGGACCCGATGGCAGACTGTACGCCATCAACCCCGAAGCGGGGTTTTTCGGCGTGGCGCCGGGCACCTCCGATAAGACAAACCCCAACATGATGAAGACGCTGAGGGGGGATAAGTTCTACCCCACCCTTTTCACCAACACGGCCCTCGACACGGCCACGAACTCGCCCTGGTGGGAAGGCTTGACCGACACCAAGCCGGAGAGCCATGCTCGACTGGCAGGGAAGGCCGTACGACCCGGTAAGCGGCGGCAATGCGGCCCATCCCAATTCACGCTTCACCGTCTCCCTTTATAATTGTCCGACCCTTTCCCCCGAGGTCGATAACCCGAAAGGCGTGCCTATATCGGGGATACTTTACGGCGGCAGAAGGTCGACGACGATACCTTTGGTATGTGAAGCCTTCGATTGGGAACACGGCGTATTCAGGGCCTCGGCCAACGGATCGGAGACCACGGCGGCGGCATCCGGCAAGGAGGGGGTGGTGAGAAGGGACCCCATGGCCATGCTCCCCTTTTGCGGCTACAACATGGCCGACTATTTTGCCCATTACCTGAAGGTGGGCGCGGGTCTCGCCCGGCCGCCAAAGATGTTTTTCGTCAACTGGTTCAGGAAGGACAGTGAAGGGAAATTCATGTGGCCCGGATTCAGGGAGAATTCCCGGGTCATCAAATGGATGGTCGACAGGATAAAAGGCAAGGTGCCCGCCAGATCGACCCCTGTGGGCCTCATGCCGCGCCTCGAAGACCTCGACATGACGGGTCTTTCCCTGCCGCACGGGACGATGGAGACGCTGTTCGAGGTCAACAAGGCAGAGTGGGAGAAGGAAGCCGCCGGGATCGAGGCCTTCTATGCGCAGTTCGGCGACAGACTGCCGCAGGCGCTGACGAAGCGGCTCGCGGAGTTGAAAGCGGGCCTTTCCGGATAGAGACGAGAGCACGGATGGAACAGGGGCGCGCTTTCAGCCGGTTGCGCGGAAAGGCGCCCCTTTAATTTCAGCAGCGTTATCGCTCTTCACGCCGGGTCAGCCGATGAAGACCTTCCTGTACCGCTCCATCTGTTCCAGCGCCTTTCCGCTCCCCATGACCACGCAGGTGAGGGGGTCGTCCGTTACCGTCACCTTGAGGCTCGTCTTCTCCGAGATCCTCCTGTCGAGCCCCTTCAGGAGTGCGCCGCCGCCGGTGAGGGTCACGCCGGACGCCTGTAAGTCGGAGACCAGCTCGGGCGGGAGCTTCTCGAGGGCCCTTTTCACTGCGTCGACTATTGCGGCCACCGGTTCCTCTATGGCCTCCCTCACGTCCTCGCTCGTGACGGTGAGGTTTTTCGGTATGCCGTTTACCATATCCTTGCCTATGATGGAGAGAGAGCCGGGACTGACCGATTCGTGGGCCGAGCCTATTTCCATCTTGATCTTTTCCGCCGCGTTAAGACCGATGGCCACCTGGTATTTCCTCTGCAGGTAACGGACAATCGCTTCGTCGAGCTCGTCCCCGGCCACCCTGAGCGACTCGCTGTACGCATTTGCCGCAAGGCTGATAATCGCCACCTCGGTTGTCCCGCCCCCGATGTCGACAACCATATTCCCCGTGGGCATCTCTATGGGCAGGTCGGCCCCTATTGCCGCCGCCATCGGCTCTTCGATCAAATGTATGTCATGGATGCCGACCTGCAGGCAGGCGTCGAAGACGGCCTTCTTCTCCACCTGGGTGATGCCTGACGGCACGCAGACCACCATTTTCGGTCTTGACACCCGGTTCGTCTCTTTCACCACGGTCAAGAAGTATTTGATCATCGCCTTGGTCACATCGAAATCGGCGATGACCCCATCCTTCATGGGTCGTATGGCCGCCATCTGCTGGGGCGTTCTTCCTATATATTCTTTGGCTTCCTTCCCTACCGCAATGATCTTCCCCGTGTTCCGCTCAATGGCAACGACCGACGGCTCGTTGAGCACTATGCCCGCGCCCTTCATGTAAATAAGCGTATTCGCGGTCCCGAGGTCCATCGCGAAGTGTGTCGATAAGCCCGAAAAAAAAGCAGTCAGTCTCTTCATTAAGCCCATGCCGCGCGCCCCCCTTTGTCCGTGATGGTGATCATATAGTTATGCCTTGCTCCTTTTGGCCCGGTCTTCCGCGATATCCAGAAGCTCCCACAAATCCTTGCCGTCTCTCGGGAAATATGCAGAGCCGATTTCCACGTGCTTCTTCGTGCCGGGGGCCGGGCCGGGAAGCGTGTTCAGAATGGTAAATTTGAGGATATTAAGGATGTTCCGGCCTTCTTCCAACCCATCCGAGCCCGTTATTGCGACGTAAAAGTGCGCGCCCGCGCTCCTCGTTACCATCGCGTTCTTTCCCGCGCAGTAGTCGATGCCCTGGCGCATCTTCCTTAACAGGTCGTCTCCGTATGCGCACCCGTTGGTCCTGTTGATCCCGGATAAACCGGGAAGCCTTATGGAGATTACCGAAAAGCCCTTCTTCTGCCTCGCCAGCTCGAAGACGGCGTCGAAGAAAAGGGCGAACCCCATGGCCCCCGTTGCGGGGTCTCTCGACGCCATCGCCTCCATCTCTTCCCGCATCTGCGCGCGGCTCGAGAAAGAGTGACGTAAGATGCGCAGTGTCGCGCAAGGCGCCGATAGAGCTTTCTCTCAAGGGCCGCGAGGAGAGGGAAACGAAGCCGAGAAAACCGAAAGGTCTCTCATCGACGACGAGGGGAAAACCGAAATACTGTCTCGCCCTTATGCCGTCATTCTGGAAGAGGAGGGGTTTCTCCCGCAAGTAACCGCTCTCGTAAGGGAGCAGCACGTCCCCGCCGCCCTCCATGACGGTGGAGGCGACCGTGTGCTGCAGGGGACATTCGGCCCCGAGGAGCGAGGCTGCGCCGGTCCCTACCGCCGCGACGACGGAGAGCCTGCCCTTCTTCTCGATACCCGCCACTGCCATATCGCCGGCGCAAGACGCGAGCGCCTCCCTCATCACCTCCTCGATGAAGGTGCCGGTGAGGCTCGGCCGGCGGAGGAAATTGAGCTGCCTCCGGAGAAGAGAGAATTCTTCGCGCTCCTCTTCCATACTCCCTGAGCTGTTTTTCCCTTTCAACCTCCCTCGACGCGACCGTCACAAAGTGGGCGAGGATCTTTTTCTCCTTTTCGGTGAAGATCCATTTCTTTTTGCTGTCGACGACAATGACGCCCGGTATTTCAAGCGGATAGGCCATAAATGACTTTATCTCCTCTTTCTTGCCGTAATACCCGAGCGTCTCTTCGTCCTTGTCGAAGTTCCCGATGATCAGCGGCTCTCTGTGCTTCACCACCCATCCGGCGAGCGTCCCGTCCAAAGACAGCGGCCGCGCCTTATCGAAGCTCTTCGCGAACGTGACGGAGGAAAAACAGGACAAATGGTCGCCTTCCCTGACAAACAGGGCCACCGTATAGGCCTCGTATACATTGAAGATGAGCTCTACGAAACCGTCGAGGCTCATGGCTCGGGAGGCACGTAGACATCGAAACGGACGGCAGCCTCGTTGCCGAATCTCTTCTTCAGCCGGCAGAAGTTACACTCCGCGCTATAGGACGGGTAGCCGCACACCTTGCAGGAGCCTCTCTCGTCTTCCTCGTGCCCCCGGCCGACTTCCGCCTTGGCCCTCTTCAGGTAGCCTTTGAGAAACGCGATCTTCGTCGCGGGCGACACGTCCTCGACACGGTTGAGAAGGCTCTTGTAGAGCAGCGTCTTCGCCCCCTTCGAGTAGGGACATTCCTCGTACACGTAATCGATCTCATTGAGGAGCGCATAAGCCGCCGCTTCCTTTTCCGAGCAAAGAAAGAAAGGCTTCACCTTTTTCGCCAGGCCGTGCCCGGCTTCGAGGACCACCCCTTTTTTCCACAGATATTCCTCTTTCCAGTGGAGCATGTTCCCGAGAAGCGCGGAGGCCTCGTCATCCAGGTTGTGGCCCGTTGCAAGCACGGAGTAGCCGTACTGGGTGCAGGCCCTGTTCATCACGTACCTCTTGATCGTCCCGCAGAGAGAGCACGGAGGTCTTTTCATGATCCTTGCAAGCTCTCCGATCCCCTTGCTGAAGGTCTCGGAGAGGGAGAACGAATAGAGTCGCCTCCGAAGCCTGTCCGCCATCTGTCTGGCTTTCACGAAAGAGACGCGCGAATAGTCCTGAATTCCGAGGTCGATGTATATGCCGTCCGCAGAAAAGCCGAGCCTGCTTACCAGATGCCAGAGGGAGAGGCTGTCCTTTCCGCCGGAAACGGCAACGAGCGCCCTGTCCTTCCCGCCCAAAAGTCCGTGCGTGGTGATCGTGCCTAAAACCCGTTTTTCAAAAAAGGCGATGAAATCGCCGGCGCACAGCGCGGTATTGTATTGCGGTAAGCGAATGTTGGCCTGCCCCCCGCACACCCTGCACTTCATCCGCCCGATATCACCCGTACGATCCTTACCCGATCGTCCCGCTCCAGCATGCGGTCCTCGGTGGCCAGCGTCCCGTTTGACGTGACGAGATGAGCCTCCTTGCTCAGGCTGAACATGTCGAGGAGTCCGGCCACGGTGAGGCGTCTGTCTATCTCGTGGATCTTGCCTTCCCATTCCACTGTCATGGGAAATTGATAACACAACGGCGGTGAGGTTGTCAAAGGTGGGTTTTCCCGGGGTATCCGGATGATGGCTTTGAAAAGCGTTGAATATAGGCATGTTATTTCTTACAATATGATCTGTTCCATCTCTTCGGGAAGGGTTTTCCGGGCGCGGCTTTTTTTCAAAGCCCCTTTGCGCGAAAACTTTTTTTGCACAAAGGGGTACCCGGCGTGCGGGTCAGGGCGATAAGTGAAGGGACTGTCCTTACAATCACGTACGTGATAAGCTATTCCGGTGCGGAAGAGGTTATGAGCAATTCCTATGAAGCGGTAATTATCGGTGGGGGCCCGGCCGGCCTCACGGCCGGCATTTATCTCATGAGGGCCGGGATCAAGACGATCCTGCTCGAAAAACAGCTCGTCGGCGGCGCTGCCCTGAATACCGAGCATATCGACAATTATCCGGGATTTCCGGACGGTATATCGGGAAGCGAGCTGACGGGCAGGATGGCGGAGCAGGCCACAAAGTTGGGGCTCGTCATAAAGGAGTTCTCCGGGGCGGAAGGCGTCGGGTACGGCCGACGGGCTTTTCGAGACCGGGGTAGACAAGGAATCGTACCAATCGGTGGGTCTCATCGCCGCGATGGGCACGGAGCCGCTCAAGCTCGGCATACCGGGAGAGGAGGCGCTCGTGGGAAGGGGCGTCTCTTACTGCGCGACATGCGACGGCATGTTCTTCCGCGATCTCCACGTGGCGGTGGTCGGCGGCGGGGACACGGCCCTCTCCGAGGCCCTGACGCTTGCGAACATCGCCGGCAAAGTCTACGTGATACACCGGCGCGATCAGTTGAGGGCGCAGCAGATATTACAGGGACGGGCGGCCAGGAACGACAAAATCGAGTTGATGCTCGGCAGGGTCCCTTTACGGATAAACGGCGCCAAAGAGGTCGAATCGATCACGCTTCGCCATACAGAGACGGGCGTGGAGTCGGAGCTTAAGGTGAGCGGGGTCTTTTTCTATGTGGGCTTGCGGCCGGACACCGGTTTCCTCGGCGACCTTGTGGACAGGGACGAGGCCGGTTTTATCGTGACCGACGAAGACCTCGGGACGAAGACGCCGGGGTTGTTTGCCGCGGGAGATGTGCGCAGGAAATCCCTCAGGCAGATCTCGACCGCGGTGGGAGACGGGGCGCTTGCCGCGGTAAACCTCGAAAAATACCTGCTGGAGAAGAGGTAATGGGACACGTGCTGAAGGATTTTGTCGCCGGCACGTTCCTGGTAGCGGCGGGACTCGTGGCCGGCATTGCCGTCCTGATAATCCTTTTTATCCTCGCTCTTTTCTTCCATGTCCTCGCCTTCTTCGCGTCGGCCCTTTTTTTTGTGATGCTCCTTGTTCTTGCCGTCTGGTTCGTGGGTTTCGCCTACAGAAAGGCGAAAGAGATCAAGAGAAAGTGATTGACGTCTACGGCATCGGCGCGCTCAATCTCGACTTTATTTATGAGGTCGCACATTTGCAGGACGTGGACGTGCCGGGGCTCAGGCTCATCCACGGCAGCGAGGTCGCGGGGAGCGATGCGCAGCTCCCCGGGTTCAGGCGCGCAGTCGAGCGGGTAGGGGTCCTCAGGAAGGTAAGCCCCGGAGGCTCTGCCTCGAACACCTGTCACGCCCTCTCCCTCATGGGTTACCACGTCGGTCTGGCAGGGGTGCTCGGGGCCGACCCGGCCGGCGATACCTACCTGGAGCAGGTCAGGCGGGGCCGACACGGGCAGCGTCGTGAGAAGGGGGAGGACGGGGCTCGCCTACATCGTGATCAGCGAGGAGAGGGACCGGTCGATCGTGGTCTTTCCGGGGAGCGCGGCCGACTTCGAAGACGAGGACCTGGACCTGGAAAAGCTCGCGGGGGCCCGATGGGTGCACATGACCTCGCTTGTCTCCGCCCGTGGCCTGGAGACACAGATGAAGATAAAAGACGCGCTCCAGGGCAAGGTCTCCTTCAGCATCGACCCGGGGAGATTTACGCCGCGAGGGGCAGCGAGATTTTTCCGCTCCTTAAAGGTACGGATGTGCTCTTCACGTCGGGACGGGAGATCGAGATGCTCTTCGGATGCGATCTGGACCGGGCGATAGGGCAGGCCCTCGCCTTTGCAGAAACCGTCGTCCTCAAGCAGGGAAGAGAGGGGGCCTCGCTTTTCAGAAAAGGCTTTTCCTGCCGCGTCGGGGCGGGGGCCGTCGAAGCCGTGGACAACACCGGGGCCGGCGACGTGTTGAACGGCGTCTTTCTCGGTCTCGTCTTGCGGGGTATCGATCCGGCCCTCGCATTGCGGGTGGCGGTAGCGGCCGCAACGTCAAGCGTGAGGGCCTACGGCAGGGACGCGTACCCGGACAGGCAACGCATAGAGGTGCTTTATGAGGATATGCTGGTTCACGACGGGAAGAGATAAAGAGGCGGTGACGCTCTTTACCGACGTCGTCGAGGCGATCGACGAAGGCGTGATCGAAGGCGTTGTCGCGTGCCTCTTCCTCAACAGGGAGAGACACGAGTCCGGGCCTTCGGATACCATTATCGCCCGCGCCGAGGAGAAGTCTATCCCCGTGGAAACCCTCAGCACGAAGAGGTTCCTCAAGCAACGGGCCTTGAGCCTCGAGGCGGGCAGGGGCCTCTTTGACGCGGAAGTTTACTCGCTGATCAAGAAGTTCGATTTCGACATCATCTTCCTCGCGGGCTACATGCTCATCCTCTCTCCCGCTCTCTTCGACGCCTTCCCCGTGCTCAACCTCCATCCCTCCCTGCCGGGCGCCTACAAGGGAAAGTGGGAGGACGTGATAAACCTGACCATCGACGACGGAAGGCGCGAATTCGGGGCGATGATCCATCTGGTGGAAGCCGTCCTCGACGAGGGCGCGGCCGTCACCTTTGCCCGCGCCGAATTGTCGGGGCCGGTCGCCGACGACCTCTACGGGCGCGCGGCGGAAGGAGACGAAGGGGCCAGGGCCACGCTTTTCCGCATGATACGGGAAAAAGAGTTCGAGCTGGAGACGCCCCTGATCATCCGGACCCTCTCCCTTTTGTCGAAAGGCGTCATAGAGATAAGGGGTAAATCGCCCTTCTTCGAGGGGAAGCCTGCCCGGGGAGGGGTCGATGTGACGGCGGAGGTGCAGAAGTGGGCCACGCGTACATAACGGACTGTGAGGGGCCTGTATCGAAGAACGACAACGCCTACGAGATAGCGGAAGCCTACCTTGAGGAAGGGGGCCGGTTCTTCGCGCTTCTCTCGAAGTTCGATGACTACCTGGGCGACATCGAGAAGACCGCGGGCTACCGGTACGGGAGCACCCTCAAGTATATACTGCCCTTTCTCAAGGCGGCGGGCCTGACCGATCGCGAGGCGACGGAGTTCTCCACGAGGCATGTGACCATAATGAACGGCGTGAGAGGGGCCTTCAGCCGGATCGAGAACGCCATGCCCATCTACATGGTGAGCACGAGCTACGTCCACTATGTCGAGGCGGTCTGCCGGTACCTCGATCTCTCCATGGACTCCGTCTACTGCACCAGGCTCTCCTTCGACGGCTATCGTATGGGGGATGAGGAGACGACGGGAGGTGATGGACCACTTCCGGAGATTTCTCGAGCTCCCCCCTCTCTCCTGGGACGATGACGGCGGCCTCGACAACGCCTCCGCCCGGACCATCCGGCTCCTGAAAGACTTCTTCTTCTCCGTCCTTCCTTCCATGCCTGTCTGGAGATGGGTCGAGCCGGTCTTGCCGATCGGGGGAGAGGGGAAGGCGCAGGCGGTGACCCATATTGTCACGAGAGGCGCCCTTTCCATGGAAGACGTGATATACGTGGGCGACAGCATCACCGATGTGGCCGCCTTCGAGCTCGTGCGGCTCGAGGGTGGGTTGTCGGTCAGCTTCAACGGCAACAGGTACGCGATCATGAGCGCGGAATATAGCGTGGTGGCCCGCGATGCCTCCGTGCTCGGGACGATCGCGGAGGCCTTTCGCGAGGGCGGCAAAGGCCGCATACGGACGGGCGATTACGGAGACGGCGCGCAGGTTTTCAGGAGAGGGTCTGCCGATCCGGCCTACGTGACGGCCCTGAGTGAAAGGACCCGGAAGGAGGTGCGGGGCCAGGCAATAGGTGAGCTTGGATGAAGACCGTCCTCGCCCTCCTCCTCGTGTTTATGGTCGGCGCACAGGCCCACGCCGCGGGAAACCGCATCGTGTTCTACCGGATCGGCCAAAGCGGACAGGATGCGTGGACGCAGCTTACGCAGTATTTCGAAGGCAAGGGCTTTAGTGTCACCGTTGTCCAGGGTGAGACGGTTATCGAGCGGCACGTCGAAAAGGTAAACAGGATAAACCGCGGGCCGGGGGGCGTCTTTCTTGCCATGGAGTTGATCCCGGGCGAGAGGAGCCGTGTGATGGTGGCGGAGTCGGATGCCAAAAAAGGGAAGGGCCGGTTCCTCGCTATCGACGAGATACCGGCCAGGTTTGCCCCCGAGTCGGACAAGCTTGCCGGCCATGTGGCCGCGCCCTTCAACGTCAAGGTAAAACATCTCCCACTCTTCCCCCTGCTCGGCGTTACCATGCCGGGAATACGTGGTGAAGCTGGAATTCGGCGAGGGGGAGACCACAGACGTGATAGCAAAGCTCTGTGGCGGAGTGGAAGCCTATTTTTCAGAAAGGACAAAACAAGATGAGAAACGATGGCAGGCCGAACGACAAGATCAGGGACCTCAAGATCAGCAGGAATTTTCTCAAGTTTCCGGACGGATCGGTGCTCGTCGAAATGGGCGAGACAAAGGTTATCTGCGGGGTGAGCATCGAGGAGAAAGTCCCGCCTTTTCTCAAGAACTCGGGGAAAGGATGGCTGACGGCCGAATATTCCATGCTCCCGAGGGCCACTCCTTCCCGCACGACCCGGGAATCTTCCATGGGCAGGGTGGGCGGCAGGACCCATGAGATTCAGCGGCTCATAGGCAGGGCGCTCAGGGCGGTGGTAAACCTCGACGTCATCGGCGAGCGGACGATCTGGGTCGACTGTGACGTGATCCAGGCGGACGGCGGCACGAGGACCGCAAGCATCACCGGCGGCTTTGTGGCGCTCGTGGAGGCGCTCTGGAGCCTGAAAAAAAGGGGCGTCATCCAAAAGATCCCTTTGCGTGATTCCGTTGCCGCCGTGAGCTGCGGCATCGTGAACGGGACATCTCTTCTCGACCTCGCCTACGCGGAGGACTCGATTGCCGAAGTGGACATGAATTTTGTCATGACGGGCAAGGGCATGCTCATCGAGGTGCAGGGCACCGCGGAAAAGGCGCCTTTTTCAAAAGAGCTCTTCGACATGATGTACGACTATTCCGCAAAAGGCATCGCGGAGATCACCCGTGCTCAGAAAGCGGCCCTCGGTCCCCTTTTCCCTCTCTCTTAAGCGGCGGGCGCCGCGTACGGCCCGAGGGACGTGGGGAAGATTCCGTTTCCTTTTCCTTTAAAGGAAGGCGGCCGCGGAATAAGGTGAATAGACGTGATTATCGTGGCAACCGCCAACAAGGGCAAGTTTGAGGAGATCAGGGGGTTCCTTGCGGGGACGTTCACCACGTTCTTCTCCCTCGCCGACTTTGATGAAAAGGTGGAAGTGGTCGAGGACCAGCCGACCTACTACGAGAATGCCTGGAAAAAGGCAAGGAAGGTCGGCAACCGGTTCGGTATCGCGACGCTCGCCGATGACTCGGGGCTGGAGGTGGAAGCGCTCCGGGGCGGCCCCGGCATCTGCTCCAGCCGGTACGGAGCGAACGACCGGGAGAGGGTGGACAGGCTTCTCGGGGAGCTGGCCGGGGTGCCCCGTGAAAAGCGCACGGCCCTTTTCAAGGCTTACCTTGTCTATTATCTCCCCCACGTGGGACAGACCTTTATGTTTTATGGCAGCCTGAAAGGGTATATCGGCTTTGAAGAGAGGGGGGAGAATGGGTTCGGCTACGATCCCGTCTTCATGCTGCCCGATTCCGGCAAGGCCCTCTCCGAGCTGAGCCTGGAGGAGAAGAACGGGATCAGCCATAGGGGGCGGGCGCTGGCGCGCTTCAAGCGGTTCCTGGGCGCGTGATTCCTTTCTTTATAGTCGTCCGGCCGCCTAAAAGAAGAAAAGAGAGGCGATTAAGGAGCGAAATTGGAGAGCTGGTACGGGATCTCCTTCTCTTCCAGCCCGTGCTTCTTTTCGAAGTAGACCTCGCCCGCGGCAATCTCCCTTAAGGAGGTGACGACTTCCCGGTTTGACGATTTGACCAGGGGCCTCGACCCCTTGACGAGCTGCTTCGCCCTTTTTGCGGCGAGATGGACAAGCTCGAAACGGTTCTCAACCTTATCCATACAGTCTTCAACGGTTATCCTGGCCATGCTGTCTCCTTATGCCTGTAATAATCGACTTGAATTCCGCGTACGCTCTAGTAAGGGTATCATTTACCACGACATAAGTAAAGAGTCCCTTTCTTGCAACTTCCTCCCTGACCCGCTGCATCCGCTTCTCTATCTCTTTCTCCCCGCGGGCGGACAACCTCCTCACCAGCTCATCCGGCGACGGTGTGTCGATGAATATGAGGACCGCGTCGGGCCATTCTTTCTTCACCGTGAGGGCGCCCTTGACATCGATATCGAGCATGACGTCGATCCCTTCCGAGAGGGGCCGCAAGACCTCCGTCCGGGGTGTGCCGTACAGATAGCCGTGGACGTTCTCCCATTCGAGGAAGCCCCCCTCCCCCATTATGGCCTGGAACCGTGCCTCGTCCACGAAATGGTAATCCCGTCCGTCGACCTCGTGGTCCCGCTTTGCGCGGGTCGTATAAGAGACGGAAAAGCGGGTCTGTTTGTCTTCCTTCAGGAACATTTCGAGGATGCTGCTCTTCCCCGTGCCCGACGGCCCGGAGACGACGAACAGGTGGCCCGGCCTATTCGACATTCTGAACCTGCTCCCTCATCTTTTCTATCTCCACTTTTATCTGAATTGCCCTCTCGCTGATAAAGAGGTCGTTCGACTTGCTCGCGATGGTATTCGTCTCCCTCACCATTTCCTGGATGATGAAGTCGAGCTTGCGGCCGATCTCTCCCTCCGATCGGATCGTATCGGCAAAATGCTGGACGTGCCCCTTCAGCCGTGCTATCTCCTCCGCTATATCGAGCCTTTCCATGTAAAACCCCATCTCCTGCAGCACCCTCGCTTCATCGAGCGCGGCCCCGCTCACCTCCAGGATCTTACGGCGAAGCGCCTCTTCGTGGTTTTTGATCGCCTCCGGCCAGGCCTTTTCGATGCGCTCCCCATCGGCCCGGATCTGTTCCAGCCTCTCGATCAGGTCCTGTTTGATCAACTCGCCCTCTCTCTCCCGTTCCGCGTTCAATTTCACGAGGAGGGCCTCGAAGCAGGAGAAGAACAACTCCTCCGGGATGGACCTCTCCTCAAAGACCAGGATATCCCTGAAGTTGAGTATGTCGGCGACGGTCAGGTCCCCTTCGATCCCATGCGTCTCTTTCAGGTAACGGGCCAGGTCGACGTACCACCTGATCGCCTCTTCGTTCGCCTTGGGCACGGAAAGACTTCCATCACCCTTGTCCCACTTCATCGTGATGTCGAGTCTGCCTCGCCTGACGTGCCGCTTGGCCTTCTCCCGCAAGGCGGACTCATACCCGGAGGCGCTTCGGGGAAGTTTCAGCGATATCTCCAGGTAGCGGCTGTTGAGCGACCTCGCTTCCCCGGAGCACGTGCCCTCCGCACTCTCCATCTCAACCTTTGAAAAACCGGTCATACTCTTTGGCATCGCAGCAACCCCTTATAACGTTCTCTCCATCCGTTCAGCAGGAGGATCGATTGATCGCTCCCGTAGTCAGGATAGGTCCACTTCAGACGACGATAGCTTCCGTTCTCATAGAGCAGGGTAAGGTCCGCAAAGATGCCTTTCCCAAGGTATATCCTGTGCGAAAACCCTTTGGTTGTGCCGAGGACCACGTGTTCGAGGGCGATATACCCCGGGTCCACGTTGACCGTCCGCCGCCCGTTTTCCGCCGCCCCTTGCTCGATCCCGTTGGCGCCGACCTTGATGTCGGCGAGCATCTCCCTGTCTAAAAGAGGCTCGAAAAGCAGGAAATACCGCCTCAGCCCTTCGCCCATCTCAGGGCGGTAGTAGTCCGACTGGGAAAAGGGAACGATGTCCGTCCTCTCCGCTATGGGGCCGATCACGTGCGCCAGCCCGGCTTCCACCCGAGTAAGTATACCCGAATCGCCGAAGATAATGCTCGCAAAAAATTGCACCGGAGGGGGCGTCTTCACTTTTCCCATAGGATGAAGTACTCCTTGTTCTTTCGCCTCTTCTCCCTCGGCGCCTCCGCGATGCCCCCGGCCCGCAAGCCGATTTGCGCGCCGTACTGCGTTATGTCATCGATCACGGCCTTTATTCGCTCCTCGTCCTTCACGATCCCGCCCTTGCCTACCTGGTATCGCCCCACCTCGAACTGCGGCTTGACCAGCGTCACGAGGAACCCTCCCGGCGCGAGGAGCGGCAGCACGGCGGGGATAATCTTTTTCAGCGAGATGAATGAGACATCGACGGTGATGATGCCCGCCTGCTCGCCTATGTCCTCCGGCCTGAGGTACCGGGCGTTCACGTTTTCCCGCACGACGACCCTCGGGTCCTTTCTCAGCTTCTCGTGGAGCTGATGGGTGCCCGCGTCGATTGCATAAACCCTGGAGGCGCCTGCCTGGAGCAGGCAATCAACGAAGCCGCCGGTCGAGGCGCCTATGTCGATCGCGGTCTTTCCGCTCACCTCTACCCCGAAGCGTGTGAGTGCCTCCCGGAGCTTGACGCCGCCATACCCGACGTAGGGGAGAGGATCGCCCCGCACCTCTATCGCCGATCCCTCGTCGACTACCTTATCGGGCCTCGATACCCGCTCGCCGGCCACGAAGACGACGCCGGCCATGACCAGTACTTTTGCCTTTTCTCTTGATTCGGCGAGACCCCTCGAAGCGAGGAGGATATCTATTCTGAATTTAGCCAATGCTTTACGGTCTTTCTTATGCCGTCCTTGTCCAGACCCACCTCTTGCCGCAGGAGCTTTTGCGACGCGTGGGGCAGGAACCGGTCGGGCAAGCCTATGCGTTTCACGGGCACCACCACGCCTTCCTCGGAAAGGATCTCCATGACCCCGCTTCCAAACCCTCCTATGGCGGAATTCTCCTCCAGCGTCACGATCCGCCCGGTACGGGTGGCGAACGCGACGAGCATCTCCCTGTCCATGGGTTTTATGAACCGCCCGTTGATCACCGCGGCACTGATGCCGTCTTCTTTTTCGAGCTCCTCGGCGGCCTGCAGGCACGCATGGACCACCGGGCCGCACCCGATAAGCGTCACGTCCGTACCCGTCCGGAGGACCTCCCATTTCCCCATGGGGATCTCCGTAAACCCGCTCTCGACCGGGACACCTATGCCTTCGCCCCTGGGATAGCGGACAGCGACGGGCCTCTCGTAGACGGTTGCGGAGAAGAGCATCTGCTTGAGCTCGTTTTCGTCCTTGGGACTCATAAGTATCATATTCGGGATGTGGCGCAGATAGGACAGGTCGAAGCTGCCGTGATGGGTAGGGCCGTCCTGTCCGACGATACCGCTCCTGTCGATGGCGAAGACCACGGGCAGTTCCTGCAGGCAGACGTCCTCGATGACCTGGTCGAAGCCGCGCTGGAGGAACGTCGAGTACATGGCGACGAAGGGTCTCATCCCGCCCAGGGCGAGGGCGGCGGCAAAAGTGACCCCATGGGCCTCGGCAATGCCGATGTCGTAAAAGCGGCCCCGGAAAAGCTTCGAAAATTCTTCGAGCCCCGTGCCGAGCCCCATGGCGGCGGTAATAGCGATGATCCTTTCATCCTTCGACGCAAGCTGGATCAGCGTCTCACCGAAGATATCGGTAAATGTGCGCTTTCCATTCCACGTCGGCGCGCCGGTCGCGATATCGAACTCGGAGATACCGTGAAATAATGCGGGGTCTTTCGACGCCGGCTCGTACCCTTTCCCTTTCTTCGTCACGACATGGACCAGGATAGGCCCTTTAAGCTTCTTGATGTTTGCGAGGTTGAGGATGAGATGGTTCAGGTTGTGGCCGTCTACCGGCCCCACGTACTGAAAACCGAGCTCCTCGAAGAGGAGGCCCGGCGTCACGAGGCCTTTGACCGCTTCCTCAAAATAGCGGGCCGCTTTGTAGACCTTGTCTCCGAGGGCGGGCAGGTTGCGGATTGTATTCTTGATATCCTCCCTCAGGCCGCTCATGAACTCGCCCGTCATAATCCTGTTGAGATGGGCGGAGAGGGCGCCGACATTTTTCGAGATGGACATTTCGTTGTCGTTCAGGACGACGATGATATCGCTTTTCAGGTGCCCCGCATGGTTGAGCGCCTCGAACGACATGCCGCCGGTGAGGGAGCCGTCGCCTATGACCGCGACAATGCGGTGGGTCTGATTGTTCTTCTTTTTCGCCTCGGCAAGACCCGTTGCGATTGAGATGGAGTTGCTCGCGTGTCCGGTGTCGAAGGCGTCGTAAATGGACTCCTTTCTACAGGGGAAGCCGGAGAGACCCCCGTTTTGCCTGATGGTGCCGAAACGCTCCTTTCTCTCGGTGAGGATCTTGTGCGTATAGCACTGGTGGCCCACATCCCATATGATCTTGTCGTCGGGCGTATTGAAGACGTAATGGAGGGCGAGGGTAAGCTCGACGACACCCAGGTTTGACGAAAGATGACCCCCGGTCTTCGAGATCGTGCGGATAATAAAGTCCCTTATCTCGTCGGCCAGGCTCGCGAGCTGAAGGGGCGTCAACTCCCGTATGTCTCGCGGCGTGGTGATGGCATCGAGCAGCATCTAAAAGGACCTGTGGCCTATAAAATTGGCGACCTGCACAAGCATGTCGGCCCCGGGGCCGAGAAACCTTAAAGAAGCAACGGCCTTCCCGACAAGCGCGTCTATCCGGGCTTTTGAGGCGGCAACGCCGTAATACCTCACGTACGTCTGCTTTTCCGTATCCTTTTTCAGCTTTTTTCCTACTTGCGCTTCCGTGCCTTCCACATCGAGAAGGTCGTCCATGATCTGGAAGGCAAGACCGATCGACTCACCGTAGGTCGTAAAGCACGTAAGTTCCTTTTTGTTCGCATTTCCCACGAGCGCGCCGGTCAGGACCGATGCCCTGATCAATGCGCCCGTCTTGTTGCGGTGTATCAGATTTACGATCCGTTTCGTCCCTTTTTTGCCTTCATAGATGACGTCGACAGCCTGGCCGGCGACCATGCCGCCGGCGCCTGCCGCGCGGGCGATCTCATAGACCACCTTCCGAGTGACCTCGGGGGGCGCGGAAGACTCGGCCGGATCGGTCATCACCCGGAAGGCCTCGGTAAGCAGCGCGTCTCCCGCCAGGAGGGCCACCGCGTCTCCGAACATCTTGTGGCACGTGGGTTTGCCCCGCCTCAGGTCGTCATTGTCCATACAGGGAAGGTCATCATGGATGAGTGAGTACGTATGGATCATTTCGATGGCGGCGGCGAAGGGCAGCACCACGTCTATGTCGCCGTCCATCGCCTCACAGGCTGCCATGGCAAGGCCCGGCCTGATCCTCTTCCCCTCCGAGAAGAGACTGTACTCCATCGCATCCTCGAGCTCCCCGGAAGATGCGGGAAGAGCGGAGAGTATCGCCCTCAGCCTATTCTCTACGAGCATCTTTTTTTCGGCGAGAAAAGTTGCGAGGTCCACTAGACTTCTTCCTGCGGGAAGGGCCTTTTCTCGATAGTCCCGTCATCCTTCTTCGCGAGGATCTCCACCTTGCGTTCTATGTCGTCGAGGGTCTTGGTCAGTTCTTTTGTGAGGGTTATACCTTCCTTGAACAGGCGAAGCGCGTCGTCCAGCGGCACGCGTCCCTCGTCGAGGACGCTCACTATCTCTTCGAGTTTATGTAATCCCTCCTCGAATTTCATCTCTTATTATAGAATTTCATGCGACACTTTTTCAAGTACTTGGTGGCGCCGGCAATTATTGGGGTTCAGCACCCCCTCCACGAGCAAGCTCGCGGAGCCTCCCCGCTCACAAAAGCGTTTTCACTCGGTTCAGCACCCCCTCCACGAGCAAGCTCGTCGGGGTACCCGCTTGCGGGTCGCCCCCGCTCACGAAAGCCTTGACCGGGCGGCGCCATATTATTCTCTATTGATATGGCCTGGTTCGGTGGAGTACAATTGAGGGGTGGTCGAGCTTAAGGTACGGACATCACGCAGAATAGAGGCCCGTGACATCACCGATGAGGTGAGGCGGGCCGTCGATGGGAAAGAGGGCCGCTCCGTCCACCTGTTCTGTCTGCACACCACCTGCGGTCTGACGATCAATGAGAATGCCGACCCGGCGGTAATGGCCGACCTGATCGATGCATTCGGCAGGCTCGCGCCTGCCGACTACCCGTACAGGCACGGAGAGGGTAACTCCGATGCCCACATCAAGGCTTCCCTTGTAGGCTGCTCCCTTACCATTCCGTTGTCCGCCGGAAGTCTCGTGCTCGGGACGTGGCAAGGCATCTACCTGATGGAGTTCGACGGGCCCAGGGAAAGAAAGATTGTGCTCACTATGGCCAAATAATTATGTGGAGTGTGGGATGAGAGTATCGCGAATAGTGCTTCGGTATGCCGCAATTTCGGTCGTTGCGTCCTTACTTATGGCCGGTTCCCTTCATGCGGCAAAAGACTCCGTGCCGACACCAAAGGAATACGGTGTGTACGTCCAGACGACCACCAAACTGGTGAGGCTTCTTCCCAATATAGTCTTTCAGGACGGGGCGATGCTCTATGTGGAGAGCAATAACCCTCCCCACTTTCCTCTGAAAGACATCAAGTATTTTATCTTCTACGGGAAGCATGACCTATCCTACCTCACCTTCAACTACCTGCTCTTCGTCAACCAGTCCCCTCTCGGCCAATCCCGCTTCATCTTTGGAAAAGTGGTCGAGGTCGAGGCAAAGAAGAGAAGCGACACCTTATACACGGTACGGCCGAAGGGGTTGTTCGGGAGAGGTTACTATGCGCTCTGGCTCAACGATTCTGCGTGGGATTTCATTGTCGAATAGGAAACGAGGACCGGCATGAAAGACGACCATATGCATCGGGAAGACGATGAAGGCACAGCCGAATCGGAGCTGAAAGGGTTCACCCTGTCGGAGCGAAAGGGGCGGTTCGTGCTTTTTGCCCGTGTCGACGCCCTGGGCCCCGATCTCCTCGTCACCCTGTGGGGAGGGACAGCCCACATAGGGGCGCTGGGCATGGCAGTGCCGAGGGCCAGCCTCCGGGACCCGGCCGAAAGGAGCGCCACGTCCTCCGTATTCACCTTTCCCGGACACAAGGAGGACGTGACCGTCAAGCTGGTATCGGAGGCGCTCTCGGGCAGATTGAACAGGAATGTCGTGGTCGTCGCCGGCATCCACTGGGACGGGCTGCAGCCGGACGACATCCGGCAGCTCATGGAGGCGTTCGAGGCGCTCAAGGACCGGATTGCCCTGGGGGTGGAGAACGCATTAGTGAAGGACACGCCGGCCGCCCCCCATCATTGATGCGCGGCACTCCCCTCCCGCATGGCCTCGGGGTTCGGTCGATCCATCGAAAAAGCGGTACACCTTTTCATTCACGGTGGACAAGAATGAGCCCTCCATCATGAAGGGCCGTTTCTCAAGCGGCAACGCCGGTCAGTTGCGCGCAGAGATGAAAGGATCGACTGAAGGGAAGACACCGCGCTTACATTCCGCAAGGAACGGGAGCGTTGGACATTTCGGGGAGTAAGTGGAGGCGGCATCCGGATTTGAACCGGAGAATAACGGTTTTGCAGACCGCTGCCTTACCACTTGGCTATGCCGCCATTTTTGGAGCGGGAAACGGGATTTGAACCCGCGACTTCAACCTTGGCAAGGTTGCACTCTACCACTGAGTTATTCCCGCATCTGTTGTAATGATACAGGATATCCTTACCTGTGTCAATCACTTAAGCGAGGCGCGCCGGCCCTAGTAGTCCGATAGGTCCGGTTTCAGCCGTTCCCTCTTCTTCTTAGTCTGCAGGTGCTTGATCTCCAGCACTTTTTCCTTGGCCCGCCGGGAGCGCCGTCTTTTCTGCCGCCTTACCTTTTGGATGCGCTGCTGCTCCTCGCTTTCCTTGCCGAGTATCATGTTCTCTATTTTCTGAACAAGCAGCCTTCTCGCAAAAAACCTGTTCATCGCCTGGTGGCGCTCTTTCTGGCACTTCACCTCGATGCCGCTGGGAAGGTGCTTCAGGTAGACGCAGGTGGCCACCTTATTGACGTTCTGACCTCCGGGACCCGCGGAGCGGACGAAGCGCTCTATGATGTCCGATTCCCGGATGCCCAGCCGCTCCATTTTTTCGAGCAAGGCCTTTTCTTTTTCAGGACTCAGCATAGGAGTAATTATAAACCTAAATGCGCACGGCTGTCACTTGACGCGCCTGGGGTCGAGCCTATAGAATGATGGGTGTTTGCACTCGGCGACCTTCAGCTCCCGATGCCTTTTATGCTGGCCCCGATGGCCGGGGTGAGCGACCTGCCCTTTCGGCTTATTGCGAGGGAGTTCGGCTGCCCCCTCGCCTTTACGGAGATGATAAATGCCCGGGCCTTAAGTCTCCGGAACGCCAAGACCATCAGGCTCCTCCGGTCCCTGCCCCAAGACAAGCCCCTCGGCGTCCAATTGCTCGGCCATGAGCCGGACGCTCTCCGGGAGGCCCTCGACGCGCTTGCCGACTACCCGTACGACGTGGTCGATCTCAACGCCGCCTGTCCCGTCCATAAAGTGACCCGGAAGGGGGAGGGGGCTGCGCTGCTGAGGGAGCCGGAGACGCTCTCCCGGCTCGTGGCCGCCCTGGTGAAGCACGCGCCGGTCCCGGTGACGGTGAAGATACGCTCCGGATGGGACAATGATTCGATCAACGCACCGGAGACCGCGAAGCGCATCGAGGCGGCAGGGGCAAGGGCGGTCTGCGTCCACGGACGCACCAGGAACCAGGGATACCGGGGCAGGGCGGATATGTCGGTGATAAGGGCGGTAAAAAAGGCGGTAGCCATTCCGGTTATCGCGAGCGGCGATGCCTTCTCTCGAGAGGCAGCGGCGCGGATCGCGGAGGAGACGGGGTGTGACGCCGTGATGATCGCGAGGGGCGCCCTCGGAAACCCATGGATATTCCGGGACCTTGCGCTCGGCCCTCGGGAGGCGCCCAGGCGCGGGTGACCCCCTGCGGTTCCCACCCTCGCCGAGGTGAAGTCGACCATGGAGAAGCATCTTGCCCTCTCCGTCGACTTTCATGGACCCGAGAGAGGGGTGATCAATTTTCGCAAATGCTTCGTCTGGTACAGCCGGGGGTTGAGAGACGCACGGCCCTTGCGCGCCAGGGCCGTCCACGTGAGCAGCCTCGACGAGATGAAGGCCCTCATCGATGAGTTACAAATGCCTCTATCGCCCGGTTCGTCTCCTCCGGCTTCTCCCGCATGACCATGTGACCCGCATCGCTGATCACCGAAAGCCGGGACCCCCTGATCTCCCTGTGGAGATATTCGGCATACTTCACGGGGGTGAGCTCGTCGTCGGCGCCTGTGATGACGAGCGTGGGCAGATCGATCGACTTGACGCCTTCCATCAGATCGATCATGCCGCACGCAGAGAAATCGCCGTGGATGACCTCTTTGGGCGACGCCATCATTTCGGCGAAGCCCCTCTCGACCAGCTCCGGCGGGGCCTTCTTCGAGAAGGCGAAGCTCATGATGGCCTGCACCGTCCCTTCCTTATCCTTCAGGATACCCTCGAGGATCTTTGGAAATACTTTCAGCCTCGCCCCCGTTCCCACGAGGACGAGCCCGGCAAGCAGCTCACGCGCGGCGAGGGCCAGAGAGAGCGCGATGGCGCCGCCCATCGAATGGCCCGCCACATAGCACCCCTCCAGGCCGTTTTCCGTGATCGCCAGCCGGACGCTCTCGGCGTAGTCCTCGATGGTCCGCAGCCCCTCTCGTCCCGATTTCCCGTGGCCCGG
Organism: uncultured delta proteobacterium; assembly: GCA_963729685.1. Lineage (GTDB taxonomy): Bacteria > Desulfobacterota > Syntrophorhabdia > Syntrophorhabdales > WCHB1-27 > BOG-1155. The sequence continues at coordinate 71,167 of CAVSOX010000028.1, read as the reverse complement.
CAGGTCGACAAGGACAACCTCACAGGCCGTCTGCAGCCCTTTTTGAAAGTCCCAGGAGGCGGTGCTGCCCCCCGCCCCGTGGAGAAAGAGTATCTTCTCGCCCCTGCCGTACCGCTCCAGATAGACGCCCATCATCCGCCTCCGAGAATTCTATTGAAAATGGTAATCAGCCATTATAGTATGACAGCAATGAGGCCCTTTGCAATCCTTCTCGTATGCCTCCTTTTCTGCGCCTGCGCGAAACCGCCCGAATCCGTCCCCATCAAGACCGGCCAGGAGGCCCGTGGAGACGAAGAGTACAAGAAAGAGATCGACGAGATACGGAAGAACATGAAGGGCGACCTCAGGATCAAGCTCAAGAGGGACGGCAAGGGCGACTTCTACACGTGGGAGATCTCGGGCAAGGACGCGACCGAGGTGCTCAAGGCAAACGACGTGCTCGTGAAAAAGCTGGGGGGCGCGGCGACAACGAAGTGAGACGCGCGACCCGAGACGAGGCCACCATCGTGCTCTAAGGAGGCGGTAATGGGCATTTATCGGGATGTGTACGATTTTGCGGCAAAGGCAGGCGCTTTCGAAGGGTACGTCTACCCGAAGGAGATGGAGGTCTCGTACCTCCCCGTGTGGGTCGACCACATCGTGCGAGGCTACGGGATGCTCCCGCCGGAGGCGAGGGAGGAATTCCAGGACCTGTGCAACGGGACGATCGGCCGGGCAATACAATCGCTTCTCCCTCTCCTCGGAGAGGAGCATGAAGTGATCAGGAAGCTGAAAAGCATCGTCACCGGGGAGCCGGTTTCATCGCCTGATGACTTCAGGCGCAAGGACAGGATCAGCCACGGCGGGAGCGACGTCCCTGTCCCGTGAGCGAAAAAGCGGCCCTTCGCGCATCGTGCGGCCGGAGGACCGCTTTTTCGCTCAAGTGCGCTATTTCGCCTGTTTGGGCCTACTCACGTAGTTTTCCCGCACAGCTTTGAGCTCGGCGGGGGTCCGGCAGATCTGTTCGGCCTGGATGGCCTGGATGTTCTTCAGCACCCCGAAGCCGTAGGCGTCGCTGTAGGCCGTCTCGCCCCAGACCACGTCCTCCACGACCGCATGGTCCTCCTTCCTCATGATCTTCCAGCCTTCCGGCGTCTCCCAGGCGAGCGGCTCCCGCTCGACGGCCGCTATTATCCTGTCCGCGTCGACCGAGCCTGCCCGCTCTGCCGCGGCTTTGATGAAGTAGACCCCCGCGTACGTCTCCTCCGCCATGTAGTCGGGGTATTCCTTGAACCTGTCGCGATAGCTCTTCACGAATCCCCTGTTCGAGTCGGAATCGGGGGTAAGGAAGAAGTAACGGGCCGAGATGAACGTGCCTTCCGGCATCTTCTTCCCCAGGGGCATGAGGGTCTCGAGGGCGGCGCCGTCGGGAAAGGCGAACTTGATCTTGTCGAAGAGGCCGAGGGGGAGCGCCTGTTTGATGAAATTGACCGCGTCCATCCCCCATAACGGGGACCAGACGGCGTCAGGCTTCGCTTCCATAATCTGCTTGATGGAGGGCATGAAGTCGGTCTCGGTGAGCTTCGGCCACACCTGGCCCACGAATTCGACGTCCGGCCGGAGGCTTTTCAGCTTTGCCTTGAACTGGGCCCATGAATCCCACCCGTAGTTGTAGTTCGGACCGATGCACATCCATCGCTTATACGGTCCAGGCGCCACGTAATAGGCCCCGGCCCGGGCATGCATCATGGCATTGCTCATGGTCGCGAACTGGTAGGGGCTGAACTGATCGCCCGTGAGGGAGTCCGCGGCAGCCTGCGTGAGGATGAGGATCTTCCGGTGATCGGCCGCTATTTTCGATACCGCGACCGCGACGCCGCTGGAGGTGGGGCCGATGATGAAATCGACCTGTTCCTCCGTGCAGAACCTCTTTGCGATCTCCGCTCCGCGCTGCGCGTTGAGCTTCGTGTCGTCGCTCACGACCACCACTTTCCTGCCCAGGATGCCGCCCGACCGGTTGATCTCATCGACGGCCATCTGAACCGACTGAAGGCCGTGCTTGCCGTAACCCCCCATCGGTCCGGACATGACGAACATCACGCCGAGCTTGATCGGCTTTTCTTCAGCGTATCCTGTGCCCGCGAGCACTGCCATCACCACAAAAAGGACCAGTGTGAGCCATCTCTTCCCCTTCATACCCCCTCCTTGGACAGCCGGTTTTTTGTGCACCTTACTCCATGGTAGCAGAAACCCGATGGGGCAGACAATCAAAAATATCGGGCAGTACGCGCGTGCCGCTCGGCGACAGACGGCGGAACGTGACAGGAGGCGCTTCATAACCCGAGGAACGCCTTCCGGACGACTTCCGAGTCGAGCAGCTCCCTCCCCGGCCCTTCGAGCACTATCCTTCCTGTCTGCACCACGTAAGCCCTGTCGCAGATATCGAGGGCCGCCTCCACGTCCTGCTCGACGAGCAGGACGGTCACGCCGTTCCTCCGTATCTCGCCGATGACCTCGAATATCCTGTCGACGAGTATGGGCGCGATCCCCCAGGACGGCTCGTCCAGCATGAGCAGCTTCGGCCTGCTCATCAGCCCGCGACCTATGGCGAGCATCTGCTGCTCGCCCCCCGAGAGCGTCTTTGCCTTCTGCGTCGCCCGCTCTTTCAGGATGGGGAATATGGAGTAGACGTACTCGATACGCTCTTCGACCTCTCCTTTGTCGGCCACGAGGTAGGCGCCGAGGAGCAGGTTCTTGGAGACGCTCAGGTAGGGGAAGAGGTGCCGGCCCTCGGGTACGTGCGAGATGCCGAGGCCGACGATCCTGTGGGCCTCCAGCCTCGTGATGTCGCGCCCCTCGAAGGTTATCTTCCCCGCGTCCGGGTGGAGGATGCCGCTCACGCCTTTCAGGATGGTCGACTTGCCGTTGCCGTTGCCGCCGATGAGCGCGACAATCTCTCCCGGCCCCACGCGGAAGGAGACGGACTGCGCCGCCATGACGCCGTTATACGACAGGTCTACGTGCTCTACGCTCAGCATACTTCACTCCGAGATACGCCTTTATGACCTTTTCGTCCTTCACGATCTCGTCGGGCGGCCCTTCGGCGATCTTCCGGCCGTAGTCGAGGACGACCACCCTGTCGGCCACGGGCATGATGCCTTCCATCACGTGCTCGACGAGGATGAACGTGATGCCCAGACCCTTAAGGCGGCCCACGAGCTCCGTCGTCTCTCTCACTTCCTGGATATTGAGGCCCGCCATCACCTCGTCGAGGAGGAGCACGTCCGGCCGCGTGGCGAACGCCCTGGCCATCTCAAGCCTCTTCTGCTCCGATATGGTGAGGGAGACGGCCTTCCGATCGAGCCTGGCGGAGAAGCCGAACAATTCGGCGACCTCTTCTGCCCTGGCACGCGCCTCCTTTGTCTTCTCGCACTTCAAGAACGCCCCTATCATGATGTTCTCGAGGACGCTCATCTCCCTGAAGACCCTCACGATCTGGAAGGTGCGGCCGATCCCCTTCGTGCAGGCGGCCTCGGCCGTGTCGTTCGTGATCTCCCTGTCGTGAAAGAAGATTCGCCCCTCGGTTGCCCTGAAAAAGCAGGAAATGCAGTTGAAAAGCGTCGATTTGCCCGCGCCGTTCGGGCCGATAAGCCCGATCACCTCGCCCCGGTCGACGCTGAAAGAGACGTCCTGGTTGGCGGCGAGCCCGCCGAAACGCTTTGTCACGTGCTCCAGCCGCAGTATCCCGCTCATCGGCTGCCCCGGCTGAAAAGGCCGGAAAGGCCCTGGGGTCTCAGGATCGCGACGGCGATCATGAGCAAAGAGTAAAGCATGAGGTCGATCCCCTGCCCTTCGCTGCCCAGATAGACCCGAGTCGAGCTCCACGAGGGGTATGAAGACGAACGACCCGATCACGGGGCCGAAGAGCTTTCCGAGACCGCCGATGAGCGAGATGATGCACAGGTCGATCGATATCATCAGCCCGAAGGTGCTCGGCGGGTCTATGTAGAGCACGTACTGGGCATAGAAGGTGCCGCACATGGAGGTGAGGACGGCCGACAGGCAGAAACCGTACAGCTTGTACTTCCGGATGTTGATGCCCACGCTCCTGGCCCCATCGGGGTCGTCCTTGATGGCCCGAAGGTAATACCCGAGCTTCATCCGCTCCACCAGGAAGGCGACGCCTATGGCGAAAAGCAACATCACGAGCATGATGTAGTAATAGGGCATTTTCGTCGCGTGGAATTCGAAGTTCCTGAAGGACTGGGGCAGGATGGGAAGGTAGATGCCGACGGCGGCGCCCACGAAGTCCCAGACCATGAAAAGGCCCATCATGATCTCGCCTACGGCGATCGTGGCTATGGCAAAGTAATGGCCTTTGAGCCTGAAGCAGGGATAGCCGACGATAACGGCGAGGCCGGCGGAAGAGACGCAGCCCGCGGCCATGCCTATCCACGGGGAGAGGCCCGCCTTCGTCAGCAGGACGGTCGAGGCGTAGGCGCCGACGCCGAAAAAGGCCGCGTTGCCGAAGGTGACCTGGCCGCCGTAGCCGCCGATGATGTTCCACCCGATGCTCATGACCGCGTACATCATGATCATGATCAAGAGGTGCCTCGGGAAGGGGTTGCGGAAAAAGAACGGAAAGACGATGAGAAGGGCCACGAATAAGAAAAACAGGGGGAGCCCCTTCTTCATCGGTCCCTCACGCCTTGCCGAGCAGCCCCTGCGGCCTCGCCAGGACGACGACGAGATAGAGGGCCAGGACGACGACGAACTTGATGGAAGGGGCAAGGAGGTAGCCGGCCATCACCTCGACCAGCCCTACGACGATGCCCGCGATGAAGGCGCCCGCGACGCTCCCGAAGCCGCCGAGGGCCACCACGACAAAGGCGATGAGGCCGAAATTGCCGCCCACCTCGGGAAAGACGTAGTAGAAGCTCGTCAGCAGGGCCCCGGCCACCCCGACGCTAGCGATGCCGATGCCCCACGCGAGGGCGAACATGCGGTCGCTGTTGATGCCCATGAGGCGGGCCGCTTCTTTGTCCTCCGCAACCGCCTCGAGGGCCATGCCTGCCCGCGTTTTCTTAAGGAACAGGAAGATGAGGCCGTTGCACACGACGGCGCCGGCAGCGGCGACGAGCTGGGGCACGCCGATATAGACGCCGGAGCATTGGAGGCTGCCGCTGAGCACGCCGTGGGGGACGGCCCTGTAGTCGGCCTTCCAGAGGAACTGGGCGAGACCCCGGAGGAATATGAGGAGGCCGAAGGTGACGAAGATCTGCGAAAGCATGGGCGCGTTGATGATCCTCTTGATAAGCAGGTAGTAGGTGGCTATCCCGAGGGCAAAGAGGGCGAGGGTGACCGCGGGCAGCGAGTAAAGGGGGTCGATCCCGAAAAGGGCGAAGCTCCAATAGGCGAGGTACATGGCCACCATAAGATAGTCGCCGTGGGCGAAGTTGACGATGTCCATCACCCCGAATATCATCGTGAGACCCACGGCGATAAGGGCGTACAAAAAACCCATGAGCAGGCCGCTGACGACCGTCTGGGCGAATATCTCCATCCTGCGCCCTTACCTCTTCTCCCACTTCGGGAAGGGCCAGACTATGTCTTTCGTGGCAAGGTCAAAGGGCCACACGGTATAGTATTTCTCACCCTGGACCTGGACGATGATGCCCTTCCCCAGCGTGTTCTGGTGCGTCTTCGGGTCGAACCGCACGCCCTCCCACGGCATGATGAGCTGGTCCGCCTTGAGGTTCGTCTCGAGGAGGGCCTTCCGGATCTTTCCGGGGTCGGTCGAGCCCGCCCTGTTGATGGCGTCGGCCAGGACGATCATCGCGGTGAAGGCGCGCGACGAAGAGCCGTCCATCGGCTTGCCCGTCCGCTTCTCGAACATCTCGGCCACCGTCTTTAACATGGGCTTCTTCGCCCCCAGGTCGAGCGCCCAGACCTCGCGCGACAGAATGTGGTTCGCGTCCCTGCCGAGGGACTTCACGAACTCGGGGTCGATATGGCCCGCGTCGTTCCCGATGATGGCATCGGGCGCAAAATTGAGCTCCCTGAAGGTCTTCACGGAAAGGATGGCGTCGGCCACGTACGATGTCTGGAGCACGACGCGTGCGTTGAAGCCCTTCAGCCTCTGGATCTCGCTGGTGAGCTGCGTGCTCTTGGCAGGATAGGAGACGAGCCCCGCCACCTTGTAGCCGTACTGTTTCGCGAAGACCTCCTCAAACTTGGTGGTGTCCGAGCCGAAGAGCGTATTCTCGTTGAAGAGCGCCACAGGGGCGGTCTCGACGCGCTTCTTCTTTTTGACGTCATTGAGGAACTGGAAGAAGTTCTCGGCAAACAACTGATCGCTCGGGGTCGTCCTGAAGAACCACTGGAACCCCCTTTCGGTCAGGGTGGGCGACGTGGAAGCCTCGCAGACGAACGGGATGCCGTACCGCTCGGCCGCCTGGCTCGCCGTGGCCGTCACCGCGCTGTGATAGGCGCCGATAAGGGCAACGACCTTCTCCTGGGTGATGAGCCGCTCCGCCTCGGCCATGCCGACATCGGGCTTGGCCTGGTGGTCTCCCGAGACAATGACGATCTGCGCCCCGCCCAGGTTGGGGAGGCCTTCCGTTTTCGCCAGGGGCATATTCAGGTTGTGCCTGTTGTTGATGATGTCGACCGCAAGCTTCACCCCTTCGAGGAGCACCTGGCCGGTCGAGGCGGCAGGGCCGGTCAAGGGATAGATGACCCCGATCTTTATCTCATTGGCGGCACCGTTCGCATGAAACGTGCCAAAGCAGAAGACGAGGGAAAGAAAGCAGGCGCAGGCTATCGCTTTTTTCATGTTAACCCCCTATGGTTTTATAGAGAGAGGAGATGTAGTCCCTCCTCGCGGTGTTCAGCCTGAGCGCCTCATCGGGCGTGACGCGATCGAAGAGGACCCGGTCCTTCGGCTTGAGATGGGCCAGGCGGTCCAGGTCGGCCGATGCGACCACCCCGGCCCTCGCATAGCCGCCCATGGTCCTCTCGAAGAGGGCGATGATCGGTCTGCCGTCGGGGGGCACCTGGACGGTCCCGGGCAGTATGCCTTCCGATATGATGCCGCCGGAGGCCGCGTTTTCTCCAAACACCAGGACCTCGCCCTCGAGCCTGATGCCGGTCCTGTTCGATTTCGCCGAAACAGCGTACCACAGATTCTTCTCGATGTTCCAGAATTTATCGAGGGAGTCAGCCGTGAGCCAGTCCTTTTCCGGGCCGTCGAGGATCCGAAGCACGTGGGGCGGTCTCATCTCCGGCATGTGTGACTCGGGCACGGCCTTACGGTCGACCCGCCTGCCCCCTGCGATGCCGATGCGGTCCCCCTTGATCAGGGGCCTGCCCTTGAAGCCGCCGAACCTGCATTCGAGGTTCGTGGAGAAGCTCCCCATTATCCGGGGCAGCTCCATGGTGCCCGCAAACCCGACGTAGTAGCGGAAGCCCTCGACCACCCCTACCACCCTGAGCCGGCTGCCGGGCCGCGCGTGGAACGTGGACCACGGCTCCACCACCGCCCCGTCGAGCAGGGCACGCACCCGTGCGCCGGTGATGGCCGCCGTCGTGTCCGCGGAAAAGGCGAGGGAGAAATCGGTGCCGAAGACCTCAAGCGCCGGCGTGTCGTCGCTGTTTTCGAGGAGCCTGTTAAGGGCGGCAAGACCCAGGCCGTCGAGGGCGGAGGAACGGGGGACGCCTATATCGGCGTGGCCGGGCCTGCCCGCGTCGACAACCAGGGAGAGCCATCCGGGGTGGACCACCTCTATCGCGGGCGCCGTCATACGCTCACGAAGCGCACCCGGTCGCCCATCGCGAAAAGACTGTAAGGCGGCCTTTCCGCGCCGAATAGCTTTATGTGCGTCTTCCCGATGATCCTCCAGCCGCCGGGCGAGTCGAAAGGGTAAATGCCCGTCTGGAGCTGGGCGATGGCGACCGAGCCTTCCTGGACCTTGACGCGGGGGACGTCGAGCCTCGGCATAAAGAGCTTTTTGTCGAGCGGACCCAGGTAGGGGAAACCAGGCAGAAAACCGAGGGCAAAGACCGTGTAGACGACGGAGGTATGGCATTCGACGACCTCTTCTTCCGTGAGGCCCGAATAGGCGCAGACGGAGTCCATGTCGGGTCCGTATTCCCGGCCGTACGAGACCGGCACCTCGTGGAGCCTTGGGGGCTCCCACGCCGCCGCCTCTTCCGTTTTTTTCCGCAATAAGCCGGCGAGGGTGTCGAAGGTGGTCCTTGTGCCGTCGAAAATGATGAGGCAGGTCGTAAAAGAGGGGATGATATCGATGACGCCGGGGAGGGGATGCGCCTTCAGGGAGAGGTAGGTCTTCCGGACCTGCTCGTGGACCCGAAGCGAAACCTCCGTGCCGAAGACCAAACGGAGTCCGTTCTCCCCGTACGGCAATATCTCCATGGGGTCATAGCAGCCGGGACAGGGGCTCCACGGCTATGCCTGCTTCCTTCATGAGGGCCCGGACCTTTGCGGCGGCAGCGATGCTCTCCGCGTTGTCGCCGTGAATGCAGAGCGTGTCGACCTCCATGTCGATCCAACGCCCGTTGACGCTCTCGATCCCCTTTTTGGCAGCCATCGTGACCGCCCTTCTCGCGATGGCCTCCGGGTCCTTCAGCACGGCCCCCTTGTGCTCGCGGCCGAGCAGCTCGCCCTCGTCCGTATATGCCCTGTCAGGGAATGCCTCCAGGGCGACGCGAAAGCCGCGCGCGGCGGCCGCTTTTTTCAGCGCGCTGCCCCCCGCCGTGCCCAGGGTCACGAAGATCACGCCCCTGAAGGCCCTCTCGACTACCGCGGCGAGGTCAAGGTAGGCCTCTTCGCGCCTGACCATCTGGTTATAGAGGGCGCCGTGCAGCTTTATGTGCTGGAGCGGCAGACCGAAAAGGTCCAGAAAGGCCTTCAGCGCGCCCGTCTGGTAGAGGACATAATTGGCGAGGTCCCGGACTCCCACCTCCATCGGCCTCCGGCCGAAGCCGAGCAGGTCCGGGTATCCCGGGTGCGCCCCCGCCATCACACCCTGTTCGGCGCAGAGCCTCACCGTGGCCTCCATGCAGCCGGGGTCCGACGCGTGAAAGCCGCAAGCGATGTTGGCGCTCGTCACATGGCGGACCGCCTCTGCGTCGTTCCCGATGCAGTACACGCCGAAAGACTCCCCCATGTCGCAGTTGAGGTCTATTGCCATGGTAACTATATTAGCACAATCAATAAGGCACGGGCAAGCATCAATCCGGCTGGCATCAATCCGGCTGGGGTTTGTAATGGGCTGAAGCAGGTGATTCTAAACCTCATAAGGGTATCATGCGATAATAATTGATGAAGGCGCATACCCCGATGCCGGCTGTGTATGCAATTGGCGAAGGCAAACATGTACCCACATGACTGCCCGTCCGACATTTTTGCATACAAGAGATGGTATGTTTCGTGTTATGCTTCTATGCTGTTTGCACCATAGGGAGACATAATGAACGACCCATCCAGGACAAAACCGGAACTGATCAAAGAGATATCTGCCTTAGAAAAGAGAATTCAGGAACTGGAACGATCGGAGGAGGAGCATGAGCGGGCGGAGGAGGAGCTGAGACTCTCCCGGCAATTACTGCAGCTCCTCATCAACGCCGGTCCGGATTTTTTCTTTCTGAAAGACCTCGATCTGCGTTACCAACTTGTCAACTCCGCAAATGCCGGATTCTTTGGGCGCGACGAGGCCGACATCCTGGGCAGGACCGACACCGAGCTTATGCCCGAGGGGGCCGCCGTCGCATGTCAGGCGAGCGATCGGCTGGCCATTCGCGAGAAAAGGACGGTGGTCACGATCGAGCCGGTAGGGGACAGGTTGTATGAGACCCACAAATTTCCCGCGATTGTCGCCGGCGAAATTGTCGGGGTAGCAGGAATTATCCGCGACATCACCGACCGCAAGCGGGCCGAAGAGGCGCTCCTTGAATCGGAGGTCAAATACCGCACCGTGGTGGAGAGATCCCTTGTCGGCGTCTATATCATACAGGACGGTCTCTATCGTTTTGTCAATAGACGGTGTTGCGAGATTTATGGATATGACTACGATGAGATGACCGATAAGGTAAACCCCCTGGATTTAACCCATCCTGAGGATAGAAAGCTCGTGGAAGAAAATTTTCGAAGACGTCTATCCGGTGAAGTAGACCATATCGAGTACGGGATGAGAGCTATCAGGAAAGACGGTAAGATCATCTCCGTGAAGGTTCTCGGATCTTTCATGGTCTACAAAGGACGCCCCGCCGTTGCAGGGACCGCTATCGACATTACTGAACGTGAAAGGGCGGAGGGGGAGCTGCGACAGAAGACCGCACTCCTGGAGGCCCAGGTAAATGCGTCCCTCGATGGAATCATCGTCGTGGACAAGGGCCGGAAGATCCTTCAGAATCAACAAGCCAACGACCTGTTGAAGATTCCCCGACACATCGCCGAGAGCGATGACGATACGGCGCAGGTCGAGTGGGTCAAGGGCCTGGCCGGGAATCCTGAACAGTTCTATGAGAAGGTCACCTATATGTTCGCCCATCCGGCGGAGACAATGCGGGATGAGCTCCAACTCAAGGATGGAACGGTCCTTGATAGATATACCAGGCCCGTGATCGGCAACGATGGGAAAAACTACGGGAGGATCTGGACATTCCGGGACATCACCGAGCGTAAGGGAGCGGAAGCGGCCTTACGCGCCAATCAACTTCAGTTGTCGGAGGCAATGGACCTTGCGCACATCGTGTACTGGGAGTTTGATCCCGCAGCAGAAACATACATCGTCAATGATCCCTTCTATGCATTTTACGGCACCACTGCCGAGCAGGAAGGGGGATACCGGATGACGAGGAGAGAGTACGCACAACGGTTCATACATCCCGGCGATCTGCAGCGTTACTATCAATTTGTGGAGCAAAATACTTTAAGACCGGGCCTCGAATCGGTTGCCGACCTTGAGTACCGTGTTATTCGTCGCGATGGAGAAGTGCGGCATATCCTGGGACGGGCAAGGATCGTGAAGGATGATTCAGGCCGTATCGTGAAAAGATATGGCGCAAACCAGGACATTACCGAACGCAAACGTGCCGAGGAGGCGCTCTACGAAAGCGAACAACGGTACAGGACAGTCTTTGAAAACACCGGGGCAGCCACCGTTATTATCGAGAAAGACACCACAATCAGTCTTTGCAATGCCGAGTTCGAACGTCTTTCCGGATATGCCAGGAATGAAATCGAGGGTAAGAAAAGCTGGACCGAGTTCGTAGCCCGGGAAGACCTGGATCGTATGGTTACCCAGCACCACATGCGAAGGGAGAGCCGTGAGCAGGCCTTGCAGAGGTATGAATTCCGGTTTGTTCCACGGACCGGAGAGATACGCGACATCTATCTCGCTATCGACACCATTCATGGCACAGAGAAGAGTGTGGCCTCCTTAATCGATATCACCGAGCGCAAGCGCGCCGAAGAGGCGCTGCGCGAGAGCGAGGAGAGGTACCGTCTCATCGCCGAGAATGCGTCGGACGTCATATGGGCCGCGAATACAAACATGGATTTCACCTATGTCAGCCCCAGCGTGGAAAGGCTGCAGGGTTGGACAGCCGAAGAGCTTATGGCCCTCCCGCTGGATAAATGGATGCCGCCCGGTTCTCTGGAGACGGTGGCAAGGGTAATCTCGGAGGGAATCGCCAGGGAAGAGCGGGGGGAGACAAGCCCGTCCCCGGGACCGATGGTGGAAATAGAGGCATATCGCAAGGACGGAACAACGATCTGGACGGAGATCGCGGCCCGTTTCGTGCACGACGACCAGGGCAGGCCGAAAGGCATCGTGGGTGTGACAAGAGAGATTACTCAGAGAAGACACGCTGAGCAGGCATTGCGCGAAAGCGAAGGGAGACTCAACAAGGTAGTAAACGCGGTCAGGGACGCGATCATCATGATAGACCATGAAGGCAACATTTCCTTATGGAACGAGGCCGCAACGGCCATTTTCGGCTATTCCCCGGAAGAAATGCACGGCAGGAACCTTCACGAGCTATTGGTGCCCCCCCGCTTCATGGCCATGTGCGAGCAGGGGTTTTCACTATTTAAGCGCTCCGGGGATGGTCCCGTTATCGGCCGGGTGACGGAGGTGACCGCAAGACGAAAGGATGGAAGAGAGATACCTGTGGAAGTGTCGGCTGCTCCTCTTCGGGTGGGCGGCGAGTGGCATGCGGTGGGGGTCGTGCGGGATATCACAGAGAGGAAACAAGCGGAACAGGACCTTCATGAATCTGAGGCAAAGTACCGCAGGGTTGTTGAAAATTCGCTGGTCGGCTTCGTTATCATTCAGGATGACGCGGTGCGCTTCGCCAATAAAAAATGGTGCGAGACATTCGGCTACGGATATGAAGAGGTCATAGACAGACTAAATCCTCTTGACGTCGTGCACCCGGACGACAGGGAGCTGGTGAGCGAGTACATAAGAAAACGGGTGACCGGCGAGCTGAACAGCGTCGAATATGAATTCAGGGGTATCCGAAAGGACGGGCAGGCGATTACCGTGAAAGTCTTCGGGGGGGCGATGCTCTATCGGGGAAGACGGGCCGCGACGAGCACAATTATCGATATCACCCGGGAGAAAACCCTCGAATCCCAGCTTTTCCAATCGCAAAAGATGGAGTCCATCGGCATGCTGGCAGGGGGAGTGGCCCATGATTTTAACAACATCCTTACCACGATGACAGGCTACGCCACCCTGTTGGGAATGAAAATCGGTAAGGAAGACCCGCTGCAGATATACGTCGGCCATATTCTTTCCGCCTCCGGGAAGGCAGCAGACCTTATCCGAAGCCTTCTGGCCTTCAGCAGACAGCAGCCCCTTTCATTGAGGCCGGTCGACCTCAATGATATCTTGAGAGGGACAGCGCAGCTTTTGAAAAGACTGCTCACCGAGGATATCCTGTTAAAGACTCTCCTCTGCAGCGAAGATTTGATCGTGATGGCGGACTCAACGCAGATAGACCAGATTCTCTTCAACCTTACCACTAATGCCAGAGACGCCATGCCGGGCGGGGGCAGCCTCTCCCTGGAGACAAGACTCGTGGAACCGGATAGCGGGTCCCTCCGGGCATACGGTATCAACAAACCTGGGAGGTACGCGCTCCTTAAGGTTTCTGATACGGGTGCAGGCATGGATGAAAAGGCAAGGGAAAGGATCTTCGAGCCTTTTTTCACGACAAAGGAGGTCGGGAGGGGGACGGGACTGGGTCTCTCCACAGTATATGGGATTGTCGCCCAACATAAAGGGTTCATCACGGTCTCCAGCGAGCCCGGCATGGGGACTACGTTTTACCTATATTTCCCCGTAACGGAGGAGGCGCCTCACGTGGAGAAACCGGTCGCCGAGGAGATCGAAAGAGGAAAAGAAACCGTCCTCCTGGCAGAAGACGGTGAGGATGTGCGGCGTCTCATAAAGGAAATCCTGGTGAAATACGGGTACACCGTCATCGAAGCTGCAGACGGCGAGGAGGCGGTCAAGGTATTCATGAAGCACGGCGAAAAGATCGACCTTCTGATCCTGGACTCCGTCATGCCCGGAAAAAACGGGAGGGCAGTCTATGATGAGATAAGCGGGATGAACCCTCAGATCAAGGTATTGTTCATGAGCGGCTACACGAAAGATATAGTCCTCGACAAAGGCATAGAGGACACAACCTTCAATTTTATCTCCAAACCCGTGATGCCTGCCGAACTGCTTAAGAAGGTACGACACGTAATGGACAGGTAATGACCGCGTACGGGTGGGAACGCCCTGCAAGCTCTGCGCGAAAAGTGTCTATGCGATAAAAGCGGCTTGCACCGAAGGCACTTAAAAAACCCGGCCGCTTGCACCGTCAATCAAGGATACTGGGGAAGAGAGGTCAACCCCCTCGTCTCTTCGATCCCCAGGGCGATGTTCATGTTTTGTACGGCCTGACCGGATGCGCCCTTCACGAGGTTGTCGATCGCGGAGACCAGGACGAAGCGGCCGTCTTCGAAGGTCTTGAGGCCGATGTCGCAGTAGTTGGAGTACCGGACGAACCGCGTATCGGGATACGCGCCCTCGTCGAGGATGCGCACAAACGGCTCATCCCGGTAGGCCTCCCTGTAAAGTTCGAGAAGCGCGGCCGTTGGCACGTAGCGGTTCAGGCTGCCGTAGACGGTCGTCAAAATGCCCCTGTTTATGGGGAGCAGGTGGGGCACAAAGGTCACTTTGACGTCGGCGATCTTTGCGAGCTCTTTCTGTATCTCCGGCTCGTGCCTGTGGACGCCCACGCCGTACGGCCTGAACCCCTCGGCCACCTCGCAGAAAAGGTTTCCCACCTTTGCCTCGCGGCCGGCGCCGCTCACCCCCGACTTGGAATCGATAAAGACATTTCGTTGAGCGAGGCCGTGTTTGAGAAGGGGAAAAGGGCCAGGATTGCGCTCGTGGGATAGCAGCCCGGGTTTCCCACGAGCCTGCAGCCCTTCAGCTTCTCCCGGTAAAGCTCGGGCAAGGCGTAGACGGCATGAGGGAGAAGCTCTCTCGCGGGATGCGCCGCATACGCGCTCTCGTATAATGCGACGTCCTCGAAGCGCAGGTCTGCGGCCAGATCGATGATAAGCGCCTGACCGTCAAAAAGGGCTTTTGCCTGCGCCCCCGAGACGCCGTGGGGCAGGCAGAGGAAATAGACATCGCATGCGCCCCGGTAGTCGTCGTCCGTCGCTTCGAGGGTGGTCTCCAGGCGGCCGCGGAATTGCGGAAAGACGTCCGAGACCTTCTTCCCCCGATGGGTGTTCGACGTCACGAGGGTAATATGGATGTCGGGATGACCGGAGAGGACAGAGAGAAGGACCGCCCCCGTCTACCCCGTTGCCCCGAGGACCCCTGCGCGCCGCATCGATCTTATCTCTTTGAGAACTGGAAGCTTGCCCTTGCGGCCTTCTTCCCGTACTTCTTTCTCTCTTTCACCCTGGGGTCCCTGGTGATGAGGCCCTGTTTCTTGAGGACAACCCTCAAGCCGCTGTTGAACTCGAGGAGCGCCTTCGCGATCCCGTGCCCGAGGGCCCAGGCCTGGGCGGGAATCCCCCCACCATAGATATTTGCGACGATATCGAATTTATCCACGTTCTCGGTGATCGCAAACGGCTTGTTGACCATCAGTCTCCATTCTTCCAGCGGAAAATAGTCCTCCAGGACCCTCCCGTTGACACGGTACTGCCCTGCGCCCTGCATGATCCAGACCCTCGCCACCGCGGTCTTTCTTTTCCCCGTCGCGTAATACCTCTTCTCAGGCACGCTTTACCTCCTTCAAATCCAGCGCCTCGGGCATCTGTGCCTTGTGAGGGTGCTCGCTTCCCTTGTATACCTTCAGTTTCTTCAACATCTTCCTGCCCAGGGCGTTTTTCGGGAGCATACCCCTGACGGAAAGCTTGATGATCTCTTCCGGTCTCGTTGCGAGGAGCGTATGAGCGGGAACGGACCTGAGGCCCCCCGGATAACCGCTGTACCGCTCGTACGTCTTCTGCTCCAGCTTGTTCCCCGTCAGCCGCACCTTGCCCGCGTTGATCACGATCACGTAATCACCGGTATCGGTGTGGGGCGTATAGATCGCCTTGTGTTTGCCCCTCAGGATGGAGGCTATCCTCGCCGACAACCGGCCGAGGACGGCCTCCTGGGCATCCGCCACGTACCACTTCTTGTTCAGATCCCCTTGCTTCGGGAAAAATGTATCCATCTGTACACCCTTTGCTTTAAAGGTAATATACGTGTAACGTCACGTCAAGGAAATTAAAGATTACTTCTTTCCTGCGGCTCTCTTCGAAGCTTTAAGAGGATTGATCTTCTGCTCCTCCGCCTTCTGGGCCTTCTTCACGTGCGTTGCCATGGTACAACTCGCGTTCTGCCACTTTTGCGCCGGGTAAGGGAAATTACTGCAATATTTTCCCAAAGGGAACTCCAGCGCCCTGGTGCATCCTTCACAGCTCTCCACAATGGTATGGCATTTACCGCCATTATATGAGCAGCCCGCCTTCTTCATGAACAGGCATTCAACACCCGGTTTTTCCGTTTGACACTGCATGACGACATCACCTCCTCGTGAGTTATAAAGCGCAATATATAACTATATATCGGGTCCATTGTCAACTGGTTTTTGCGCTGAATGCGGCGAACCGCTTCGTGCCGTTGCATCCAAACCCGCAAAGCACCCCTTATTTGAGATTGACCTTTTCTTTCATATGATTTTGATGTATACTAAAAAACGGCCCCGTTTGCGAAAAAAGGGAGTTGTTGGATATTCGTCTATTGATTTTACCTGGCATTTTATATTATACTACCGGTTTAAGTAAAGCTGGTGTAGCTCAACAGGCAGAGCAGCTGATTTGTAATCAGCAGGTTGCGGGTTCGAGTCCCATCACCAGCTCTCGAGGAGAGGTTCCCGAGCGGCCAAAGGGGGCAGACTGTAAATCTGTTGTCTCAGACTTCGGAGGTTCGAATCCTCCCCTCTCCACCATTATATTGAAATGACGAAGAGCGGGCGCGGAGTTCTTTGTGGGCTCTTTCGCCTCTTTTGATAGATGAGTCGGGGTTGCGAAGTCGGGAGCGGCTGTCTATGGCTGGTTTTTGTGTAGTGCGTGAAAGCCCCCTGGCCTTCTGACTCCTCATGAGGTTTTCAGTGGCGGGAATAGCTCAGCTGGCCAGAGCGTCAGCCTTCCAAGCTGAGGGTCGCGGGTTCGAATCCCGTTTCCCGCTCCAAAGTACAGAAAGCGGGTGAAAACGTGCCCGCCTCCGAAACCAGGAACGTCGCGGGCTAAGCCGTGCCCGCCCCAGATGCCCGCGTAGCTCAGTGGCAGAGCACTTCCTTGGTAAGGAAGGGGTCATCGGTTCAATCCCGATCGTGGGCTCCACAAATTAAAACGGAGGCTCTCTATGGCTAAGAAAAAGTTTGAACGGACGAAACCCCACGTCAATATCGGCACCATAGGCCATATCGACCACGGGAAGACCACCCTGACGAGCGCGATCACGAGATGCCTTGCGAACAAGGGGATGGCAGACATGGATCCCCTTCGATCAGATAGATAAGGCCCCCGAGGAGAAGGAGAGGGGCATCACGATTGCGACGGCCCATGTCGAGTACGAGACGACGAAGCGCCACTACGCCCACGTCGACTGCCCGGGCCACGCCGACTACATCAAGAACATGATCACCGGCGCCGCCCAGATGGATGGGGCGATCCTGGTGGTGGGCGCGAACGACGGCCCCATGCCCCAGACCCGTGAGCATATCCTCCTTGCCCGCCAGGTGGGCGTCCCCTGCATCGTGGTCTATCTCAACAAGGTGGACATGGTGGACGACCCCGAGCTTATCGAGCTCGTCGAGCTGGAGCTGCGGGAGCTCCTCACGGCCTACGAGTTCCCCGGAGACAAGATACCCATCATCAAGGGCTCTGCCTTGAAGGCCCTCGAATGCGGCGACGGGAAGCCCGACTGCCCCCACTGCAAGAGCATCTTCGAGCTGCTCGATGCCTGCGACTCCTACATCCCCGAGCCCGTCCGCGATACGGACAAGCCCTTCCTCATGCCCATAGAGGACGTCTTCTCCATCTCCGGCCGCGGCACGGTCGTGACGGGCAGGGTCGAGAGCGGCGTGATCAAGCCCGGCGGAGAGGTGGAGATCATCGGCTTCAGGCCCACCCAGAAGACCGTCGCCACCTCCGTCGAGATGTTCAGGAAGATCTTAGACCAGGGCCAGGCCGGCGACAACATCGGCGTCCTCCTCCGGGGCACCAAGAAAGACGAGGTGGAAAGGGGACAGGTCCTCGCAAAGCCCGGATCGATCACCCCCCATACCAAGTTCAAGGCCGAGACCTACGTGCTCAACAAGGAAGAGGGAGGCCGCCATACCCCCTTCTTCACGGGCTACCGGCCCCAGTTCTACCTGCGCACGACCGACGTGACCGGCGTGGTGAAGCTTCCCGAAGGTGTGGAGATGGTTATGCCCGGTGATAACGTCACCATTATCGTAGATCTCGTGACCCCCATCGCCCTCGAGAAGGAGCTGCGCTTCGCCATCAGGGAAGGCGGCAAGACGGTAGGCGCAGGGGTCGTCACGGAGATCATAGAATAATGGTCGGGGTGACACCCATCAAGATTGGATCGGGGACACACCTCCAAAAGCAGAGGAATGTCCCCGCAACCAGTTTTGACGGCGAGAGGAGTGTTGACCATGACGATAATGGTTGGGGCGACACCCCTCCGAAGGCCATCGGCGAGAGGAGTGTTGACCTTCCATATTGTAGAAGAGGATATGAAATGAGGCAATTGGTGGTACTGGCCTGTTCCGACTGCAAGAACAGGAATTATACAACCTCGAAAAACAAGCAGAAGACGCCGGACAGACTGGAGATGAAAAAGTACTGCAAGTTTTGCAAGAAACATACGGCGCACAAGGAAACCAAATAGAAAGGCCAGTAGCTCTAACGGATAGAGCACCGGACTCCAAATCCGGGTGTTGGGGGTTCGAATCCCTCCTGGCCTGCTTGTACTGGAGACGCGATGAATATAAAAGAGCACGATTGACAAGGTCAAGGAGTATTTCAAAGAGGTGTACCTGGAGACGAAGCGTGTGACCTTTCCTTCCAGGAAGGAGACCATGAAGGGCACCTACGTGGTCCTCATCACCGTCGTTATCGCCGCCGCCTTCCTTGGCGTGGTCGACGTGGGGCTGGCTAAGATCATCTCAGGTGCTATTCCGTGGATAACTCGATGGAAAAGAAGTGGTATGTGGTGCATACCTATTCGGGTTATGAGCAGAAAGTCAAGGAGGCACTGGAAGAAAGAATAAAGACGAGCGGCATGGAAGACCATTTCGCCGAGATAATCGTGCCTTCCGAAGTCATCATGGAGCGGGTCAAGGGGCAGGCGAAGAAATCACAGAGGACGATTTTCCCCGGTTATATCATCGTGCAGATGGATATGAACGAAGATACGTGGTATCTCGTGCGCAATACGCCGAAAGTGACCGGGTTCGTCGGCTACGGCATGAAGCCCACACCGCTCCCGGACGACGAGATCAAGGACCTCGTCTCCGCCATCCAGGAAGGAAAGGGGAAGATAAAGCCGAAGATCCGCTTCGACAAAGGCGACAACGTCAAGGTGATCGAGGGGCCTTTCTCCAACTTTACGGGAAGCGTGGAAGAGATCAAGCCCGAAAAGGGGAAGGTGAAGGTGCTTCTCAACATTTTCGGAAGGACGACGCCCGTGGAGCTGGATTTTATGCAGATAGAAAAAATGTAAAGGAGCGCACGAAGATGGCAAAGAAAGTTGCCGCGATGGTCAAGCTGCAGTTATCGGCAGGGCAGGCAACCCCGTCACCGCCGGTCGGACCGGCACTCGGCCAGCACGGGGTCAACATAATGGAATTCTGCAAGGCCTTCAACGAGAGGACGAAGACGCAGGAAGGGACGATCATCCCTGTGCTCATCACTATATTTTCCGATAGGACCTTCACGTTTATCACGAAGACCCCGCCTGTCTCCTTTCTCCTCAAGAAGGCCGTAAAGCTCGCGAAAGGCGCGAACAACCCCAAGAAAGAGACCGTGGGGCAGGTCACCAACGCGCAGGTCAGGGAGATCGCGCAATTGAAGATGCCCGATCTCAACGCAAAAGATCTGGCAGGGGCCATGAAGATCGTCGAAGGGTCCGCGAGAAGCATGGGATTGGAGGTAGTAGAGAGCGAATAGAGCGACCGGGACAACCAACCGATGTGAGGGCGGAAGCCGTAACCGGGCAGTAAGGGAAGATTACTGTTCCGAGGGCTATTATTTTTTTGAGGGGTGAGAGAAATGGCAGAACAGACAAAGAAATACAAGGAAGCTTTGAAGAAGGTCGATAGGGAAAAGAGGTATACTCTCGAAGAAGCCCTCGAAGTGCTCTCTGAAATGCCTGAAAGAAAATTTGATGAGACCGTTGAAGTCGCCATGCGGCTCGGCGTCGACCCGAGACATGCCGACCAGATGGTGCGGGGCTCCGTGGTGCTCCCTCATGGACTGGGGAAGAAGGTGCGGGTCCTCGTCTTCGCGAAGGGACAGAAAGAAAAGGAAGCCGACGATGCGGGCGCCGACTATGTCGGGTCCGATGACCTGATCGATAAGATTCAGAAAGGCTGGCTCGATTTCGACAAGGCCATCGCAACACCGGACATGATGGGGGCCGTCAGCAAGCTCGGCAAGATACTCGGCCCCAGGGGGCTTATGCCCAACCCCAAGGTCGGCACGGTCACCTTCGACGTGGCGAAGGCCGTGAACGAGGTAAAAGCGGGCCGCGTCGAATTCCGTGTGGACAAGGCGGGAAACCTCCATGTCCCCGTGGGGAAGGGAAGCTTCGGCAAGGAAAAACTGACGGAGAACATCAGCTCGCTTTTTGACGCGGTTATCAGACTGAAGCCTGCCTCAAGCAAAGGCACCTACGTGAAAGGCATTGCCATTTCAAGGACTATGAGCCCGGGCGTCAAAATAGATCCTACCTATGTGAGAAGCGCCGCGAAATAGGGAAAGAGTCAGAGACAGCAGGTGCCGGTTCGGTTAAACGCATGCGGCCTGCCGAGACAGTCACGTTGCATTTTCGTCTCTTCTGGCTTTCCATACAAATCTTATTCGAAAGGAGGGATGAAAACCATTGGAAAGAAAGGCAAAAGAAAAAGTAGTGGAGGAGCTTGACGACAAGCTCAAGCGCGCCGGCGCCCTGTTCCTTGCCGAATACAGCGGCATGAACGTGGCTCAGATCTCGAAGCTCCGGAGAGAACTCGACAAGGTGGGCGGAGAATTCAAGGTTGCCAAGAACACGCTCCTGAAGATAGCCGCCGCCGGGACTCAGGCGGAGGCGCTCAAGGACGAGTTCGCGGGTCCCAATGCGATAATTTGCAGCTACAAAGACCCGGTCGGCGTTGCAAAGGTCCTTGCGGCAGTCGCGAAGGATATGCCGAAGCTGAAGCTGAAAGCGGGCCTCCTCGGGGCAAAGCGGATCAACCCGCAGGAGATACTGACGCTTGCGACGCTTCCGTCGAAGGATATCCTCGTCGGGAAGCTTCTCGGCCTCTTGCTCGGCCTGCCCCAGAGGCTTGTCGGCGCCCTTTCCGGCAACATCATGCAGCTTATGCTGACGTTGAACGCGATCAAGACAAAAAAAGAAACGGTGTAAAGGAGGATAGAGTAAATGGCTGTGACAAGAGAAGAAGTAATTACCTATATTGAGACTATGACCGTCCTGGAGCTCTCGGAATTCATCAAGGTGCTCGAGGAGAAATTCGGCGTGCAGGCGGCGATGCCGATGATGATGGGCGGCGGAGGCGGCGGCGGCGCAGCGGCAGCCGCGCCTGAGCCGGTGGAAGAGCAGACCGAGTTCAACGTCGTGCTCACCGGCTACGAAGCAGACAAGAAGATTCAGGTGATCAAGGTCGTGAGGGCCGTCACGAGCCTCGGACTGAAAGAGGCGAAAGACCTTGTCGAAGGCGTGCCCAAGGCCGTCAAAGAAGGCGTGTCGAAGCAGGAAGCCGAGAACGTCAAGAAGCAGCTCGAAGAGGTCAGCGGCCAGGTCAAGGTCGAGTAGCACATGCGGCATCGGACTATCGGGGGGCAAAGCATGCTTTGCCCCTGTACCTTTAAACAAGAGGTGAAAAGGATATGAGGCAGACCTTTCATAATAAGATTGTGAGGAAGAGTTACGGGAAGCTCAAAGAGGTTCTCGATATTTCCAATCTTATCGAAATTCAGCTCAACTCTTACGAGAGCTTCCTTCAGAAAGACGCTCCCCCTGAAGAGCGGGCCGCCCTGGGGCTCCAGGCGGTCTTCACCAGCGTCTTTCCCATCAAGGATTCCCACGAGACAACCTCCCTGGAGTTTGTGAAGTACGAAATCAGCGACCCGAAATACTCCGAAGAGGAGTGCATCGTGCGGGGGCTCACCTTTGCCTCCCCCATGAAGGTCACCATACGGCTCGTCGTATTCAACATCGATCCCAACACGAAGATAAAAGATATCAAGGCGGTAAAGGAGCAGGACGTCTACTTCGGCGAGATCCCCCTCATGACGGAGAGGGGGACGTTCATTGTCAACGGGACCGAAAGGGTCATCGTCAGCCAGCTGCACCGGTCGCCGGGCGTCTACTTCGACTGCGACCAGTCAAAGGCGCCTTTCAGCGGCAATTTCGCCTACACGGCAAGAATCATCCCTTACCGGGGTTCCTGGCTCGATTTCGAGTTCGACCACAAAGAGCTCCTCTACGTACGCATAGACAAGCGCAAGAAAATCCCCGTTACCCTTCTCCTACGGGCGCTCGGTTATTCGGAGAAGGAGATCCTCGACTACTTTTACGAGAGGGAAACGGTCATCATAAAGGATGGAAAGGTTTTCAAGGAAACCCCCTTCGAGCTTCTCCTCGGCCAGAAGGCCCCTGCCGACATCATCAATACCGAGACGGACGAGGTGCTGGTGAAGAAGCACAAGAAGATCAGCAAGGCCGTCATCAAGAAGATGGAGCAGGCGAATATCGCGAAAATCCCGGTAGAGGAGCAGGACGTCATCGGGAAGATCGCGGCGGCCGACATCATCGACCCGGAGACGAAAGAGGTTATCGTCCCGATCAACAAGGAGATCACCGAAGACGATCTGGCGAAAACTCGTGAGCCGGGGCATAAAGAGCTTCGAAGTGCTCTTTATCGACAACCTCAACGTCAGCTCCTCGCTCAGGGATACGCTCCTCATCGACAAGGCGGGCGGCAAGGAGGAAGCGCTCCTCGAGATCTACAGGAAGCTGAGACCGGGCGACCCGCCCACCTACGAGTTTGCCGAAGCCCTCGTCCATAACATGTTTTTCAGCCCGGAGCGGTATGACCTCTCCAAGGTGGGAAGGCTCAAGATGAACCACCGCCTCGGCCTCGGCATCCCCCTCGACGTGACGACGCTGCGGAGGGAGGACATCATCGAGGTGGTGAGGCAGCTCCTGCGGCTCAAAGATTCCCGCGGCCCCGGCGACGACATCGACCATCTGGGCAACAGAAGGGTAAGGACGGTGGGCGAGCTTCTGGAGAACCAGTTCAGGATGGGCCTCGTGCGGATGGAGCGGGCCATCAAGGAAAGGCTCACCTTCCCCGAGATGGAGACGCTCATGCCCCACGACCTCGTCAATCCGAAGCCGGTCGCGACGGCGGTGAAAGACTTCTTTGCGAGCAGCCAGCTCTCCCAGTTCATGGACCAGACGAACCCGCTTTCGCGAGATCACCCACAAGCGGAGGCTATCCGCCCTCGGTCCCGGCGGCCTCACGCGCGAGAGGGCCGGTTTCGAGGTGCGCGACGTCCACCCGACCCACTATGGCAGGGTCTGCCCTATCGAGACGCCGGAAGGGCCGAACATCGGCCTGATCGCGTCGCTCTCCACCTATGCCCGGGTCAACGAATACGGCTTCATCGAGACGCCTTACAGGGAAGTGATCAACGGGCGCGTCACGAACAACATCAAATATATGAGCGCCCTCGAAGAGGAGCCGTTCTACATCGCCCAGGCAAACGCGCCGGTCGATGAAGAAGGACGTTTCACGACGGACCTGGTCTCCGCGAGGAAGGGCGGCGGCTTCTTCTGGATAGACCCTATGAGCATAGACCTCATGGACGTCTCCCCGAAGCAGCTCGTGAGCGTCTCCGCGTCCCTCATCCCGTTTCTGGAGCACGACGACGCGAACCGCGCCCTCATGGGCTCGAACATGCAGCGGCAGGCCGTGCCCCTCATCAGGACGGAGGCGCCCCTGATCGGCACCGGCATGGAGCGCATCGTGGGAAGGGACTCGCGGGTCAGCATCGTCGCCAAGCACGACGGGGTGGTGGAAAACGTCGACGCGAACAGGATCATCCTCAAGTACGAGGAGACGAAAGACGGCGAGGAGCCGTGTCACGAAGATCGACGTGTACAACCTCTTGAAGTTCAGGCGATCGAACCAGGATACCTGCATCAACCAGCGCGTGATCGTGCGGAAAGGGGATTACGTCAAGAAAGGCGAGGTCCTCGCCGACGGGCCTTCGACGGACAGGGGGGAGCTGGCCCTGGGCAAGAACGTCGTCGTTGCCTTTATGCCCTGGAGAGGGTACAACTACGAGGATTCGGTCCTCATCAACGAGCGGCTCGTCGCTGAAGACGCGTTCACCTCCATCCATATCGAGGAGCTGGAGTGCGTGGTGAGGGATACGAAGCTCGGCAAGGAAGAGGTCACCCGCGATATCCCGAATGTCGGCGACGAGGCCCTCAAAGACCTGGACGACTCGGGCATCATCCGGATAGGCGCGCACGGTGCGGGCCGGGGACATCCTGGTAGGCAAGGTGACGCCGAAGGGGGAAACCCAGCTCACACCGGAGGAGAAGCTGCTCCGCGCGATCTTCGGCGAGAAGGCCGGCGACGTGAAGGATACCTCGCTTGCGGATCCCCCACGGCATCGAGGGGATCGTCATCGACGTGAAGGTCCTTTCGAGGAGGGGCATCGACAAGGATGAGCGGTCGAGGCTCATCGAGGATATCGAGATATCGAACATCCTGAAAGACCAGGAAGACCAGATCAAGATCATCCTCGACTCCACGGGCGGCAAGCTCCAGGACCTGCTCCTGGGAAAGACCGCCCCCAAGGAGATGAGGGATGGAAAGGGCAGGCCGATCATCAAAAAGGGCGAGGCCTTCACGCGGGAGAAGATCAACGGCATCAACCTGGACAAGCTGCGGGAGATAGATTTCGAGGACGAGGACCTCGAGGCGAGGATCGCCAAGATCGTCGACAGCAAGGAAAACCAGATCGAGCTGATAAAACTCTACTACGAAGACAAGATAAACAAGATCAAGAAGGGCGACGAGCTGCCGCCTGGGGTCTTGAAGACGATCAAGGTCTACGTGGCCATGAAGCGGAAGATCGCGGTAGGCGACAAGATTTCGGGACGGCATGGGAACAAGGGGATCGTCTCCGTGATCCTGCCCGAAGAGGATATGCCGTTTACCGAGGACGGGACCCCGGTCGACGTGGTCCTGAACCCCCTGGGCGTGCCCTCGCGTATGAACGCGGGCCAGATACTGGAGACCCACCTCGGCTGGGCGTCCAAAGAGCTCGGCAAGGTAATCGGCAAGCTCATCGAGACGAATAACGCGTCCCTGCTCCGGAGTCGCATCAAGGAGATCTTCGGCGATGGGGAGATGCAGGAATTCCTCGACAAACTGAGCGAGGACGAGTTGATCGAGCTGGCGAACCAGATCAAAGACGGTGTGCATATCGCGGTCCCCGTGTTCGACGGCGCGAAGGAGGCGGAGATCAGTGACGCCTTCAAGATGGCGGGGCTGCCCGAATCGAGGCAGATCACGCTGTACGACGGCAGGACGGGGGACCCCTTCCACCACAAGGTGACGATCGGCAACATGTACCTTCTCAAGCTCCACCACCTTGTGGATGATAAGATACACGCCCGCTCCATCGGACCTTATTCGCTGGTGACCCAGCAGCCGCTCGGCGGGAAGGCGCAGTTCGGCGGTCAGAGGCTGGGCGAGATGGAGGTGTGGGCCCTGGAGGCATACGGGGCTGCCTATTCCCTCCAGGAATTCCTCACAATCAAGTCGGATGACGTGAGCGGCAGGGTGAAGGCATACGAGTCGATCGTCAAAGGCGAAGACGTGCTCGAGCCTTCCTTGCCCGAATCGTTCAACGTCCTGGTGAAGGAGTTGCAAAGCCTGTGCATCAACGTCGATTTGATTAAAGAAGAAGAATAAGGAGGTCGTTTTGGACGACTATTTCAAAATTTTCGATAAGCAGAAAGACCCGTTAAGTTATTCGGCGATGAAGCTTTCTTTGGCTTCGCCGGAGCTCATCGAAAAGTGGTCATTTGGCGAAGTGAAGAAACCGGAGACCATCAATTACCGGACCTTCAAGCCGGAAAAGGACGGCCTGTTCTGCGCGAGGATCTTCGGTCCCGTGAAAGACTACGAATGTATTTGCGGTAAATACAAGAGGATGAAGCACCGCGGCATTATCTGCGAAAAGTGCGGGGTCGAGGTAATACAGTCGAAGGTCCGCAGGGAGCGGATGGGCCATATCCACCTCGCGTCCCCTATCGCCCATATCTGGTTTTTGAAAAGCATGCCGAGCAAGATCGGCACGCTGCTGGAGCTGACCATCAAGGAAGTGGAGCGGGTGCTCTACTTCGAGATGTACATCGTGGTCGATCCCGGTCCCTCCCAGTACAACTTCTGCGAGCTGATCACCGAGGAAAAGTACCTGGAGGCCAAGGAAAAGTTCGGGGACAAATTCTCGGGCGGCATAGGCGCCGAGGCGATGCGGGAATGCCTCAAGAAGATCGACGTGGACGAGGTCGGGAAGGCGATCAGGGAAGAGATGAGAGAGACCGCGTCCGACGCCAAGAGGAAGAAGCTTGCGAGGAGATTGAAGGTTGTCGACGCGTTCCGCATATCGGGGGTCAAGCCGGATTGGATGATCCTCGATAT
The DNA here is from genome assembly GCA_963729685.1 of uncultured delta proteobacterium. Lineage (GTDB taxonomy): Bacteria > Desulfobacterota > Syntrophorhabdia > Syntrophorhabdales > WCHB1-27 > BOG-1155. The sequence continues at coordinate 44,635 of CAVSOX010000028.1, read as the reverse complement.
CATACCGGTCCTCCCGCCCGAGCTTCGCCCCCTGGTGCCCCTCGACGGCGGCAGGTTTGCGACCTCCGATCTCAACGACCTCTACCGGAGGGTCATCAACAGGAATAACCGCCTGAAACGGCTGATGGAGCTGAATGCGCCGGAGATCATCATCAGGAACGAAAAAAGGATGCTCCAGGAGGCGGTCGACGCGCTCTTCGATAACTCGAAGCGCGGCCGGATCGTGACGGGAACGAGCAAGAGGCCGCTCAAGTCGCTTTCCGACATGCTGCGGGGCAAGCAGGGCCGTTTCCGCCAGAACCTCCTCGGGAAGAGGGTGGACTATTCCGGAAGGTCGGTCATCGTGGTCGGTCCCGAGCTGAGGCTCCACGAATGCGGCCTTCCGAAATATATGGCCCTGGAGCTTTTTAAGCCCTTCGTCTATAACAGGCTCATAAAGAAAGGCTTTGCCACGACCATAAAGAACGCAAAGAAGCTCGTGGAGAAAGAGCGTCCGGAAGTATGGGACATGCTCGAAGAGGTGATCAAGGAGCACCCCGTGCTCCTGAACAGGGCGCCTACCCTGCACAGGCTCGGCATCCAGGCCTTCGAGCCGCAGTTGATCGACGGCAAGGCCATCCAGCTGCACCCGCTCGTCTGTCCCGCGTATAACGCCGACTTCGACGGGGACCAGATGGCCGTGCACGTGCCCCTGTCGATCGAGGCCCAGTCGGAAGCGCGGGTCCTCATGATGTCGACGAACAACATACTCTCCCCCGCGAGCGGCAGACCGATCATCGTGCCGACCCAGGATATCGTGCTCGGACTCTATTATCTCACCATAGACCGCAAGTACAGGATGGGAGAGGGAAGGATATTCGCGGACCCCGAAGAGGCGAGGATCGCCTATGACGCCGGGGAGGTCGACCTCCACGCGCGGGTCAAGGTGAGGATGGACGGCGCGCTGGTCGACACGACCCCCGGAAGGATCCAGCTTGCGCGAGGTTATCCCGGACATGATCCCCTTTTCCGTCATAAACAGGGTCATGGACAAGAAGTCGATCGGACAGCTCGTCGACATATGCTACAGACAAGGCGGCGAAAAGGCGACGGTCATCCTCTCCGACAGGCTGAAGAGCATCGGCTTCCGCTTTGCCACGATAGGCGGCATCTCCATCTCCATCGACGACATGATCATCCCCACCAGGAAGGAAGAGCTGATAAACAAGGCCTATGAGGAGGTCAAAGTCGTTCAGAACCAGTATTCGGAAGGCCTGATCACCGACGGCGAGCGGTACAACAAGGTCATCGACATCTGGGCGGACGTGACCGAAAGGATCGCCGACGAGCTGATGAGGGAGCTCGGGTCGGAAAAGATTACGGCGCCCGACGGCAAGATAGAATACCAGAACAGCCTCAACCCGATGTTCATCATGGCCCACTCAGGCGCAAGAGGCAACGCGCAGCAGATCAGGCAGCTCGCGGGCATGAGGGGCCTCATGGCGAAACCCTCGGGCGAGATCATAGAGACGCCGATCACGAGCAATTTCAGGGAAGGCCTCACCGTCCTCCAGTACTTTATCTCCACGAGCGGCGCCCGCAAAGGCCTTGCGGATACGGCCCTGAAGACGGCCAATTCGGGTTATCTCACCAGGAGGCTCGTCGACGTGGCCCACGACGTGATCGTGGGGGAGACGGACTGCGGCACCTTCGACGGGATAGAAGTGACGTCCCTCATCGAAGGCGGCGAGGTGATCGAGCAGCTCGGGACGAGGATCCTCGGAAGGGTCTCCCTGGAAGACCTCCGGGACCCTGACGGTGAGATCATCGTCCACAGGAACGAGGAGATCAGGGAAGAGCACCTGCCGAAGGTCGACGAAGCAGGCTATGAGACGGTCAGGATCCGCTCGGTCCTCTCGTGCAGATCGAAGAGGGGCGTCTGCGCCCTCTGCTACGGCAGGGACCTCGCCCGCGGTAGGCTCGTCAGCATCGGCGAGGCCGTCGGCATCATCGCGGCCCAGTCCATCGGCGAGCCGGGAACACAGCTCACCATGAGGACGTTCCATATCGGCGGGGCCGCCTCAAGGCGGGTCGAGCAGTCGACACTCGAGGCCAGGAACGAAGGGTACGTGAAGCTCGTCAACGTAAAGATGGTCCTCAACAAGGAAGGGCAGCCCGTCGTCATGAACAGGAACGGCGAGGTCCTCCTGGTGAATGAGGCGGGCCACGAGCGGGAGAAGTATCCGATCATCTACGGGGCCAAGCTCAAGGTAGCCGAGGGACACAAGGTGAGCGAGGGACAGACGCTCGCCGAGTGGGACCCCTGGACCACGCCTATACTCTCGGAAGTCTCGGGGAAGGTGAAGTTCGGCGACATCATCGAAGGCGAGACGATGCAAGAACGCATCGATGAGGTGACGGGCCTTGCCTACAAGGTCATTATCGAATCGCGCAACCCCGATCTGCGGCCCCGCATCTCCATAAAGGACGAGAAGGGAAGGACGATAATGATACCGGGCACGCAAAGCCCCGCCCGCTACATCCTGCCCATCGGCGCCCATATCGTCGTGAACGAGGGCGATGAGATCTTTGCCGGCGACACCGTGTCGAAGATGCCGAGGGAAACCACCAAGACAAAAGACATCACCGGCGGCCTGCCGAGGGTTGCGGAGCTCTTCGAGGCGCGCCGGCCGAAAGAGAGCGCGACCGTGACGGAGATATCCGGCCTCGTCTCATTCGGCAAGCTCCAGAAAGGAAAGAGGGAGATCATCGTGACGCCGGAGCGCGGCGAGACGCGCAAATATACCATCCAGAGGGGAAAACATATCATCGTGCACGAGGGTGATTACGTGCGGGCCGGAGAAGCGCTTATCGACGGTCCCGTCAACCCCCACGACGTGCTCCGGATCCTCGGCACAAAGGACCTCGCCCGTTACCTGGTCGACGAGATCCAGGAGGTCTACCAGCTCCAGGGCGTGAAGATCAACGACAAGCACATCGAGATCATCGTGAGGCAGATGCTCAAGCGCGTGCGCATAAAAGAGGTGGGAGACACAAATTTCATCATCGACGAGCCGGTCGAGTGGTGGGTGTTCGAGGAGGAGAACAGGCGCGTGATGGAAAAGGGAGGCACCCCTGCGACGGCGGAATCGCTCTTCCTCGGCATCACGAAGGCGTCTCTGATCACGGACAGCTTCATCTCGGCGGCGAGCTTCCAGGATACCACCAAGGTACTCACCCAGGCAGCCATCGAGGGCCGGGTAGACTATCTGCGCGGGCTCAAGGAGAACGTGATTATGGGCAGGATTATCCCCGCGGGCACCGGCTTCTCGAAGTACAGGAGCTACGAGATGGTCGCCCTCGACAAGACGGAAGAGCCCATCCCGGAGGAGCAGCCGCTACTGGAAGGTGCCACTCCGTAGCGCCCTGTCCGCGAGCCGGGCTTCCTCGGTTTTTGGAAAAAGCTCTATGACCCTCTTCAGGGCGGTCGTAGAGCTTTTTTTATCGCCGATGGCGGCGAAGGCCTCCGCCTGCCGGAGCATGGCCCTCGCCGCCTTGTCGCTTTTCGGGAACTTGTCGATGACCTCCTGAAACTGGACTATCGCCTTCTCGTAGACCTTCATGTTCATATAGCTCTCGCCCATCCAATAATAGGCGTTGGGGGCAAGCGGTGCGGCGGGGTTCTGCTCGACGAACTGCGTGAACGAGGAGACCGCGTCCTTGTATGCCCCTTTCTGAAAGGCATCGAAGCCCTGCTTGTAGAGGTCTTCGGGGGCGCCCTTTGCATCGCCCGCCGGGGCGGCGGTCGCCTCTCTCGTCTTCTTCAGCTCCCTGAGCTGGGCCTTCGTGTCTTCCCAGTAGGCACGGAGCTGCGATTCCAGCTCATCGAGCCTGCCGAGGATCGCCTTGATCTTCTCGTCCCTGTTCTCGCTTGCGACCGACAGGTCGACCACCTGTTTTCGGATGCCTGCCTCGGACGAGCCGACCGCCTTTTCCAGATTGGCGAGACGGGCGTCCGTCTTTTCCTGAAGCTCGCCTGCTCCGTGTAGACGGAGGTCACATCCTGCCTGACCTGGCTCACCTCTCCGCTGGAAGCGCAGCCGAACAGAAAAAGGGCGATCAAAAGAAGCGGAAGAATTCTCATGCGTTCCCTCCTCGTGCAGCAAGCAATTATTGGGGCTCAGCGCCCCCTCCGTCAGCAAAAGCTGCCGGAGCCTCCCCGCTCAACCTCGCTTCGCTCGCAGGCCGCTGGCTCAGCGCCCCCTCCGTCAGCAAAAGCTGCCCGGGCTACCCGTTCGCGGGTCGTCCCCGCTCAACAGAATCTATCGGCTTGCAAAATGGTCGCGCCTGTTCTTGACCCACGCTTCTTCGGTATGGCCCGGGTCGACCGGCGCCTCCTTCCCGTAGGAGACCGCCCTTATCCTTTTCGCGCTCACTCCCGACTTGACAAAGTAGTCCTTTGCCGCCTCGGCCCTTTTCTGCCCCAGGGCGAGGTTGTATTCGGTTGTCCCCCTCTCGTCGCAATAGCCCTCGATAGTCAGCTTTATTTCCTGATTTCCGCTGAGCCAGTCGGCCATCTTCTTCAGGATGGGCATATCGTCGGGCCTGACCGTGTAACTGTCGAAATCGAAGTAGATGTCCTGAAGATGCGCCGCGACCGCTGCCTGCGCAGCCGCCCTTCTCCTCTCCTGCTCCGCCTTCGCCAGTTCCTCTTCCGAAATGGCGCCTTCATTGCCCTGTCGGCCGAGGGCCCCTTCCGCAGGAGATGTCTGCCCGCCGCTCACGCCCGGTTGAATTCGCTCAGAAAGAGGCGCGGACACCTGCTTTGACGCGCACCCGTGAAAAAGCAGGATCATGGCAACCACACAAAACGGAACGACATACTTTTTCATTTCGTCCTCCTTCAATCATTGGGGCTAGCGTCGCCCCCTCCATGAGCAAAGCCCATGGAGCCTTCCCCTCAAAGAAAAGCCTTAAGGCATAAATCTTGGCTGGGTCTCCTCGGCGCCGGTGAACTTCAGCTCCCTTTTATTCTCTCCGTTGAGCAGCATCATGTAGATCGAGGTCTTTTTTCCCTTTTGGGAGGAATAAAGGATATACCTGCCGCACGGCGAAAAATAGGGCGAATCGTTTACCCCCCCGTTGCTGAGCACCCGCGCGTTGGACCCGTCGGCTCTCATCACGCACACTTCGAGGGCGCCCTCGGTTTTCGATATGAAAGCAATGAGATCGCCCTTGGGCGAGAAAGCCGGGGACGTATTATAGTTGCCGAAATAGGAGAGACGCTTTATGTCTCCCGACGCCATTTCCTTTATGAAGATATTCGGGCCTCCGTACATGTCGGAGACAAAGACCATTTTGCTGCCGTCGGGGCTGAAGGTCGGTGAGCTGAGGATCCCTTCCTTGCGGAGCAGAGGGGTCCGTTCCTTGGTCTCCACGTTGACGGCGTAAATAGTCGAGAACTTCCCTAGGGTATGGGCATAAGCGATGGTCCTCCTGTCTATCCAGTTCGACCCGACCTTCATCCCTTCGCGCTTGTCCGTGTACACTTCCCTGTTCGTTGCAAGGTCGATGACATAGAGATTAGGCCAGCCCTCCCTGTAAGAGGTAAAGCTCAGATATTTTCCGTCGGGCGATACCGATGGCGAGACGATAATCTGTTTCTGGTCCGTGAGCCTCCTCACCCCCATGCCGTCGAGGTCGGAGACGCACACGTCCCTGCGGCCTCTATCACCCGCCACGAAGAGGACGCGCGAGCTCATGATGCCCTTCTCCCCCGTCACCGTCAATATGATCTCATCGGCGAGCCGGTGAACGACCCTCCTCCATTCCGGCGATGTCGCCCGGTATCTCTTCGCGAAAAGCAGGGTGCCGTCGCTCGCGTCATACAGGTACGCCTCCAGGGAGAACTCATTTCCCTGCTCCTGCACGACGGCCTTGCACAAGAGCTCCACACCCAGGGAGCGCCATTGGTCGAACCTGATGCTCTTCCTGTCCACGCCTTCGCTCAGAAGGCCGTTATCCATGAGGGAGCGCGGCGCGACAACGAAGAAGCCCGACATGTCGAGGTCCTGGCAGAGAAGATCGCTTATCTCCGGTCTCGGTTTCTCGGCGCTCGCGAACGGCGGCGCCGCAATGCTCATCTTCTTGTACGATTGTCCGTACACGTCGAGATAGACCTTTGCCTCGGCGGTCCCTGCGATAAAGATCAAGGCGATCGCCAAAATAGACCATTTAAACCTGCTCATGCCGTTTATCTCCATTCCTTCATGATTTTGAGCAAAACCCCTTTTTCCAAGGCCATATGCTCCGATCTCTTTCACATCTTACCCTGAAGCATGTGAAAGGTCAAGGAACGGGAATGACAGGGCGGGGCAAGGCATTTGCAAACCGTCGCCACCAGCATGCTCCTTCGTGTGTCCGTGCGACGCCGATGGGGTGCTCCTCTTTAGCCGGCAGTGCATGAAAACCGGCGGAGGGGATTGAAAAATAGTATAATAGTGAGGAATTGCCGGAACAGAACGGGGGTGGGATGAAAGAACGAGAAAACCCGGAAGAGCAGATGCGGCCCGACCCCGATGCCCTCTTGAAAGAGATCGGCCGCGAGGAGGCGCAGCAGGGGCAGGCTGAAGATATTCCTCGGCTATGCGCCCGGCGTGGGCAAGACATATGCGATGCTGCAGGAGGCCCACGTGCTGCGGAACAGGGGAGAAGACGTGGTGGTGGGCATCGTGGAGACCCACCGCAGGGCTGAAACGGACGCCCTCCTCGCGCAATTGGAGATGGTTCCCCGCAGGCAGGTCGATTACGAAGGCATGGTGCTGCAGCGAATTTGATTTGGACGCGGTGCTTCGCAGAAAACCGGCCGTCGTGCTCGTGGACGAGCTTGCCCACACGAACGCCCCGGGCAGCCGCCATCCCAAGAGATATCAGGACGTGGAGGAGCTGATAGAGAAGGGGATCGACGTCTATACGACGGTCAATATACAGCACTTCGAGAGCCAGGTCGACGTGGTGGCGCAGATTACGGGCATCCACGTGCAGGAGACGGTGCCCGACAGCATCCTCGAGGGGGCGGACGAGGTCCAGGTGATCGATATCCCCCTCGAGGAGCTGACCCAGCGGCTGAAAGAGGGGAAGGTCTATGTCCCCGACCGGGCGCGCCAGGCCATGGAAAATTTTTTCCAGCGGGGGAATCTCGTGGCGCTGCGCGAGCTGACCCTGACGCTCGCCGCGAGGAAAATGGGCACGGAGCTCCTCAACTATATGAGGGCGAAGGCGATCGCGGGTCCATGGCCGGCGGGCGACCGGGTGATGGTCTGCGTCGCGGCGAGCCCCTACGCCGCCCAACTGCTGAGAAAGGCATATACCATCGCGAAGGCCGCCAACGCGGAATGGTATGCCGTCTACGTATCTCCTCCGACTTTCAGGGAATTGTCCGACGGAGAAAAGCTCTACCTGTCGGAGGCGCTTAACCTCGCCGAAGAGCTGGGCGCAAAAGTGGCCACCCTTCAGGGGACCGATGTCGCCGGGGAAATCCTGAGATTCGCCCGGGAGAACAACATCACCCGCATAGTTGTCGGCAAGCCCCTCCGCTCAAGGCTCAGCGAGTTCTTCAAGGATTCGCCGGTCTATCGGCTGCTCCGCGCCCCTGCCCAATTCGAGCTGCATCTCGTCACCCCTTTGAAGGAGAAGGAGCAGCCGGCCGTCAAGCTCCCGAGAAAGCTGAGCTTCGATCCCACGGCCTATCTCATCACCTTCGGGCTGGTTGCCCTTATCACCCTCATAAACTTCTTCCTCCAGAAAGTTGTCGAGCCCGCATCCCTCGTCTTCATCTACCTTATCGTCACCATCGGCGCGGCCCTCCGCTTCGGCACGGGCCCTTCGCTCTTCGCTTCCGTTTTGAGCCTGCTCACCTTCGATTTCCTGTTTGTCGAGCCCCGCTACAGTTTCACGATGTACCGCGCCAATGATGTGATAAACGCCATTGTCTTCCTCTTCACCTCTTTCGTTGTCGGTCAGCTTGTCAAGGTGACGAAGCGGCAGAATTTTGCCCTCAACCTCCGCCTGGAGCGGGTCGCGCTCATCGAGCAGATGAGCAAAGAATTTCTCATGCTCCCGCCCGTGGAGCAGTTGATAGGCGGGTTCGCTCAGAATGCCGACGAATGGAAAAGCGTCCTGCCTTTGCTGCGCACCACGGTGCTCGACGACGTGAGCCATATCGTGATCAGGTACGTCGTCAAGGTGATAGAGGCGCCCTCTTTCGTGCTCTTTACCGGCCAGGACGGCAAGCTCCGGGTATGGGCAAAGAGCAGGAATGACGCGGAGCTTGACCCGCACGAAATGACCGTGGCGCAATGGAGCATGATAAACGGGAGGATGGCGGGCGCCGGGACCGAGACGCTGGCCAACGCGAAGACCTGCTTTTGCCCATGAAATCGGGAGAAGACGTGGTCGGCCTCATAGGCATCCGCTATGAGTTCAAGAATCTCCTCGCGGACCAGCGGCGCCTCCTGGGGGCGATCGCGAGCCTGTCGGCGATCGGGTGCGATACGCTGGGCAAAGGTGTAGGGGCGGCGGCGGGTTAATTTCGCGCCTTTCGCCTGTCTCATCGGGGCCGCGAGTCCTCACGTACAAAGAGTACGCTCCGGCTCGCGCCCCCTCGATCACGGCGAAATCCATCGAAATTGCCTCCGGCCGCGAAAAGACCCTTACGTATAGCACCCGCAAAAGGTTGAGTTGGCTCGATAGCCTGAGGCGAGGATTACTGGGATACTGTTGTTCCGATTCCGTTCCCCATGTCCTATGATGTTCCTTGATGTTCCAGAAAATTCTCGACAGGGTACCGCCATTGGTGCTATGCTGGGAACATCATGGAACATCATAGGAGGAATAATACATGACCAGCACTTTTACCGCCTCAGTTCGCGAGAATCCCGGACGGCAATTCCTCATCGTCGAGTTCCGACACCCCTTGAATAACGATGCAAACAATCGCCCTGGCAAGAAAATCCGCAAAGGCCTCGGCACCCCCGACCGGGTCGAAGCCGAAACGCTCGTCGCACAACTGAACGACCTCCTGCGCGACGAATCACTTTGGTCCGTGGGTGCACGCCCGGAAGCCGCGAGACGAGGGTTCGACTCACGTGTCCTCGAAATCTTCTACGCAGAACTAGAACCCTTCTCGGCAGCGCGAAAGCGTTGCGCGAGCAAGTATTACCCCTGCCAGAACGACGAGAGCGGCTACTCGCGGGACCTGCTTATCGGCGTCCCTGGCGGCGGCAAAACAACACTCGACCGCCAACTCATGGGGTCGCACCCTGAGGCTGACGCGTTTCCCCAACCACCGTGAACCGTACGACGACCTTCCCTATCGAGACCATCTTCCGCGCCGGTGACTACGCCGCTGTCGTCACCTTTCTCTCGGAACACGAGACGCGCTTCGAAATCGAGGAATCCGTTTCATCAGCAATCATTCGAGGAGCCACCGACGACAGAGAACGTACCGCGAAAGACTTTCTCGAACAGTCCGACATGCGGTTCCGACTGAAATACATTCTCGGCGACTACCAACCCGAGACCAACGATGTGACCCGTACGACGACCAAGAACAGGACGAACTCACCGTGGACGAAGGCCCGTGAGAGGACGACGCGAAAATAACCGGGAAAAAATCGAGGGATTCGTCAACCGGATCTGGGCACTCGCACGGGAATGCCGCACCAAGGTCGAGGAAGCGACACGGCAAACTTGACGGCATGGAAGCCGACGACCGCGGTGGCGCACTCGACCTCATCCAGGCAGAAGCAGAGACCACCGACGAGTACGCAGCAATCGTCTCCGACATCCTTGAAGAACTCCGTGAACGATTCAGCATCGTCACCCTGGCCGTTTGAAAAGACACGACCGGCTGGCCACGATTATGGCGACTCGACACGAACGACCGAAAAGAATTCTATACGGCACTGCGGTTCTTCGCAGGCATCGCGGCAACCCGCTGGGGCCGCCTTCTCACGCCGCTTGTCAACGGCATCCGGGTCGCCGGACCGTTTCAACCCACATGGGCGACCACGATCCCGAAAATCGTCGTTTTTGACACTGAAGGACTTGGCCACAAAGCCGATGCGTCCGCCGACCTCCCCGACCACCTCATCAGCATGTTCAACGAGGTGGACAGCATCGTCCTCGTCCACAGCGCCAAGAGCGCCATGGACTTTAGCGTCGGCAAAGCACTCGAAGCACTCGTGAGCGCCGGACAGACCAAGAAAACATCATCGCGTTCACGCACATGGACGACGTCCACGGTCCCAACCTGCGGGGCCGTGCCAAATACGAACACGCCTTCAATAATCTGCGCAACATCGTCGAAAACCAACTTGGGAAATCACTCCCGTCAGAGGTCATCAGATTCGTTACCGACCACCTGGAGCACAATGTCTTTTACCTGGGCAAGCTCAACGAGGCAAGACCTCTCCCCGCGTATCCAGAACTCCGCCGACTTACCACCCGTCTGGAGAGCGCGCACCGACACCACTACGAGTCATTGCGTTCCCACATACAACACCGACCACTTGTCCTTTCTATCACGGGAGGCAGCAGAAGCTTTCCGGCTGCCATGGCGTGCAAGGCTGGGACTCGACATCCACCCCCAGGAGACACCGTGTCGCATGGCAGAGCATCAAAGCAATGACCCGACGCTACGCAGAAGGATTCGATGATGGATACCCCCTGCGCCCAGTCATCCAACCTCCTCACGAGCTTGAGCGTCGCTGTCTCCCGCTTCCTCGAAACACCAACGAGTTGGGACGGAGAACTCACCAACGACGAGAAAAGGGACATCATCGACCACATCAAAGAAGCAGTCAACACGGATCTCCCAGCACTCAGCAGTCGACGACTGCGCGAGCAACCACAACCACAATGGAAACCGCTTACGGGTACCGCGGCGGCGGCAGCACGCGCGACCGACGGAACAGGTGGAGTCTATCTACGCGCGATGGGTCCCCATCCCATGCAGCGTCGGCGACACTGACGCCGAGGACTTCCTCGACGACGTCAAGACCAAAGTCATCGCCGCAATCGACGGAGTACGACAAGAAGTGGAGGCGCAGCGAGCGCAAGAGCAAGCGGCCCAATCCCGAGCGGCTGACAAAAAGGAGGACACGGACTTGCAAAACATTCAATCAAAGCAGGGGTGTTAGGATGAGTGCTTCGCTTTTACCTGAACATATTCGGCAGATAGCGAGAACCGCAGGAATGCACGAAGCTGGACACTTCGTAGTGAGCCGTGTGCTCGGATTCAAAACAGGGGATATGACATTGAAGATTCTTCGTTTTGACGGCGCCTATGAGGGAGGGGCAGAGACGATTCTTACTGAGCCGTTGGTGACACGGGAAGACGTCCTCTTATACTTGGAGAGGAGGGTGCAGGTTCTTTACGCGGGAGCACTTGCACAATCGCTGAAGGCAGGGACAATTGACGAGAAGACGGCAGAGGAATGCCTGGATTCTGATGCCTGTAAGATCGACTACGCCAAAGCGAGAGAACTTGTCCATTTGATTCGCAACATCAAGCATCCAGAGGATATGACGGATGACGCGATGCAGGATTACCTTACCGTGATTAGTGAAGACCTATGGGGAAAAGCAGCCGCATGCGTGGAATCTGACCACGAAGTCATTGAAGGTCTTGGAAGGCGGCTATCGTCGGAAGTGAAGGCCATATCTGAAGAAGCAAGGCTCACGGCGGAAGCAATCGATAGCCTGCCTGCTGTAGTAAAGCGTTTCAGAGGTTGAGATGATCTTCATGACGAGTGGGGCCTACGGGGTCAGGTCTTGTTTTTTGCATCTTGCTCATCGGCCTCATGTCAACGCAAAGTCCGCACACGGGGTCAGCCATTGACTGAGGACGGGTCTCTTAGAAAAGACCTATAATATCGGCATCTTGCGCCGCCTCTTAGCAATTGTCCCTTGTCAATGGCCCCAGCAATCTCACACGTGCGAGCCACTTTTATAACATAGACACTTTTTCAACGCGTTATGGAATGGCTCGGGGGAAGCCGTGGGTGATTCTTCGGCGTGAAGTATCTGCAAAGTAAGGGTCCGAACCACCCCACAGAAGGTGGAGATTACCGCTTCAATCAGTGATTATGCCATGTGAGTGGGTAACCCTATTTTTTACATGCAAAGATTCAATGTTGATAGGTTGCACGTGGCCAATGACGTCATCGTCAATGCGCCCATGAAGTTGAAACAGGCGTTAGCGGATGACCTGCCGGTCCATCTCCTATGTCTCATGCGGAAAGAAGGCGGACGAGTTTGCGGTGAGCTTTAGAACCGAGGCGATGCCACTTGGCTCTACTGCCAAAGGGGGGCCCGGGAAGGTCCTACCCCCTCTCTTTGCAATTTTGTAGAATGATGCAATAATATCCATAATGATGACGGATAGTAAAGAACTGCCGAAGTAGCCAGGAAGGCTCGGAGCTGTGGGCGTGTTGTTTTCGACATCTAAAGGACGATCCGTTAAGGTCCCTCAAGGGAGCGAGTGCAACCGGGAAAGCGGGGAGGACATAAAATGAAAACGATATGTTTGATTGGGGCCTTTGACACCAAAGGTGCGGAGTATGCATTTGTTCGCGAGCAGATAGTTGCGAGAGGGCATAGGAGTGCTCATGGTCAACACAGGTATAATGGGATCAACCGGTCTCTTTCCCGTGGACGTAGAGGCCTACGATGTCGCACTGGCTGGTGGTTGCAGTCTTGAACAACTTCGAGAGAGGAAAGACCGTGGCGAGGCAATAAAGGTTATGTGTGCGGGTGCGCCGGCAATCGTCAAATCGCTCTATGATGACGGGACGATTGCCGGCATCATCGGTATGGGCGGCACGGGAGGAACCGCGGTCGTTACTGCCGCCATGCGCGCCCTTCCCGTCGGCATGCCAAAAGTCTGTATCTCGACGACGGCATCGGGCGATGTCAGTGCGTACGTGGGAACAAAGGACATCACGATGATTCCGTCCGTCGTGGACGTGGCCGGCATCAACCACATCTCCCGCATGATTTTCTCACGGGCGGCCGGAGCGATTTGCGGCATGGTGGAGACTGATATCCCCGAAGGCTCGGGGGACAGACCGGTGATCGCAGCGTCGATGTTCGGCAACACAACCCCGTGTGTCAACGCGTGCGTGGAGGCTCTTTCGGCCGAAGGATACGAGGTCCTTGTCTTCCATGCAACGGGAACCGGCGGCAAAACCATGGAAAGCCTCGTGAAGGAAGGTTTGGTTGACGCGGTTCTCGATATTACCACCACGGAATGGGCAGACACGGTGTGCGGCGGGGTATTCGACGCCGGTCCTGAACGGCTTGACGCCGCCGGACAAAGGGGAATACCTCACCTCATCGTACCGGGGTGCGTCGACATGGCCAATTTCAACGCAATGGAGACGGTGCCTGAGAGATATAGGAAGAGGAAGCGTACGTTTTACGAATGGACCCCATCGGTTACCCTCATGCGGACCAACAAGGAAGAGAATGAGAAGATGGGGAGGGTATTCGCGGAAAAGGCAAACGCCGCCAAGGGACCCGTTGCCTTTCTCATTCCTCTTCGAGGGGTATCGATTCTTGACGGGGACAATCAGCCATTCTGCGACCGCGAAGCCGATAGGGCGATGTTCGACGCAATCGAGGCACACGTCAGGGAAGGTATCGAGGTCGTCGAAATGGACAACAATATCAACGACGCCGAGTTCTCGGCCAAAGCGGTCGAGATGATGCTCACCCTTATCAGACGAGTCAAGGTCTGACAGAGGGCGTGACATGAGGCAGCCATCCACGTCACCACGAGGACCGTTTGACATGTGAGAACACTGCGGAGATGTTGGGGAGTAGTTGACCAACGTGACTTATCCTCTCTCCTCAGCATGATTCTCGATACGCCCGAGGTGGCGACGCCCAATTGTCGTCCGATTTCAGCATACGGAATACCCAGTAGGCATAGGGGAACGTAGTTCCGTTAATTCCGTATTCGGGCGGGATTGGGCGGCTTCGTTCTCATGGACGCAGGAGTCCTTCTCTTTTCGTGTCGATGCAATTAACGGAGCTACGTCGCCTTGCTCCCGTCCCCCATCTTTTTCAACCCCGCCCGCACCTGTTCGAATATTTCTTCGGCGCTTCTCTTGTTGGGTTGGCACTTCAAGACCCAGGGCCGGCCGGGGTGTGTCTCGTCCCGGGGGGAACGCACCACCACCGCTGCCTCGTAAAGGCTGGCCCCGTTCTTTCCCCCACGCCGGACCGATGATTGCGTGATACTCGCCCCCACCCGTTTTTGTCGGATCGGACGCACGGCCTCAACGGTCAGGCCAACACTTTCACTCAGCTCGGCAAAAAACTCATCCACTTTGAACTCAATCCCTTGAACGATGGAGTTCCCCACCACGATCACCCCGACGCCACCCGGCTTGAGCACATTCTTTAGTATGCCGAGGAACCTCTGTGCATCGTTGAAATAGGCAGTAACGTAGTTTGCCCAGCCGGGGCCGCCGTAAGGTCCCTTCTCCGCACGAATTTGCCTCAGTTCCCGGATTAACAGGTTGAGGCCGGGATTGGCAAAGGCCGGCTCCTGAGGAGCGGCAGTGCGAACGTTTTGCCAGAACTTACCGAAATTCTCTTCCTCCAGTCGCTTCAGATCGGAAGAAGTATTGACAAACGCCAGCCAGTAAAGCTGCGGCCGCGTGTTTCGAACGTAGTGGTAGTTGTTCATATAGGGCGGCGACGTCACCATCAGATCGACAGGCAGGCCGGAGAGGAGCTCTTCACCTTTCTGGAAGAAATTGGCATTGAAAACCCGATGCAATGCGGACGAGGGTGACGGCGGGGGACAGCGCGTTTGCACGTACTCAATATCTGTCGCCATTTGTCTGAGCTTCTTGGTCAGGGTTGCCGTAGCGTCCTGATTCTCGATAAGGGGCTTCCCGGCGCCGGGGCGCGTACCCAGACTGGGCTCGTAAGTGTAATTTGAGAATGTCACCATGACCGAGCCGAAGGCCACCCGGAAAAGATCTCGCAGGTCTTCGTCTTCGATAGCGTTGATGAAATCGATAACACGGAGCACCTGATTTTCAACGGAAGGGCTGAAAAACGGGATGCGCGACCTGAAACCGTTCGGTGACCCCGCCCTCATCCCCATCGCGCCGTGCTTCCAACGGCGCGACTCTGCCTCGAAGCCCCTAAGCAACCCCTTAAGCTTTGGCAGATCGAGAAAAGGCGCGTGCACCTTTACGTTCGCGGCCATGGCCGCATACGGGTTGAGCTCGAAGCCCACAGTGCGGTAGCAGTGAAGCATCGCCTGTACCAGGGTGGTGCCGACGCCCGCGAAGGGATCGAGTACGACGCAGGCAGCAGGGTTGATAGGGTCTTGCGGTGCATAGGCAGCCATCACATCATCGATAAATGCAGCGGAGTACCCCGCGATCCAGGGTACCCAGCGATGGATGGGCAGCCTTTTGTTATCTGTGAAGGCAGGGTCGCGCAATGCGGTCTCGGTCGGCTTACCGGACCCGTTTTCAAACAAGTCAAGTTGTCTCGTTATGAGAGGCTCACTCATCTGTCAAGACCTTAAGGCACTGCGGGCTTTTCGGGCGAAACCCGTTTCCCAACGCCCCCATAACCCTCTCTCCTTCGCTTTTCTCTTCGACCATGCCACGAGAGCCTCGTAAGCTCCCGATTTCCGTTTATACTATTACACGAATCGAAAACAATTCACAGCAAATAGTTCACGCAGAAAGCGCCGGACGGCTCCCCGGTTGCCGAAAGGCCCGTCCGACGGGCGGCCTTCTGGGACGTTGATCCCCAATGCTGATTGTTTTGTCCCTTCCCGCCGCCCTTACCTTCGCCGTCTTCCGGCCGCGCCCCATGCGTTAATCAGTACCATCCGCATCTTTCAGAGGCAAGGGAGATCTCTCGACCGTCTATCCCGGTTGCGCGTTCACCGGCTCGTGGGCAATATCGTGAGGGAGCCGGTGACCGGCGGCGTGAACGTGCCGTTCGGCACGTAGCCGTTGATATTGGCGATGTAGCCGGCCGTCTTACCGCTGTAGCCGACTATATACGATTTCGCCGGGCTTTGCGTGTCGATCACGTCTATCCCGTCGATCGCGACCGAGGCGTTGTCGGCAAACCACATGGCCCTGCCCGCGCCCCCGGCTCCGCCTGCCCCGTTGATGGACGTAAGATTGTGGGCCGTGACGGTCCCGCAGGTCCCGACATAGAAGGAATAGTCCCCGGCCGATATCGCGGTCAGGTTTGACAGCGAAAGCGCAAGGGTATTGAGGAAATAGAAGCCCTGGCCGCCCGGGCCGACAACCTTTACGTTATCGACGGTCACCGTCCCTGACGTGGCAACCCCGGCCACCCCCGCCGACGTGGGAGAGATGACGTCGATGTCCCGGAAGCTGATGCCGGCCCCCACGCTCGCGTATTCTATCCCGTACTGGTTGCCCGCGTGAGGCTTGACCCCGCCCGCGTTTTTGACGATGCCGTTGCCGAAGGAGACGTTCGACGGTACGCGGTAAATTCGTGCCGCCGTCCGAATAGACGATGAGGTTGCTCGACGCCGTGTTGTCGACGAGGAAGTTCGGAGATCAACAAGGTTTGACTGCCCGGCGCTCTTGATCCCGCTCGCCTTCGAGTTCCTCACGATGATGTTCTCTGCCAGTCCGCCCGATGCATCGGGGAGGCCGGCATTGTTGACGAACGAGACACCGTCGTCGCCGGAGGCGAGGCTCTCCCAGCCGTTGACGTGCGGGTCGGAGCAGTTGTCAAAATGGAGCGCGTCCGACTGCGACGTGACGGAAAAGCCCTTTTCCACGTAGGGAGTGGCGCAGCACCAGAAGACGACCGCGCCGCATGGGGCGTCCTCGATATAGGGGCGGATCAGCCTCGTGCCCGTCGTGGAGATGAATTCGAGGGCATGGCCGCCCGTGTTCGTCGTCGTGGGGACATGGTAAGCGATCCTCACGTCCTCGACCATCTGCCCGCCGCCCGAGAACGCGAGGCCGGCCTTCGTGTTGTCGCCCATCACCAGGCGCGAGCCGTTCGTAAAGCGGACCGTACCGGTGAAGCCCGTGACGGTTATCGCTCCGGAGGAATTATTGATGAGGTAATCCCCGGCTCCGAAGATCACGTTCCCGGCTGCGTTCGCTCCAAATGCCGAAGCCACGGCCGCATCCATTACTGTCGTGCCCGGCGTCGTGTTGGCGGTCCACCACTCCGGCCGCGCCTCAGGTAAGCCCGTGATCTGCCCCGCGCTGAAGCCGGAGAAACAGCCGGGGGCGCCCTGGAACGGGGCGCTGATCGCGAGCGTGTGGGAGCCGCCCTGGACGATCGAGCCACCCGGCACGACCATGATCGGCGCGGTCGCCGTGAGGCTCGCCGCGAGCGGAAGCGCCGAAGAGACGAGCACGCCTTTTCCGGCCGCGACCGCGGCGGCATGAGCCAGATTCAACGAGGCGTAGGACGGTGCGTTGATATAACCGTTGAGGGCGAGGATCTGGCCGGTCGTCGCGTCTTTCGTCACTCCCGCGTTGTTCATGGGGACGGCGTCATTGACGGTGATCGTCGCCGAGTCTGCCGGGGAGTGCGGGAAGGCGGAACCGGCATGCGCCGGGGAAGACGGCGGCAGCGCGATCAAAAGGGAGATTATCGCGATGGCCGGTCCTCTCATGGCGCCTTCCTCAGTTGCCTAGAGCATTTTGCAGGAGTAATTGCCATTTCAACGTGTATCCCGGCTCCACCATTATCCTTCGCTTGCTTTCGCTCAGGATAATGGTTCCGCCCTGGTCAATCGGTACTTGGTTTTGCAAAATGCTCTAAGCAGCGGATCTGCAGCCCTTGATCACTCAGGTTGATGAGAGAATATTCGAATGGAAAACCATCTCGCGTGTGAAAGCCCGCTCCTTTCCCCTAATGGTACATGAGAAACGGGAGCGGTACAACCATTTCTTGCGGCGCGCCCGGGGAAGATCTCTCAGACGGGCGTAATTGCTTCGCACCACCAAGCCCTTCGTCGTACGACACAAATCGTCTAATTTCATTACACTGTGCTCGGTGTCAATCGGAGCCTTTGAGGGACCTTGATTCTCACCGTTCCTCATCCCATGTTCTCTTCTCTCCAGCCGTGCCATGAGGATCTTGTACCCTACGCTCATGCGTAAGCGGCAAGGTCGGAGGAGAAACCTCCATGAAGCCTGAAACCCGCACTGCTCAAAAATGATTGATGATGACAAAAGGGAAGCCAAAAAAATAGGTCTTGTAATCTTGCGGCATTTCTCAGATAATGGAGCATAACGGGATGGCAGACGGAAAGGCTGACGCGCTGGTATGGCGAATGAAAATGTACGGAAGGGGGCGGCGGCCGGAAGCACCATATTGACGAAGAGTGCCTATTCGGGGAACGGTGGTGCGCGCGAGGAACCAACGCCCCCCTACGCCTCTACCATCCGACGGGGAAGTGCTCGCGATGGATGAAAGGAGAATAACGGACAACATTAAAAGGCTCCGTTTGAAGCAGGAGATGTCCCTCGAACAACTGGCGCGGCGAACCGGGTTGACGCGAGGCTACCTGTCCAAGATCGAGAACTCCGACAAGGCGCCGCCGTTCTCTACCCTTTTGAAAATAGCTGAAGGCCTCGGCGTAGATATCGCCTTCCTCATATTCGAGGACGGAACCACAGGGGCCTCCCAGGAAACGAGGTTCAGCATCGTGCGCGCCAACGAAAGGGAAGGTACCAACCGCGGCCACAGCACCGGATATCAGTATGAATCGCTCGCTTACCGAAGGCTCGGAAAGACAATGGAGCCGTTTATTGTCCGACCGTCATTCGATGAGAAAGAACCGTTCTCTCACCGAGGCGAAGAATTCATCTACACGCTCGAAGGGTCCTGTGAGTTCGTCTATGGAAACGAGAGGTACGTCCTCAATAAAGGAGACAGCATCTACTTTGACTCATCAGTTCCCCACGCCGGACGGAGCATAGGAAAGAAACGGGCCCGCGTGCTGTCCGTCATTTACTCAAGTAAACGACATTTGCCGTAAGATCATCTCAGCCGTTCTGAATTGTTAACCAAGAAAAGGTGGCATAATGACTGCGGATACGGGGGAAACTCCAGGTTGCTTTTCCCTTGACAAGTGTTTCCAATAAGGATACAGTCTTATTTGAATAAGACCAGAGCCATGAAATGCCCAAGATGAAGGGAGGTACGCAAAATGAGATGCCTCTCGCGGCAGTCCGGACCTGATGTATCAGACCCGTTCGAACTGGGCTTAGGGAAAGGTATACGACGAAGCAGATGCGTCCCGGGTACATGCCTTTTACTATAATGGTTTTAACGTTGAGCCTTTAGATGCAAGGAGGGGTCATGAAAGGGTTCGGATTTCTTGCTTTTTGTCTCATCGTTTTTGGACTGGTTCTCATGCCGCCGGTTTCCTATGCGGGAAATACAATTAAAGTGGGTGTGATCGATACGTATACAGGGCCGGCGTCGGCTTTGACAATAGATATCCTGGATGCTTTCAAGATGTCGGTGACTAAGATTAATGCCGCAGGCGGTGTCCTTGGAAGGAAAATTGAGTATGCAGTGCGCAACGACGAATTCAAGCCTGACATTGGCCTCAACATGGCCAAGGAACTGGTTTTCAGGGAGAAGGTTGACATGCTGGTGGGCACGACTAACAGCAGCGGCGCGCTCGCTATATCCGATTTCTGTAAGAAAGAGAAGATACCTTTCATAGTGACAACCTCTAAGGCCGAGAGCATTACAGAGAAAAAAGGACATCGGTATGTTTTTCGTATCGGGGAAAATACTGCCATGATCGGTAGGGCCACAGCCCTGTTATTTTCGAAAAAGCCCTACACGAAATTCTGGATCGCCGGCGACGACTATGAGTTCGGTCACTCGGTGGCTGACTCCTTCTGGCGGAATATGAAGGCACTCAAACCGGAAGCGCAACTCCTTGGGACGACATTCTGGAAGGTTGGCGAAGCCGATTATGTTCCTTACATAACGTCGATTTTGGCTGCTAAGCCCGAGGTTCTTTTTGCTGCCCCGAGTGGCGCGGGCGTGGTGAATTTCATGAAGGCTGCAAAAACGACGGGGCTAAACAAAAGCGTTTTCATTTATAATCCCACTGGAATAGAGATGGGCGTTTTGGCCCCGCTCGGGAATAATGCGGCTGAGGGTGTTCTGGGAACCTCCAACTATCTCTTTTACTATCCTGAGACAACGGAAAACAAGGCGTTTGTGGAGGAATTCAGGAAAGCCTACAACAGAGATCCTAAAATTGGGGCGCTCTACGGGTATGTCGCGGCTCAGCTCATAGCCAAGGGGTTCCAGAAGGCAGGCAAATTCGACAAGGAAAAGTTTATTGATGCGCTTGAAGGTCTCATTATCGACACCCCGGTGGGCAGGGTGGGGATGCGTGCCTGTGATCATCAGCTCGCCCTGCCACTGTTCGCAGGCGTCACCACGAAAACGCCTAAGCACGATTTTCTCGTTGCGTCCGACATAGTGACCATCCCGGGCAAGGACTGCATGCAGAGTTGCGAAGAGATCAAGAAGCTACGGTCGAAATAGGGTCTTAGGGGGTCACAGTGGCACTGCCTGGAGGAGCTCACGAGGTCAAGAAGACCATCTGCGGCATGTGCTCCAAGTCCTGTGGTATTGACGTCCATTTTAGGGCAGGAAAGATCGTTAAGGTAACCGGCATGAAGGAGCACCCCATGAGCAAGGGGGTGATCTGCGGCAAGGCCGGTTTTTTAGCTGAACTTCAGTACAGCCCGGACCGGCTCACAACCCCTCTCCTGCGGAAGGGGGACTCGTGGTCGCCTCTTTCCTGGAAAGACGCCCTCGATCTGCTCGCTGAGAAGCTGGAAGGCCTGAAGAGGGGACCCGGGGCCGAATCCCTCGCCGTTTACCTCGGCAATTCGGTGGGACTTCGCGACGCACGGCGGCTCGCCATGCGTTTCTGCGACGCTTATGGTACGCCAAATTACTCGTCCGTCGACGCCCTCTGCCACTGGTCAAGAACAATGGCGACCGATGTGACTGTCGGCGGCTACCCGGTTCCCGACGAAGTCAACTCCCGTTGCATCATACTCTGGGGGACGAACCCGACCGACTCGAATGTCCCGGAGGTTGGCGACATTGCCCTTGCGCGGAAAAAGGGCGCCAAGCTCATTGTCATCGACCCGAGGAGGGCCGTGGAAGCGAAGCGTGCCGACGTGCACGTGGCGTTGCGTCCCCAGACCGATGCCGCCCTCGCGCTGGCAATGATTCGCGTTATTATCGAGGAGGGACTTTACGATCGCGAATTTGTAGAGCGCTGGACGGTCGGTTTTGACAGGCTTTGCGCCCATGTCAGGGCCTACGATCCTGAGCGCGTTGCGCAGATCTGCGGGATTGATACGGACACCATCTACGATGCAGCCCGCACCTATGCGACGAACCGACCCGCGTGCATCTCCCAGCACATCGCTATCGATCATGGGCGGAACGGCTTCCAGGCAATCCGTGCCATCACGATCCTTGAAGCGATCACAGGCAATATTGACGTGGAGGGAGGCGGGAAGCTGACCCGGGGGCTCGTACCAATGGGACGAGGCTTGCCGAGCGGCCCGACCCCAAAACCATAGGAATCGATGAACACCCACTCTTTGTCCGCTTCATGCAGCAGGCACAGGGCATGAAGTTCGCAGACGCCATCCTTACAGGAAAACCGTACCCCGTCCGAATCATGATCCTCGACGGTTCAAACCCGTTGCTCACGTGGCCTGACACCAAGAAGACCGAGGCCGCCTTCAAGAAGCTCGATTTCCTCGCCGTAATGGACGTGCACCTGACCAGGACTGCCCGCATAGCCAACCTCGTGTTGCCCGGATGCACATTCCTCGAAAGAACCGAGCTCTGCGACTATGGTTATTTCCAGGGAGTACCGTCACTCGCACTGAGGCAGAAGTTGTTCGAACCTCTGGGAGAATGCCGCTCCGACTCGCAGTTCTGGTTGGACCTGGCCCGGAGAATGGGTTATGGACACGAGTTCCCCTGGAAGAACAACGAGGAGATGCTCGACTACGTACTTCAGCCCTCCGGGGTCACCGTGGCGATGCTTAAGGATAATCCATCCGGCGTTGCTTACCTACGGGACAAGCGCCGTGGATACCTTGAAAACGGCTTCAGGACGCCGTCGGGCAAGGTTGAGCTCTACTCGGAATATCTCGCATCCTTCGGCTATGATCCTCTCCCGAACCACATAGAGCCGCTTGAGGGTCCGGTGACAAATCCTGAGCTCGCACGCGAGTACCCTCTGTGTCTTTTGACGGGCATCCGGGTGACCCACTACTGGCAGTCCTCCTTTCGCTGGCTGCCCGGTCCGAAGAAGCGCTATCCCGAACCTCTGGTTCAGATCAATGACAAGACGGCGGCCTCCCTTGAGATAAAGGACGGGGAGAGGGTCTGCGTCGAGACACCCAGGGGCTCCCTCGAGATCCGGGCTTCGGTCACCCCCGATATCAGGCAAGACACAGTCTCCATTCCTCTGGGATGGGAAGCCTCAAACGTCAACGACCTGACAAGCTATGAGGGTCGGGACCCGGTCACGGGCTATCCCGCCTTCAAGTCAAACCTTTGTCGGGTGAGAAAGATATAAACCGCCTGCCCCGAAACGTCTTTTAAACCAGATGCCGAACATCGCCCATGATAACTTCCTCTCGGAAAGAGAAAGATGGTGCCTTTTGTCACTCCTGGTTATCACTCCTCCTTGTCACTCCTGGTTGTCGCCCCTCCTTGTCGCTTTGACAGGAGAGGGGAAAAGAGAGAGAGAATCTTACTCAGACCGGCATAGTTATCCTAAAAGGCCCTAAAGAGGCGACACAGCCCGGTCCCGTTTTGGGCCGGTTTCGAGAGATCCCTTGGCCGGCATCGCTCTTTGACAATTGAACTCCGACAGTCGTGTCCGATGACAGTGCCGCTCGGCCGGGCTATCAGGCGGGGCGCCCGGCTCGGGGTACCCGCCTGCGGGTCGATTGCTTTGCTGGGCCGCACTTGCTGGGTCGCACTTGGCCGCACCCGCTTCCGGCCGTTGTCGTTCACTCAACACTCAACACTCAGAACTCAGCACTTACTTCACCCCCCCCCCCCCCCGAAACCGTGCACTTTCGTGCACAATCGTCAACCCCCCTCCTGAGATGCCTTGCAAGAGAAGGGAATCAAAAGGGAGCGGTGGGGACGGGATTACTGAAAAGTGCACACTCAAGAGGGTAAAAGAGAGCAAAAGGCAGGAAAACATGTCGGAAACGACTGATTTTATGCTATTTCGTGCACAACGGCGGCCGGTCCTTCCGCCATTTATGTCTTTTCCCGGTATATTCCCCGGCAGGCTCGGCATCCCGGTACTCCCTGAAAAGCGAGGGCTGCGGCCGACGCGTATTCATCCCCAACGTAGTGCACGTCAAAAGCCGCAATCATTCCTCGCAGTCCTCAAGGGTGTGAGGCGAGTTGGACATAGCGCTCCTTACGCGCCCGGGCGATTTCACACAGATAGGGCACGGGTTCGGTCAGCGTGCCGGTTTCCAGTTTCGACCAGGCCGGGCAGCGCTGGCAGAAGGCGCGCGCGTCGCAGGCCACGCAGAGCGGCGCAAGCGGCGGCGCAGAGTCCACAAAGCGCTGCACCTGCTCCCAGGCGGCGCGAAAGCCGATTTCGAGCGGGCGCGCGGCGGGCCACGGCAGGTCGATACAGGCGTTCATTTCGCCCATGCGATTGACGACAAAGGCGGCCCGGCCCGCCTGGCAGTGGAAATTGCGGTCATGGCCGAGCGACGATTCGCGCAGGGCGGTTTCGGTCCACTCGGTGGCGGAGGCGCGGTCGGTCGCTTCCAGCGCCACGCACTCGACGGCGGACATGCGGCAGTTTTCCACCTCGGACCGCGCGCCGTCACGACGTTTGAAAAGCAGCCAGCCCGCTGAAAAGGGCAGGCCCCAATCGTGCGCCATCTGCCGCATCGCTTCCAGTTCACCCACGTTGCGCCGGGTGAGGGTGGATTTCAAGCCCAGCGGGACGCGGTGCTTGACCAGCGCCTCGATGCCGGCGCAACAGCGCGCATAACTGCCGGGCACGCCGGTGACCGCTTCGTAAGTGGCGGCGGTGGCGCCGTAGAGCGTGATTTCGGTGCGGCTGGGCGGCGCCTCCGCCAGGCGCGCCGCGATGGCCTCGGTGATGAGCGTGCCGTTGGTGAACAGGGTGAGGATGAGACCCATCCGCGTGAGCGGGGTGTAAATCTCGAAAAAGTCGGGGCGCAGGAAAACCTCGCCGCCGGTGAGGAGGAGAAAAACCATGCCGTTATCCACCGCCTGGCGCGCCAGAGCCAGCCACGCGGCTGCCGGGAGTTCTTGAGCGCGCCGGCCGACATCGCCGGGCGCCTGGCAGACGTAGCACATACGGCAGGCCAGGTTGCAGCGCTCGGTCAGTTCGAACGTGCCGTTGACGGGCTGGCGTTGCGCGGCGGCACGGCGGTGCAGTTCGCGCCTCAGCGGGCCGTAATCGGCGGGCAGCGCTACGCTTGCGGTGGTCATGTTCCAAAAGCCCCATCTTGGCGATCTCGTCCATGAAGGTCTGCACATCGGCGCGGGCGGTTTCGGGGTCAACGTCGAACCGCTCCGCCACCGCAGCGGTCAGCTCGTCCAGCGAGCGCTCTGCGGCCAGTAGTTCCCACACGCAGGCCGCCGTGTCGTTCAGGGTGATGAGGCCGTTCAGGTCCATCACCTGCGCGCCGAGCGGCACCAGCAGGTTTTCGCCGCCCACGTCTTGCATGATAAAATCGTTTTTGCGTTTCATCTTCGTTCTTGGTCTCGTTAATCGAAATCCGGCGAACAGCCGGCAAAGCGGGCATAGCCCAGCCATCCCGCCGGGCTTTTTGCGCATATCGGCCCGGTTCAATTCTCCCCGGGCATATCGCTGCGTCAGGCGCGTGCGCGCCTTTTTCGTGTTCTTACAGCACGACAGCCGCTGATGCGAGGAGAGGTGGTACCCCAAAAAGTCCGTCCCGTCGCCGGCGCGCTTGAGGGGCGTCCTGCGCTCATTGAGCGCCAGCCTTTTGGTCAGGAACGCCCGCGCCGGCACGGTCCGTAGACCCTGTCCTTCCTCACGGATTCCCAAGCGCCAAAAGCCAAGGGATCAAGGGCTAGCTGTAGACGGCGTCAATCGTTAAACCCCTTACAATCACCGCAGTAATTAACCGTCTCCAACAGTCTGTCCTCCACCTTGAGGGGAACAAAAGTAGCCTTAGGCGGCTCGTAGGCCAACTTTTTTGTCATGGGCATCGTGCTCTGCGGTAGATTTTGCTGTTCCATGGTTTTTCTCCTTATGAATGGGATCGAGTAGGCCGCTTTCTCCCGATACATCAGGTAGATGTTCGTTTCCTCCCGCCTGGTTTCCCGGCGGTGCCACAATATCTCACCCATGTATCCGTTGGCCGCAACCTCTCACAATTATCTTGCCCATAAGGCGGACCCATCTGTCAAGACAAGTTTTCACTGGCATTTTTTGCCGGGTGTTCCTACAATAGAGTTATGTCACCCCTTAACCGCACGATGAAAATGTCACCCCCGGCGATAATAATGAAGGCGGCGTTTCTTGCGTGCGTCCTCGCCGCCGCGTTGCTCATGCTTGCGGGCGAAGGGTTATGCGGGGAGAACGGTTTGTCGCTCGGCTACGGTTTTGCCGCGTTTAACAAGGGGAAAGCGACCGGCAAAGTCGAAGGGGACAAATCATACGATTTCGTGCAGGCGAAGTACCTTTACGAGCGGCCCTTTCCGTGGAAAGGGCTTGCCCTGCTCGTCGAGCCCTTCGCCTCTTATGTGGGGAACCCGGCGACCGGCACCGACCTCGGCGTCGGTATGGGTCTGAAATACTACCCTTTGACCGCGGGCACGGGGCCTTATATCATGGGCGGGTCGGGCATGGCATACAGCACGATAGGCTTTCACGAGCAGGGAACGCACCTTTTCTTCATCGTCCAGGGAGGTGTCGGCTACCGTTTTGGGAGATTCTTTATCGAGGACAGATTCCGCCACTATTCAAACGGCGGCACGGCGGCTCCCAACTGGTCGGTCAATGCGAACATCATCTCGGTGGGGGCATATTTTTGACATTCACCCTTTCTTCCCCTGAGCAGCCGGGATAAACCGGAAGGGGGAACCCGTGAGAAAGAGAAAAGCATCGTTGACAGAGAAGGAAGAACCGATATAGAGTAGACAAAGGCCGGCGTCGCCTCACGCGGCTTTCGACGCAAGCGGCCGCGCACCACAGCATCGGGTGGCCGGTTCCTCGCAAATACGGTGGGAATACTTTGGAACAATCAGCGATACTTCAGATTCTACACGACTCATTCGGCATTCAGTCCTTTCGTCACGGCCAATGGGAGATTATTTCGTCGGTTTTGAGCAAACAGGATACGCTGGCAGTAATGCCGACAGGCGGAGGAAAATCCCTTTGCTATCAACTCCCCTCCCTCTGCCGGAAGGGAATTACATTGGTGATAACTCCTCTCATCTCGCTCATGCGCGATCAAGTGTCGGCCTTGAAGGCAAAGGGCATCCCTTGCGGCTGCATTAATTCCGGTCAAGACACGGCCGAAAACCGACGGGTGTTTCGCGAGCTTAAGGCAAGCGACTCATTCCTGCTCTATCTTTCTCCCGAACGGGTCCAGAAACCCGGTTTTGAGCACTGGGTGAAAACTGCCCCCCTCTCTTTGTTTGCCGTTGATGAAGCACATTGCGTATCTCAGTGGGGGCACGATTTCAGACCCGATTACGGCAAGCTCAATCTGCTTCGCACGTTACGCTCGGATGTTCCCATTCTTGCCACCACCGCCACGGCGACGCCGCAGGTTTTGAGAGACATCGCCAAGCAACTGGCGTTGAAGGAGCCAAGGCAGCACGTCTACGGCTTTTATCGCCCCAATTTGTATTACCAGGTTGAGTACTGCGATGACGAGACGGAGAAAATGAGGCTCATCCGGGAAGCGCTGGACCGGACGCCTCAGGGAAGGATCATCATTTATGCGGGAACACGAAAACAATGTGAGGATCTGCACGGCGAACTGTGCACGAAGTACCCCGGCGTTGATTATTATCATGCGGGGCTTTCGAGCGAAGAGCGAGACTCCATACAAAACAAATACGACGAAGGCGCCGTCAGGATACTGGTGGCCACGAATGCCTTCGGCATGGGGGTGGATAGCCCGGACGTGAGACTCATCGTCCACTATCAGATGCCGGCGAATCTCGACTCGTACTACCAGGAAGTGGGGCGAGCAGGCCGGGACGGAAAAGACTCTACGTGCCTTCTCTTATATGCAAAGAAAGATCGAGGGCTTCAGTCGTTTTTCATACGTGAAAGCAATGCGCCGGTCGAAATCAAAAAAGCACGCTGGAAATCTCTGGATGCCATCATTCAGTACGCCGAAGGGGGTGAATGCCGGCACTCCGGGATTCTCACCTATTTCAAGGATGCCGACCGAATCCAGTCCTGCGGCCATTGCGATGTATGCGACCCCGGCTCTCCGCGAAGAGTTCCTCATACCTTCACGGCCCCCACAAGGACACCTAACCGGAAGGGAAAACAGAAGGAGAAGAAACCGCGGATCGAAAGAATTGCAACTCCCTTGAGTGCTCAGGAATCCGCGAGGATGAGGGCTATCAAGGACTGGCGGCTCGAATATGCGAGGGCACTCGACATGCCTGCCTTCCTGGTTTTTAGCAACCGAACATTGGAAGACCTGGCCAGAAAGGCCCCCGGAACCTTAGCCGAGTTGGAAGAAGTATATGGACTGGGCCCCCAGAAGATCGAGGTGTTTGGGAAAGAACTGCTTGAATTCCTCCACGGAGTAGTCTAAAGCCGACCAACAGGACATTACCTTTCCCCACCCAGATAGGCGGAAGAGGACTCGCGAAGCTCGCGCTCCAGGCCCCATTTTATCACCTGCCGGTCCGCCTCGATTTCGCTCTCCCCGCCCCTCCACTTCGCCCGGTCGTAATGGCGAAGAAAGACGTGCGCAAACTCATGGGCCAGGGTGTAGAGTATCTCGTGGGGCTTCTGTTTACTAAAATTCGTCACGAAAACCACGAGGACCATGTCGCCTTTTCCCGGGTCGTACAGGATAGGGCCAAGGCTCACGACCGTGTTTCCCATGGTGACGAGGATGTGGATGTTCCTCTCGTAGGCGATGGTCCTCAAGTCATCCAGGGGCAGCCGCTTCAGGCACTCCCTCAGGTAGTACCTGAAATTGTAGTCATCGCTCCCGATGGTCCTCGCCATCAAATGGTCGAAGATCGCCTCCCTGTCGCGCATCTTAAGGGCCTTTCCCCGGCCTCAGCCGGTCGGTCGCCATGTTCAGCCTGAGGACATTGACCTTGGGCTGCTGCCACAGGTATTCGCCCTCCGCCGTCGATTCGATGAGGCCGGCCAAAACCTCCGGCGCGAGACCCCGGCTGGCGGCAACCCTCGGCGCCTGGACAAGGGCCGCCTCGATGGTGATATGGGGGTCCAATCCACTTGCCGAGGCGAGGACGAGGTCGGCAGGTACCAGCGCCGCAGGGCCGAGGCCGTTCTCCCCACGGGTCGTCGCAACCCTCGCTGCCACCTCTTCGATATATTTTGCATTGGCGGGTCCGAAGTTCGTACCTCCGGAGTTACTCGCGTCGTAGTCGTTTGCTGACGGCCGGCCGTGGAAGTAGTGGGCTGCCGCGAACTTTTGCCCTATGAGCGCCGATCCGACGACCTGTCCCCGATCGACCACCATGCTCCCGCCCGCCTTCTCCGCGAAAAAGAGCCGGGCAAGGCCCGTAATGCCCAGCGGGTAGGCGAGACCGGTCATGACTGTCAGTACGAGGAAGATGAAAAGCGCCCGTATCAGTTCCCTCATGGATAACCTCCTTTATGCCAAATGCAGCAGCACGACAAAAAGATCGATCACTTTGATGCCGATGAAGGGCAGGATAATTCCCCCGAGCCCGTAGATGAGCAGGTTCCGCCACAGGAGGGCCTGGGCCGTGATAGGCCGGTACTTGATGCCCTTTAAGGAGAGCGGGATGAGGAGGGGGATGATGATCGCGTTGAAGATGATGGCCGAGAGGATCGCGCTTTGCGGCGTCGCGAGGCGCATCACGTTGAGGACGGCGAGGACGGGGAATACCTGGATGAAAATGGCCGGAATGATGGCAAAATACTTGGCCACGTCGTTGGCCACGCTGAACGTCGTCAACGCCCCTCGGGTCATCAGGATCTGCTTGCCGATTTCCACTATATCGAGCAGCTTAGTGGGGTTGGAATCGAGGTCCACCATATTGGCGGCCTCCCTCGATGCCTGGGTACCCGCATTCATCGCCACGGCGACATCGGCCTGCGCGAGGGCCGGCGCGTCGTTCGTCCCGTCTCCGATCATGGCCACCAGGTGGCCCTCGCCCTGGTACTTGCGGATGAGGCGGAGCTTCTCCTCGGGCCGCGCCTGGGCGACGAAGTCGTCGATACCGGCCTCCGCCGCGATGGCTGCCGCGGTGAGCGGGTTGTCTCCGGTGATCATGGTCGAACGGATGCCCATGAGGCGCAGTTGGTTGAGCCTCTCCTTTATGCCCTCCTTCAGGACGTCTTTCAACTGGATCACACCGAGGGCGCGGCCGGAATCGGCCACCACAAGCGGGGTCCCCCCTTCCCGCCCTACCAGGTCGGCCGCCTGCTCGACACTCTCGGGAATGGCGCCGCCCTTTGACGTCACGAACGCCGCAACCGCGTCGGTTGCGCCCTTGCGGATCTCCCGCCCGTCAACCGAGACCCCGCTCATCCGAAGCTCCGGGGTGAAGGGGACGAAACACGAGGGGTCGGGTGTCTTGATGTCGCGCCCCCGTACCGAGAGGAGGTGCTTTGCGAGGGCCACGATGGACCGCCCTTCAGGGGTCTCGTCCGCCAGCGACGAGAGGAGCGCCGCCTCGGCAAGCTCTTCCCTGGCGACGCCGGAGGCGGGCATGAAATCCGTGGCCATGCGGTTGCCCAGCGTGATGGTGCCCGTCTTGTCGAGGAGGACCACGTCGACGTCGCCCGCCGCCTCCACGGCGCGGCCGGAGAGGGCGATGACGTTGTGCTGGATCAGGCGGTCCATCCCTGCGATGCCGATGGCAGGGAGCAGGCCCCCGATAGTAGTGGGGATGAGACAGACGAGAAGCGAGACGAGCACAGGCATTGCGATCCTGACGCCGCCGTAATCCGCAAAGAAAGAAAGCGTCCCCACCACGACGATGAAGAGGACGGTAAGCCCCACGAGCAGGATCTCCAGGGCGACTTCGTTCGGCGTCTTCTGCCGCTTCGCGCTCTCCACCATGGAGATCATGTGGTCGAGAAACGTCTCCCCGGGGTTGGCCGTGATCATGACCCGTATCCGCCCCGAAAGGATCCTGGTGCCGCCGGTGACGGCGCTCCTGTCCCCCTTTGCCTCCCGTATAACCGGGGCCGACTCGCCGGTCACGGCCGACTCGTCGACGAGGGCCACCCCTTCGATGATCTCCCCGTCGCCGGGTACCGGTTCCCCGTCTTCTATCATCACCGTGTCGCCTTTCCGAAGCGAGAGAGCCGGAACCTTCTCAACCTGCCCATCGGCATTTACTCTCCGGCCGTATGCCTCCGTCTGCGCCTTCCTGAGCGTCTCCGCCTGCGCCTTACCCCTGCCTTCGGCGAGGGCTTCGGCAAAGGTGGCGAAGAGCACGGTGAACCAGAGCCACAGGGAGATCTGCAGGTTGAACCAGAAGGGTCCGCCCGAGATGAGATTGCCCACGGAAATGACGGAGGTGATGACCGAGACGGCCTCCACGACGAACATGACGGGGTTTCGCCACAGGAGCCGTGGGTCGAGTCTCCTGAAGGCTCCGATGACGGCCGATCTGATGAGCCCTGCCTGCCAGATGGTTATCTTCTTCTCTTCCATGGCGGCCTCCTAAAACGTCCTGCCCGCGCCGAGGAGGAGATGATCCAGGACGGGCCCCAGCACAAGGGCGGGAAAGAAGGTAAGGGCGCCGACAATGAGCACGACAGCCGCCAGCATCCCTACGAAAAGCGGGCCCTCCGTGGGAAACGTAGCCGTGCTCACGGGGATGCGCTTCTTTACGGCCAGCGAGCCGGCGATGGCCAGGGCGGGCAGAATCGTGAGGAATCGCCCCACGAGCATGCAAAAACCCAGGGTCAGGTTATAGAAGACCGTGTTCACATTGAGGCCGGCGAAGGCGGAGCCGTTGTTGCCTGCGGCCGAGAAGAAGGCATAGAGTATCTCCGAGAGGCCGTGGGGACCCGCGTTGTTGAGGCCCGAAAGGCCGGCAGGCGTGACCGCGGCGATGCCGGCGAAGATGAGACACGCGATAGCGGGGGCGACCACCACGATCACTGCCATGATCATCTCCCTCGATTCAAGCTTCTTTCCCAGGAACTCCGGTGTGCGCCCGATCATCAACCCCGCGAGGAAGAGGGCGAGGATCGCGTACATGAGCATACCGATCAGACCGACGCCGACGCCTCCGAAGATCACCTCTCCCACTGCTATATTGAACATACAGACGAGACCGGTGATGGGCTCCAGGCTGTCGTGCATGGCGTTCACCGAGCCGTTCGACGTCACCGTCGTCGCCTGGGCCCAGAGCACCGACGGGCCTACGCCGAAGCGGACCTCTTTCCCTTCCATGTTGCTTGCCACGCCCATTTTGGCGAGGAGCGGGTTTGTCTGCCACTCCGCGGAAAGGGCGAGAACCAGTCCGATCAGGAAAAGGATCGCCATGGCGGCAAAAAGTGCCCGGCCCTGGCGGCGGTTGTTGATCATCCTGCCCAGGGTAAACGGCAGCGCCGCCGGGATGAGCAGGATAGAGAGGAGCTCGAGGAAGTTCGTGACGCCGTTCGGGTTCTCGAAGGGGTGCGCCGAATTCGCGTTGAAGAAACCGCCGCCGTTCGAGCCGAGCTGCTTGATCGCGACCTGGGATGCGGCCGGCCCCACCGCGATCACCTGCTCCGCCCCTCCAAGGGTGTGCGCCTTTACATAAGGCCCGAAGGTCTGCACCACGCCCTGGGATACGAGGACAAGGGAGAGTATGATGCTTAAGGGGAGGAGGATGTAGAGCACCGAACGGGTCATGTCTACCCAGAAGTTGCCCACCGTCTCCTTCATTTTTGAGGTAAAGGCCCTGATGAGCGGCAGGAGGACCGCCATCCCGGCTGCGGCCGAGACAAAGTTCTGGACGGTCATGCCCATCATCTGGGTGAGGTAGCTCATGGTGGTCTCGCCCCCGTAGGCCTGCCAGTTCGTGTTCGTGACAAAAGATATGGTCGTGTTGAGGGCCGTATCCCAGCGCACCGCCGGCAGGTGCTGAGGGTTGAAGGGCAGGACGCCCTGCAGGAGCTGCAGGAGGAAGAGTGCGATGAAGCCCGCCCCGTTGAAGAGGAGAAATGCCAGAGAATACTTCTTCCAGGACATCTCCTCGGTCTCGTCTACACGGCAAAGGCGGTAGATAAAGCGTTCCAGCGGACCCGCGACGCTGCTCAGAATATTTCGCCTTCCCTCGAAGACCGCTGCCATGTAGCGGCCGAGGGGCGGCGCGAGAAAGAGCAGTATCGCGAGGTAGAGCAGAATGACGTAAATCTCTTTGACCATGGTGCGGGCCTCCGTATCGTTATCCCTTTTCGGATCGTCCTTAGGTGTCTATCCATAAACATAGTACAAACGCCGGCCGGGCACACCTAAAAATAATATAAAGATTTGAACGGCATCGAGCGAAAAGCGCTTCAAACCCCTTCGCGCCCCTCTCCTGCGGTTTCCGCTTGGACCTCTCTTGCGAGAGGGAGGGAGAAGGTGAAGCGGTTACCCCGTTCAAGGGGTGAATCGACCCAGATCATGCCCCCGTGGGCTTCGACTATACCCCTGCAGATAGACAGTCCGAGGCCCGATCCGCTGACGCTTTTCGAGCGCTGGACGCGGTAGAATTTGTCGAATATGTGTTCCCTCTCCTCTGCCGGGATTGCGGGGCCTCGGTCGGCGACGCTCACGAGGACCGCCCTCTCGACCGCGCGGGCGGAGACAGTGATCTCGCTGCCTGCGGGGGCGTACTTCGCCGCGTTCTCCAGCAGATTGATCAAGACGTGCTCGATCAGGCCGAAATCTGCCTTGACGGGAGGGAGGTCGGGTACGATGTTGACCTGCACCGGATGTCCTTCCACCACATCGTGGATCTCCCGGAGCGCCACGCCGACGATATCCTGTATGTCGCACCACTCGGCGCGCAGCTTCAACGAGCCGCTCTGGAGACGGGCCATGTCGAGCAGGTTCGCCACAAAATGATTCAGGCGGAAAGCCCCCTCCTTGATTGTGTCCAGGAGGATGCCCTTTGCTTCCTGATCGTACGACCCCCCTTCCGCGAGCAGGCTGGTCACCGCCCCCGTGATCGAGGCCAGCGGTGTCCTGAGGTCGTGGGAGATGGAATCGAGCAGGGCCTTATGCAGCTTTTCCGACTCGGCGAGCCGCTGCACCTGCTCCGCCTCTTCCGCGAGCCTGAGCCTGATAATCGCGACGGCAGCGAGGTTTGCGAAGGCTTCGATAAGCTGCCTCTTCTCCATGGGGAGGGGCCTTCTCTCCGGGCCGAGATAGACGCAAAGGGCGGCAAGTGTTTTCTTGTCGGCTTTGATGGGAAAGATGAGCTCGCTCGCCTCCCTGAGGATATCCGTGCCCCTGCCCGCGCCCTGGCCGTGCTCTAGCACCCAGCGGACGACCGCCTTTTGTTTTTCGTCCCCGACGCCGGCGCTCACGGGATAGGACGCGAGCTCACGGACGACGTGGTCTCCCTCGCCCGCAAGGATCGACACCCGGCCGTCGACCGCCTCCGCCACGGTCCGCGCGAAGGTGGCGAGGATCTCTCCCAAGTCTGCCTTGCTCGCAATCTTCTCGCTCAGCGCATAGAGGGCGAGGGTCCTTTTCTCCCTCTGTTTCGTTTTCTCCAGCTCGTCGCGAATCCTCGTTGCCATGGTACCCGTTACCAGACCCACGAGGAGGAAGACGGCGAAGGTGAAGATATACCTGATATCGGCGACGGTAAAGCTGAAAACAGGCGGCACGAAGAAGAAATCGAAGGCCAGCACGCCGAGGAACGAGGCAAACAACGAGGGCCCCGGCCCCAGCGGACCGCGGCCACGAGCACGGGCAGGAGATAGAGGAGAGTCACGTTGGCGATGTCAAAAAAGGAGGCGATCAGCTTTCCGATGAGGGTCACGAGCACGATGGTGAGAAAGGTCCAGACGTAAGGCTTGACGGAAGCCAGGCGCAAAAAGGCTGAGGGCGGCAGCGAATTCGCCATTATTCCCCCGACGTGAACCGATAGCCGACGCCGGGTTCGGTGAGGATGTAGCGGGGCCGGGCCGGGTCTTCCTCCAGCTTGCGCCGCAATTGGCCTATATAGACGCGCAGGTAGTGGGTCTCCTCCTGAAAATTAGGTCCCCAGACGACCCGCAGGAGCTGCCTGTGGGTGACTACCCGCCCCGCATGGAGCGCCAGATGCGTGAGGATTTCATATTCGGTAGGCGTCAGCTTCAGCTCCTCCCCCTTGAGCAGCACGAGGCGGCGGGCCAGATCGACGGCAAGGTCCGGGAACGTCAGAACGGGCTCATCCTCTTTCCCGGCCACGTGGCGGATCGCGACGCGGATGCGGGCGAGAAGCTCCCCCATGCTGAAGGGTTTCGTCAGGTAATCGTCTGCCCCCGCATCGAGGCCGGCGATCTTGTCGGTCTCCCCTTCCCTTACGGAAAGCACGATGATAGGTACGTGGGTCCATTCACGGAGACGCTTTATCACCTCCATACCGTCGAGGTCGGGCAACCCCAGGTCGAGGATCACCAGGTCCGGATGGAAGAGGGCCGCCCCGTTCAGACCTTCTTTCCCGGTCGCGGCCTCGCTCACGGAGTAGCCGTATCCGGAAAGGGCCACCTTGAGCATACGGCGGATCTGGTGATCGTCGTCGATGACCAGAATTCTTGCCCCTTCAGCCATGACCCTCTCCCCCTTTTTCGGGACCGCAGGCGCACAGACCTGCCCTTTTTCGCACAGCGCGCGCTTTTTTTCATTGTAGCACATCACACGCTGTTTTTGCCTTTACACATCCTTACACTTGTCGGCGTTTTTTACACCATGGCCCTTTCCAGTTTCTCACAACATAAATGATATCAGCATGTTACACCAAGGCATCCACATTGCTATACACCCTGTCATGCCGACTTCATCCCCTGGCCGAAATTCTCGCGTGGGCATCTGCCTTCTCCTGTGTTTATCGATCCTGGGCTGCTCCGGTGTCGCTACGATCAAGGGCCCTGCTGCCGGCCCCGCCCCTCAAAGCGAGAACCTCCCTTTGAGGGAGATCAAAGTTGTCGTTCTGACGCCCGAGGCCGGGAAGATGCCCGCGATAGACGAGCTGGTGCGCCGCGGTTCCGATGCCCTGTTTGAACAAGTCGGCATCACCCTCAAAATCATTGACTGGAAGCCGATCGAGTGGCAGCCGGGGGGGAGGGCGGAAGCGTTGGCACAGGTGGTTCACGCGGCGGCCCGCTACGACAAGCCATACGACATCGTCCTTGCCCTTCGCGAGTTTGCCTTCCCCGAGCTTATGCGATACGCCCTCGTCGGAGGGTGGGAGGGGGTGATAGACGATACGTATCGCCGGTTCATCGTCATCAGGAGAATGACGGTGCAGGTGCTGCTCCACGAGGTATGTCACAGCTTCCTCTTCACCGAGAACCATTCGTGGGGGCTCAGACACCTCATGCAGCCTGTGACCTTCTACGTGGTGCCCGGCATAATGCCCCTGAACCGTTCTGTCTATCTCAAAGAGAACGACAGAAAGGAAATCCTGAAGAACAAGTGGAGAGACTTCTCGATGCCTCCGGCCCTGGCTCGATCTCAGGTCGACGACCCCGTCACCCTCTCATACGCCGATGTGCGACAAGCAGCCGGGGCCCAACGGTAGACCATCCAGGACCCCTTCGGCAGTCGTCGATACGCAGGTTGTATAATCGTGCAGTTCAGAGGAAAACCCACATACGGGAATTACGGAAACTCCCTAGTGATGGCTTGTCGTTGCCGCTCCCCCGGAGGATGAGCCTTTGCCGCCGCCCGCCGCCGCCAGTGCCGCGAGCGCCGCCGCCGCAAGGCCGGTCCCCAGCGCTACTGTCCCGGCGCCTATCCCGGCGCCCGCATTTGCTCCGTCCGTCGCACCGGCGCCTGCTCCGGCGCCACCTGCACCCGTATTGGCGTTACCGCCGTTCGCACCGGTACCGGTACCCGTCGTGCTATCACCCCCGGCCGCGCCCGTACCCTGTGCGCATAGCTGAAAAGGGATTACCAACCCAAGGAGTAAGACCAGAAAACACCTGATAATAATCCTGCTCATACGGCCTCCATCCTTACCACATTCCGTCGCACAAGTTCGTACTCCCGTGGTCAATAGAAGAATTAGTCTTGCATTCGACGTCCACCTTGTCAAGAGTTCTTTAAGCCTACTTGCGTGTGGTGAATTCGAAAGGGAGCCCGCCATTGTGAACAAACACTGGCAAGACTGGTCGCTTTTTCGCATTTTTCACTGCGTTTTGCCTCCTTTTGCCCTCTTCAGCGTGCACTTTTCACCGTCCGTCTCAGCACCCTTCTTTTGGATCCCCTTCTCTCGCAAGCCTGTTCATAAGGGGGGTGCACGAAAGTGCACGATAGTGCACGGTTTCAGGGGGGGTGGGGAAACGCGCATTCGGCCGGGTAGCACCCATTGGTGTGGTCGCGGCTCAATTGTCAAAGAGCGGACACCGGCTTATGGGAGCTCTATAAACCGGCTCAAACGGCCGGGCTATGTCATCTCTCCATGCCTCTCACTATGACTGCCCGGTCTCTATAAGATTTTCCCCTGTTTTCCCCCGTCCTGTCAAAGTGACAACCGGGGGTGGCAAGGAGGGGTGGCAAGCAGAGATGACAACCGGGGGTGACAAAAGGCACATTTTTACGATTGTAAAAGTTACGATCTTGCCGGACATTTCGCAGGATAGCAGTCGGCAGTCGGCGTTCTCTTCGGGGAAGAGGTGGTTCGGGCTTGAAATGTAAGCAAGAGATAAGCACAATGAATTCATGGGAGGGGAAGTTGAGGCATGCAAATCGGAAAACTATCGAGGAGAAAAGCGGGGAGCTTGTGACGATAGTCAACTACCTGAGGGGCCCCAAAACCAATCGTTGAGGAGGATCTATAGATGAAAACCGGCGCGTTTACTCTGTTTTTTGCTTTGATCACTCTGTGCCTGGCCACGGTTGCCCGGGCAGCGGAATTCTCTGCGGATGTAGTCACCACCACCGCTCAGGGGCGCACAATGACTTCAAAGATGTTCGTCAAAGGCAGCAAGTCTCGTACGGAAGCCCAGGGGCAGCCGGGTTATACCATCGTGCGGGGCGACAAGGAGATTGTCTGGCTTGTCAATCCGGGACAGAAATCCTATATGGAAATGAAGTCGGACCAGAGCCGGAAGCCCAGGGTCGACGAAAAGGTTCAAGGCGAAATCAGCAGAAAGCTGATAGGGTCCGAAACAATCGACAAACATCCTGCGCAGAAGTACGAAGTTACTTATACGGCCCAGGGAAAAACCACAAAAATGTATCAATGGATGGCCACCGACATCAAGTTTCCCGTTAAGATGGCGGCTGTTGACGGGAGCTGGGTGACTGAGTACAAAAACATCAAAATGGGCGGGCAGGCGGACGATCTTTTTGAAGTACCCGGAGGATACAAGAAGGGCGAGATGCCTATGATGCCGGGTATGCCTAAAGGAATGGCAGTACCGAAACGACCTGAATAGCACACTCCTTCGGCGAAATACTTCCGAGAAACTAACCATCGCGGCCTTGTAGCGGGTCGAAAAGCGCGGGCCCTCGCTCAGCTTCATGTTATCGCGTTTAAGTGGCACTTTCTCAGCACTTGAGCGAGCCCGCGAGCAGCAGGTGCAGTGGCGCCGGCGGCGTCTTAAACCAAGGATAAAGATTTTGGCCCTGGGCACTTTCTCATAAGATTTTTCTTGCTAATTAATTGAAGCGGCCTGGTTTTCCCTGGGCACGATGTCCTGATGTCCGAGAACTACCCCAGGGCGTCGTGCGTTTGGTCTAGGGCCGGGGACAGAGCCGGACCGTTTAGAGCAGTTCCCTAGCCCACCGGAAAGAAGTGTCCGGGCATCTATATATCTTTTACGCGGACATTTCCAGGTGATTTCTCTAAAGTCTCCGAAATATCTTT
The DNA here is from genome assembly GCA_963729685.1 of uncultured delta proteobacterium. Lineage (GTDB taxonomy): Bacteria > Desulfobacterota > Syntrophorhabdia > Syntrophorhabdales > WCHB1-27 > BOG-1155. Next base: position 6,283 of record CAVSOX010000028.1, on the reverse strand, counting down.
CAGGTACTTAGTAATCGTTTCCGCATCGCCGGATCGATAATCAGGGATCTTTGTGACTCCGTATTTCTCATACTCATCCAGGGCGAATTTGAGCGTAATGTCTTCGATCGTCCTTCCCGGTTGAAAGGCGACTTCGCCCATCTCTCCTTTAGCTGTTTCGACGACCAGTCCTGCCTCGCGTAGTTCCCGGAGAAGGCTTTCCACAAGACGTACGGGGATTTCCACGGCATGGGCAATCTGTCGGACAGTCAATGGCTTCTCACCTGTCGAGAACCGCTTTATGAGAAGATGAAATATCCTGAGTACGAGGAGTTTTTTCGCCGAGATACTTATCCCGGAGTAATCAGGATGAAAACCGTACGTTTCATAATGCTCCCCGGCGTGAGCGATCTCTGCCCCGAAAAGAACGATCATCCAGCTCATTTGAAGCCATGCGAGGAATAAAGGCAGCGCCGCAAAACTGCCGTAGATGGCCCCCTGACTCGCCACCCCTATCTGGAATTTAATATATGCCCACTGCACGATTTGGGCAATCGTGCCTGCGACGATGCCGCCCAGAATAGCCGATTTGGGTGGAACTCTGGTGTTCGGCATAACCAGGTAGAGCATGGTCAAGAGCACCCAAATGGATACATAGGGCAGCAAACCCAACAAAAAAAGGATGACGTGACTGAAAACTCCCAGAAAAGAAATCTTCGTAAGAATCACCGCCACCTTACTTGCCACAAGGAGAGTGGCACTGCCCGATATGACGAGAAGAAAAGGACCGAAAACCATCATCGCAATGTAATCGCTGAATTTTCTCGTGAGCGTCCTTGATTTTCTTATCTCCCAGATGTCGTTAAGGGACCCTTCGATCTTCCCGAGTATGGATATGACCGTCCAGAAGAGCAGGATGATCCCCACTCCGGCAATCAAACCGCCCTTCGCCTGCCCGAGGAGATTATGAGAAAACGTGAGGATCTGGTTGGCTACATCCGCCTGCAGATTTGCCTCGTCGGCGATCTGCACGATCTGTTTTTCGATCAGCTTTTCAAGGCCGAAGCCTTTCGCCATCGCAAACGCCACTGCCACGACGGGGACGATGTTGAGCAAAGAATAGTAAGTCAACACGGAAGCGGTCTCCTGACAATGATCGGTGACGAATCTTCGAGATGCCAGAAGAAGAATGCGCAAGGCTCTCACGAAAAATGCCTTGATCGAAGGCAGGTCGTTCAACCGGATTTCCCAGACCCCTGCTTTGAAGAAATGGGCGATGCGTGAGATCATAAGGGCTCTCCTGTGCTTTTTGAGCTATCAGGCCGGTGGGGATGTAAACCCTGGCGTACTCTTCTCATCATCCCTCGTCCCTGCCGCTTATTCTATCCGCTATACGCTCACAAGGGTAGCGTATAGCGGATAGAATAAGCTTTCGGTTTCCCGTTAATGAGATTTCAGATAATCGAGACAGAACTTTAAGGCTTCATCCCCGGGTAACCCTTTTGCCTTCATACTTACCACGTAGTCATCAAGCAAAGGCTTCACCGCGGCTGCCCAACGGTTCAATTCCTCTTTGGACAGGGGGATAATCTTGTTTCCTCTTTTCAGCGCGAATTCCCTTCCCGACGCATCGATCTCATCCCATGTCTTTCCCTGCCGCTCTATCCATTCTTCGTTTACGCCCTCGATAATCCGCTGGATGTCGGGAGGGAGTGCGTTCCATCTATTCTTGTTCATCACCACAAACATGGCGGCAGAATAGGCGCTGCTGTAACTTTCCGTCGTATACTGGACGACCTCTCCCCACTTCCACCCTTCAAGGGCTTCCATCGGGGCCATAGCACCGTCCGCGACACCGGTACGGAGGGCATCATAGGTTTCTCCCATGGTTGTGCCTACCGCGGCTCCGCCCAGAGCCTGCACGATGGGTACCACGGTTCCCTGCGCCCTTATCTTCATGCCTTTCATATCTTCAAGCTTTCTCACGGGCTTCTTGGTGTGGAGCAAACCGGGACCGTGGGCGTGGAGATACATGACTTTGGTGTCGTCCAGCTCTTTTGGCTTGAACTTTCTGTACACCATGTTGGTCAGCCTGGTCGCAGAAATTCCGTTCTTGTAACTGAGAGGGAGGTCGATCACCTGCATGAACGGGAACTTGCCCCGCGTGTAGGCAAGGACGCTTGCTCCTATGTCGGCGATACCTTTGACCACGCCGTCATACACCTGGGCCGAGGGCACAAGCGTGCCTCCGTGGTAAACGGTTATCCGCACCCTGCCGTTCGTCCTTTTTTCCACTTCCCTGGCCCATGCCTCGATGTTCTGGCTGTTCCTGTGCGGGGCAGGCCATATATTGCCGTAGTTCAGGTTGATAGTCTGCTGGGAAAAGCAGGTAAACGGGAAAATCCCGACGCATATGACGACAGCCAGAAAAATCCAAAGCGAACCCCTAAAGGACATTTTCATGATTCCTCCTTGTGGTTTTCCGCACGCAGGCGAGCCTCCATACCGTCAAGCCGGCAGGATTGTCGCATGCCCGATACTGCCCTTTTCCAATTGTCCTGCTATTTTCCCACAGTTGTCAACAAAGTTTTTCCCCCCTAATGCGGGCGTGACTCGATGCCTGCCCTTGCCCTTCCGTGACGCTGAGGAATCCTTTTCAGCGCGTCTCCGATCTCATTCGCCGCTATTCTTAGTTCGTAATTTTTTTGCAGGTTCATCCAGATATCCGGCCCGGTACCGAACCACCGCCCAAGGCGTAAGGCCGTGTCGCCGCTGATGCCGCGTTTGCCTTTGATGATCTGGGTAAGCCGGTTCGTGGGAACGCCCAGGTCTTTAGCCAGTTCGTTTGCGCTCATCCCCAGAGCCTGCAGTTCGTCGGCTAAATGTTCTCCCGGATGTATGAGAAGCCGTGCCATGGTTTTCTCCTAATGATAATCGACTATTTCCGCGTTGAGCGGTCCCGGTGAGCCTTCCGGCCATTCAAAGCATACCCGCCATTGGTCATTAATACGGATGCTGTACTGCCCTTTTCGGTCACCTCTAAGGTTTTCAAGCCGGTTTCCCGGCGTGTTAAGCGCCATGAGGCGATCCGCCGCATGGAGGCGGTCGAGCCGTAACATGGCCTGCCGCTCGAATCCCTGGAATGCCTTAACCCGCTGGCCCTCGAAAAAAGAGCCTGTGCGCTTGTCGCGGAAGCTCAGGATCATTCAGTATCCTACCAAATTATATGTTGTACGTCAAGCGTCCAACTTTTACATTCAATGGGCGTCCCTCAAATGTCTAAATGGCGGAAAGACCGGCCGCCGTTGTGCACGAAATAGCGTAAAACCAGTCGTTTTTGACATGTTTTCCTGCCTTTTGCGCTCTTTTACCCCCTTGAATGTGCACTTTTCTCTAATCCCGTCCCCGCCGCTCCCTTCTAATTCCCTTCTCTTGCAAGGCATTTCAGAAGGGGGGTTGACGATTGTGCACGAAAGTGCACGGTTTCGGGGGGGGGGGTGAAGTGAGTGCTGAGTTTTGAGTGTTGAGTGTTGAGTGAACGACAACGGCCGGAAGCGGGTGCGGCCAAACGCGAAACGCGACGCGACGCGAAACGGGAGAGGACCCTTCTTAAGGCCACTGTTGCAGCTTAAGTTGTCAAAGAGCACTGCCGGTCTGCGGGAACTCTATGAACCGGCTCAAAATGGGACCGGGCTGTGTCGCCACTTGCTCGGTCGCACATAAGATTCTCTCTCTTTTCCCCTCTCCCGTCAAAGCGACAAGGAGGGGCGACAACCAGGGGTGACAAGGAGGCGTGACAACCAGGGGTGACAAAAGGCATCTCTATCAGTCTTTTTTTTGATCTGGCGGACCGGACCCTCGTTCCATAGCCCATCGGAAAGAAGTGTACCGCTGATACAACGACGAATGATCGTCGATGGACGGTCGGTCGGAGACCAAGAGGCGGGACTGCGCCTCAACGAGAATCGAACTCCTCAGGGCCGTGCGTCCGGATTAAAAGAAGAGGATGAACGAATAAACGCGTCGCTCCTACAGATAATCTTCGAGAACCACGACCTTGGCTTCTTTTATCCTTCTCAGGTTTTTGTCATTTGTCAGGAATGCATCCGCTTCGACATCTATGGCCGCAGCAATCTGAACGGCATCTATCGTTTTGAGCCGCGGATATTTTCCTCGCAGCCTGCCCGCCCTCTCGGCGATGCCTTCCGAAATTTCCAAAAGGCTAACGTTCTTCCCGAATTTGAGAAACTCCAGGAATGTTCGGGCTAGTCTTTCATCCCCGGCCTCGATCGGCTTCGGTAAGACCTCCGTGAGCGTTATGACGGAAGAAAAAGCGGCTATCTTCCCTGTTTGGATGAAACGGACAAGGTCTCTTACGATAGGGCCGTATTGAGGGTGGGCTTCAATGTAGTAGATAATAGGTGCGGTGTCGATGAAAACGGAATGGCCAATCTGTTCAAAGAGATTCACCTCCTGTCCTCTCTCGAACGGCTGACATACCTCTGAGCGTCCTCTTTCCACAGACCTTTCCCAAGCCCATAGAGCTCGCTCCACTCAAGGTCCCTCTTGGCAAGGCCCGTTCTCCTCAGCCGCTGAGCAACTCTTTCGACCAATCTTAACTGCTCCTCGGCCGATAAGCCCTCGATCGCCTTTTCGATGTTGCTTAGAGAAGCCTGTTTTTTCATGCTGAGGCACCTTCCGTTGGTGATTTCAGATAGTATACCCCTTGGTTGCAAGATCGTCCATATTTTCCGGGCTCTCGTGGTAATGATTATCCCCATTAGCTCCCCCTAATCCCCGTTTCCCTTGGCAGTCTCATGAGATCATGCTGTACGTTAAGCGTCTAACTTCGGCGAGTTTGATCTGGCGGAACTGCCCTCCACCTACCGCAAAAGAACAGAAAAGCTCGTCTTCGAAGAAAGCCGACGTGCGGGGACTTATCAGGTGGCATCGTCACCTCGTCCTTCCTGTAAGTGAGCGGGTGAATGTTTTTCTTGCAATGCAACGTTACTGGTGGCTATGATTAACGCCGGACATCGTTGCCTTTCCCCATGACGGCAGGACGTGCTATAATTGAAATATGCGAATCATGTCAACCCAAATGAGGGGGTGTTGAAAATGCTTGGGATCAAGAAAGAGTACATAGTGACGGATGATAATAAGAAAAAGGCAGTTTTGATCGATATAGATACATTCAACAAAATGGAAGAAATCATTGAAAATTACGGCCTTGCAAAATACATGGCGGAAGTTGAAAACGAAGAAGACCTTTCTTTAATCGACGCAAAGAAATATTATTCCACCCTAAAAAAGGGCTGAAAGGGTCCGCCCCCTCCCCTTTTCCCCGCCTCGAAGCGTTCCCAAGGAAGAAGAAGTGATGCATACCGAAGGATGGAGTTTCAAGAACCTCTTAAGCAACGGAATGAACGGAACTACGTTCCCCTATTTACCCCTTGACCTGGAGTAACTTATAAGCTACACTTCAAGAATGCCAGTCTTTCCCTTTGAGATCGAGTATTACATTACAAGGGAGGGGAAGAAGCCCTTTAATGCCTGGCTGGAGGGTCTCAAAGATGTGACGGGAAGAGCTAAGATCCGTGTCAAACTCGATCGTGCCCGGCTCGGCAGTCTCGGAGATTATCGTTCCGTCGGCGAGGGCGTTCATGAACTACGGGTCGATTACGGACCCGGTTACCGCATCTACTTCGCGATTGAGGGCAGGCGACTCCTGCTGCTTTTGCTCGGTGGAGACAAATCGCGCCAGCAACGAGATATAGCAACTGCCAAAGAGTACTGGCAGGATTATAAGGAGAGGAAAAAACATGGCTGAATCCACCTCTTATCAAAAGGATTTGATCGAAGCCTTGAAAGACCATAACGAGGCTGCAGCCTACCTCAATGCGGCCATCGAAGAAGGGGATCGCGCCGTCTTCTTGCTCGCGCTAAGAAACGTTGTGGAAGCTCACGGCGGCATGGCCGCAATTGCTGAGAAGGCCGAATTGAGCCGTGAAAGCCTTTACCGCATGTTGTCAAAACGGGGAAATCCTGAAATCAAGAGCCTTCTCCGGCTTTTGCGTGCCATGGGGCTCAAGCTCTCTATTGAAGCAGAAGGCCATCTCAGCACCGCCGCATGACACCCGTGGTCCCGGAAGACATTAATGCACGTCCGGTACGAACGTCCATACAGTCAATGCCGAGAAGAAGGTCGCCAAGGGCCCTTTCCATAGCCCGCCGGAAAGAAGTGTACCGCTGATACAACGACGAATTATAGTCGACGGTCGGTGGGAGGTCAAGGGGCCGGCAA
>CAVSOX010000027.1:0-132510 GCA_963729685.1 uncultured delta proteobacterium | reverse complement strand
CGCTGATCTTTCCTTCCGGCGGTGAAAGTGGAGAGCGTGAAAAGAGAGGCGAGTGCCGAGGCACACTTGAGGATGAGCCGTCATGCGGTGGGTGAGAGAAGGAGGGCGAAGGCGCGCGGCTATTTCCCTTTCCCGGCCGCCCCTTTGCCCCGGCCGAAGGAGATGCCGAGCTTCTGCATACGATACCTCACGTGGCGGGGTTCATGCCGAGGACCACGGCGGCCCCGTTCTTTCCCTCTATCTTTCCGCCGGTCATTTCCATCACCTGCCTGATATGACGCGCTTCCACCTCGTCGAGCTTGAGATGGGCTGCCGGGCCTGCGAGGGATGCTGAGAGGAAGCCGTCCAGGGGGCCTTCCCCGCTGTCGAGGGCAACGGCCTCGGCCTCGGGATGCTCACTGCGGCGGGAGGGCGGACTATATCATCGAAGGCGAGGTGCTTTCCGCCGGACTGGATCAGCGCACGTTCCACCACGTTCGCCAGCTCCCGCACGTTGCCCGGCCAGTCGTATTTGATGAGCCGGTCAATGGCCCCGGGCGCCAGGGCCGGCGTAGAGTGGAGGCCCAGCTCACGTGCTTTTTTTTCGACAAAATGCTCCACGAGGGCCGGGATGTCCGCCCTGCGCTCCCGGAGAGGCGGAATGCGGATGGGGTAAACCCGGAGCCGGTAATAGAGGTCCTCCCTGAAGGCCCCTTCCGCGACCAGCTTCTCGAGGCTCCTGTGGGTGGCCGAGATGATCCTTATATCTACCTTGATAGGCTGGGACCCGCCTACCCGCTCGACCTCCTTCTCCTGAAGCACCCTGAGGAGTCTCACCTGCGCCTGAAGGGGAAGCTCGCCCACCTCGTCGAGAAAGATGGTGCCCTTGTCGGCCCGCTCGAAGCGGCCCCTCCTGTCCGTGAGGGCGCCCGTAAAAGCCCCCTTCTCGTGGCCGAAGAGCTCGCTGTCGATGAGCGATTCGGGAATAGCCCCGCAATTTACCGTGATGAGAGGACCGCTGTTCCGGGGCGAGAGGTTATGGATGGCATTCGCGATGATCTCTTTGCCGCTCCCTGTCTCGCCTACCAGAAGGACCGGGCTGGACAGGGGGGCAACCCTGTAGACCTGGTCCATCACTTCCTTGAGACCGAAGTTGGCGCCGACGATCTGGGCCCCTATGTTTTTTCGAAGCTCGTTATGGAGGTACCGGTTGTCGTCGGCGAGGGTCTCTTTGAGCTTCAGAAGCTCCTGGTACTGCCGGCTGTTGGCGAGGGCGATCCCCACCGGCTCATTGACCGTCGCCCAGAGTTCCCCGTGCTCCTCGGTATACCTGTCCGGTCCGTTCGCGCGGACGATAAGGGAGCCGATAAATTTATGCTGAATAATGAGGCGTGCGACGATCACCGAGATTTCGGGCCATTTGACCTGCAGGGCAACCTCTTTGATGATGGGGTCCTGCCACACGTCGTTCTTTATCCTCACCCGGCGATAACGCTGGACGTTCTCCAACTCCTTCCGCACATGGAGAGGCATGGGCACACTCTCCGGTTCTGTGACGAAGCCTTTTTCGTCGGCCCGTGCAACGATTTCGAGCATCCCGAGGGCGGGGTTATACACGGTCAGCACCAATTCATCCGCCGGCAGGATCTTCCGACATAAAGAGGCAGCGCCAAGCGCTTCGCCTATGTTGAGACTTCCGCAGATGCGAAAAGTGAACTCCCGAAAAAAATCATTCCTGGGCATGGGCCTCTCGATTCATACGTGTTGTGATAACTCTCACATATCTGATAATCTACAATATATCTTCCAATTATGACAGAACTTTCTGTGGCATTTAATAGTATTGTGCGCCGTTTATCACAGTGGGTCAAAGACATCCTGATTTTTCTCAAGTCTGGCACGCTTTATGCTTTCTCGTAGTTGATGCTCTGGATGGAGATGATACGATTGAGGACAACCCACGCCCAATTGGACAATGTGGCCGGCCTGCTCCTCGACACGATGAGGCGCGCGGCCGGGGAAGCCGGACTGGTCCGGGTCCATATGTATAACAGCGCATCATATCAGACGGACCTGGCGCTGAGTCTCACCTGGGATACCAATTCCTTTCACCACGAAGGGAGCAGAGCGGGCCTGAGCATAAGCGAGGCGCTCAAGACCTTCGGACTCGTGGAACACTCGATATGGGTGGAGAAGGAACACGCTGATCGAAAGCTCACCCGGACGGATACGCGGCTCTTTATGACGCCGCCCGCACGATCGGGGACTTGCCTCCCGCAACCGGAAACATATCCTATAAGAAGCCGGGGCAAGGGGCAAAAGGGGTACGAGATGGGCGACATAAGGAAAATGTTCGATCCGAAAACGATTGCCGTCTTCGGCGACATGGAAGCGGAGGGCTCGGTCGAAAGCGTTCTTCTCTCCAATCTCCTTCTCTCGGACAAGCACAAGACATTCTGGGTACACGGGCAGACGGACGCAACCGAGGCCGGAAAGAAGGCAAAGAAAGGCGCGAGACCGAAACCGCTCGTGGTGAGCCCCACGGGCGCACGCCTGTTCGATCTGGTCTCGTATCCCGACATCGCAAGCATTCCGGAAAAGATCGACCTCGCGGTCATCTCTACCCCCGCCCCCACCGTTCCGCAAATCGCTGAAGCCTGCGGGAAAGCGGGAGTGGAGGGGATCGTCATCGTTTCGGGCGGTTTCAGAGAGGCAGGGGAAGAGGGAAGGAAGCTGGAAGAGGCGCTCAAGGAGATCAGAAAGACTTACGGCATGAGGATCCTGGGACCCAACCGGGGGAGCATCATCAGGCCGAGCATAGGTCTCAACACCTCCATTTTCGATGTGCAGCCGGACGAGGGGAACATCGCTTTCATTTCGCAGAGCGCGTCACTGGGCCGCGTGCTGCTCGACTGGGCGGCAAACACCCATATAGGGTTCAGCATGTTCATCTCGCTCGGCTCCATGGTCGATATCGATTTCGGCGATCTCATCGATTTTCTCGGCGAAGACCCCAAGACCCGGAGCATCATGATCTACATGGAGGCGGTCGGCAACGCGCGCAAATTCATCAGCGCAGCCCGGAGTTTTGCCCGGAACAAGCCGATCATCGTAGTAAAATCGGGCCAATTCAAGGAAAGCGCCCGGGCATCGCTCTCTCACACGGGCTCCATGGCGGGCTATGACGCGGCCTATGACGTTGCCTTCAGACGGGCGGGAGTGGTCCGGGTCCGGGAGATCATGGACCTCTTCAACGCGGCCGAGGTGCTCCGGTCCAAGAACCTTCCGAAAGGACCTTCCCTGGCGATCGTCACCAATGCCGGCGGACTCGGCGTCATGGCGACCGATATCCTCATGGGCCTCGGAGGAAGCCTGGCCCAGCTCACCCCGGAAACCATCGAAGAGCTGAGCGCTTTCTTGCCGGCTCACTGGAGCAAGAACAACCCCGTGGACCTGTTCGGGGATGCGGATGTAGAGCGCTACACAAAAGCCATCAACACCTGCCTCGCAGACCGGCACGTAGAAGGGATCCTCGTGATCTATGCCTCCAGCACGGCGGCCCAGCCGACCGTGCTTGCGACGGCCGTCGCGGAGATCGCGAAACAGGCGGACAAGCCGGTGATCGTCACCTGGATGGGTACGAGCAGTGTTCAGGAAGGGATGGAGATCCTCAAAGAAAACCACATACCCATGTACGAGACGCCGGAAGAGGCGATAAAGACCTACCTCTATATGTACCGGTACAAGAGGAACCTGGAGCTCCTCTATGAAACCCCTGCAGAGCTGCCCGTGGACCAGTCACCGCCGAAGAACAACCTCAAGGCTTTCATCAGGAGAACGCTGAAGGAGGGCAGAAGGATCCTGAGCGAGGCGGATTCGAAGAATTTTCTCAAGAGCTACGGCATCCCGACCACCACCGCGTTCATCGTCAACGGCGTCGAGTCCGCGGCAAGCTGGGCAGACAGGATCGGCTATCCCGTCGTGCTCAAGGTCGTCTCCCCCGATATCCTGCGCAGGAGCGAGGTGGGCGGAACAACCGCGGTCCATTGCGCGGACAGAATGCAAGGGGCATATGAAGGCCTCCTGGAAAGGGTCAGGGAGAGGGCCCCGGGGCGACGATCACGGCGGTGACCATCGAGAAAATGGTCGAGCATGTCGATTATCAGCTTATGCTGGGAGCGAAGAAAGACACCGACTTCGGTTCCATTGTCCTCTTTGGAATGGGGGGGATGCGCGCGGAAGTTTACCGAGACGTGTCGTTCGGCATACCCCCTCTCAACCAGACCCTTGCCAGGCTCCTCATGGAGGAGACCGAGATCTACAAAAGGCTCAAGGGTCTCCGGGCGAAAAAGCCCGCCGAGCTTCGCGAGATCGAGCAGATCATCGTCAGCTTTTCAAATCTCATCGTCGATTTCCCTGAGATCGCGGAGATGGACGTCAATCCGATCGTGATATCCAACGGCAAGGCCCTTGCGGTGAACGCGCGGATCATCCTCGAAGAAAGCGAGGTCGAGCAAGGGACCCAATATCCCCATGTCGTCATTACGCCCTACCCGACCCGGTATGTCAGCCACTGGCTGCTCCCGGACGGCACGAACGTGCTCCTGAGGCCGATCAAGCCGGAAGACGAGCCCCTGGAGCACGAGCTTCTGAGCACCCTGTCGGAGGCGACGATGCGCGGGCGGTTCTTCAACATAATCAAGGATATCTCCCATGAAATGCTCGTGCGCTACTGCAACATCGACTATGACAGGGAAATGGCCATCGTGGCCGAGGTGAGGGAAAACGAGAAGAGAAAGATGATCGGCATCGGACGCCTCATCATCGACCGCGAGTTCAAATCGGGAGAATTCGCCGTCCTCGTCCATGACGACTATCAGAGCAAGGGACTCGGTCCCAAGCTCGTGGACGTGCTCATCGGCATCGCGGAGGAGAAAGGGCTTGAGCGCATTTACGGCGAGATATTGACGGAGAACGAGAAAATGATCGCCATCTGCAAGAAGCTCGGGTTTACCATCGAGGCAGAGGACGAAGAGATGACAACGGTCAACCTCGCGCTCCGCTGATCTTTTTTTAATAATAGGTCTTATAGGACCTCTAGGTCCTATTATTAAAAATCTGAAATGGCGCCGACTTTTGCAATGATCTGCTCGTCCGTAAAGTGCTGGAGGGTGATTGCTTTGGCCGGACACTCGGATGCGCAGAGGCCGCATCCCTGACATTTTGCGACTTCGATCTCTGCCGCGCCTTCCGCATTAATTGTGGGTACGTTGTACGGGCAGACCCGGACGCATGAGAGGCAGGCAGCACACTTCTCCTGCGTCTACGACCGAGACCACCCCGCCCACCTGGATCGTCTCCCTGCTCAAGATGGTGCATGCCCGTGATACCGCGGCAGAGGCCTGAGAAAGACTCTCATCGATCAGCTTCGGAGAGTGGGCCATCCCGCAAAGGTAGATACCCTCAGAGGCGAAGTCGACAGGCCTAAGCTTCATGTGCGCTTCCAGAAAGAAGCCGTCCGTCGTCCTGGGGACTTTCAGCGTGGCCGCGAGTTGCGCTGTATCGGCAGGCACCGTGGCAGTGGAAAGAACGAGAAGATCAGGGTGGAAAGAGACAGATTCCCGCAAGACAGGGTTGTATGCTGTCAGTTCCAGGGCACCGTTCGGCGGCCGATACCTGCGGTTTGCGCTTCTCTTCGTACCGGATGAAACGGATCCCGGCATGGCGTGCACGGGCGTAATGCTCTTCCAGGAAACCGTACATGCGCATGTCGCGATAGAGGATGATGACCCGCGTCGTAGGGTTGAGCGCCTTTATCGAGAGGGCGTTTTTTACCGCCTCCTGCGCAGCAGACCCTGCTGCAGTAAGGGCGCTCCTCGTTGCGCGATCCCACGCATTGAATCATTACCACTTCTCTCAATTCTGATGCGTTTATTCCACCTGTGGCCAGCCCTTTCTCCAACTCCAGCTGGGTCAAGACCCTTTTGTCTTCTCCGTAAAGGTATTCCTGGGGCTTCAGTTCATCGCCGCCTGTAGCCACAATGGCGACGCCGTGCTCCAGTTCGTACACGGCGGCTCCCGATCCGACAGTGAGGGTAGTCTTGAAGTTACCCACATAGCCTGAAAAATTGGTAATGTCGGCATTGAGAAATACCTTGATGCGTCGGATCGTCCAGTACCTGCTCTCTCAGCTCCTGCAGGAATTTCCGAACATCCTTGCCGTCCACCGTCGTGTACAGGTGGCGCAGGTTGCCACCCAATTCTTCCTGCTTTTCCACCAAGAAGACCTCGAAACCCTGCACTCGCCAGGCCCGTCGCCGCGGTCATGCCGGATAACCCTCCTCCAATGACCAGGGCCCGCCTGACGACCCCTTTGCTCTGTTTTTCCAGCGGACGCACGAGGCGCGCGTTGGCGACGGCCATGCGGAGCAACCCTCGGGCCTTTAACGTCGCGTCCTCTTTCTGGCTCATATGTACCCACGAGCATTGATCGCGGATGTTGGCCATCTCGAAGAGGTAGCGGTTGAGACCCGCCTCACGGATAGTCTCCTGAAATAGAGTCTCGTGGGTGCGGGGAGAGCATGAGGCTACCACCACCCGGTTGAGCCTGTACTCCTCGATAGCCTTCTTGATCTTTACCTGTGTATCCTGGGAGCAGGTGTAGAGGTTCTCTTCCGCATAGACCACATCCGGAAGAGAGGCCGCGTACTCCCTGAGACCTGGAACATCGACGACTCCGCCGATGTTGCTCCCGCAGCGGCAGACGAATACACCGATCCTCGGTACCTCCCCCGACACATCCCTCTGCTCCGGGTACTCCTTGAGGGCCACCATAGTTCCCCTGGCCTCGGAGAGCATTGCGGACGCCGCTCCTGCAGCGCCGCTCGCCTGGGCGACGGTTTCGGGGATGTCTTTCGGTCCCTGAAAAGCACCGCAGACGTAGATGCCCGACCTTGAAGTAGAGAGCGGCGTGAAAGGGTCGGTCTTTGCAAATCCGTAAGGATTGAGGTCAATGCTCAGTTCTTTGGCCAGTTCCCTGGCCGACCTCGAAGGTGCCATGCCCACCGAGAGGACCACCATGTCGAAGGTCTCTTCCTTGATCTCCCCTGACTCGTCAACGTAAGTAATCTGAAGGTTTTTCGTCCGAGGGTCTTCGACCACCCTGGAAATCATGCAGCGGACGTAACGGACGCCGTGCTCGCCTCGTGCCCGCTCGAAGTACGCATCGAATCCTTTCCCATAGGCCCGCATATCTATGAAGAAGATGGTGGGCTCGATCTCCCTTTCATGTTCTTTCGCAATGATTGCTTCCTTGGTAGCGTACATGCAGCAGACTGCCGAGCAGTATGGGTGTTTGCTGTCACGGCTGCCCACACATTGGAGAAAGGCGATCTTCTTGGGCGTTTTGCTGTCGGAAAGGCGTTCGATATGTCCCATGGTCGGACCGGATGCAGAAAGGATGCGTTCAAACTGAACTGCATTCAGCACGTTGGCGTAACGCCCCAGGCCGTACTCTTGTGACAGGACAGCGTCGTAGACCTCAAAGCCGGGCGACAGGATGATTGAGCCTACTTTTACCTCTTCCAGCCGCTCCACCATGTCATGGTCAATCGCCTTCATGCCGCAAATGTAGTAGCAGCTCAGGCACTCCGAACATACTCCGCATGCCAAACATCGGGCCGCCTCAGCTTGAGCTTCCTCATCGGTAAAGCCCAGGTTAACTTCATCGAACGAGCGTTTCCGTTCCTCCACGGTGCGGGCCTGCATGCGTACCCTTGGCGTAACGTGCACCTCGCCGTGGACGACTCGTTCGTTGATTTCCTCTTGTGTTAACTTGATGACGGGCAGTTCCGGCCTCGATGGGGGTTCCAGGTCCTCGCCCTGAAGGTACCTGTGGATACTGGCCGCTGCCTTATGACCGGAGTCCACCGCTTCAATGACGAAAGCCGTTCCTTTCGTCACATCCCCCGCAGCAAACACGCCTGCACGGGTCGCTGCAAAGGTATTCGGATTGACGGCAATCGTTGCCTCACGGGTCAGGCCGACGCCGACGCTCTCAGGAATAAAACCAAGACCGGCGCGCTGACCCACGGAAAAGATCACGTTATCACACGGTATGACATGCTCCGATCCTCGCTACCGGCATGGGCCGGCGCCGACCGCTCTCATCCGGCTCGCCCAGCTCCATCCGGACCAATCGAATCCCGGCCACACGGTTTTTCCCGTCGGCAAGAATCTCGACGGGGTTTGAAAGATAGTGAAACGTGACGCCTTCAGCCTGTGCGTGCTCGATCTCAAGGGGGTCAGCCGTTGCCTCATTGAGTGACCGGCGGTAATGGACGTGCACCTCTTTACCCAGCCGGACAGCCGTACGGGCACAGTCCATAGCAACGTCCCCCGAGCCAATCACGATCACACGATCCCCCAGTTCCGGCGGGCGGCCCAGTCTCACGTCGCGTAGAAATACGGTATTGATAAGCACCCCATCCAGATCCGCTCCGGGGATGGGCGGCCGGATACCCTCGTGCGCGCCCACGGCGATCAGCACCGCATCGTAACCCTGCTTGAACACATCGTCGAGGTTCGTCAACCGGGCTATTGAGTCGCAGGTCCACCCCCAGGTCCACAATGTCAGCCACCTCACGCTCGATGATCTCCTTCGGTAGCCGATACTCGGGTACGCCGACCCGCAGCATCCCGCCGGCCACCGGAAGTGCCTCAAATACAGTAACAGGATAACCAACCCGCACCAGATCCTGCGCCGCCGTCAACCCGCAAGGCCCAGCGCCGACAATAGCCACCCGTTTGGTCTGTGTCGGTGTGATCGCCTGGGCCGGCTGGCGTGGCTTCGCATAGACTTTGTCCGTGACAAAGCGTTTGAGTGCGCGGATATCGAGCGCCTGATCAAGAAGTGCCCTGTTGCAGGCATTTTCACAACGATGATTACAGATGCGCCCACAGATGCCCGGAAACGGGTTGTCTTCCTTGATCACACGGAGTGCATCCTCATAACGGTTTTCCCGGATAAGGGCGATGTAACCCTGCGCCCGCTGGCCCGACGGGCAGGCGTGACGACACGGAGCAATCCCCTTTTTTTCAATAGCATACGCATTGGGGACGGCCTGCGGGTAAAGCTTGTAGGCGGCCCGCTGCTTTGCCATCCCCCCATCAAACCGACCGGGAATGATCACGGGACAGACCTGCGCGCACTCAGTGCATCCCGTACACTTAGCCACGTCGATATAGCGCGGTTTGTGACGGAGCGTGACGGTGAAATCGCCGGCCTTCCCTTCTACCTTGGCCACTTCAGTATCGGTCATCAACTCAATGTTGAGGTGACGGCCGGTTTCGACCAGCTTGGGACTGATGATGCACATAGCGCAGTCGTTCGTGGGAAACGTCTTGTCGAGCTGGGCCATCCGCCCGCCGATGGCCGTGCCCTCTTCGGTGAGGTATACCCTGAAGCCGGAGTTGGCCAGGTCTAAAGCGGCCTGCATCCCTCCTACGCCACCACCCACCACCAGCACGGCCCCGACTTTCCCGTTGTCCCCTTGCTGCTCAATCTTTTTCATTTGATCTACCCCAGACGAGACCCTTTGAAGCGAGAAGCTTCCTCGGGTCCACGAAATGGCGCCTGAACCACTTATCCGCATCCCTGTGGCCCATGGCCAGGCCGATCAGTTCGGTGAAATAGAATATGGGCAGTTCATAATGGCTGCCTGACTCCCGGGAAATCTCCTCCTGCCTGGAATCAAGGTTCGACTGGCAAAGCGGACATGCAACGACCATGGCCTCTGCGCCGGCCTCGATCGCCTTTTCGAAAAGCTTACCCGTCAAACGCATCACGATATCGGTTCTCGTGAGGACGAGACTCCCGCCGCAGCAATCTGTCTTGTACGACCAGGGGATCGGCTCTGCCCCCATAAGCTCGATCAGCCGGTCCATCTCCTCCGGATGCTCGTACTGCTTTGCTCCGGTGACATCCGGAGGTCTGACGAGCAGACAGCCATAGTAACAGACGGCCTTCAGTCCCGTGAGGGGCCGTTTTACAAGCTCTTGCAGCCTGACGGAAAGGCCTGAGAGAAAGAGGAATTCCAGAGGATTGAGAACCCGGAAACTGCTATCCCTTCCTCCGTCCCCCGAGATCTTTCTCTCCGCCGCTTTAAGACGGCTGTAGCAAGCCGCACAGGGAACGATGAGGTCCATTCCCTGAGCTCCCGCAATGGTCAGGTTTCGGGCGGCCAGGTCGAAGGCCAGGGCTTCATCGGTGGCATGGGCTGAGCTGGCCCCGCAGCAATTCCAATCGGGAAGCTCGACCAGTTCGACGTCCAGTAGCCTCGCGACAGCTCTGGCTGACTCGTCGTATTCTAAGGCCGTCCCGTGCAGGGCGCAGCCCGGATAGTAGGAAGCCTTCATAGCCTCCTCCTTTCTTATGGTCCGGGACTCCTGAAAAGGCCGGCAACCTCTTTCTTTCGTTTAATGTTCGAAGGGAAAATTCTCAGTTTCCCCCTTGTGAACATCTTCCAGCCGAGCTTTATATCGTCAAAGTACCTGCGGGTCTTCATTTTGTAACGGGCCATCATGGAAAGTTCGTGCACCCGACCATGGGTGCGGACCGAGTCGAGAAAGGCTGCATGAAAAAAGGGGACCTCTTTTTCGGCCACAGCGACGTTTTCCTTAAGCGCAGTCTGGCGAAGCCAGTCCATCACCCCCGCAACGTCAATCTCATTGGGACAGCGGGTGCTGCATGTGTAGCAGGAGGCGCAGATCCAGATGGTCTTACAGGCCAACAACCTATCTTTCATGCCCAGAGAGACCATCTGTATGACCTGGTTGGGCTTATAATCCATTGCAAAAGCCACCGGGCATCCGGCCGAGCACTTCTGACACTGGAAGCAGTCCTGGACGTTGGCGAGCTCCGCCAAAGAGGAGAAGTCGGGAGGAGAACCGGATGGCTGTACGCTGCGAATCTCAGACACGGGACAAGCCTCCTTCCTAGAGCTTTACGGCATCCAGGTACTTAGAAATCTTGTCTTCTGCTCCATAAGGGACGATGTGTATGCCGTGGCACGTGCCCCTGAGACCCTTTATCAACTCGGTAAATATCTCGACGCTTGCCTTTTCCTTGTCAGGGGCCTTGAGAAGCCGTTGGATCATGTTGCCCGGCACGAGATTGGGTCGGATATATTTGTTGAGGAGATGACCCATCCCCGCTGACCTGATAAGGATTACCTCAGCAATAATAGGAATGCCGAACGGCTTTACCCTCTCCACGAACTGGGAAAAGTCGTCCAGATCAAAGACAGGTGTTGTGATGAAGTATTTCGTCCCCAACTGGACCATGTGCTCCATCTCTCTTAGTTCGAGATCAGGCACTCTTTTCCCCCATGACGAATCGATACCTGCGCCGACGGCAAACTCTACGCTTTTGTTGAGCTGATTCCCTTTGACATCATGGCCTTCTTTCAGGGAGTCCAGGACCGAGAAGAGTTTTGCCGAGTCGACGTGGAAAAACATCATCTCGTTCAAGCCATCACCGGTTAACCGGTAATCGCGGGTGAAGGTCAGGAGGTTTTGGATTCCTGCGTCAGAGGCTTTGATAAGCTGACTCTGGAGATCTATCCTGTTCTTTTCCCTCGTCGTTGTCTCGAGCAAGGGGTCGTAACCACTCAGCCTGAGCGTGCTGCAGACGTTAACGGAATCACAGACGACGCCTTCGATTTCTACCTCCGAAACGATAAGCCCGTCGACTCTTCCCTTTATCTTGTTCAGCGCGCCGACCATGGCGCTCGTATCGGTTTCGACTGATACCTGTACCTCCGATGTGACCACAAATCTGTCTTTTTGCAAACATTCTATAAAAGACATGGCAGCCCCCTATTTTAGATCCCGAGCAATCTCGCAATTTCCTTTCTGAGATCCGGCAGCGGCAAGGGCTTGGAAAAACATACATCGGCTCCAAACTCCTTCATTTTGTTGAGATTGTGTTCGTCCAGGTACGCTGAGAGAGCAATGACCTTTATGTGCCGGGATTCCGGATTGCCTTTGATTCTCTTGCACACCTCATAGCCGTTGATGTCCGGCATCATAATATCGAGGATGAGAAGATCCGGCTTAAAGTGGCTCACTTGCAAGCCTGCTTCGAATCCATCACCTGCAGATATCACTTCATAGCCGTGTTCATCTTCTTCGAGAGCCAGCACGATACTCTCCACGATGATCTTGTCATCATCCACCACCAGTATTCTTTTGCGCGTATCGGCCTTTTCTTCTTTTGGCATGGGCATGTGATGCTCCTCCATAAACCGGTAGAGATCATCCCTTTGTATCCGACGATGACCCCCCAGCGTCTTGTATGCCTTTATGTGGCCCGCGTCTATCCAGTTTATGAGTGTCTTGAGCGATACTCCACAGATCTTACTTGCCTCTGATATGGTGATGATTTCCATGATAAACCCCAATTATGATTTTATAGTTTTTACTGTTATTATAAATATTACAGCTTTTTTCGAATTTGTCAAGTGAAATTTGTGAAAAATTTTTGATGATGAATTGTTTTGCCCCATGGTATTATCATTTTTGAGAAAGGTGCGAAGGGAGGAGGAGTAACCATGCGCCGCTTGCAACAAAAAAAAGAATCGGCGAGGGAGCCAGAGTTAGAAGAACTCTCGTGAAAAGCTTGAGAAGATTCTCGAAATGGGAGACGATGGGATCATCGTCACTGAAAAGACGGGCAGGGTCGAGTATGTGAACACCATGGCCTTGGTGATAACGGGGTTTTCCAAGGAAGAGCTGTACAGAGGCGGCATCGGGTTGTTCCTCTCGGAGGAGTCGCTGCAACATCCTGGCCGACATGGAGAAGGAGATCAGCGGCGATGAGGGCA
This sequence comes from uncultured delta proteobacterium, assembly GCA_963729685.1. GTDB lineage: Bacteria > Desulfobacterota > Syntrophorhabdia > Syntrophorhabdales > WCHB1-27 > BOG-1155. The sequence goes on along the minus strand of CAVSOX010000027.1, from coordinate 119,647 downwards.
GGAAGGTCTGCACCGAGATGCCCGTGATCCACAAGACGGGGGACCTGAAGGATTGCGAAGTCTGCATAGCGGTAGGGAAAATCGGTGAAAAGCAGAAGCTCTACATCTACATGCGGGACATTAGCGTGCGGAAGCGGATGGAAGCCCAGGTGCGGCTGTCCGAGGAAAAATATCGGCGCCTCTTCGAAAGCATCAGACATGGAGTCTACATAAGCAGCAAAGAAGGCAAGTTTACAGACTGTAATCAGGCAATGGTGGAGATGCTCGGATACGAAAACAAGGAGCAAATCCTTGCGCTCGATCTCACCAGGGATGTCTATGAAAATCCTGAAGATAGAAGAAAATTTCAAGGAATCATAGAGAAAGAAGGGTATGTAAAGGACTACGAAGTCACTTTCAAGAAGAAAAACGGTGAGACCATAACCATTCTCCTTACATCGCAGACCATCACCAATGAACGAAACGAGGTAATCGGCTACCAGGGAATGATGATGGATATCACCGAGCGAAAAAAGATGGAAAAGAATCTGAGAGAAGTAAACCACTTCCTCAACAGGCTCATAGAGGCATCTCCCGATGGCATCATCGTGACGGATTCGAAGGGCGACATCATCATGTATAACAAGGCGGCAGAGCAGCTCCTCGGCTACAGCAGCGACGAGCTTATAGGGCGGGCGAACATCAAGGATCTCTATCCGAGGGGGCTAGCCAGGAAGATGCGGGAGATGATGCTTGACGAAAAATTCGGCAAAAAGGGAATTTTGCCCCCGACCGAGCTCTATGTCAAGAACAAGGCCGGAGAGGTGATCGATATCAGTCTTTCGGCATCGATCCTTTTCGACGAGAAGGGCGAGGAGCTGGCAGAAATCGGCATATTCAAGGATATAAGCGAGATGGTCATGGTGAAGAGAAAGCTCAAGGAGACCCAGGACCAGTTGGTCCAGGCAGAGAGGCTCGCGGCAATGGGGAGGCTCACATCGCAGATCGCTCACGAGGTGAATAACCCGCTCTACGGCATCATGAACACTCTGGAGTTGCTTAAGGCGGAAATACCGGAAACGAGCAGGAGGCGGAAGCTCCTCGATATGTCGCTTTCAGAGGTGGACCGGCTCTCCATCATGCTGAAGAACATGCTCACATTTTCGAGGCCCGAGGAAGAGGCGCGAAAAGAGGTCAGTATCAACAGCTTCCTGGAGGGCATCCTGATGCTCATGGAAAAGCAGTTGCGGGAGTCAGACATAAAGCTGGTTACGACGTTCGACGAGACCGTCCCGGCAATCATGGTCTCGCCGGGACAGATGAGGCAGGTTTTCCTCAACATAATAAAGAACGGGATGGAAGCGATGCCCCATGGGGGAGCGCTCAGCGTGGCGACGAAGATGGAGGATAACCTCCTGAGGGTCATTATCCGGGATACAGGGATCGGGATGAGTGAGGAAATCAGGGAAAAGATTTTTGACGCTTTTTTCACCACAAAGGAACAGGTGAGAGGGGTGGGGCTCGGCCTGTCGGTCTGTTACGGCATCATACAGGATCACGGGGGCACCATAGACGTGGAAAGTGCGCCGGGTAATGGGTCCACGTTCACTGTTCTTCTGCCGATAACATAAGGAAAGGTGACGGCAGTATTTCCTGATACTGGGGAATTGCTGCTTCATCAAAGACTATTTCAGGAGAAGGCTCACCCCGCTCAGGCTATCCGGCAGGGCCTCTATGCCACATCCCAGCTTTCTGCATACACTGATCATTTTTTTGTTGTCGGACTGCACAAAGGCGTAACACTCGTCCAGGCCTTTCTCCTGGGCTATTCCAATCATCATATCCACGAGCTTGTATCCGAGACCCTTGCCATGAAAGTCATCGTGCACTACGACGGCAAACTCCCCTTTCTTCGCATCAGGCTCGACGATGAGCCTTCCTATGCCAATGATCCTGCGTTTCTCACCTTGCCTGATCTCGGCCACGATTGCCATTTCCCTGTCGTAATCTATGTTGCAGAACCTTATGTGCATCTCATGGCTGATGTGCTTTATGACCTGAAAGAACCGTTCGCGCAGCGTCTCCTCTGACAGGCTCATCAGCATTTCGTGTTCGAGCGGTTCGTCCTCCGGTCTTATGGGCCGGAGAAGCACGTCGGTGCCATCCGCAAGCTTCCAGTCCGTAATATACTTTGTGGGATAGGGCGTAAGAACCAGGTGCGGATAAGGAGCACTCTGGTTAAGGCAATTCTTGTCGATCACAATTTTCGCATCCAGTGCACAGGCATTACCATTACACAAGGCAATCGGGTTGATGTCCACTTCCAGGATTTCAGGGAAATCTACGATAAGGTTCGAGAAACTGACAATGATCTGTTCCAGTTGCTTCAGATCGGCCGGAGGCTTCCCTTGATGGCCCTGAAGCAGTCGATACACCCTGGTTTCCTCCATCAACCTCCGACTGAGCGTCTGATTCAAGGGAGGCAGGCCGACGGAAAAGTCGCTGAAAATCTCAACGTCCATACCTCCCATCCCGAAGAGGATGACAGATCCAAAATCCGCATCTTTCTTCGCCCCCAAAATGATCTCGTAATCTATTTTTTCCATCATCTTTTGAACGGTGACACCCTCTATCCTTGCGCCCGGGGCAATTCTGCCCGACCCTTTTTATAAGCTTTTCGTACTCTTCCCGGAGTTCCTCCTCCAAATTTATACCTGTGACAACGCCCCCCACATCGCTTTTGTAAGTGATATCGAGTGAGGCAATCTTGAGCACCAGCGGGTACCCGATCATTTTTGCCGTGTTTACGGCTTGTTCTACGTGTCTGTACCAGATAGCTCCTATTGGTGGGTATACCGTAGTTGCTGAGGAACCTCTCCGCTTCTTCCTCGGTAAGAAGGAGCCTGCCCGTGGCAGCCGCTTTCTTGATCAGTGCCTTGAGGCTATTCTTTGGCGGCGCCTGGTCCACGGGAAGGTCGGCAGGTGTCTCATACAAAAGTTCGAGATTCCGCTCATAGCTATACATATAAAGATACGTCTTTACAGCTTCTTCAGGCGTCTCGTAAATCGGTATATTGTTCTCCAGAAAGATCTCTCTTCCATCCTGCACGTCCCTCCCGCCCATCCACGAGGTAATAATCGGCTTCCAAGCGTCGTTCGCAATGTTTGCTACGGCACAGGCAAGCTCATCAGGCTGGGCTGCCTCCTGAGGGGTAAAGATGACCAATATCCCGTCCACATCCGGATCGTCTAAACAGATCTTAATGGCTTCTGTGTAGCGTTCCACATCTGCGTCTCTCAAAACATCCACGGGGTTTCCTTCTTTCCAATAAGGGGGCATAATAGATCTCAGGGCTGCCAAATTCTCCGCGGAGAGTCTCGCAAGTCTGCCGCCGAGTTCCAGGAGGGTATGGGTAGCCATGGTACCAACCCCGGCCGCGTTGGTAATGATTACCAACCTCGGGCCTTTTGGTAAGCGCTTCGAGTAAAGGACACCGGCGGTATTAAATAGGTCGGCTGTGGCCTTCACGCGCACGACACCGACCCTTTTCAGTACCGCGTCATACACGCGGTCGCTTATGGCCATCTGTCCCGTATGGGTCCGGGCAGGCGTTCTGCCCTCGGTGAGCCGGGGCGGCCGAAGCACAACGATCGGCTTGTTACGCGCAAAACCACGGGCAGCGCTCATGAACTTCTTTACATCACCGATACTTTCCTCCATGTAGATCATAATGCTTCTTGTATAGCGATCGTAACCGAGAAAATCGATCATCTCACCAAAATCCACGTCGATCATTGATCCGAGAGAAACAAACATGCTAAAACCCATATGAGCATTAATACCCCAGTGCAGCAATGCCCTCCCGAAGGCACCACTCTGCGAGATGAAGGCAATGTTTCCCCTGACAGGGTTTGCCTCCACGGGAGTCGTGTTCAAGTCGAGATGGGGCCTGATGAACCCCAGGCAATTGGGGCCAAGGAGTTTCATCTTGTATTCCTTTTGAAGCTCAACCACCCGCCCCTCAGCTCCTCACCCTCGGTGCCTGCCTCTTTAAATCCTGCCGAAACAATAATCAACCCCTGTACTCCCGCCTTGCCGCATTCTTCCATAAGTGAAGGCGCTATCTGAGCAGGCGTTGCGATGATTGCGAGATCCACCGGCCCGGGTACCCGCGAAATACTTGGATAACAGTCGACCACATTAAATATCCTTTTTCTTTGAGGATTTACCGGAAAAATCTTTCTTTCTTTTGAAAGTAAAAGGTTTTCGAGGATGATCCTCCCTGCAGAACGCTCCTTATCACTGGCACCTATGAGGGCAATGCTTTTGGGATCGAACATCGTTTTTATATCGCCCATTCTTCCGTCCTAGATTCTTTCAATTGTAGGCTGCCGCCTTTTGTTTGTCAATGAATACAGCAGATACGGTACGAATTCACGATTAAGTGATAACGGAACAGTTGGGTAGCGGAACAGTAACCTCGGTTTAGTCGATCTTTGAAACAAAAATCCCCTCCATCAACCTTTTGTCGATGGAGGGGACATCCTTATCCGATCAACTATTCAACCGATCAACCGATCATTGGCCTTAATTGACCTCATGGCCTTGGATGGAGGCCCGCCGCCTGGACCATCTCGGGGACCTTCTCTTCCCACTCGATGGCCATAAGGTGGACACCGGCGACACCTTTTATCGCCCTCACCCGCTGGATCGTCTCGACAGCGATCTTGATGCCCTCTTCGGACACCTTTTCCTTGGGGACGCCTTTGAGACGGTCGATCAACGCATCAGGCACGTCCATGCCGGGCACGGACGTCTTCATGTAGCGCGCCATGCCGATCGACTTGCAGGGCGTGATGCCTGCAAGGATATAGATCTTTTCGTGGACTCCCAGGTCGCGAACCATCTCCATCCACTTCTCGAACTTTTCGACATTGAAGATGCATTGCGTCTGGACAAACTGGGCCCCGGCGGCCGCTTTCTTTGCCAGTCTCATGGCCCTTATCTCGAAGGGGTCTGCAAAGGGGTTCTCGGCGCAGCCGATGAACATGTCCGGCCTGCCCTTCACCTCTTCACCGCCCAGAAATTTCCCCTCGTCCCGCAAACGTTTGAGGGTCTGGATGAGCTGCATCGAGTCGATATCATAGACGTTCTTTGCCGTGGGATGGTCGCCGAACTTCTGGTGGTCACCGGAAAGGCACAAGAGGTTATTAATACCAAGCGCCGCAGCCCCTAACAGGTCGCTCTGCATGGCGATCCTGTTCCTGTCGCGGCAGACCATCTGCATGATGGGATCGAAACCCATCTCTTTCAGTACAAGGGATGAGGCGAAGCTCGACATCCGGACAACGCTTGTCTGGTTGTCCGTCACATTCACGCCGTCGACATAGCCCTTTAAGGTGCGCTCCTTTCTTTCGTACCACTTCCGCATCCGCGCCCCGAGGAGGCCCACATTCGCCGGTAACGGCAAAATTCCCGCTCTTCAGCACTCTTTCAAGGTTGCTCGCGCTCATAGCTTCAAATCCTCCCTCACCCTTTTCCTCGGTCCTCCACCATGGCTTGTCGACCAATCTTTCAACGGCTGGATCTCCATGTACTTTTCCATCATATTCATCTCTTTGAACCGGTCGACTATAAGCTGCCAGCCGCATGGCGTATCCTTATTTACCTCGCACTTGCCCCCCGTGGAGCCGCCGCAGGGCCCGTTAAAAAGGCTCTTGGCGCACCGGGTGACCGGGCATATGCCCAGCGTCTTGTCGAGGATGCAGTTGCCGCAGCCGAGACAGCGCTCGGCCCAGACCCCCTGCTCCTCGGCCACCCCGTCAAAGGTCGTGTTGACCGCGGGCAGTACGCGCATGTCCCGGTAGTGCTCGCCGACGAACTGGATGCCGCAGCCGCAGGCCATCGACAGCACCGCCTCGTAGTCGCCGACCATGGGCCTCAGGCTCTCCACATACTCGGGGTCGCAGTTCCGTTCGAGGGTGTGCTCCGTAATCTCGATGGGCTGCCCTTCCTTCTCCCGGTAAAGTCTCAGCTCCGAGGCCAGGACCGCCACTTCTTTTGACCCTCCCGTTGCACAGACGGTCACGCACTCGTTGCAGCCGAGGAGGAGTATCTTTCGGTACGGCTTCACCATTTCGACGATCTCTTCGAAGGGCTTCCTGTTTGCTACTATCATTGTATGTCTCCTTCTGTCGCAGCATAGAGCAGAGCGCATAGCGTAAGAACCAGGACAAAGAATTCTCGCCTCATTATTCTGCGCACTGTGCTCTCTGCTCTCCACCCTCAACGCTCTGCGCTCTGCGCTCTGCCGCCATGCTTCTTAATGGGATTTGGTCCCAGTGCCCTTATCTTTTCCGTCATCTCCCGCGCGATCTCTGCAAAGCGCTGTCCCTGCGCGGATGAGAGGTTGTACATGGCCACACGCTCCCCCCCGATGCCGCACTCTTCAAGGAGCTCTTTCACGTGGCCCACGCGCTTCTTGGCGCGCAGGTTCCCCCTCAGGAAATGGCACTCCCCTTCGAGGCATCCCGCCACAATAAACCCCGTCGGCCCCGTTCTCGAAGGCCTTGAGCATATGGATGATATCCACCCTGCCCGTGCACGGCACCTTGACGATCTTCACATTCGTCGGATAGCTCAGTCTCATCGAACCTGCCAGGTCCGCAGCGGTGTATGCTCAATACTCGCAACAAAACGCGACAATTTCAGGCTCAAACTGCATCGCACCCTCCCTCCGAAAGCATGGCGCCCGATTTCTCGATAATCTGGATATCCCGGTAGTGCATCAGGTCTATGGCCTTCGCGGGACATTCGGCCGCGCACGTGCCGCACCCCTTGCACTTGCTGATATCGATCTCCGCCTCTCCCTTCGCGTTGATGACGGGCACGCTGTAAGGGCACGCACGGACGCACGTGAGGCAGGCGGCGCACTTATCGGCCTCCACCTCCGCGACGACGCCGCCGACAAGTATCCGGTCTTTCGACAACACGGTACAGGCCTTGGCCACGGCAGCCTCCGCCTGGGTGATGGTCTCCCGTATGTTTTTCGGCGAATGGGCAAGACCGCACAGATAGATGCCGTCGGAGGCGAAATCGACAGGCCGGAGCTTCATGTGGGCCTCCAGGAAGAAACCTTCCTGGGTCCTCGGCACCTTGAGGAGGTTCCCCAGCTCCTCGTTGTCCCGGGCGATTGTGGCGGCGCTCAGCACGAGCAGGTCCGTATCGAATGTCAACTCTTCCATGATCGAAGGGTCATAGCAGGTGAGGGTCGAGCCTGCCGTTTGACTGCGGCACGACCGGCGGCCGCTCCTTCTCGTAGCGCGACGAACCGCACCCCGGCCTTGCGCGCCTTCAGGTAGTATTTCTCCAGGAACCCGTAAGTCATCACGTCCCTGAAGAGGATCACCACGTCGAGGTCGGGTGTGGCCTCCTTGAGCTCCAGCGCATGCTTTATCGCGTTGGAGCAGCAAATCCGGCTGCAGTAAGGCCGCTCCTCGTTCCGTGACCCCACGCACTGGATCATGGTGACCCGCCGTGCCGGGGGCAGCCGTCCTTTCAGCCAGCCGCGCCTCCAGCTCCATCTGGGTCATGACCCGCTCGTCCTCTCCGTAGCGGTACTGGCCCTTGGGCTTTAATTCCTCGCCTCCCGTAGCCACCACCACGATCCCGTGCTTCAGCTTTCGCGCCGCCCATTGTCGGCCCGTGCAGGACCCCGGTCTCGAAATTGCCCTGAAAACCGGAGTGGTCGACCACGGCCGTCTCCGTCATGACGTGTATCAGCGGGTGGCTCACCACCTGCTCGGTCAGGTTCGCGAGGAACTCCCGGACGTCCGTCCCGTCCAACGTCGAGCGGATATGGCGGAGGTTGCCGCCCAGCTCGGCCTCTTTCTCCACGAGGAATACCTCAAAGTTCTGCCCCGCAAGCTTGAGGGCCGCGGTCATGCCCGCCAGGCCTCCGCCGAACACGAGGGCGCTCTTGTTCACCCCGATGGCGACTTCCTTCAACGGCTTGATATAGTTCGCGTTGGTCACCGCCATCTTGACCAGCGTCTTCGCCTTTTTCGTGGCGCCCTCCTTGTCCCTCATGTGGACCCAGGAGCATTGGTCCCTGATATTGGCCATCTCGAAGAGATACTTGTTGAGGCCCGCTTCGCGGATGGTCGAGCGGAAGAGGAATTCGTGCGTGCGCGGCGAACAGGAGGCGACGACCACCCGGTTGAGGCTGTACTCGTTGACGAAGTGCTTCATCTTCTCCTGCGTGTCCTGAGAACAGGTGAAGAGGTTGTCATCGGCGACCACCACGTTGGGGAGGCTTTTCGCATACTCTCTCACCTCCGGCACATTGACCACCGAGCCGATGTTCACGCCGCAGTGGCAAATGAAGACACCGATCCGGGGCTGCTCGAGGACCGGCACCTCCCGCTCTTCGGGCAGCGGCTTGACCACGAAATCCTTGCCCCGCACCTCATAGATGACGGAAGCCGCCTCACATGCGGCCCCCGACGCCTGCGTCACCGTCTCGGGGATATCCTTTGGCGCTTCCGACGCGCCGGCCACGTAAATGCCCGGCCTTGTCGTGACCACGGGGTTGAATGGGGACGACTGGACGAAACCGTATCCGTCGAGGCCGATGCCGAGGGCCCGGGCGAGGCCGGGAAGGCTCCGGCTCGGCCGTATGCCCACCGACAGGACCGCCATGTCGAACATCTCGGAAGCGACCCTTCCCTCCTCATCGATATAGACCAGTTCGAGGTCGGTCGACCCCGGGTCCTCCAGGATCCTCGATATGGAAGATTTCACGTAGCGGACGCCGTGCTCGTGCTTCGCCCTCTCGTAGTACTGGTCGAACCCCTTGCCGAAGGCCCTCACGTCCATGTAGAAGATCGTCGGCTCTATGTCATGCTGATGCTCTTTCGCGATGATCGCCTCTTTCGTCGCATACATGCAGCAGACCGACGAACAGTATTCGTTTGTCTTGTCCCGGCTTCCCACGCACTGGAGCCACGCCACCTTCTTCGGCACCTTCCCGTCGGAGGGACGCATGACCATGCTCGACGTCGGCCCCGTGGCGGACAGGATCCGCTCGAACTCGGTGCTCGTCACCACGTTCCTGTAGACGCCGTAGCCAAGCTCCGGCCGCATGGAAGGGTCGTACTCTTCGAGGCCCGCGGCGACGATCACGCTTCCCACATCGACCCGCACCTCTTCCGGCCCCTGCAAGTAGTTGATGGCGCCGGGCTTACACGCCTCCTCGCAGATCTTGCACCCGAGGCAGCGCCTGCAGTTCAGGCAGCGCTCCGCCTCAAGCCTCGCGGTCGCCTCGTCAAATGCCAGCTCCACCTCGTCGAAGCCCCTCCTGCCGTCGACAGGGATGGAGGGGACAACCGCACGGGCACGCCGCTCGATGCCTTCAGGCACCTCGACGACCAGCTCCGCCTCTTTTGCGCACCGCCCCTCTTTCAGGTCCCTCCCTTCGAGGTACCGGATGATCGACTCGGCCGCCTCCTGCCCCTGGCTCACGGCATCGATCGCCATCTTCGGGCCGGTCACGATGTCGCCCCCGGCAAAGACGCCGGGAAGCCCGGTCGCAAGCGAGATCGGGTCTGCCTTGATCCACCCGCCGCCGAGCATCTCGACTCCGGGCAGCTCTTTCAAAAACTCGGTTTCCGGGGACTGGCCGATGGCGAGGATGACCATATCGGCATCGTAGGTCTTCCTCACGCCGTCCTGGAATGTCGGGTTGAACCGCCCGAGGTCGTCGAATACGGCAGTGCACCGCCTGAACTCGACCGCCTTGACGCGGCCGTCCTCCCGGATGATCCCGCAAGGACCCCACGAGGTGTGTATCTTTATGCCTTCTTCGAGCGACTGCTCGATCTCCCACTTGCTCGCCGGCATCTCGTCCCATTTCTCCAGGCAGATCATGTGGACTTCCGCGTCGCCCAGACGCCGCGCGGTAAGCGCCACGTCGACCGCCACGTTGCCGCCGCCCACGACCACCACTTTGCCATGGACGTCGAGGGGCGTCTGCTGGTTGGACAAACGCAGGAACTCCACACCGCTCATCACGCCGGGGGTCTCCTCGCCCTCGAGGCCGATCTTTCTGCCCCCCTGGGCGCCGCAGCCCGCATAGACCGCGTCGAAGCTCTCCCGGATATCTTTCAGGGATATGTCCTTCCCCACCCGCGTCTCATAGCGGACCTCGATCCCCATGAGGCCGACGATCGACGTTTCGCGGTCGAGCACGTCCTTGGGGAGGCGATAGGCCGGGATGCCCCAATAAAGCATGCCCCCCAGCTTCTCGCGGGCTTCGAAGATCGTGACGCCGTAGCCCGCCTTTCTTAAAGCTATGGCGCACGCCATGCCGGAAGGGCCGCCGCCGATCACCGCCACCTTCTTGCCCAAGTCCTGCCCTGCCTCTGGCACGGGCATTTCCCGCCGGCCCGTCTCGTAGTCGGCGACAAACCGCTTCAGCGCGCATATGCTCAGGGGCTGGTCGACCTCTTCACCCCTGAGGCACGCGTCCTCGCAGGGGTGGTTGCAGATGCGGCCGATGGTGCCGGGGAAGGGCAGCTTCTCGCGTATCACGTCGAGGGCTTCCAGGAACCTGCCCTGGCTGATGAGGCCCACATAGTCCCTGGCATTGATGTTGATGGGGCACCGGTTGACGCAGGGCGGTATCTCCCGGTCGATGGAGTAAGTGGAGGGGATGGCCTGGGGGAAGTTTATAAAGGCCGCGCTCCTCCGCGAGAGTCCTTCGTTGTAATCCGCGGGCACTTCGAGGGGGCAGTAAGGCGCGCACAGGCCGCAGGACGTACACTTCTCTTTCACGATCCGCCGCGGCTGCCTTCTGATGACGGCGGTGAAGTTACCGGGCTGCCCTTCGAGGGCCACGACCTCAGCTGCCCATGAGCAGCTCGACGTTCGCGTTCCTCCCCACTTCCACGAGCTTGGGCGCCATGATGCACATGGAGCAGTCATTGGTCGGGAATGTCTTGTCGAGCTGCGACATCTTGCCGCCGATATTCGGCTTCTCGTCAACCAGATAAACTTTGAAGCCGGCCTCCACGAGGTTGAGGGAAGCCTCCATCCCGCCGATGCCGCCTCCTATGACCAGTACTTTTCCGACCTTATCCATAACCCTTACCACCTCTTTTTGAACACGGGGTGTCTTTCGTCGAACCCTGCGATCTCTACCATGTTCCTCTTGACCAGGTCCAGAAGGTGCGCGAAGACACGCGCTTTATCCATGGAAAGCAGCAAAGCGAGGGATGCAACTTTCTCGTCCTTTTGGCTCAAAAGCTCCAATATCTGCGCCTTTTCATAGGCGGAGCGCAGAAGCGGATCGAAGACCAGGCCGAACTGACGCTCGGTAAAACGCTCGCCGTAGACGTTCCCGTCGGCCAGGGCCGATTTCTTGTCGAGCAGACGCTTCAGACGCTCGCCCGATTCCGGATCCTGGGCCTTGATGAAATCGAGTCTCTCCTGCGCCTCCATAGCCTCACGCCTCCTTGATTTTCTTGCACGCCGGCTCCGCGGGAACGAAGTGGGAGCTCATGCCGGCCATCCGGCCGAACATTGCAAGCTCGAAGACCTCCGACAGGAACAGCGTGGGGATCACGGGCGCGGTGCTCCCGAGGCTCGGCAGCAGGTCGAGGTTCATCTGGCACAGGGGGCACGGGGTGACGATTGCGTCCGCTCCCGCGTTTATCGCCCGATCCATGATCCGCTCGGAGAGGCGCACGGTCATCTCTTTATCGGTCAGCGTCTTGGCGGCCCCGCAGCACTCCATCTTAAAGGGCCAGCCGAGGACGGTCGCCCCGAGCGCCTCGAAGGAGCCCGTCCATGCTCTGCGGGTCTTCCCTGTCGTCGAAGGGCTTCACCCGCATGAGCCGCGTGAGCACGCAGCCGTAATAGGGGACCACCCGCAAGGCCGAGAGGTCGAAGCGCCGCTTTTTTGCAATAACGGAGACGCCGACGTGGTCGTCGAGCACCTCGATAATATTCTTTACTTCCAGCGAGCCGGTGCATTCGAGGGGCGCGATGGCGCTGTTCAGCCGGTCCTGCAGGTCTATATCGTTGCGTATCGTATCATTGGTGATCTTCGAGCGGCTGTAGCAGGCCGAGCAGGGCGCAAAGAAATTCAGCTCCTCCTTCTCGGCGATCGCAAGGTTCCGCGCCACGAGCACGTGGGCAAGCCCCTCATCGACCGTGTGGGCAGCCGACGCCCCGCAGCACGACCAGTCGGGAAGCTCCTTAAGCCCGATGCCGTACTCTGAAAACACCTTCTGAATCGAGGCCTCGTAAAACTTGCTCCCCGTCTTGAGAGAACAACCGGGGTAATACGTCAGCGTCACCATATCACGCCACCTCTATCTCTATCACCTGTCTTTAGCCGTCGGCACCTTCCACGAGCGGCACGCACCTCTATTCGTTGTCTCGGCCAGGGCGGCGATAAATCTCCTTACCTTTCAATAGCTTATCACATTCCTCATGCCTTTTGGGCCAGCCGGTCGAGGGCCTTTTGCAGCCCCTTTTTGTCCTTGATGTTGTGGGGCAGAAGGGCCATCCTGCCCTTCCTCATCATGTCGAGGCCCATGCGCGTGTCGGAGAACAGGTCCTTCTTTTTCAGCTTGTAGCGCATGATCGCTTCCATCTCGTAGAGCCGGCCGTGTTTGCGGACGCTGTCGAGGAAGAGCGTATCGAAGGTCCAGACGTCCGTCAGGGCCTTGTTTTCGCGGACGGCGATCTTCCTTGCCGTATCGAAGACGTGGCCTATGTGGATGTCGTTGGGACAGCGGACGCTGCACGTATAGCACTGGAGGCAGGACCAGATGGTCCTGGATGCGAGCACCTTCTCTCTCTCGCCCAGCATGATGTACCGGATCACCCGGTGGGGGAGGATGTCCATCTCCGGCAGGGCAGGACAGCCGGTCGTGCAGCGGTAGCACTGGTAGCACGCGGATACCTGCTCGCCGCTCTCCCGCTCCATCTCCTTACAAAACGCGAGATCGTCCATGGCTACAGTTCAAGCCACGAATCGGAGTAGAGCGTCTGCCCTACGAGGACCCTGGCCGTCTTCACATAGTCGGTCTCTTCTTTCGAGAGGCCCGCGAGGGGAACTGTTTCTCCATCCATCACCTTGTGGACGAGGGCCTCGATCTCGGGCCTTTTGCCCTTCGCAATCTCCTGAAGCTCCTTGTCGAAGGCATCGGCAATCGCGGAATACATGCCGTAGCGCTTCAAGAAGATGGCGTAGGTCCTGTTGAGGATGGGACGCAGGTGGTCAGGAGCGCCGTTCGAGATGTTCGAGAGACCGCAGGTCGACTTGCACGTGGGGGCGATGTCCCCGAGCATCATCATGAACTCCGTGCAGCCCTGTACCTGGATTTGCTGGGTGTTCGTGGGAAGGACTATGGGGTCGATCCAGACGTCCTCTTCCGGGATGCCGTACTCGGCAGCCTTGGCCAGGTGCTCGGCCGTGAGAAGGGCGCGCTCGTTCGCATCCCTCGGTATGCCTTCCACGCCCAGGCTGAGGGCGATGTAGGGGGCGTTATACTTTTTCGCAATCGGCATGAGGGCGTCCAGCCTGTCGGGTCTCGCGGAGATCGAGTTGATGAGGGCCTTCTTCTTGCAGACCTTGAGCCCCGCCTCCATGGCCTCGACGTTCGTCGTGTCGAGGCAGAGCATCACGTCGGTCACCTCCTGCACGGTCTTGACCACCCACTCCATCAACTCGGCCCCTGCCTTCCGTGCCGGCCCGAGGTTGAGGTCGATTATGTCGACGCCTGCCTTGGTTTCGGCCTCCGCCATCTCCCGGATCGGCGCCGGGTCCCTGTCTTTAAACGCCTGACCGATCTTCTTGTTTATCACATTCAGGTTTTCACCGATGATCAGCATTTCTCCTCCCTTACCTGTTTTTTAAGAAAGCCGGTATATGGGCGGCCTCACGCGGACCGACCGTGATCTCCCAGCCCGGCAGCTCTTCTTCGAGGTCGCCCAGGATGCCTGCCGCGTAGCCGGGGATGATGAGCTTCTTGTGGTTGATCTTTTCCGCGATGCCGCTCTTCTTGATGAAGGGACCGACCGTATCGGCGACGAACTTGCCTGCCGCCCAGGCGGTCATCACCGAGAGCCCTTCCGTATCCATGACGCAGAGCCAGGCAGGCACGCGTGAGTTCTCTATCTCGCCCGAGACGATGAAGTAGGTGAGGGAGAAGTTGCACGTGACGAGCACCTGCGACGAGGCGTCGGGGTTGTTGATGGGGTAGATGCCCTGCTCCGTGGTCATGGGCCGCTGCGGGTCCGTGTAGATGTTGAGCCTTTCGAGCAGGAGCGGGAAGATGTTCTCCCCCGCAAAGTCGGACAGGACCATGAGCCCTGCGTACTTGGCGATGAAGGCCGAGGCGATGAGCGTCTCTTTCATGATGTCGTCGGTCATCTCGCAGGGCAGGGTGATGGTCGGGAAGCCGAAGGGCTTGAATTTCGACAGGAGGGCCGCCCTTCTGATGGCGATCTGGTCGGCAAAGGCCTCCTTCACCGTCCTGGCGCCCGAATCGAGGACGATGTCCTTGATGCCCAGGGAGGTCAGCTTTTCGGATAATGCCGCAAGGCTGTCGAGCCCCGCTGCTTTTGCGGCAAGGGGGCAGGCATACTCTTTTGCAAGAGCGGCCATGGCGTCCGCGTTCTCCATCGTCGCGGCATAGATGAGCGGCTTTTTCTCCTTTGCCGCCTCCAGCGCCTCTTTCATGACGCCGGGGTCCGCGGACATGAGGATGAGGCTGTAAGGCGTCGCCACCACCTTCTTCACGATATCGAGGAAGCGCGCCTTGTCGCCCTCGTCTTTCACGGCAACGATCTCGGGCCGCAGGTTGAGGCCCACGCGCTCGTACTGGAGCTCGCCCATGACCGCGAGCCGGCGGGAGACCTCTGTGTCGTCCATGCTGCCGGTGACGAGGATGGCGAGGCCCGGCTTATTGAAAAAGGTCTTCTCGTGGCGGAACAGGACCGTCTCGCCGCCGAGCTTCACGGCATAGTCGCCCGTCCCTATGGTCAACGGCCTGATGGGCGGGGCGCTCGCCTCGCCGAGCTGTGCCTTTGCCTCATCAGAGATAGTCGGACATTTCTCGAGCTCCGCCTTGCCCGCGGCAAGGGCCATGGCAAAGGCGAGGCAGGTGGGGGAGCCGCACTCCCCGCAGTTGGTCTTGGGAAGAAGCTTGAATATCTGGATACCGGTGAGTGCCATAGTAGTCTCCTTATCAAGTGGTCTTCCACTCCCGGTCCGCGAGGAGAGGGGTTTGAGTAAGACTGCCAGGCAGGTTTTCTGACTTCGGGGTTCGTCCTCACGGCGCACCTTCCCGGGGTCTCTTCCCCAGTGGTCCTTTGCGCCCTTCGTCCCCCCTCACAGCGGCGGGTCCGTGACGGAGTTGCACCGTCTTCCCTTTTCAAGCGCTTGCGCGCTGCCTTTTCAGTCTTGCCTTTCTTTACATGATCGACTCCATGGTGATCGCCGGATGTCCCTTTTCCGTACAGTACGCGATGACCTCTTCCTCGGTCGTCGCCACCGTCTCGTCGGCGATCTTGTCGAGGAGGTCGGGCACACCCAGCTCTGCTGCCCGTTTCTTCAGCCGCTCGCCCAGCTCTTCCTTCAGCCTCTTCGGCATCCACACCATGCGCAGGAGACCGCCGTCGCCCACGAGGAACTTCTTCTGGGTGACGTTATACTTGCTGTGGCCCAGAAATCCCGGCGACTGGGCGCCGCCGCCGACAGAGCCGGCCAGGGTCGTGAACTTCATCCCGCAGGGGGTCATGCCCGTATAATCCCGGTCGACCGTCATGATGCCGTTCGCCATGGGCAGTACCGCGGCGATGCACTCGCAGCAGCCGCAGGTTGTCATGGGATCGACCATGAGGCTGTAAAAGCTGACGTTCTCCACCTTCTGCCGGGAGGCCTTGAAGACGAAGTCGTTGGCCCCCTTGAACTGGCCGTACCTCGCGTCGAGGACCTCCCCCTTCTGGATGGGCTGGTTCGGCCCCTCCGGGTTGATCTCGTTGGAGGCCTTGCAGTCGAGCCAGTTGTAAGCGCCGCAGAGGCCCGTCCTCTCCGGGGCGATGACGCAGACGTGGTTCGGCGCAAACGACTGGCAGAGGGTGCAGGAGTAAAACGTGTCGGTCGTCTCGTCGGTCATGTTCTCCACCCGGGCGTCCCTGTGGTTGTAAGAGGCGCGGGCCTGCGCCAGGACCTCCCTGACCTTCGCCTCATCCGTATAGATCTTCACCTGGACCTTGTCGAAGATGGCGCCGAAGTCCTGGTGGTACTTGGCATGGACGATCTTGCCGATGTCGGCAAGGGTGAAGCCCTTCTCGACCGCCTGCTTGGAGATGCGCAGCCAGGCGATGTCGCGCTGGCCTATGTGCATGATGCCCTGGGCCTGGTTGATGAGGTGGTGGTTCTGCCGCTCCAGGATGGGCTCGAAGTCCTCCTGGAAGTTCCTGCCCGCCACCTCCGCCACCATGGCGAAGTGGAGGCGGGTGCCTGCGGGCACGTCCTTGACGTCGGGTCCTATCACCTCGACGCGGCCGTCTTCCACCTCTTCCATCCGTTTGGAGGTGGTCCACTCGACGGCGACGGTCTTGCCGCCGCCCATCTCCAGGTAGATATCTTCGCCGCGGACCCTCTCCCCCTCGAATGCAGGGCCGTAGGAGACGGGGATGGGGACCTTCGCGACCTGGACCTTGAGGCCCCGGACCTCCACCGCCTTCTCCGTGATGTGGGAGTGGGGGATGTTCGAGACCACGTGCTCGTAGGTACAGATGCCCGTGGGCAGGACCTCGGGGATGGGGGTGTCGGCGATGGTCGGGAAGCCCCAGTTGATGGCGCCCGCGGCATTGGCGTACCACTCGTCGGTGACGTCGCCCAGGGCCATGACGAAGGCGTAGGTCCTGTCTTTATTGTAGATGAGGTTCTTTCTGAAGTCGCCCGGCTTGATGCCGCCGAAGGCCATGGCCACGCGGCAGGCAAAGCCTATGGCGAAGACCGCCTGGTGGATGTCGGGGCCGAAGGGGACGAGGCGCGTGGGCCAGCCGACCTGGACGCCCGCCTCCACGAGCTGCTCGGAGAACCTTTTGCCGCCGTTCTCGCCGCACATGAAGACGTAGAGGTTCTTCTCCTGCAGCTCCAGGGCGATCTTCGCCGCCGTCTCCGCATCGGGCGCGGCGCCCGACGATGGCGGCAAAGCCCGGCGCGGTGCCGTCGACGAACTCGACGCCCCTCTTCCTGAAGATGAGGTCGGAGGCGGCCCCCAGCCAGATGTTCCCGTCGACGGGGTCTTCCCCGTTGACGTAGCAGTTCGGGTTTTCAAGGTATCCTGATCGCCTCCGCCATCTCCTCGACGAAGAAGGTTGCCATGCCCGCGTCGAGGGTGGGGGCGAGATAGGGCAGCGGGGTCGTCTCCCTGACGGGCGGGGGTATCAGCTTCTTGCAGAGGTCGAAGACCTTGCCGCAGTCGGCGAGCTTGGCGACGGGCATGCCCGTCATGGCATAGATGATGGGGAGATAGTACGCGGTATTGGGAAAGCCTATCTCCTGGTCCGGTCCGTACTTCTCGAGGGCCTCTTTATAAAGGCCTTCCGATCTCTCGTATATCTTCTGCGCCCCTCTTATGGCCGCAGAACAAATGATCTTTGACATGTTGCCTCCTTGAAAAGATAGGACCTATGAAACCCATAGGACCTATGAAAATCCGCTTTATGCCATGGCCCTTCTCATTGCCATGTCGAAGAGCACCCTTTCCCTGGCCTTCTCGAGGCCCAGGGCCTTCCTCTTCTTGTCGATGTGGGCGATCATGAGCGGTGCCGCCTTTACGGGGTCGGCCTCGAAAGCCCACATGCCCTTGTACATCTCCTCGTGCTCCTCGAAGAGGTGCTTCGTCAGGGCGTCGGTGCCGAAGGTGGGCCACGTGGTGCCGAAGACGGTGTAGACGCCGGATGCGACGAAGTACTGGCCGATGGCCAGGGCCTTCTCGCTCATCCACTCGGGGGCGGCGCCTGCCGCGGGCAGGTCGGAGATGTCGTCGCCGAGGCCTCCTTCTTTCACCATGGCCGTTGCCGCGATGAGGATGCGCGAGTTGTCGACGCAGGCGCCCATGTGGAGGACAGGGGGGATGCCGACCGTCTCGCAGACCTCCGCGAGGCCCGAGCCCGCGTAGACCTTCGCGGCTTCAGGGGTCAGGAAGCCCGCCTTGCCGCAGGCCATGGCCGCGCAGCCCGTGGAGAGGACGATCACGTCGTTCTTGAGCAGCTCCTTGATCATCTCCAGGTGGCCCTGATCGTGGGTGGTCCTCGCGTTGTTGCAGCCCACCACGCCTGCCACGCCCCTGATGCGGCCGTTGATGATGTTGTCGTTGAGCGGCTTGTAGCTCGCGCGGAAGAGGCCGCCCAGAAGGTAGTTGATCGTCTCGTGGGAGAAGCCGACCACCCCGTCCTGGGAGTACTGGGGGATGGCAGACGTTGTGGCGCCTGTTCGGGTAGTTCTCGATGGCCATCTTCAGGATCTTCTTTGCCGTGTCGAGGCCGGTCTCGGGGTGGAACTCGATGTGCTCGGCGCCTTCGATCTTGGCCCTGTCGGACGTGGTGATCAGCTTCGTATGGAAGCACTCCGCCACGTCGGCGAGGCCCTGCATCTCGCACTGGACGTCGACCGTCATCACCTCGACCGCGCCGGTCACGAGCGCCAGCTCCTGCTGGAGGAAGTTCCCTGCACAGGGGATGCCGTGGCGCATGAGCACCTCGTTCGCGGAGCAGCACATGCCGGCGAGGTTGATGCCTTTCGCGCCTGCCTTTTCCGCCATCTGCTTTATCTCGGGGTCGCGGGACGCGGTCACGAGGAGCTCGGGCAGGAGCGGCTCATGGCCGTGGACCACGATGTTGACCTGGTCTTCTTTCAGCACGCCCAGGTTGAAGGCGCCGAGGACGGGCACGGGGGTGCCGAACATGATGTCCTGGAGGTCCGTGGAGATCATGGAGCCGGACCAGCCGTCCGCGAGGGCGCAGCGCGTGGCCTGGAGCATGAGGTGCTTATAGTCCTGGTCGACGCCCATGTGGGTGCGGTGCATCACCTCCACCACTTCCCTGTCGATGCCCCTGGGCACGACGCCGTGCTTTCGCCATATCTCCTGCCTTTTGAGGGGCGCCTTTTTGATGTAGGCGGCCTCTCCGTGCTGCCTGCCGAACTCGGCCAGCGCCTTTTCCCCGACCTCGATGGCGATCTCTTTCGAGTCTCTCCCCTCTATGGGGACGCCGAAGTCGAGGGCCACTTCCATGAGCTTCATCTCGTCCTTTATGGCAAACCCCTGGGCCTCGCCCTTGGCCGCCTTCAGGAAGGTCTCCGCGACCTCCCGGGCATGGTCCGAATGGGCCGCGGCGCCCGCGGCTATCTTCCGGGCGAAGTTCCTCGCCACGACCGTGTCGATGGTGGCGCCGCAGACGCCGGTCCGCTTCTTTTCCTCGCCTTTCTTCGACCGGGGCATCCTGCACGGCCCCATGGCGCATATCTTACAGCAGCTCTCCTCCACCCCTATGGGGCAGGGCTTCAGATCGTCCGCCCTGGTGAAGGCGGTGGATATCTTCTCTTTTTCCGCTTTGTCGAGGAGCTCGAGGGTCGCCTTATCGACGCTCCGTACTTTTTCTTCTGACATGGTTCCCCCTTATGCAATTATTGGGGCTTAGCACCCCCTTCACGGTACCCGGCCTCCCCGCTCACAAAAGCACTATGCTAAGACGCCCGGATGCGGGTACCGGTCGGCCCTTCCACTCCTTAAGTCAGTTCCCCGAACATCTGCCTGGCGTAGGAGATGGCCTCGGGGTGTCTCATGATGAGTATGTCGGCGCCTGCCATGGCAAGCGTCATGGCGGCGACCGATTCCATGAGGACGGCCCTCTTTTTCTCGTCGCCGAGCTTCGGGTTGTCCTCTTTCTTTGTCTTCGCCTCTTTTGTCTTCCACACTTCGTTCGCAAGGTTGCAGATGATCGGCGTCTGGAGCTTGACGTCCTCCTGGGTCAGGGCGGCCATGCGGTCGCGCTCCATCACCGAATAGGAGTATTCGAGACCGTAGCCCAGACCCCCTGTGGTGGGGTCGATGAGGAGCCGGTTATCGGGCACGCCTAAGTTCCCAAGAAGGATGTTGAGCTGCTTTGCGAGGTTGACGTCGATGGGCGTGGAGGCGATCACCACCTGGTTGTAGCCGATGGCCATGGCCCCGATCTGCTTGTAGTTCTTCTCCGTCACCGGGCCGAGGGCCACGTTTTTGCCCTCGCAGACCTCCGCCACGCGGCGGAGCATGGCCGCGTCCTTCTCGTCGTTCGCGCAGCCCCAGACGATGAGCGGCACGGAGATCGCGTCCGAGACCGCCTTCACGGTGGCAACGACGTCTTCCACGGGCCTGTCCATGCCGTTCGGGTCGGCGCTCTTCAGAAGAAGGGCGATCATCTCCGCGTGGTACGTCTCCACGGACTTTTTGGCCCAGGCCGCGGGGTCCGCGATCACGTCCTTATAGGGCTCGACGGCCCAGGCAGGCCAGTCCTCGGGCGCATAGTCCCACACCTCGAAGGCGACCCGAGGCGGATGGGGCATGGCCCCCTCGAAGGTGTAGAAGGGGTAACAGGACCCTCCGCCCACCGTGACGGCGGTGCTTCCGCTCCCGATAGTCACTTCTCTGATCTTTCCGGAATAGTTGATTGTGGGTATCGCAAAACTCATGGGTTGCCTCCCTTATAACGGTCGCTAAGTCCTAGAGGCCCCGGATAGGACTCATAAGACCTATGCTTTCCACGCTTCTACGCCTCCTGCTTCCTCTTCTCGCTGCCGAACCAGTCGTTGCTGTACCAGTACCGCAGGGCGGTCTTCAGGTAGCCGAGCCGCTCGTCCTCGGTGGCGAGCTTTTGCGTCCAGTCCGCCCGCTCTCCCGGCTTGCCCGGCTCATAGGTCGGGCCGAGCACCTTTACCTTCTTGCCTTCGAAATCTTCCTTTTCCTCGTACACATAGTCGGCCATGAACGTCCTCCTTAATTAAACTCCTCCCGCCACTTTTGCAGCCTTCACCGTATTGAGCATGAGCATGGTGATCGTCATGGGGCCGACCCCTCCCGGCACGGGGGTGATCAGCGAAGCCTTTTCCTTCACCGCCTCGAAATCCACGTCGCCGGAGAGCTTGGCCTTTCCCTCGGGGGTCATGCCGATCCGGTTGACGCCCACGTCGATGACCACCACGCCCTCTTTCACCATGTCGGCGGTAATCGCCTTGGGCCTCCCCGCGGCAACGATGAGGATGTCCGCCCTTTTCGTATGAAAGGCCATATCCTTCGTTGCCGTATGGCAGACAGTGACCGTGGCGTTGGCGCCTTTTGCCTTCTGGAGCATCATGTTGGCGATTGGTTTGCCTACGATGTTGCTCCTTCCCACCACAACGACCTCCGCGCCGTCGGTCTTGACCCCGCTCCTGACCAGGAGCTGCTGGATCCCGTAAGGCGTACAGGGATAATAGTTGGCTTCCCCGATGACGAGCTTGCCCACATTAACCGGATGAAAGGCATCGACGTCCTTATTCGGGTCGATCGCGTAGAGCACCTTCGTCTCGTTTATGTGCTTCGGCAGCGGAAGCTGTACAAGTATACCATGGATTTTGGGGTCTTTGTTGTACTTGTCGATGAGCGCGAGGAGCGCCTCTTCCGTGAGGTCTGCCGGCTGGCTGTCCTGGACGGAATAGAAGCCGAGCTCCTTCGAGGTCTTCCCCTTGGCGGTGACATAGCTCACCGAGGCCGCGTTCTCGCCGACGAGGATGGTGACAAGACCCGGCACGAGGTTATACTGTTCCTTGAGCCGCACCACTTCCTGCTTCAGCTCTTCCCTGATCTCTGCTGCGATCTGCGTCCCGCTAATAATCTTTGCGGCCATATCTACTCCTTTCTTTTCAGCTTTTTTGCTCCATAAGGCATCAGGCGAAAGCCGCCTCCCGCGTCGAAGCGCGTCCGGTGCTTCACGCACCGGACGCACCGATGTTTTTCCCTAGAACATCCCGGTCACCTTGCCTGTCTTCACGTCCACGTCCACCCTTCTGAAAGCGGGGTCGGAGCTGGTGCCCGGCATGAGGCTGATCGCACCGGTCACCGGACAGAGGAACTTGGCGCCGGAGAAGATCAGGATATCCCTGACAGGCAGCACCCAGCCCTTGGGCACGCCCTTGACGTTCGGGTCGTGGGACAGGCTGAGGTGCGTCTTCACCATCATGGTGTAGTAGTCTCTCTTGCTCGGGTCCGCCTCGAAGGCCTTTGCCTTGGCCTCCGCCTCGGGCGTCCACGAGACCCCGTCGGCGCCGTAGACGTTCTTCGCCACCATCTCGACCCTCTGGCGGAGCGGCATTTCCAGGGGATAGAGGAACTTGAAATCCGACTTTTCTTCGCAGGCGTCATGCACGGCGTCGGCAAGCTCCAGGGCCCCGTCGCCGCCGTTCAGCCAGTGCGTCGACACGGCCACGCGGGCGCCTTCTCCTTCGGCGACCCTGCGGAGCAGCGCGATCTCGTCCTTGGTGTCCGTGTGGAACCAGTTGATGCAGACAACAGGCTTCATCCCCGACTGCTTTATCGTCTTTATATGGTGGACCATATTGGCAGCGCCCTTTTCGAGCAGGCCCAGGTTCTCCTTCTTGTATTCCTCGGGAAGAGGAAGCCCCGGCGCCACCCTCGGCCCGCCGCCGTGCATCTTGAGGGCGCGGATGGTCGTCGTGAGGACGGAGACGTTCGGCTTGAGCCCGCTGATCCTCGATTTGACGTTCCAGAACTTCTCGAAGCCGATGTCGGCGGCAAAGCCGCTCTCGGTCACGTCGTAGTCAAAAAGCTTCAGGGCCACGCGGTCGGCGATGATCGAGGACTGCCCCACGGCGATGTTCGCGAAAGGCCCCGCGTGGACAAAGACGGGCTGCCCCTCGACTGTCTGCAGGAGGGTCGGGTTGACACTCTCCCTCATCCAGGCGGTCATCGCGCCGGCCACTTCCAGGTCTTCACAGGTCACCGCTTTGCCCGACTTGTCATAGGCGACGGTGATCTTGCCGAGACGCTCGCGGAGGTCCGCCAGGTCTCTCACTACGGCGAGGATGGCCATCACCTCCGAGCTGACCGCGATGTCGAAGCGGGACTGCATGAGGAACCCGTCCATCCTGCCGCCGAGGCCGATCACCATATTCCGGAGGGACTGGGCGCAGAAATCCATGATCCAGCCCATCTGGACGTTCCGTGGATCGATTTCGAGCCTCTTCAGGTTTCTTTTTGCGAGCTCCGCGTCCGTATAGTTCCTCTCATGCTGCATGCGCGCCGTAAGGGCCACCATGGCGAGGTTGTGGGCGTTCATGATATTGTTGATATCGCCCGTAAGGCCGAGGGAAAACTCTGTCAGGGGGATGGCCTGGGCATTGCCGCCGCCCGCCGCGCTGCCCTTGACATTCATGGTGGGGCCGCCCGAGGGCTGGCGGATCGCGCCGCACACCTTCCATCCTCTCTTGCCCATGCCTTCGACGAGGCCCATGGAGACCGTCGTTTTCCCCTCGCCGAGCGGGGTCGGGGTGATGGCCGTGACCTCTATATACTTGCCGTCCGGCTTATCCTTCAGCCGGTCGATGATCTTCATGAAATCGACCCTGCCTATGCGGCCGTATCCGATCACCTCATCCTTCTTCAATCCCATCTCGTCGCCCAACTGCCAGACTGATTTCATATGCTGCTCAGCCGCCTCGGCAATTTGCCAGTCTGCCATCTTTGTCGCATCGTACGCCATATAAGGCCTCCTTGAAATGGTGTGGTTTATGCGTCCGGGTCGATCGTGTCCTGCCCGATGACCCTTTTAGCGTTCCTTTTCACTTTTCTTAAACATAATACTCTTCTCAGCAACAAGCATAAAGCATGCCGCAACCATCCGACTCCGTAATACCGCTACGCATGCACCGTCGTCCGATTTCTCGCCGCAGAATATGACGGAGGTAACCTGACATAATTGCAAGAACGTCCGATCAAACTATCACATGTAAAGGGTGATTGGCAACGGGGTGGGAGGGGTAGATGAGTGGATTACCGGCTCGGGAATATGCTATAAATGTCCATGTTCGTCGACTCGCACTGCCATCTGGAGATGGAAGAATATGACGAGGACCGCGAGGCGGTGATCGACCGGGCGTCAAGTGCGGGTATCTCCACCATGCTCACGGTCGGGACGGAGGTGCGCTATTTCCCCAGGGTCGTGGAGATCATAGAAGCCAACCCTCACATTTACGGCGCCGTGGGCATCCATCCCCACAATGCAAAAGACTACTCGCCCGAGGTCGAAGAGGCCGTCAGGAGGTACCTTAAGCATCCGAAGGTCGTCGGCTGCGGCGAGATCGGTCTCGATTTCTACAGGGACTATTCACCGAGAGACCTGCAGATCGAGGCGTTCCGGAGGCAGATCGAGCTGGCCCGGCTCGCCGGGCTCCCGGTGATCATTCACTCGAGGAACGCCAGGCAGGAGACCCTGGAGGTTGTGAAAGAGGCACACCGACAGGTCCCCAAAACCGTGGTCCACTGCTACTCCTATGACCTCGACACCGCAAAGAAGCTGCTCGATATGGGCATCTACCTTTCGATCCCGGGCACGGTTACCTACCCCGGCACAAAGCTGGCAAAGATCATCGCCTACGCGCCGCTCGACAGGCTGCTTTCCGAGACAGACTCCCCGTTCCTGGCCCCTGTGCCGAAAAGGGGCAGGAGAAACGAGCCGGCGTTTGTGAAGCTCGTGGTGGAACGGATGGCACAGATATTGGCACGGCCGGTCGAAGACGTGGCCTCTGCCCTGGCCGATACCTTCAAGGCCGTTTTCTTGTCCGATAAGAAAAAGGAAGGGGGACGAGACACAGCATGAAACCGGCGGTCATAGTCGTCGATATGCTGGAGGATATGTACGGAAAAGAGGGGAGCGCACCCGTGGAGCTGGCGAGGATCGTCGATCCCGTGCGGACGTTTCTCAAACGCTGCCGGGCCCTCTCTCGTCCCCGTCATATTCGCCTGCGACAGCTTCCTGGAAGGCGATTTCATCTTCAAGGGGAGGATGAAGCCGCACGCCATAAGGGGCACCGCGGGGGCGCAGCCGGCCGCCTGCCTCGATCCCGAGCCCACGGACATCGTGCTCCCGAAAAGGAGGTGGAGCGCCTTCTTCAAGACAGACCTCGACCAGACGCTCCGCACCATGCAGGTAGATACGGTGGCAGTGGCGGGCATCAACACCCATTTCTGCGTCATCGCCACCGCCCTCGACGCCATCTGCCACGACTTTTACACGATTCTCCTCGAAGACCTCAGCGCCGCCTATAAGCCGGAGATCCATGCGGCGTTCATGGACGCCTACCGGAAGTCGGCCATATATCCCCTGCTCAGGGTCGCCACGGGAGATGAATTCCTCGACATCCTCGCAAGGTGACGGTATGAGGCGTTTCGGAGTCATATTCGGTCTTCTCGTCATTGTCGCAGCCGGCCTCGGCTGCTATCTGTACACCCGGCCTGCCGTGCCCGCCGCCCGCCGCGCCGCCGCGGGGGAAAGGGATGCCGTCTCCGTCTTCTTTCCCGATGAGCAGGGAAGGCTGGCGAGAAAAGCGGTCGAGGTGCGGCAGCAGTTATCCGACAGGGCGCGCGCCGATATCCTCTGGAGCGAGCTGAAGGAGGCGCGGTCCATACCGGACCGGCTGAGGCTCTATGAGTTGGCCGTGGGCCAGGACGGTGTGCTCTACTTAAATGTCTCGAAAGAGTTTATCGACCCGGACAGCCCCGAAAGAGAGGTCGCCATGGTCTACGGCATCGTCGACTCCTTCGCGGCAAGTTTTCCCGGGGTGCGGTCCGTCCAGTTGCTGGTCGAGGGAGAGCCGGTCTACACGAGAAGCGGCATTCTTTATATTTTGAAGCCGCTGCAGCCCAACAAGGAATTGCTGGAGGATTAAATGCTCGATCCGAAATTGATAAGGGAAAAAGCGGAATTGGTGCGGGAAAGCCTCAAAAAGAGGGGGTCCGCATTCGATCTCGAAAAGCTGATCGGGATAGACGAGCGTCGGCGCGAGCTGATCAGGCGCGTGGAAGCGATGAAGAATCAGCGGAACGTCACCTCCGATGAGATAGCGCGGCTGAAAAAGAGCGGCGTCGAGGCGAAAGAGCAGATAGCACAGCTCCGCGCCCTCGGAAAAGAGATAGAAACAGGGGAGCAGGAGCTGAAACAGGTCGAGATGGATTGGGAGCTCCTGACCCTCGAGATACCGAACATCCCCCATGACTTCCGTGCCCCTCGGAACCGGGGAGGAGCAGAACGCGGTGGTCAAGACGTGGGGCGAGAAACCCCGCTTTGCCTTCACGCCGGCCGCCCATTGGGACCTGGGCGAAAAACTCGGCATACTCGACTTCAAGAGGGCCGCGAAGATCACGGGCTCCAGGTTCACCCTCTACAAGTCTCACGGGGCCCTTCTGGAAAGGGCGCTCATCAACTTCATGCTCGATCTCCATGTGCGCGAGCACGGCTACACCGAGGTGCTGCCGCCCTTCATGGTGAACAGGGAGAGCATGACAGGCACCGGGCAGCTCCCGAAGTTCGAGGAAGAGCTCTTCAAGCTCACCGACCCTGACTACTTCCTCATACCGACCGCCGAAGTGCCCGTGACGAACATCTTCAGGGACGAGATCCTGAAAGAAGACGACCTGCCGGTCAAGTATGTCGCCTACACGCCTTGTTTCAGAAAAGAGGCCGGAGCGCACGGCAAAGACACGAGGGGCCTCACCAGGCAGCACCAGTTCAACAAGGTGGAGCTGGTGAAATTCAGCCTGCCGGCGGACTCGTATGCAGAGCTCGAAGGTCTCCTCCTCGATGCCGAGGACGTGCTCAAGAAGCTCGGCATCCATTACCGCGTCTCTCTCCTGTGCACCGGCGACCTGGGGTTTTCCTCCGCAAAGACCTATGACATCGAGGTATGGCTCCCCGGGCAGAACATCTACCGGGAGATATCGTCATGCAGCAACTTCGAGGCCTTCCAGGCAAGAAGGGCAAAGATCAGGTACAAGACCGGCACCGGCAAGACGGAATTCGTCCACACCCTGAACGGCTCGGGGCTTGCGGTAGGCAGGTGTGTGATGGCGGTCATGGAAAACTACCAGCGGGAGGACGGCAGCATCGGCGTGCCGGAGGTGCTGCGGCCGTATATGTATGGCATGACCACCATAGTGTAGGGGCGGCCGGGTTAATTTCGCGCCTGGCACGGAAGCCTGCGAGGGAGTCTCCACGTGCAGGAAGGATGCTCCGGGCGGCGGCCCCTCGATTTCGGCGCCTATCATCGAAGTTTCCTCCGGCCGCGACAACCATCATATCCATTTCACCTATTCCCGATGCAGGAGCCTCACCGTAATTGGCTCACCCCTGGTAACCTGTTTTACAAGGACCTCCGATAGTCCCCTCAACAGGGCGACGGATTAAAGTGTGAGGCTGGGCCCCGCCGGCAGTCCTAAACCGGATCGGGCACCCAGCTCACAACTTAAAAATAGTCAGTTATACAACTTACTCGGTATACGGGAAGCTTGCGCCAAAGGCTCTGGCTTCTTCATCCGTCACGCATACGCGGTCATTCGGTATCGCAGCGGTCTTATGCGGTGTAAAGTATGGCAATCCTGAGGTTGGCTGCAAATATCCGACGTAGATGAGCTTATGGTCAGGCATGTGGGATTCCGGACGAATGCGGACCCACCCTGCGGCCCCGTCGAATTCCATTCCTTCAACTGCCTTCATGATGGCCTTCGGATCGCTGCTGCCGGCTTTTTCAATGGCCTTCTTTAAGATCCACACCGAATCATAGCAGTTTGCCGTCCAGTCGCCGGGAATAGGACCCCCTGTTTCCTTTTCATAGATCTTTCTGAAGCTCTGAACGTGGGGCAAAGTCGGATACCCTTCCGTCAAGCCGACCCACATAGGCTCCATGTCCTTTCCCATTGCCAGGCAAACATCGTGGACGGACCCGTAATGGGCGAAAGTAATCTTCTTCATAAGGCCGAAGGGTTTCTGCTGTTTGACGAACGTCACCAAATCGCCGCCCCAGTTGAAGCCGATGACCCCCTGGGGATTCAGGTCTTTGATTTTCGAAATATATGACGTAAAGTCCGCGGCGCCGAAAGGGTTCCACACGGGGGGCAGGATCTGGACGTCCTTGATGTACTTTTTCGCCGCGTCAACGAACACCTCCCAGCAATCTTGGCCCCAGGCGTTGTCAGGCGCCAATGTAGTCCAGCGCTTAATGTTCGGAAAGTTCTTCCCGAAATGGATGGCCAGGGCCCGGATGGGTTCGGCGTTGGTATTAGCGGCTCTGTAACTCAGTTTATACATCGACTTACAGACTACCCGGGCATCCTGCTCGTACTTATGGTGGATGACGCCATACCTTTTGCACACACCCATGGACGAGATGACTTCTGCGGTATTGGTGCCTCCGTGAACAGCGATGACGCCCTCGTTGAGAATAAGCTTTTGGGTTTTGTCCGCGGCTAACTGGGCCTTGGCTTCCGTTTCTTCATAGTAGATCTTCAAAGGCCGGCCCATGATGCCGCCCTTGGCATTGATGTGTTTTTCCGCCAGTCGCACTCCAGCCAGATTGGCTTTTCCCAGAGCGGCAAAGATCCCCGTTTCCACGTCGACGTAGCCGAGCTTGATGGGCTCCTTCGCCTGGGCAAAAACGAAAGGGGTTCCCGGCCCCAAGAGGTTGAGGGCAAGTCCGCCTGTGACCGCTCCGGATGCTTTCAAGAAATCTCTCCGAGTCAACCCTTTGTCACCTTTTTTCCGTTTCATGGAACACCTCCATTATCCTGAGTTTCAACACGTCTTAGCCTCGACTTCGGCTTCCACCCTTTGCGGGGGCTTCTCACCTCCCTCCACCCACTCCTTTGCTGCTCTTTGTCATGTCAAACAGGCCCGACCCGCTTTCGTATATACTCCCAGGTATCGGTCCCTGATCTCCTCTTGCCCGCACAACTGATCTATCGATCCTTCGTAGACGCAATTGCCCCGGTCGATGATGTAGGCCCGGTCCGAAAACTCCATTGCAAACCGGGCGTTCTGCTCGGAGAGAAGGATCGTCGTCTCGTTCTTGATTTGTTTGATCATCCTGCTCAGCTCCTGTACGATAATCGGGGCAAGCCCCTCAGATGGCTCGTCCAGGATCAATAAGGTGGGGTTCGATACGAGGGCCCGTGCAATTGCCAACATCTGTTGTTCCCCTCCGCTCAATGATGTCCCATTGCTGGACTCCAGAGTCTTCAATTTCGGAAAGAGCTTAAAGACGCCCTCTATGCTCCACCGGTCCGCCCCCTTTCCCCTATGGATCACCGCCACCTCGAGGTTCTCCCTGACCGTGAGGTCCGGAAATATCCTCATATCTTCAGGGACATACCCTATACCGAGCCTGGCCCTCACGAACGGAGGCCGTGTGGTGATGTCCGTTCCCTGAAAGATTATCCTGCCCTGTTTAGGTGGAGTAACCCCCGCGATGCTCCTTAACGTAGTCGTCTTCCCTGCGCCGTTCCTGCCGAGCAAACAGACAACCTCACCCGCTTCTACATGGAGGGAAAGCCCTTTGATGATGTGGCTCTTTCCGTAAAACGTATGGATCTCATCTACCTCCAACATCATTGTTCGGCCCCCAAATAAGCTTCCCGGACTTTTTTATCCGATCTCACACACTCTTCATCTCCATCGCAGATAACTTGCCCTTGAGCCATGACAATAATTCTATCCGACATAAAGAAGACCATATCCAGGTCGTGCTCGGTGAAAAGGATCGTGACGCCCGTCTTTCTCGATATTTCCTTGATAAGATTGGTGGTATATTGACTCTCTTCCGCGCTCATCCCTGCGGTCGGCTCGTCCAGGAGGAGAAGAACAGGCTCCGCGGAGAGGGCGATGGCGATCTCCAAAGCTTTTTGGTCGCCATGAGACAAGACCGTGGCGGTCGTGTTCGCCCATTGTTGAAGTCCCACTGTTTCAATAAGCTCGGTTGTTTTGCCCTTGATTGCGGAAAAGGATCGATTGTCAACAGATTTCAGGAAGCTCACGCCCTTACCGGCTCTTGCCAGGACCCCCATCCGGACGTTCTCGAAGACAGTGAGGTTCTTGAAAATGTTAATAATTTGAAAGGATCTCCCGATGCCTTTCTTCAAAATCTCATACGTTCGCAACCGGGTGATGTCTTCTCCTTTGAAGATGATCTGTCCGGAGGTGGCCCTGTGCCAGGCAGTGATGAGGTTAAAAACGGTGGTCTTTCCTGCCCCGTTCGGCCCTATAATAGCCGTGATCTTCCCCTCTTCGATTTCGAAGCTGAGATCGTTGACGGCGCGGAGATTACCGAAAGACTTCGTGACATGCCTCATCTCAAGAAAGCTCATGAGGACCTACTCTTCCGACCCATCAGTGAGTTGATGATTATTTTGCTGATTTTCCACGCTTAAGCCCTCTCCAGTTACAAAGAAGAACCATTTTGTTCATAAGACATCCCGTGATGCCGCCCGGTACCGCCAGGACAATGAAAACTAGGATCGATCCCAGGATGAGCATCCAATGCTGCGTCGAAGAGGTAAAGACATTCTTGAGGATCATATAGACAGCGGTACCGACGGCGGGTCCCCAAAACTGTCCCAGACCACCGGCTACGGTCATGAATAACGGTTCTGTAGAGTTGGACCAATGGGCGATGTCCGGCGCAACAGTGCCGGCATAGGGCGCAAAAAGAATCCCGGCCAAACCTCCAAAGAACCCGGCAATGATAAAGGCGGCCAATTTGTAAGTCTGTGGATTCAGGCCGATGAACTCTACCCGGGTGGCATTCTCCCGAACTCCCCTTAAGATTTGTCCAAATGGCGACTTGATAATCAGCCTCAACAACGCCATGGAAATAACAAAGAAGACCAGAGTGACGTAAAAATATTTGCCGGGAGTGTTGAAATCGAACGTGTTTCCGAAGAGGGTAACCTTCGCGAAGGGAATTCCGGCAAGTCCGTCATCCCCTCCGGTGAGGCTTTTCCACTTATAGACGATAGTATAGAGCATCTGAGCAAAAGCGACCGTGATCATGGCAAAATAAATCTCCCGGCGCTTGATGCTGAAGTACCCCATGATAAAAGCAACGATCGTGGAGGCCAAAAGACCCGCGCCCAGCGCCAGAAGCCAGGGGACGGAAAATTTCAGCACAAGAATGGATGATGCATATGCACCCGTGGAAAACACCGCTGCCTGACCCAGGGAAAGCATGCCGCTGTATCCTAAAAGCAGGTTAAAGCTCGTTGCAAATATGGCCATGATGAAGATGTAGGTGAGGAAAGTCAGCCAATAACGGTTGGCCCACAAAGGAGCAATCACAAGGAGAATCATCATGACAGACGCGACGACCACGCCGATTCTCTTCAGGCGGACCCTCTCGACGGCCGTACCGGTGTAGTCAAGTATGGTCGATTCCGCGGCAAGGGGGTGCTGCCGCGCCTCTTTGATCCCACCGAACAAACCGCGAGGACGGATAATTAAGACGGCCAGCAGTAACACAAAGACGAAGCTCATGGCCAGCTCAGGAACAACCAGCACGCCGACGACATAGAAGAATCCGACGATCAAGGAGCCGAAAAAGGCTCCGGGGAAACTCCCCAGACCACCGATCACGACCACCGCAAAGCTGTAGACAAGGTAGTCGTGGCCCGTGGCCGGAGTAAAGGAAAACCGCAGCGTACCGAGGGCCCCGCCACACCTGCCAGCCAGGCACCCAGCATGAATGTCACAAGGAACAGAAATGGAACATTGATCCCGATGCAATTGGCCATAAGCCGGTCGGAGGAGACGGCCCTGAGCAACCTGCCCGCTGTCGTTTTATAGAATAACAGCCAGATGCTGAAGGCGGTCATCAGCCCCACAACGATAATCACCAGAGAACTGACAGGAAAAGCAGTCCCGAAAATTTGCGTAACGCCTGATAGTTCCTGGGGTACAGTCACCGATTTTACCTCGGACCCCCAGATGGTCATACATAAATCTTCAATGATCAGGGCAAGTGCAAAAGTGATGAGAATCGAGTAGGCTTCATGCCGTTCGTAGACACGGCGAATAAAAATATATTCCAGAATACCGCCGATAAGGGCTACCAGCAGTGGGGCGACGATTAATCCTATCCAGAAATTTCCCGTCAGCTTGATTACCGAAAAAGCCGCATAGGCCCCGAGAATGAATAGGGCTCCATGAGCAAAATTGACAATTCCCAGTATCCCGAAAATAATGTTCAGTCCGGCCGAAACGAGAAACAGAAGCATGGCAAATGTCAGACCGTTCAAAAAGTACAGCATCTCTTATCTCCAGGCTCGGACATATAAAGCGTGCGGCCGCATGACGCCAAAAAAACCGAAATGCGCATTACCCGTAGGATTTGCATGTATCGATCATGGCCTTTACGTTTTGAAACAGGGCATTTGGAGGCATGCTGCAACCTGTGCCCAGAATGAAACCACCCCCATCGCCGACCTCTTCCACGAGCTTTCTGACATATGCTTCCACTTCCCCGGTTGTGCCTGCCGCCAGCAGCGAAGCAGGCACGTCGCCCATCAGGCAGACATGATCTCTCACTACCTCCTTTGCATTGAACATATTCGTTGTCCCGTCCAGAGAAGCAATGACTTTCCCCTTCGGGAACTCTTTGAAATAAGGAAGATTTTTTGACCAGTCCGTATCCAGGTGCAGCAGAGGGGTGATCCCGTTCCGGACAAACTCCTCGATCATTTTCTTGAGCTGGGGAAATTCAAAGCGTTCAAACAGATTGAGGCGGTAGTAAGCGCCCGAGCCTCGCTCCAAAATGATGGCAACGCAAGGGATACCCGTTGCTTTGCATCCGGCGATACCGTTCTGTATCAAGTCGGGCAAGGCGGCCCAGATGGCTTCTTCCACCTTATCGGGTATCTCGTAAAGGTCCAGGGTATACTCGGTCAATGACCTGGCGCAGGAGAGCGCCATTTGAGGGGAAGGAACCGATGCCCCAACGAATACCTCTACTCCCTTCTGCCGCCAGAGGTCCGTATCTTTTCGATATTGGTCGAGCGATCTCTCGGCCTGGCCCCTGTTGTAAGCTTCCACGGAACCGTATCTTTCCATCTCTTCGGGGGAAATGTCCCAAACCCTGGGGATCATCTCAAGGGCAAAACTGTTCCAGCCCATACGGGCAAGGAGATCATAATCCTCCCTTTCTATGATCGGCACTTCCTGGATTTGCCAATAGGTGTCACGAGGAAGATGTTTCCCGGGGAGCAGGATACGCATCAAGAATTTGACCGAAAGGTAGTAGATGTCCGTTCCTCCGGCATAGTAGACGGCGTCCCCCCAACCTCCCAGCCTATCCCACAGGTTTCGCATGGCTGCGGACGCCTCATCAGGCCGCTCCAATATATCGGCGAACGTCAGGCCGGCTTGCAGGGCTGCAAACCGGTCCATGTACGACGGCAATATTGCAGGGCGGTCAACCCTGTCCAGCGCTACGCAAGCTCGTAATCGCTCAATTTCCGTCATAATACACCCCCTCCGGCAGCAGATGGAGTTATTAACTTCTTGCATATGCGGACTCCCTCGGCTGCGTCGAGTGTCTGGGCATCCGCGCCGATGTATCGACGCGCTTCTTCACCCGTTGCTCCTCCTCCGATAACGACCTTCACCCTGTCACGAAGCCCCTGCTCTTCGAGGAGATCAACTACTTCCTTCATGGATGGGTAGACCAGGGTGAGCAACCCTGACATCCCGATTATTCCCGGTCCGACCTGTTGGACCGCCTCTATAAATTTCTGCGCAGGAACATCGACCCCCAAATCCACGACTTCAAACCCGGCTGACTTGGCCATAATTGCAAAAATGTTCTTCCCCAGATTATGGATATCCCCCTTCGGGGTGCCGAGGACTATCGTGCCGATGGATTTAACGGCTTCGGACCCTCTCTCCTTGATCTTGGGAGAAAGTATCCCGGCCACCTTCTCAAACATTTTTGCGGAAATGATCAATTCGGCCAGATAGAATTCTCCGCTTTCAAATTTTTCTCCAACTTTTGCCATTTCGTCCTGACACTCTTTCAGGATGGCGTATACGTCTTCTCCCTTTGCAAGTTTTTCGTAAATGACCTTTTCAATTTCTTGCATCCCGAGGCTTTGGAAAACATCGGCTATATTCCTGGGCATGTCGTCATCCTCCTCATGCGCCCTTACAGGTTGGCCTTGACCAGCTCGCAGAATTGTCGATACTCTTCTTCCTTGATATTAAAGACATTCTCCTCTTGCGGGAACCTCTTGTCTTTCGCCTCCTCCACAAAGGCAGCGAAGGCCCGGTTGATCTCATCCAGGAGATGCGCATATTTCTTTGCGAACCTGGGCGTAAACCTCTCAAAAAGACCCAAAGCGTCGTAGGTGATCATGAATACTCCATCACAATATCTCCCTCCGCCGAGGCTGATGGTGGGAATGGAAACTCTCTCGGTGATCTCCTTGCATACGAGTTCCGGGATGCACTCGAGCTCTATGGCAAAGGCGCCCGCTTCCTCGAGGATAAGGGCTTCCCTGAGGAGTTGGTACGCCTCCTTTGCACCCGTTCCCCTGACTTTGTATCCGCTCTGCATCGCCACCGTTTGCGGCGTGACGCCAAGATGACCCATTACCGGGATCCCTGCTTTTATCAGCGCTTTGATAATATCGGCGACGCGTTCTCCGCCTTCCAGCAAAACCGCGTCAGTTCCCCCCTCTTTCAGGAAACGGTTTCCGTTCCGGATCGCGTCCTCCTTGCTCTCGTTGTACGACCCGAACGGCATGTCCCCTACGATAAGCGCTTTCTTGCAACCCGCCGTCACGGCCCTGCAATGATGAATCATCTGCTCCATCGTGACGGGAACCGTACCCTCGTAGCCGAGAACAACCATACCGAGGGAGTCGCCCACGCAGGCTATGTCGATACCGGCCCGGTCTATTGCCTGCCCAAGGGGATAATCATAAGCTGAAAGCATTGTGATCGTCTCCTTGCGCGTCTTCATTTCCTGCAGCTTCTTTATAGTCACCTTCTCCCTTTCCATAAGGAATCCTCCTGATTATTCAAATCTTCCTTCTCTGAACCCGGCGATATAATCGATGCAGTATTCATCTCTGCCGGCGATCATGAGGGCGGCCCTGAGAGTTCCGAAGAGCATTTTGTCGGTGGGGTCCGAAATGACGCAATCGAGACCTCGGACAATGGCCGCGGCGAGGAAAGTACGATTGACGAGCTTCCTGCCGGGAAGTCCGTACGACACGTTGGTCAGGCCGCAGGTGGTATGGACCCCCGGGAATTGCGTCATAATCTGCTCGATGGCATTCAGTGTGGCCATCGCCGACAGACTGTTCGTTGCGACAGGATAGACGAGAGGATCGATATAGAGATCTTCCGGGGCAATGCCGGCTGCAATAACTTTTTCCACCAGTTGTTCCGCCATCCGGACCTTTGCTTCAGCCGTATCGGCGACGGCATCCCCTGACTGACACAGCGCGATCACCTTCGTTCCGTATTTCGCAACGAGCGGGAGGATGCCTTCTATACGCGAAGGCTCCAATGTGATGGAATTGATCATCGGGGTTTTCCTGACGAAAGGCATCACGGCGTTGATTACCGCGGGATCAGGGCTATCGATGCTGAGAGGAAGATCGATCACTTCCTGAACCGTCTTAATGAGCCATTCAAGATGGCCGGACTCCTCTCCTCCGAACGTTCCCGCGTTAACATCGATATAATCCGCCCCTGCCGTGGCCTGGGCTTTTGCCTCATTCTGAACGAAGAAGGTGTTCCTCGAAGCAATTGCCTGGGCGATATACTTTCTGGAAGCATTTATTCGTTCGCCTATAATCAGCACAGATCAATCCGCCACGCAAAACTAGCAAGACTCGTGCCTTGGCATTTGACGGAAAGGAAGCGAATAAAACAAAAGGGTTATCATTGCCGCGCGGGAAGCGAAGAACAGGACGTTACACCGATTGGTACACCGGCAGGTTCAGACTGCACCGAATGGTGCAGCAACGTCGCGCTCAACTGTTATTCAGCTT
The DNA here is from genome assembly GCA_963729685.1 of uncultured delta proteobacterium. GTDB lineage: Bacteria > Desulfobacterota > Syntrophorhabdia > Syntrophorhabdales > WCHB1-27 > BOG-1155. Next base: position 83,509 of record CAVSOX010000027.1, on the reverse strand, counting down.
CCCAATTTCCTTAATTTGCCTTGAAGGACCCTTCGGGAAATGCGCAGGTATTGCGCGGTCAAAGTCTGGTTTCCCTTCTTCTTTTCCAGTGCCCGCTTAATGATTTGCTGATTCAGCTTTTCCAGATCCAATGCGTCGCCGGGCAAGCTGAAGTCGTCCTGCCCGAGGACAGGTGAAGTCTGGAGGGCCGGATCATCAGGAGAAGCCGAATCCTGGATGAATGAGAGATCGGAACTGTCTACATGCTCCCAAGGTCCCAGTAGGGCGAGGCGTTCCATTGCGTTCTTAAGTTGACGGACGTTCCCCGGCCATGGAGAAGAATTCAGGAGTTGTTCCGCAGCGGGGGTAAATTTACCAAATTTCCTTCCGCGGCGGGAGGCAGCACGGTTTACGAAGCGCAACGCCAGGGGTAAGATGTCTTCCTTTCTCTCCCTGAGAGGGGGAATCCTGATAACACCGATATTGATACGATAGAAAAGGTCCTGCCGAAATCTTTTGGCCTCTATCTCTTGAAAAAGATCTCTATTCGTGGCCGAGATGAAGCGGACGTCTATTGGAATTTCCTTGACGCCCCCGAGGCGATAGAATTTCTTCTCCTCCAATACTCTTAGGAGATCGACCTGGGCAGCGAGCGGCATTTCAGCAATTTCGTCGAGAAAAAGCGTACCCTTATCGGCCAGCTCGATTCTGCCCATTCGCCCCGCAGCCGTCGCTCCGGTGTAGGCGCCGCTCTCATGGCCGAAAAGTTCACTCTCGAACAACTCCCGGGGCACGGCGCCGCAATTAAGCGCGACAAACGGAGCGAGCGTGCTGCCCTGCCCATAGTAGTGAAGGAACCGGGCGATCACTTCCTTGCCTGTGCCGGTTTCGCCTTCGATCAAGACAGGCATCGACCTGTCGGCGCTATATCTTTCGGCTAAATCGATGGCCTGCCTCATAGCTTCAGAGTAGACGCATACATCGCCCAGGCCGATTTCCTGGAGATAGGCTTCCCGCAATCGTTCCGCTTCACCGCGGAACCCACGCATTTCAATTTCAATCCGCTCGTGAAATTCTTTTCTTAGCTTGTTATAATTGGTGCGCAGTGTTGTGTACTGCGAGGATCGTTCAATCGTGATTGCCAGCTCCCGTACATTGATAGGTTTTTGCAGATAGTCAAAGGCACCGTATTTCAATGCTTTGATTGCGTTGTCCATATCACCGTGCCCTGTGATGATGATCATATCGACCGGAGAGCGCTCGATTTGCTTTATTCGTCTCATCAGCTCCAAACCATCCATCTTTGGCATCCGAACGTCGGTGATAACAAGATCGAAATTTTGAGTGTGAAATTTTTGAAGGCCATCCATCCCGTCGATGGCATCTACCACGTCGTGGCCCAGTTTAGTCAGAAAGTTAGATACGCTCTTTCGAACATCCGGTTCATCTTCTATCAGGAGAATGTTCAAAGCTCTCCTCCGCCTGCCGGAGCCGTTACGACAAAAGTAGCCCCTCCCTTTTCGTTATTGAATGCTTCGATGCGCCCCTTAAATTCAGCCATGATGGATTGGCTGATGGTCAGGCCCAAACCCGTGCCCGTCCCTACTTCCTTCGTCGTGAAAAAGGGGTCGAAGATTTTCGTCATGATATCCGGGGGAATACCGCGAGCATTGTCGCCCACCTCGACGAAAACAGACCCGTTCTGCGTACCGGTCCTTACCCAAAGTTCTTTCTGGTCATGCCGGCATTCATCCAGCGCTTGCCGGGCGTTGACGACCAGGTTCATGATGACTTGCTCCAGGCGGTTCAAATTGGCTTTGACGGCCGGCAAATCAGGCGTCATAACCTTTTGGACCCTGATGTCGTGAACTTCAAGCTGGCTTCCCACCATCGCGAAGACGTTCTTCACAGCCTCGTTGGAATCCACGTCCTCATGGCTTCTTCTCCGATCTTCACGGGCGAAATTTCTGATGTTTTGAATGACCTCCGACATCCTCAGCACTTGACGCGTGATCATCTCCAGATTGTCAAAAAGTTCCTCTTGATCAAGGGACCATCCCTCATCTCTTCCAAAAAGCAACCCATCCGCGATCACACGGATCGTATTCAAAGGTTGATTCAATTCATGCGCTATTCCCGCGGCCATGGTCCCTAACGCAATAAGCCGGTCGTCATGGTGCATCCTGAGGTCGTTAATTCTCGCCTTATCGGCCAGTTCTTTCTGTTCGGTGACGTCATCCAGAATAAACTGGATCGTGGGCTTATCCTCATACTCCATAACCTGCGCATTACAACGATAATGCCTTACCCGGGCGTCCTGACCGGCGCGGAATTCCCACCGGGCCGTTCCGACTATTCCCCCAAACAGGTTTTCCAAATTCTGCATCAACTCTTTACGGTCTTCCGGGTGGACCCACCGGATGAGGTCGTCTAAAGTCACCTGTTTCTCGCTGTGCCCCACGAATCTTGAAAGTTGTTCGTTATAGTAAAGAACCCCTTCTCTCCGAAAAAGCATAATCCCCATCCCGGCAAAGTCCGCGATGGCGCCGTACATGGATTCGGATTGGTGAAGGTTCTTTTCTATCTGCCGCTCCCTGGTTACATCCAGAACAGTGTGAACGGTGCCCCATAAACGGTTGTTAAGATCGTAAATTTTTGAAGTCTTGCACCTGACAAACGCCCCGCCTCCGCGAACACCCGGACAGTGTGTAAAAGAGTAAACGCAATCGCCTACCCTACGAAACTCAAGGTAGCGGTTCTCCCAATCGGGATCCGGTTCCAGGATCAAGTTTGAGACCGTGGGGCGTCGTTCGCCATAATACGGGATGGACTGTGCGTAGTCACCCATGCCAAGAATCTGCTCAGCTTTCCATCCGGTCATTTCTTCTGAAGGACGGTTCCACCCGGTAACAACGCCCTTTACGTCCATTATCAAGACCGGCGTGGGCATCGAGTCCGTGAAGTCGTCGAGGCGTTTACGGAGATTCGTTTTGGCAACCCACAGGTCGAAAATACGTCCCGTGGACATGAGAAAATCCCGATTAGACTTTAAAAAACCAACCCTCGCGGCGTTCAGGATGGCAAGAAAGCCAAATAACCGGCTCTCCAAAAAAAGGGGAATGAATGAGACGTTCGCAAAACCGCGCAGACTCCGGATGGATGTATCCTTGATGAAAACAATTTCACCCGATTCCAGGCTTTGCAACCAGTCATCAGGCAATCGATACGATTTCAACAACTCCAATTCCCAATTTTCGGTGGCCGCATCCTTGTTGTGTAAGCTCCAGGACCCAAAGCAAACCAGAGTAAAATCACCGCTGGCAGTAAACTGTTTCTTTACAAGAACAACGTCTTCGGCCGAAGTTGCAAAGCCGAGAGTACTCAAGGCATGGCTCAACGTCCTTTCGCTGCCTTGGGAAGCGTTGAGGAGTGTCGACATCTCACCTAGTGTTCGAACAAGCGTTGGCCTCTTCAGAGGCATTGGAACCTCCTTCGGATACTGCCTTTCCGTGGCTCGGTCACAAACCCTTTATTATAGAACTGTCAGCGACAAATTGGCAAGAAGGGTCTCGGATAGACTTTGTTTTCCCTGGCAATCCTCGCTTCAGGCTATCCGCCCAACTCAACCATTTTCAGGTACAGGAGAGGGTCATCCCGTAGGTATAGAAAGTACGCAAGAACCGGATGAACCGAATAAAAAAACAAAGAGGCCACCTCTGGCCGAATTCCTCCAGAAGAACTGTCACCGGCTCTGTCACAACCACTCTCGCAGCCCATGCTGCCATCATCGTCATTTCAACGGCCTGATCACTCAGGCTATATCCATTCAGACTCTGACCGCATGCTTCCAGTAGCACCTTCGTGCTATCGTCAGATCAGGTCGCAAGATCGATTGTGACTTTTGCCGGTTACAGACTCTACCCTGCTTGCGCATTGTAAAATGTCCTCTTTGTTACCATATTAATTTCTATATGAGATCTTTAAACATCAAGAGTATCGGTGTATAGGCGGAGATTTGATGTAGTAATTGCTGGGTAAAACCACCAAGCTGACACGGGTATGTTGCTGGTATCCCTTGGGAGACTGGCGCCACTGTCCGTTCATATAAAGGGGGTAGGCTATCCGCCTACCCCTGATTTCTCAAACCTGTTCGACTCAGTCAAAAACAAGTTGAACACCGGGACGAAACGTGGTACACAGTGGGGGAAGCTCTTCAAAATGCCTGCCTATGGGGGTCCATATGCCACGCAATGAAAAAAGTATACCCAGGGAAAAATCCGGGAAGGGTGTGTCGAGAAGGGATTTTATCAAACTGGCCGGTCTGTCTGCGGCTGCCGGAGCGGCAATGGCAGACCCTCTCGCAACAAAGGGCCTTGCAGCTCCGGCCGGCATAGATGGGGGGGCTGAGAAGATTTACCATTGCAAGGATTCGCTGAATCGCTTTGCCGTAAAAAACTTTGCTTTCAAGAAGGTGTCGGAGGAGATGGGCGAGCCGTGGATGAAGCCGTGGCTCGGCAACATGCTGAAGAACGCGAAAAACTCTAAAATAGGTAGTCAGGTGCCGGTTAAGGACCCGAAGGAAGCAAGGGCGCACATTGCCTTGTGGGTAGCGAGTGCGACCTGGAACCGGCTGTCCGGTCCATACGGAGACGGGCTGGAGAACCAGGGATTTCTTAGCTGGAAACCTCTCGGCGTGCCCCCCATGCTTCTGGGCAATCCCGACCCCAATCCGGACGCGAAAGACCTGACCAAAAAGATCAAACAGATAGCGCGGTTCGTCGGGGCAAATATGGTGGGCGTTGCCAAACTGAATAGAAAATGGGTCTACGATGAGGCATGCAGGAACGCGTACATGCAGGACGCACCCGTCACGAAGAAAATCGTCTTCAAAGAAGCGCCTGCGCCCGACGAGACGGACGCAGAGTTGATCGTTCCCGAATCGGTAAAATACGCTATTGTCACTGTGATCGACCTCAACCGACTCGCGACTCAGATAGGGCCTGCATCCCTCGCCACCAGTTCGGCAACGAACATGGGTTACTCGCGAATGGGCATCACGGATATCGCCCTTGCCGAGGCTATCCGGGCGATGGGGTATAACGCGATACCGGCCAAAAACGGGGTGGGGTTGAGCGTTCCGTTGGCCATCGACGCCGGCTTGGGGCAACTGGGCAGGAACGGCCTGCTCGTGACGGAGAAATACGGCCCTGCGATAAGGATAGGTAAGGTCCTCACGGATATGCCCCTGGTGCCGGACCGGCCGGTAGATTTTGGTGTGACGAAATTTTGTGAGAGCTGTAAGAAGTGTGCGGCCGAATGTCCGCCAAAGGCAATAGCGATGGGAGAAAGAACCTATGATCCTCCTGGGGATACCGGTAACCCTGGGGCCTTGAAATGGTATGTCGACGGAAGAAAGTGTCTGCGTTACTGGGTCGAGGCGGGTGCATCGTGTGCCGGGTGCCAGGCAGTCTGCCCTTATACGAAAGGAAGCTTCTGGGGTCACGGCGTTGTGAGGAGCATGATCGGCAACGCTTCGCCTCTCGACTTCCTCTGGGAGCCGCTCGACACGCTCTTTGGTTATGGCGGAAGAAGGAATCCTGATGCCATATGGCAGACCAAGTTTTCTCCCTTCGGCATCGATCCGACGAAGGTATGATGTTTGACGATGAGCGACTGAGAAGGAGTAAGGCATGCAGAAAGAAATGACAACAATATCGGGGGCGTTAAAAGGGTTGACGGCGGCTATAGTTTATTCCATCAGCGCAACGACGTGGTGGAAGCTATTAATATGGCTTGTCTGGTTCGTCGCTGCTATCGCCTTTCTGGATGCTGTCTTTGCGAGCTTTGCCGAATCGGAGCCACGGGCGGCTGTGTTGTACGGGATAGTCTTCTTGATCCTTCTCGCCCTGGGAATCCGGAAGCTTTCAAGGAAGCCTGTCGCAAAGAGCTGAAAGATAGACCGGCATGACAAGGCGCAAGTTTCTGCGGTACACTGGCGAGGCCCTTTTCATGGTCGCCCTCGCGGGAGCCACAACCCGACTCTCTGTGGCGGGAAATTACGTGAGGCCGCCGGGGACGGTTGCGGAAGAATCTTTTTTCAGAAGGTGTATCAAGTGCGGGATATGCGTCGAGGCGTGTCCGACCAGGGCCCTCGATTTCGTCGGACTGACACTCGATGTGAAAAACATCGGCACGCCAAAGCTGAATGTGCGTCATGGCGGCTGTATGGCCTGGAGGAAGGAGTGTTTGAAATGTGCCGACGTGTGTCCTACGCAGGCAATCAAAAGGCCCAGCCACATCAAGGATGTCAGGATGGGAAGCATCCACATCCGCGAGAGGGAGTGCATCAACTGCCTCTTATGCTTCCGTGAATGCCCGATCGAAGGGGCCCTCCTCTTCCCGAACCCGCACGGGACTCCGTTCAGGAAAACACGAGATATCCCCTCGGCCCTCAGCGACAGAAACTCTCCCGTCAAGCCCTACGTAGATAACTCTCTCTGTATCGGCTGCGGTCTGTGTGCCTGGATCTGCCCACCCCGTTGCATGGATGTTCTCTCAAGGAATGAAAGGAGGATGAGGGCATGACGCTGAGATCTGCGAGAACATTATCTCGTTTTTCCGGCCTCGCTCTGATTGCGGCCGGCACAATGGCAGCACTCTCCACAGGGACCTTCTGTTACTGGCGTTTCGGGTGGATACGCCTTATATGCCCTATCGGTTTTGTCGAGGCGAGCCTGAGCAGCGGTACGATCTACTGGAGTCTCATTGGGCCGTTCCTGGTGGTGCTGGGTCTCGTCGTTCTTCTCGGGCGCGTCTTTTGTTCGTGGCTCTGCCCCAGCCACTTAGTCGTCTCCCATATAGCGCGGTTGGTTAAAAGGGGGGCGTCTATAGGGATCATGAAGTGGACCTTGCCGTTTCAGGCGCGTCTGGCTGGCAAGCTTCCGGTTTTGGACTCTCGTGACGGCCTGGCCCTCCTGCCTAGGATCCCTCGTCGGGATAGCCCTGTTCGGCTATCCTTTTCTGAGCACGTTCTGTCCGATCGGCATCGTCACCAGAAACGTCATTTCTCTTTTTGCGCACTTCCGCCTCGGTACTGACCTTTTTTTGCTCCTTCTGCCCGTCGCTGCACTCTATTTATTCTCCTGGGGCTGCATGGCGGGCTGCCCTTTAGGCTCGTTTCAGCGCTTCCCGGCCCGCATGAGCAAGGTGCTGAGGCCCGTCGGGGAGACACAGAAGTGCGTGAACTGTAACGCGTGCATGGAAGTTTGCCCTGTACAACTCAATCCCGGCGTGAAGTACGACCCGGGAACGTGTACCAAATGCTTTCTTTGCGTCGAGACATGTCCTAAAAAAGCTATCGTAATTCGACTGGGCGTGAAATAGTCCAAAGGATCATATTTTAAGGTTCCTTCGCGATTTATTTTATTTGTCGTTTTGCTACGATAGACCATAGAAGATCAATAAGCCGAGGAGAAAAGAAAATGTCTGCACCCGAAAGGCAGGGAGAGCTCGTGCTACCACGATAACAAAAAGGACCTAGGATTCTTTGTCGGCCTTTTAGGCGGTTCCTCTGGGGTAATCACTGGCTGGATGATAGCAAAGGCACAATAAGTGCTTGCCGACTCCCCTTCTGTGTGGTAAAGATGAGACAGAGATAATGAAGGTTCCTTTTGACAGATCCTATTGGGTAGTTCCGGGGAAGTTTCTGGCGGGGTGTTATCCAGATGCTACGAGATTCGATGAAGAGGGCAGAAAGCTCAAAGGTCTACTGAATGCCGATATCCGCTCTATCATCAACCTGACGGAAGAGAACGAAACAGACTGGCAGGGAGATGTTTTAAGCCTTATGAAGGAGAACATACGTGTTCTGGCGGAGACCAGAGGCACCGAAGTAAGGTACCTGCGGATACCTGTACCCGATTAACGTGCTTGACAACTACGCGGAGAATATGGGTCACGGTCAGGCTCGGGATGAAGAACAGAAGGGTGCGCCCGAAGGATTTATCACAAAACTATCACAATCGGGCGAAAGCACACTGGACTTTTCGGAGCAAAAACCTTGACAAACACCTGATATTGCTTGAAATGCGAGAGAGGGGATTTGAACCCCTACGGTGTAACCCGCTGGATCCTAAGTCCAGTGCGTCTGCCAGTTCCGCCACTCTCGCATGCCTTATTTTATGCGGATTTGCGGAGACTGTCAATTCAACCTCGCCTTCAATGTCGCGGATTTTTCGTGCGCCGTCCCTTAAACTCCCGAGGCCGGCCCGTCCCTCCACTCTTTGGGCTTACAACCTTTGTCGTCCTGGCCCTCCAACTTTTTTCGCCTTGAATAGCCCCGTTCGCCCCAATACACTGCCTACGGATTGGCATTGCTTGCTGTCTCGGGAAAGCGACCTTTGGCTGGATGCGAGGCTCACCCGAATGACGGGAAAGCATAGCCAATCGCTTTTTTTGATGTCACACCCGCGCAACGGGTCGCGAAAAATACGGCACAGGGAGGCTATATGAGACAATGGGCAGCGGCATGCGTCATCGTGCTTTTCACCTGCGGCATCTGCGCGGCGGAAGGGTCATTGTTCAAGACGGAGAAGGAGAAGGCCAGCTATGCTTCGTGAAGGCGGCTGCGCGGCGGGACCTCGGTTCTCCTGCCCCGGCACTCGTGAGCAGAGAGGCGAGGAGAGGCCGGATATACACTCCTCCCGGCCAGTAGCTGCGGGCGCCTGCTTAACAATTCGACCTTACGCGCTTGCACCAAACTGTTCTTTCCTACGGCCGCCCCGGATCCGAGTCCGGAGAAGGCAGCCGCATACCGGGCAAGCTTCCTCCCGTTTTTCTCTCATAGGAAACTTCTCACGAAGGATTCAGAGCTCCATGACGAGAGACAGTTAGCAAGCGGGCGAAGCTTTTGGGGTCTGATGTCTGAGAAGAAACAGATTTTTCGGCATGCAATTACCGGGGTTCAGCACCCCCTCCACGAGCAAAGCTCGCGGAGCCACCCCGCTCACAAAACCACAAAAAAAGGCGGGGAGGGATTTCTCCCTCCCCGCAGCCTCATGGGTCTAAGGTGTGGTTACCGGCGATGGAGTCGCGGTTACGTAAGCTGATGCGCCGCCGATATTGTAAGCCTGGACGCGGACGTAGTAAGCCGTATGCCTGGGCAGATTGGTGATCACATACGATGTTGCGGTGCCCGCTACGGCTACGGTTGTCACACCGGTCGTGAATGTGCTGCTTCTTGCATACTGGATCCTGAAATTGGTTTGGTTGTTTCCAGCCGGGTTCACCCAGGAGACTGTTATCTTATCCTGAAAAGTACTCTGGGTCGCCGCCGTGGCTGTCGCGCTGGTTACAGCCAGAGGAACAGGCGGCGGGTTCGTCAGGACGGTGGCGGTGTTTGACGGGGCAGAGTTCCCGTGCGAGTTCGACGCCAGCACCCTGTAACAGTACGTCGTTTTCCCCGCGCTTGTCGTGTCCGTGTAGGTCGTCGCGGTCGCCGCAGGCGTGAAGGTGGTGAGGCCCGTCGTGAAACCCGTATTCGTCGCCCGCTGGATGGTAAAGCCGGTCGCAGTGGGAAAGCTCCCGGTCCAGGTCAAGGTTGCCTGTGTCGGAGTCAGCGCAGCCGCCAGCCCGGCGGGTTTCCTGTAAAGACTACCGGCCGCATGAAGTCATTCTCCTCATGCGACAGCATGTGGCAGTGCCAGACGTACTCCCAGCCGAAGTTGGTCACCGTGTTGACGACCTGCGGCACTGCCGCTATTCCGGCAGGCGGCGCCACGGGGAGGAAGTTTGCCGATGAGTTCACCGGGGTCGTGGGATCGATGAGCCGGCTGTTCTGAGGCATAGGGAACGGGAGATAGACGGTATGCGGCTTGAACGCCACAATGTAATCTTCGAACGGGTTCGTCCGAATAGTGTCTCTCCAGCCAAGCTCATCGGGATAAGGAGGCTTCACCACGTTGGTATAGTCGACGCGGTTGACCACCTGCACGTCGAAGAGATGGAAGTGCAGGGCGTGGGAGTCCACCCCGAGGTGTGAGATACGCCACACGATCGGGTCTCCGTCGTTCAGCATCTCGGACGGCGGATCTACGTAGAAGGCCGCGCCGGCAACCTGTGCCAGGCCTACCGTCGGCGTCAATGGGTTAGGAGTCGAGCCCATCAGGATATTCAACCGGCCGTAGTCAGGATCGAAGCCTTCCATGATGCTCTTGCCGGTCATGACGCCATAAGTGAGTGCCGACGGTGTAGAGCCGGCCACACTGCTCGTGGTGCCTCCGAGCCCGGCAAGGAGCGCGACCGCGGTGGCGCCAAAAGCGCCCGCGTTATTGGGTAGCAAGTACACCCGCGGCTCGCCGATGTAGCCCGACCCGCCATTGGTGACGGTGATCGAGCCAACGACATTGGCTGCGGGAAGCTGGACCGTGGCCGTCGCCGTCACACCGCCTGCCCCCGTAGGAGCACCTATGGTACACGTGGAAGCGGTAGTGGTGCTGTAGCCCGACCCCGGCTCGTCGATGGAAAGGGCGGTCACGATGCCTCCCGTCACCTGCGCCACGCATGTGGCCGTCACACAGCCTGTCGTTGCGGTACAGGCAGTGGGCGCACTCATCGTACAGGTAGGATTGGCCGTATAACCCGAGCCAGCGGTAACGAGCGTAAGTCCACCGGCCGGGTTGAGGCCCGCGGTGGCCGTTGCCCCCGACCCGCCGTTGGTCGCGGTTATCGAGACCGTCGGAGGAACGGTATAGCTGTTACCGCCTCCCAACGTCTTGATCCTGGCTATCGGCTGACCGACGCCGGTGAGGTTAAGCGTGGTGTCCGGCGCCTGAACATACGTATCGGCAGCCGCATGGTGAGGACCGCTCGGGAAGGCTGCGTTGTAGGCAACCTGGTTGACCAGCGGAGGATCGTTGGAGATCGCGAATGCCTGCGGAATTGCAGTCTTCACCAGGTTCTGGTATGAAGTAGCAGTGGTTCCCGAGAAAGAAGCTGAGCTGCCTGTCGGGAAAGGAACGATCCTGATCTGCATGACCGTCCGCGTGTTCGGACCGAATCCCGGAGGAACGTTGCCGGGCCCGCCGGACGTTCTCTGGTCCGGACCGTCGGCGAAGTAGTCGTTGAGGGGCCAGAACAGCGGGAACGGCGCCGGGGCGTCGTTATAGAGGATCAGCGTGTCCCCGGGGTTGTATGAACGGAGGTCTACGAGCACGTCGGCGCGCTGGGCCGGCAGAATGAGCAGCGAGTGGCTGGTGACCCCTTGAGCCGGGATGTTCTGCCTGTTGTTCTCGTAGTCTATCGGCTGCTGGGGAATGACGCTCGCCTCCGCCAGCACGCCGCCCTCGTTGCCGATCAGGATCCACGGCGGACCCTGCGTGGTCGGGTCGGGAACGCCGCCTGCCCTGCCGTCAACCGGCCACGTCGGGTATGCCGGATTAGGCGAAGCAGCGACCATCTTGACCTCGGTGTTGATGAATGCGACCGCGGTAGCTGTCGTGCCCGAGGTCGGAGGCGCGATCGTCACGGCAGGTGACGTGCCGGAAGCATAGCCCACTCCGGGTGAAGTAACCGTGATCGATGCGATCTGGCCCGCGGGGGTGATGATCGCCTGCGAGTCGGCGCACGAAACTCCTCCGGGGTCGGCTATGGTGACAGTCGGGGGGTTGTTGAAGCCCGTGCAGGTGTAGGCGCCCGCGGTATTGATAAGGCCGGTGAACCCCGCAACCTGGCCGTGGCTGTTCCACATGATGTTTGCGGTGATCGTGCCGGTGCATGTCGCGGTCGTGTCCAGCCCGTTAGGCGTGATCGTCACGACGGGTGGAGAGACGAAACCGTCGCAGTCACGCGCAGGCGTAATATCGGTTATCACGCCGTTGGAGACCTGGGCCGTTGCGGTCGCCCCGACGCACGCCGCACCGGTCGAAGTCGTGACACAGGGCGGAGTCGCTATGGAGACAACCGGCGGCGTGGCCGTAGCCGAGTAGCCCGTACCCGCGTTCGTCAATCTGATCTGCATCGGGTCGGCTTTGTACAACTGGAGGTTGTTCACCCGGTCGTTTCCTACGCTCAAGATCCTGAAGCGGACGACGTCGGGCGGCACCTCGACGTACGGGAATGGGGTGCCGTTGACGACCATCGTATCCATCAGCCCTTCAGGCGTGATGGTAGGACTCGGAAGGGTGAGGTTCTTCGGGATCGCGGGGGGGATCAGGAACGGACCGTAATCCCACCTGCCGTTCGTGGTATTGCCCGTGGGGTCGTAAATGTTCTCGACCGGCATATACTCCTGGCTATGCCAGAGCTGGCCGCCGCTCGATCCGACATACCTTTCCCACAGAGGGTCGGTGCCGCACGTGGTCGCATTGGTGGCGGTCAAATACGATCCGCCCGTCGTTCCGGCGGGGGCGCAGCCGGTGACGAACGTAGGGGCGGTAGGAGCGTATTGGGCCAGTGGAAAGTTCCTGGCCCGGAGCAAGGCCGTGCTGTTCACGCTCGCGTCGTTCACGAATGCCTTGTCCTGAATGACGAGCGGTATCCCGTAACGAAGCGCTGCGCCGCCTCAGGCTTGTTGGGGAAGGGCGGCTCCGCCGGTATAGCCCGAGGTGCTCGTGCCGTCGATCATGTCGTCCTCTGTCTGGCCGATCAGCAGATACGGGGCTGCAAGCCCTTTGTAGACGTTCAGTCGCGTGATGCCGTACACGTGGTCGTGGTAGAACATCAGACGGGCGCTCTGCTCGTTCGTATAGAACTGCGTGCCCATCCCATCGGTGGCTGTCGGCGTGAAGCATTTGCCCCCTCCGATGCAGGGGACCGCGACCCCGTTCACGACAGACCCGGTGACCATGTCGGGCACGTTGGCGAAAGACGGTCCCTTCGCCATTCCATATGGGTTGCCGGTAGCCGCGGTGCTCGGCATCGGGTCCCCCGCGGGGGTCAGCCACTGGTGAGGCGTGCCGTCACTGATCCATGGGGTGCGGCCGCCGTGGAGATGGAGCTCGCTGACGCGGTTCTCGGTATACATGTCGCAGTTTGCCCCAACCGTCCCCATGTCGCACGCGGTCGTACCGTACGGGGCTGGTCCGAGCGGTCCCATTCCCGCGCCCATGAGGGTGGTATCAACGGGCAGGCACAACTTTAGGGGAAAGCTCGGGAGTGGTGCAGCCTGTCGTCACATTGGAAAGAGGGAGCAGGTTCCTGATCTTGAGGCGCACCGGCCACCCGTTGCCCCCTACCCCGAAAGGGTTGCCTGACGAAGGGGCCCCGGCAGCCTGGTTCGGGTTCCATACCCTTGCGACGATGGCAGGCCCGAGGTACTGGTGGGCGCCGTTTATCATGGCGTCCGTTGCGTTTGACTGCACGTAGCCACGAAGCGCGGTCCCACCCGGGAGGTCCGAATGCATCTGGACCTTGTAGTTGCCCGCGTCGATTTCATAGTAGGCGGAACCCGGATACGATGTCGTATCCGGCTGCGCCACGGGGATGTACTGTCCCAGGTTGTTCTGACCGCACGTGCCGTTCGCATAGGGCGAACACGTACCGGTCCCGGCTCCGGTGCAGCAGGCAACAAGTGCCCCTGCGCCCGTGCAGGCTGTATTGGAGACCTGACACGTGCCGGTCCCCGATCCGGTGCAACAGATGGCAGGCGTTCCTGCGCCCGTGCAGGCGGTATTGGAAAAACCTAACGTACCAGGTGTGCACCCGGCAACACCCAGGCCCGGCAGCTTATCGACGAACTTCCTGATATTGGGCTCTGGGACCAGTTCGGCAGGGTGTAGTTGACGACCGGGTTGAAGCCTACTGCCCCGGTCGGGATAGGGTTTGGCGCAAAAGTGAAGCTCTGCGCGCCTGCCAAGGAGACCAAGACCAATGACAGCAGTCCCACCAGCATGATGACCGATTTCATCCTATGGGTCATGCTTACCTCCTGAATATCAAATTTTGCACATCAACCATAAAGCATCCCCTATTTCGCGAGTGCGGGGTCAAAGAAAACCCGGCAAAGGGCGCTTTCTTTCGCCTGTTCTGTCTCATCATATGTACGTCCTTCTTTGTTGTCCCATCCATCCACCTTAGCCGACTGTGATAGGTGCCCTTTATCCATCACCTCCTTATTCTCGAAGTTGCTAATCCCCTCGAAGTGAAAGGCGGCGAGTCCTATCACTTGACGTCGACAATAGTAAAATTAAGATACGACGGTGGATTCCCTCTTGCCTGTCATGGAATTAAGCAATATTTTGTCGTGCTTTTGCAAAGAGAACTATCATCGGTTTATGCTACATCCGAAGGAGATGGGGGAAGGGAGCCTTTTTTCTCTTTGCAACAACGACTGCCGGCGATTACAGTTGGTAAAGACGATATGTCCGGTGATGCCGTGCTTCACATTCTTGTTCATCGTGGAGGAATGAATGACACTTGTCCTGATAGCTCCCCTGATCCTGTTTATTATCGGTCTCTATATAGTGATGGGAACCGAGGCAAAGCACGCGCGGAGACACGAAAAGGGTATACCCCGGTTCACAAACGGCGATGGGAGGAATCCCCTGGATCAAGCGACAGGACAGACCTATTTCGTCGCCTCCCCGCTCCGCCAAGCAAGGCCAAGGAGGACCGCCGTATCGTAGGTGCTCGCCGCGATGAGTATAAATCGAGAGAGATTCTTGATGCCGTTCACAGAAATGTCCGGTAGGAACGCCGTAAAGGTTAGCGCATATTTTCGTTAAGGCCGTGATGTCACTTGGCAGCCGAGTTCCGCGAGGATGTCTTCACCCAAGGGGTGCAAATCTTGCCGATTAACGATTGAAAGAGAGTATGTTGGAGATGGTTACTTGATGTTTTCTTCTTGCTCCAACGCCCTGCGGATAGCCTGCGCCATTTCTTTCTTCGTCGCAGGCTTCATCAGAAATTCCCGGATACCGATCTCACGAGCCTCCTCCGGCGATACTATTTCGCTGTATCCGGTGCAAAGGATGACCGGCATATCCTTCCTCACCGCCAGGACCGCCTTCGCCAAGGCAATGCCGGTCATATCCGGCATGGTCTGATCGGTAATGATAAGATCAAAATTGTCTGGATTCCTGGTGAACACTTTCAACGCCTCGGAGCTGTCAGTTAAGGCGGTTACGCGGCAGCCGATTCGCTCAAGCATCGTCTTGGTCGTCTGCACAACGGCTGGTTCGTCGTCAACAAGGAGTATATGTTCTTTTCCCGAACAGGGAATGAGTTTCTCTGCCGTTTTCCGAAGTTCGTTGATTTCATGGGAAGATTTCTGCTCTGCCATGCATCTATCTTTCCGGTATTTAGTGAGGTTTTCGCTATACACTCCTGCGCCCCATCTGATCTATCGGCCGCCTCTACTATGCCGCCAATGGCTCACTACTTTAACCCCACCGTGATCGCGCACACCGCCCCTTCACATGGACGGCCGAAGCTCGCTCGATCTCAGCTTTATTGCCAGGTTCCTTGATATTCTTGCCTGCATTTGCCTGATGCTTTCTCTTGACGTGTTGAAGCGCTCACCGATTTCCCGCAAGGTTACCGGATTCTCCGCCATGATGCGATTTTCGAGGATAAAACGCTCTTTCTCGTTGAGCAGCTTCTTGAAGTCAACGAGCTTTTTGTGCAGCACTTCCGTGTAGTCTTTTTCGATCAATGCCTCCTCGATGTCCTCACCGCTTCCTATCATATCCATGAGTGGGTCCGCATCTCCATGGGGCGTTTCCAGGGAAACATCCCCGTGGTACAGCCGCTGCTCCATATCTTCTATAGCCGAGGTGCTGACCTTGAGGTTGTCGGCAAGGACCTCCGTGGAAGGGATGATCCCGGATCTCTCCAGCTTCTCCTTTTCCCGGTTCAAGCTGTAAAAGAGCTTCCTCTGAGTGTCCTTGGTGCCGACCTTCACCATGCTCCACGAGTCCATCAGGTATTTCAGCATGTAGGCGCGTATCCAGAAGGATGCGTACGTCGAGAATCTTGTCCCCCTTTCAGGATCGTACTTCCTGACGGCACGCACCAGTCCCATGTTCCCCTCCTGTATGAGGTCGAGGACGTCGAGGTGGCTGCGATAATCAAGGGCTATCTTGACCACAAGTCTGAGATTCGCGAGGACCATTCTCTGTTCGGCGTCTTTGTCCTCTTTCGTTCGCACCCGCCGTGCCATTTCCTGTTCTTCTTCCCTGGTCATGAGGGGGTGCTTCGATACCTCGCGAAGGTACGCGTTGAAAGGATGGCGAACTTCCGAGGTCTCGGATTCGGACAGGATCGAGTCCTCTGAGTGAAGGAACGTCATGTAGTGCCTCCTTAAGGTACAACATTGGATTATGGTGCGTCTGAAAGTATGGCAAGGTAATTACAAGAAACATGCCGGGCCGAGACTTTGGTATAGTTCTCCTCAAACCTCCATTCGGCGTGCCTTTTCATCTGATGGACGGGATTTGGAGATGCTTTTTGAAGGGCTTTTTGTCCGTGAATCAGGATTGTGTCCTTAAAACAGGACTAAACGTATGTCCCAAAACCTACAACAATGTTAGGCGTTGCGTTCATTTAATGCTTATCTTAAAGGCATGCGGAAGAAGAGGGTTCTCTTCATTGACGACGAGGATCTCGTGCGGGAGGCAATATACGAGCTCCTTACGGACATGGGCTACGAGGTGGAGGCGGAGGCGGACGGCGAGGACGCCATCAGGACCTTCATCGACCACCCGGAGGAATTCGATTTGGTCCTTACCGATCTCGTGATGCTCAATATGACAGGAGACCGAATAGCCGAAAGGATCAAGTCGATACGTCCCGACGTGCCTATCGTCGTCATGACCGGCACGCCGGATAATCTCCCCCGCGACAAGGCAAAGGCGGCAGGCGTCTGTAGGGTACTTCCTAAACCACTGACGAAAACGGAACTGCGTGAAGGGCTCCAGGCAGCTCTATCTCACGATTGTTAGCTGCGCTCCGCCATGACAACCATTTCTCGCAGAGCATGAAAAAACTCCGCCTTGGTGAAGGGTTTCACCACCGTGCCCCTTACTAAAGGGGGTATGTCG
Organism: uncultured delta proteobacterium; assembly: GCA_963729685.1. Lineage (GTDB taxonomy): Bacteria > Desulfobacterota > Syntrophorhabdia > Syntrophorhabdales > WCHB1-27 > BOG-1155. Next base: position 66,494 of record CAVSOX010000027.1, on the reverse strand, counting down.
CCGGGAATTTTCTCCCCGTCGTAATTCGTAATGAGCATTATGGGAAGATTCGGGTTGATTTCGAGCACCTTTCTGATAAGATCGGAGCCGGACATAGAAGGCATGGTGAGATCGGTCACCATGAGAGATATGTCCACTGAATTTTCCTCGTAGTGCTGCAACGCTTTTACAGGATCGTGGAACGACACGTGCGGGCAGCCGTATTCTTCTATAAGCTCTCCCATCATTTCTTCGATCACCTCCTCGTCGTCAACAACGAGGACGATGTGCTTGTCATCGCAAGCGGTGGCAACCATGCCATAACATAGCATCTTACTACGGTGAGTTACAAGAGCGGTCTGATCTGCCACAACAACGTTTATCGATGCGCGAGGATTACCGCCTGAGTTTTATGCCGAGGGCGTGGGGACTTCCCCCAAAGGAAGTTTCTACCGGCTATAGAAGCTTTCTTAATCTGTGACAAAGGGCGCCTCGTGAGCCCTTTGTCACAGACCCCGAACTATTCTACCAGATGTCGGATGATCCTTAAGATCGTCGGCAAGACATGGGAACATAAGTCCCAGCCAGCAGGTGACTGCCAGCAGCAGCGTGATCGGCAACCTTTTCATCGCGTCCATTCCTCCTTCCCGCGGGTATGGTCCCTGCTCCGGAGAATTGCAGTTATTGCTCCCTTCCTTACTTAGCCTCCCGTCTTCGCCATTCTTGTCCAGATCATTTTCGTGTCCTCGTACATGTCCTGGTAGGCAGCCTTCATCGCACCGTCAAATCCGGCCAACGATCCCCCGTTCTGCCTGATGAAGGTCCGGGCAGCAGCCTTGGTGCCGAAGGCCCACTTGGCCCGCCGGGACATGATCCCCTCTTTCTTGCCGCCAATGACCCAGACGGCCCTGCGGGCGTCGATCAGTTTCTTGCTGTGGTAATCCGCCACACTGATTGCTTTCAGCTTTCTTGCCGGGTTCGAGGCCAGATCCACGGCGGCACAGTGAAGACTGCACAATCCTACCTTTGTGCCGTCGCTATATTCGATGAGCATCCTGCTGTAATCAAAGGTCTCCCTGTTCATGCTGCAGTACTTGCACGCCGGCGCTTCCTTCAGATCGATTTCCTGCGCCCAGAGGGCGCCCGCCGCCAACAGGCAGAGCACTATCGCACAGTACGATACCGTTCTCCGCATATAATCTCCTTCATGTTACCTAGCTCAAACCGGCAGCGAAACCGGAGCAGCTCAAGCTACCGAGTCCCTCTGATTTCGTCAGACGCGGACTCTCTTTGAACATGCCTCTATTGTAATTCTCCCTACGCGCAGTTGCAATTTCTGAACGGTGCTGCCGGGCCTCTCGGGTACTCGGCCGAGACATGCGTTGCGAGTCGGCGCGTCCCCATGGTGGCCGACCGTTGAAAAGCGATGGCAAGTTGTTCTAAGCTATGAAGAATACGAGTGGGAGGTAGTCGGGCATGGAGATCGTGCACGCGTCGCAGAGCAGGTTGGAGCACGTGGGTTTTGATAATCTTGGCTTCGGCCAAATCTTCTCGGACCATATGTTCATGGCCGATTATCGGAACGGGGCCTGGCTTTCTCCCAGAATAGTACCCTACGGGAATATCGAGATCCCGCCCAGTCTCTGCTCTCTTCATTACGGACAGGCAATTTTCGAGGGACTCAAGGCCTTTCGAACCCGGGATGGGGAGATCAGCCTTTTCCGTCCGGAAAAACACCAGGAGCGGTTCAACCGGTCCGCGGCCAGGCTCTGTATTCCGCCTCTGAGCAAAGAACTCTTTATGGAGGCAGTCACGGGCCTGTGCCGGATCGACAGAGAGTGGGTACCGAAGAAGCGGGGCTCGATCTCTCTACATCCGGCCGTTTACCTTCGCCGCCGACAGCTTTCTGGGCGTGCACGCCGCCGAGACCTACCGCTTCATGGTCATCACGTCGCCGGTGGCTGCCTACTACAAAGAAGGGCTCAACCCCGTACGGCTCCTCACCTCCGGTGAATACGCGCGGGCCGTGAAAGGCGGCCTGGGGGAAGCCAAGACGCCCGCGAATTATGCCGCGTCGCTTCTGCCAGCGGAAAAGGCCCAGCAGCAGGGGTTTACGCAGGTGCTCTGGCTCGACGCGATCGAAAGAACGTACATCGAGGAAGTGGGCACCATGAACATCATGTTCCTTATCGACGGCGAGCTCGTCACCCCGCCCCTCGACGGGTCCATACTGGGCGGCGTCACCCGCTCTACAGTTTTGGAGTTGGCCCGCCATTGGGGGGTGCCGGTTGAGGAAAGGAGGATCACCATCGATGAAGTGCTGGAAAGGGCCGCACGCGGCGGTCTCCAGGAAGCTTTCGGGACAGGCACCGCGGCGGTTATCTCGCCCGTCGGGTGGGTCCGTCACGGAGACAACATGATCACCGTCAATGAGGGGCGCATCGGGTCGTTCTCCCAAAAACTCTACGACGAGATCACCGGGATACAGTATGGGGAGAGACCCGACCCCTTCGGATGGCGCTATCCTGTGCAGGCGTAGGACCGCACGAGAAAAGGGCGGACACTCTTTCCATGAAGCGCCGGTTTCCAGGAAGCAGCCACATAAAGGAGAACAAATGGAAGACACGGAACGGTTGAGGGTCGTGCTGAAGCACCTCATCGAGCACAACGAGGGCCATGCAGAGGATTACAAGCGATGGATCGACCTCGCGAAGAACGCAGGGATGGAGAGCGTTGCCGGCCTGATCCAGGAAGCGAACGATCACGTGGAAAAGGCGAGTGGGGCCCTCAAAAAGGCCCTCGATCTTATAGGCTGAAAAGGGCGGCGCGCTTTAAGGGAGGTGGCGCCTCACCGTCACCTGCTCGCCCTTATCTATGCCAAGGTCCTGCGCCAGGTCCCCCATAAAAAGACCGAATTCGAGGTACCCCGAGCTGCCGACGAGACAGGTGTGCCTGCTCTCGTGGTAGCTGCGGCTTAAGGACCGGAACGCAAGCGAGGACAGCTCGATCGTAAAGGGGCGGCTGCCCACAAAATCCTCGAACAAGTCGAAAGCAATATTCGAGATCGCGTTCCCGAACCGGTCGATGCGGACGATCCTCCCCTCCATCACCTCATGCGAAACCGAGGGAAAAAGATCGTGGAGCATCACGGGCTCGGCGAGAACGGGACCGAACTCGGACGGGCTGATCCCGGCCGACAGGTGCGCCGCGGCCGGGGCAAAGAGATCGCGGCCGTGGAACGTGCCGCTCAATGCCGCCCCCATAAGCTTTCTGTTCGTGATCTCCCAGGCCCTTATCTCCCCCTTTGCGAAAAGGAGGCTGAAGATCCCGTTATCGGGTCCGACGAACAGGTGGCCGTCTTTTTCCGCGATCAGCGCCTTTCGGCTGCTTCCCACGGTCGGGTCGACCACGGCCAGATGGATGGTGGCAGCCGGGAAATGAGGGAAGTATTCGCCGACGAGGAAAGACGCCTCCCCCACGTCCTGGCTCGCTACCTCGTGGGTGATGTCGACGATGGAAAGGTGCGGGTTAATGGCGAGCATGACCCCTTTCATGATGCCCACGTAAGGGTCGCGGCTGCCGAAATCAGTGAGGACCGTTATGATGTTCACGCCTGCCGGGAGAGAAGAGCATTTTTATGTACTTGCCGAAGGGCTTCTCAAGTATTCCCTTTTCGGTGATGATGTAGGTGATCAGCCGCGCCGGGGTAATATCGAAGCCGTAATACTTGGCCGTCACGTCCGCAGAGGTCACGAGCCGCCCGTTCACGTACTTCACCTCTTTACCGTCACGCTCTTCAATGGCGATCTCCTCCCCGTTCTTGATGCTCTCGTCAAACGATGAGAGGGGAGCGGCCACGTAAAAGGGGACCTCGTTGTCGTGGGCAGCGAGGGCAATCATGTACGTGCCTATCTTGTTCGCCACATCGCCGTTTTTGGCCACCCGGTCCGCCCCGACGATGACCCGGTCGACCAGGCCCTGCTGACATAAAAGACCGGCATGATTATCGGGAACGAGGGTCACGTCTATCCCCAGCTCCCTCAGCTCCCATACGGTGAGACGGGCGCCCTGGAAATAGGGCCTCGTCTCTGTGGCGATCACCTGGAGTGACTTCCCTGCCTCGAACGCAGACCTTATGACACCAAGGGCCGTGCCGTAGCCTCCGGTGGCGAGTGCCCCGGCATTGCAATGGGTAAGGATGGTATCGCCGTCGTCGATCAGCTCGGCCCCGTAGTGGGAGAGCCGGCGATTATGCTCCACGTCCTCGACGTGCATATCGATCGCGGCCTGCAGCATCGTCTCGAGAAGCCCGTCCTGGCCTTTGAACTCTTTGTAGGTGTCCCGCATTCTCCTGAGCGCCCAGGACAGGTTGACCGCGGTGGGTCTCGTCTCTTCGAGGCGGCGGCATATCCTCTCCACCTCGCTCTCTTTCACGCGACCCCGCGATCTCATTATTTCCTGTATACCCACCACCATGCCGTAGGCGGCAACGAGACCGATCAAAGGGGCCCCTCTCACCGCCATATCCTTTATCGCCTTCACCACATCCTTCACGGTCTCGCACCGCAGGTAGACTTCCTTGAACGGCAGCAGCCGTTGGTCGAGCACGTACAGGGCGTCATCCTTCCAGAAGATGTGATCGCTCACCGTTTCAGCCTCTCGGCCAGAAGCTGGTTCAGGAGCTTCGGGTTGGCCTTGCCTTTGGTCTCCTTCATCACCTGACCGACAAAAAAGCCGAGGAGCTTCTCTTTCCCGCTCCTGAATTCCTCGACCTCTCGTGGAAAACGGGCGATGACGCCGTCAATCGTCGGCCCGAGGCTGGCGGCATCCGTGATCTGTACCAGGCCCTCTTTCTTCGATAAAACCGGCGGGCGCTACCCCCCGCCGGTAAATCTCGGGAAAGATCTCCTTGCCTATCTTCCCGCTGATCACCTCGTCTTTTACGAGCGTCAGCAGCTCCGCGAGATGCGCCGGCCGCAAAGGAGACTCCGACGGCGAGGTGCCGCTGTTGTTCAATTCCCTCAAAAGCTCGCTCATGATCCAGTTGCTCACCGTCTTCGGCTCAGGGTAGAGCGCCACCGTCTCTTCGAAGTATGAGGCAAGGGCCCTGTCTCCCGTCAGGATTTCCACGTCATACCGGGGGAGGCCGTACTCGCTCAAAAAGCGCTCCATCTTCTGGCTGGGCAGCTCGGGAAGCTCCTTCCTTATCTGTTCCCGCCAGGCTTCGTCGACAATCAGCGGCACGAGGTCGGGCTCGGGAAAATAACGGTAATCGTGCGCCTCTTCCTTGCCCCTCATGGAATACGTCACTCCCTCATCCACGTTGAAGAGCCTCGTCTCCTGAACAACCTCGCCTCCCCCGACGATCACCTCGGTCTGCCTCTCGATCTCGTACGCGAGGGCCCTTTCGATAGACCTGAAGGAATTGAGGTTTTTCAGCTCCGCCCTGGTGCCAAGCTTCTCATCGCCATCTTTCCGGACCGACACATTTGCGTCGCACCGGAAACTTCCCTCCTCCATGTTGCCGTCACAGATGTCGAGGTAGATGAGCACATCCCTCAGCATCTTGAGGTAGGAAACCGCCTCTTCGGGGCTGGCCAGATCGGGCTCGCTCACGATCTCGAGGAGGGGCACGCTCGACCGGTTGAAGTCGACGAGGCTGTAAGTACTCGTCTCGATCGCCCCTTCATGGACCAGTTTCCCGGCATCCTCTTCCATATGGATCCTTTTTATCCTGATGCGCTTTTTACCCCCCTTCGAGACGACGTCGAGGTACCCGTTCTCACACAGGGGTCCTCATACTGAGAAATCTGGTAGCCCTTGGGCAGGTCGGGGTAGTAGTAGTTCTTGCGGGCAAAGATACTCCTTTGCTTTATCGTGCAGTTTGTCGCGAGGCCCGCCCTGATCGCAAAATCGACCACCCTCTTGTTGAGCACGGGCAGTGCCCCGGGCAGACCCATGCAGACCGGGCAGGTATGGCTGTTAGGCTCCCCGCCGAACTCGGTCGAGCTGCCGCAGAAGATCTTGCTTGTTGTGAGGAGATGGGCGTGCACCTCAAGCCCGATCACCCCTTCAAACGTATCCGCCATAAGGCTCCTTTTCTCAACCGGCTTACCCCGGTGTTCTCCCATAAGGTCTCTTTCGCGCTTCCCTCTCTCGGTATCAATTTTGCCACAACCGGCCGGGTTTCGCAAGGGCTAACAGACCACGGGTAGACGCATCGCCGCATATTTCTATTGACGATGGGGGGCAAAAAACGGTAAGCATGATCGGGGGGGCCGAAAACATGGTTGTGGCCGTCGTCTGGATAATCCTTTCGTACCTGCTCGGCTCGATCCCTGTCGGACTTCTTCTTTCAAAAGCGAAGGGACGAGACCCGAGGAAGACCGGGAGCGGCAACATCGGGGCAACGAACGTGATGAGGACGGCAGGGAAGACCCTCGGCGTCGTCACGCTCTTCTGCGACATGCTGAAAGGGTTCATCCCCACGTGGCTGGCTGCGTACTGCGGGCTGCCGGCAGGCGTCGTCGCGGCCGCCGGCCTTGCCGCCTTCGCGGGCCACCTCTTCCCCCTCTATCTCAAGTTCAAGGGGGGCAAAGGCGTCGCGACGGCCCTGGGCGTCTTTCTCGCGATGAAGCCCCTCGCGGTGCTCGTTGTCTTTATCGTCTTCCTTGCCTCCCTCCTCATCTGGGGATATGTCTCGCTCGGGTCGCTGGCCGGTGCTGCCTTGATACCCATCGTCCTTCTGGCGCTCGGCGCCCCTCCCGGGTTTGTGCTCGTCTGCGCGATCATGGCAGTCTTCATCTTTGTGAAGCACAAGGACAACATAAGACGACTCCTCGCAGGGCAGGAGCATCGGATCTTGCGAAAGAAAAGTGACGAGTGACGAGCAAGGAGCGACGAGCAAAAAAACTTAATCATCGGCACTCTCAACTCGGCACTCGGCACTTCTTCATTCAGCTCGCTCTCTTCCGGTTTTGCCTTTTTCTGGTCCTCAGGTAGTCTTCGATGACGACCTTCCCGAGGTTTTTCGGCTCCGCGAAAAAGACCCGACCGAGGTTCCGCCTCGCGAGGACAGAAGCGAATTCCCGCAAATGCGGCGTCGAGTCGAGCATGATGATATTGAGCGTTATCCCCTCCCTCTGGTAGACGAGCGCCTCCTGCAGGACGCCGAGGGTGGCCTTCTCGAAACCGATGTATTTTCCGTCCTCGCAGTTCGGCTCCGTGTCGGTGATGAGGTAGACCTGCTTTTCCGCGCGCTCCCCCCTACATGAGGTCCTGAACCTCTTGAGGGCGCTCTTTATGTCCGTGGTGCCCCCGGAAAATGTCACGTTGAGCATATCCCAGCAGCCCATCTCCCGCACGTGGTTCGAAAAGAGGAAAAGCCTCATCTTATCCCCGGCGTTTCTTTTTATGAGCTCGGAAAGGGCAAGGGAGATATCCATGGCCGCGTGGATCTTATCGCCGCTCATGCTGCCGCTCTCGTCCACGATCAGGCCGACACACACCTTCGTATCGATGACCGTTTCCCTCACCCACAGGTCTTCGGTGTCGAACTCTATGCGGCCCGCCCGACCCTTGCCCCTCTCAAGGGCAGCCAGAAGGGTCTTCTCCATGTCGATCTTGAAGAACTCGTCGCCGTACTCATACCTTCTGCAGGCAAAGCCGTCGCTCATGCCGAAGCCTTCCTCTTTTGCGAGATGCGCGCCCGCACGGTCCGAGGCAAGGTTCTCCCATATCCGCCTCAGCACGTATCGCGCAAGCCTGCCGGAGCCCTTCGGGGTGATCTTGACCCCTTCCCCGTCGATCTCGATCAGGTCCTTTTCCACGTAGTCCTTCAGGCTGTCCCGGATATCTTCGGGCTCGACGGCCGCTTCCATCTGGTCCATCGCGGCAAGCTCCTCTTCGAGGCGCCTCCGGGATTCGTCCTCTTCATACTCGCCCAGAAGCTCATCGACAGCGCCGCCGGCCGCGAGCTGCTCCAGAAGCCTGTACGAGAACGCTTCCTTCAGGTCCTGGAGATCTCCCCTCTTGTCCTCGATCTGGCCGCGGAGCCTCGAAAGCCTCTCACGCGCATGTTCCCACGCCTTTTCGTGCAGCTCCTTCAAGCTGTGCTGGCACTCGTTCATGAGGCTCGACAGGGTCCGCTCGTCCATGTGGGCAAGGTCGTAAAGGGTCTGTTCGTCGCTGCCTCCCGTGCCGCATTTCGCGCAGCGGTCGCACAGGCCGGCTATCTCCATGCGCCCTTCTGCGCCCATGAAATCTCCTTCGGCATGTAGACATCGGCCCCTTCCTGCACGTACACCCACTTCTTCCCCGCACAGATATTCGCGATGAACTCGGAGGCCGATATCAGGTACTCCTCCTCCACTTCGGGACTCCTTTCAACTTCCCGCAGCATCTCCTCGTTGTCCGCGACAAACGCATCGACCATGAACCGCTCTTTCCCCCTGTTCTCGATCTCCTGGAGCCTTTCCTTCAGGAAGGCCGAATCCCTCATGAAACGCGGCCTGCCTTCCCTGGGCAGACCGATCAGCGCGGTCACTTCCTTCTCCATCTGCTCCCTGTCCCAACCGGCCGAGACTTCGCTCCCCAGATCGTAGAGACCGTTCCGTACAAGGTCTTCCGATAGCTCATCTATCTTCCGGATAGTCTCCCCCGGGTTCTCAAAATCGACCAGGTCCTGGCGAAGCTGGACACGGCCCCGCAGCGCCAGTTTCAGACCGGCGGTCACGTCCCGCAGCATCGCCACCCGGCGCTTTGCCATTTCCGTGGAAGAGCACGTATGGTCGATTGCCCTTGTCGTGCCCCTGATGCTCGCTTTCCTGTCAAGCCAGCGACAGGTCCTGCTCTGCCTCACCGCCTTGTTGATGAGGGACAATATCCACCACGGCGCGAGGACGCGCCGCTTCGCGTCTTCCATGGAAGGGAATTCCACGGGAAGGATCTCGGCCTGTCCCGACCCGTCTTTGCCCCCGAAACGCTCCATCATCATGATGGAAAACTCCACGCTCTCATCGGGCAGGTCCATGTAGACGGTCTCCAGCCTGTCGAGGAGCGGCCTCGGCACCTCGTTCACATGAGAAAACCCTTCGGGATTTCCCGTCGATACCACGAGGAGGTCGAGGGGATATTCCCAGTTGTATTCTTCGAGTATCGCCTTCTTCTCCTCGATGATGGGGTGGAGCAGGACCTGCACCTTTGTCCTTATCGCGGGCAGCTCATCGATGAAGAGCACGCCCCTGTTCGCCCTGAAGACGCCTGTTCCCGCGAAGGCGAGCGGGTCTTTCGGGCTCATGCCCCGCGCTATTGCCTGGATGTCCTTTAAGCCCAGGAGCTTTGCCTCGTTGGTATACTCGTTCCCCTGGATCCTTGAGAACCTTTCCGGGCCGCTGATCCACTCGATGCCGAACTCCGTTATCGGGTTCGCGCTCTCCCGGCATCGCGGGCAGAGGCGGGTCTTCGGCCATTTCGGGTCATCGTTGTAGGGGCAGCCCTTGATCCTCGGCACGGGAAGGAGCAATTTGCTTATCGACCGCGCGAGCCTGGTCTTGCCCGTCCCCTCCTCGGAGACAAGGTACGGCTGGCTGCCCGAGAGAAGGGCGCGCACGACGTCCCCTTTCACCTGCTCTCTGCCCTGGATCTCGGGGAGGACGTCCTCTCCCCTTTTAATCTTTTTCAGTATGGAGTATCTTAATAGGTAAGAGATGGGGATCGGCCTGTACCGTTCCAGGAGTTCCATATTTTCATGCGCCGTAAGGTTGATCATGGTAGTTTTCGCGACACCTGCACGTTGAATATCGTCTTTAGTATAATTTGGGAAGAGGATCAAGTCAACCAGTGACGTCTTTCCATTTTTTGCTCGACCTGCCCGCCATCCCCCGTGTCCTCAAAGTCCTTTTGCGCGGGCAAACGGGGACCAGGGAAGACTCCGTCATCGAGCACCTCCAGGAGCGGGCCTACACGAACAAAGCCATAGAGATGCTGGTAGGCCAGGGCTTAATAAGAAAGGAGAACGGCCTGCTCTTCATCGTGGAGGGCGAGGAGAACAGCCGCCGGGTCAGCGGCATCCTGCGGTTTTATGACGACGTTGACCGATTGGCGCGCAGAAGGCTGCTCTTTCGCGGCATCCTCAACGCCACCCAGTATGCCTACCTGGTCCACTTCGAGACCTTCACGGCCCTCATGGGGACGGACGGCTTCAGCAGGGAGGACGTCGACGCCGTGCTCGGCGAAGAGAGCAAAGAGGGCTACGTCGAGCGGCTCAAGGTCATGTACCGCGCCAGGGAGGGACTGGAGCACCGCTGCTTCCCCTTCATCCCCCTTCACCACTACCCCCATTTCATCATGATGAAGCCGGACGACACCGGCCACCTGCGGGAGAAGCTCAGGAACACGGGCGTGGTGATGGCCGAGGAGGAATATCTCCTCGGCCGCTACCCAAAAGAGATCGCACACCAGTCGCGGGACTATGTGGTGAGGGAGAAGGAGTACATCAGGGAGAAGATCAGGGGGGAAGGGTTTGATGTATGGTGGTATTACCGCTTCTAGCATAGGAGCGGCCGGGTGACTGTGTGCCATGGAATAATAACAATGGCGAACATGCTATAAAGGCAGTCGCCCGCCTCCGAAATAACTTGGGTGGAGCGTCTACGGAAAGAGCCATCATTGATTCGCTGACACTTTTGACCATATGCAAGACCTGTAGGTTTAAGGGGGTGAGTTTCTTGAATTTTTTGCGTTCTGGGCGGAAGGACATCGACGTGTACGTTCGAAAGTCACAGCGATCGGGCTACTGACCCTAAGGCCTACTTGTCCCCGCAGTATCTCCAGGCTATCGGAAGGGGACCTGGATCAACTTAGATTCACGTCACAAGGCCCAAATTCTGCTGGAAACCGGGCGTACACTTTTCATATACGAGTAGGGTGCATCATGGGCAGTTACGGGGCGATACGGGTAGGCTCCAAGGACGGCCCGAAAGCTTTTTCCTTAATGACTGGGAGGTAATGATGAAATCAGGGCGAAAGGCTTCGATCGAGCCATCCGAACCCAGACCGTCTCAAGTTTTCGACGAATACTGGCTATATGCGGAGAGAAGAAAGGGTGATTACCCGGCAGCTACCCCGAACTCAGGTAAATGGCTCGTTTTCGCACCGATCTCACAAGTCGATGAGGTATGGATCAGGATTAAGCAGGCAACCGAGGACGGACGTCTGGGCGACAGTGCGAAGGCCGCCACTGCAAAACCGAACCCTAACGCCTCCGATCCCGGAATGAAGGTGATCTGCGTTTACACGTATGATTGGACGGACAGGGCAGATGTGAGCCGAATCCGGGAGGAGCTTCGCGCACTGGGAATTGTCTCTAAAATTCCGTACAAAGCGGACCGCGATACCCTTACAGGCAGCTACGCAAGGCGGGGTCACAAGCGCATCTCCAAGTACTACGAATGACCCACGGTGTCGGAGATTCTTCTCACCGCAAGCCCTGTATGACCTATGCCACCCAGCTTGAAGCCCTTTGATACAAGTTAACAGACGTGTTAACCTATTTCCGGTAGATAGGCGAAGAGTCGAGTTCTACCGAAATGCAATATGGATTTGATGAGGATACCTGAGCCGTGAGCGACCTGGATGGCTACGTCGAGGAGAGGAAGAAGAAAGACAAGGGGTTCGCCGAAGGAGTCGACGAGGGCTACGAACGGTTCGTGATCGGGGCAGTTCTTCGCCAGGCTCGGGAGGCTGCCGGACTGACGCAGGAAGAGCTGGCCGGCCGCCTTCACACGAAGAAGACGGCCATATCGAGGATCGAGAATCACGCCGAAGACATCAAGATATCGACCCTGGAGCGCGTCGCCAAGGCGTTGGGCAAGCGGATTCAGATCAAGCTGGTGTAGCATGCAAAATCCCCGCATAGAAGCAATCAAGGCACGCCTCGCCGAAATCGAGCAGGAAAGGGCCTCCCTCATGCAGGAGATGGAGAACCTGTCGGCAGCCGGCCCATCGTGCGGCTTGTTCGGCGTTCCGGCCTCGGAAGGGCCGCTAACAACGCCGGAAGAGCGTATTGCCCTTTTTATGCGGTTGTTCCGCTGCCGGGACGACGTCTTCCCGAAAATGTGGGAAAGCCAGAAAAAGGGGACGAGGGGATATTCGCCGGCCTGTGGCTCCGAATGGATTCGAGGCATCTGCGGCAAGCCGAGAACCAGGTGCAACGAATGCCGAAACCGCAACTTCACCCCCTTCGACGAGACAGTTATCCGCGGCCACCTGGAAGGCACATTTATCGTCGGCACCTATACTATTCGCGAGGATGATACGTGCATATTCCTTGCTGCCGATTTCGACAAAGAGCGCTGGGGTATCGATGCGCTCACTTACAAGGCCGCGGCAAGGGATATGGGCGTCGAGGTCTACGTCGAGCGATCCCGATCGGGAAGCGGCGGCCATGCCTGGATATTCTTTCAGGAACCCGTGAAAGCTCACCTCGCCAGACAACTCGGGACGCTCATCCTCACCCAAGCCATGGACCGGCGCCATCATATAGGATTCGACAGCTACGACCGGTTCTTCCCTAGCCAGGACACGATGCCGAGCGGAGGCTTCGGCAACCTCATCGCCCTCCCGCTACAGAGAATTCCCAGGAAAGCCGGCAACAGCGTCTTCGTTGACGACGACCTCACTCCGTATCCGGACCAATGGGAGTTTCTGAGCAGTGTGAGGCTACTTTCGGCTGAGGATGTTGCTGCCGTCCTCCGCAACAACGCGCCCCCACCGAAAGGCAAGGCCGATCAGGCAGATGCCGACATCGTCGAGGCCGAGGCGTCCATCGACATGGCGGAGGAGAAGGTCAGGGGCGTCTACCCCGGCGCTATTGCGTTCCGCTATTCCCGCCATCTTGAGATAGGGATTCATGGACTGCCTTCCAGCCTGATCTCTGCTTTTAAACGGACGGCAACTTTCGCGAACCCGAAATTCTTTGAATTGCAGCGCATGCGATTCTCCACGTGGAGCACGCCCCGTTACATCTGTTGTGCCGAGCTGTCCGATGACGGCGACTCGATGATACTCCCGCGAGGGCTGTTGTCGGCATGCATGCAGCTTGCGGAAGTGGCCGGGGCAAGCGTAGAGTTTACGGACCTTCGCCCCCTGTCCAAACGTATTCCTCTCAAGTTCACGGGCGTTCTTCTGCCTCCGCAAAAAGCGGCCCTACGCGACCTCTCATCCCAGGACTCGGGCGTGCTCGTCGCCCCTCCGGGCTCGGGTAAGACGGTCATCGCCTGTGCGCTTATCGGAAGGCGAAAACTCCCGACGCTCATCCTTGTACACAGGAAGCAACTGGCGGATCAGTGGAAGGAGCAGCTAATCGAGTTCACGGACCTGGAGAAGAACCAGATCGGGACTTTCGATACCAAAGATACAAAGCGGAAAGGGCTCGTGGACATAGGCATGCTGCAAACCCTCGGCCGGGACCACGACCCTGAAAGGCTGCTGGATGGGTATGGCCACATCGTCATAGACGAGTGCCACCACGTTCCCGCGGTCTCCTTCGAGTCGGTGCTCAAGCGTATTCAGGCACACCACTTTATCGGCCTAACCGCGACTCCGTACCGCAAGGACGGCCTCGAAAGAATCATCGCCATGCAATGCGGCCCTGTGCTGCACACGATGGAAGAGACCAAGGCTCAGTCATTGCTTTCCAGGCAGGTCGTCGTACGCGAGACGGGATTCCGGATGAAACCCGAGGCGAGTCCGCAACCGGCGCTCTACGAAATCTGGCAGGCCCTGGTAACCGACAGAGACCGTCTCCGGCTCGTCGCTTCCGATGTCATAGAAGCGCTTGGGGAAGAAAGATTCCCTCTCGTTCTTTCCGATAGGAAGGACCACCTCGATCTGCTCATGGCTGAGATTACCGCCATGCAGGCCGAGAAACAGGCCCCAGGTTTCCTCATCACCAGTGATACCGGAAAGCGCATGAGGAACCAGATGATGGAGGAGATCAAGTCAATGAGGGAAAGAGGAGAATTCCCCTTCTTGCTTTCAACCGGTTCTCTCATAGGCGAGGGATTCGACCTGCCTGAACTGTGCACGCTGGTTCTGGCCATGCCCCTGTCGTTCAAGGGGCGTCTTGTGCAATACGCCGGCCGCCTCCACCGTGAGAGCGCCGGGAAGCACGATGTCAGAATCTACGATTACGTCGATGTGAACCTCGGCCTCTGCATTACCATGTTCCGGAAAAGGATAACCACCTACGGAAAGATGGGATATAGCGTAGAGATTCTGCCGGGCTCGCATCTCAATGACCTGGTAGGGAGGAAGCCCGGCTCAAAGAGCCGCAAGACAGATATCGGGCCTACGCCTATGGGGACGTAGGAATAATACATATAAGGGATACGAGAGGAAGTAGGCAAAACAACGATCAAACCGCCAGAGGGAAGGTCCTGTCGCTTTCGGCAAATCTGGAGTTCCGTTCCGCACTTTCGGCAATTCTGAGCTTCCTGTTTCGGCAAAGAATAGGGTAAAGTATCAGACTGTCGCGCCTGGCTTGGTTGCGCTGCGGCTCGCTACGCTACGACGTGCGGCAAAGTACGCCTTCGCGCCACCGCCGAGTACCGCGCTTGATCAGTCTTGCCAGAATTTGTTCGCTATCAGGATCGTGACGCACTGGATACAGAGTACGATAATGACGCACCCGGGCCACCCGGCTTGCTTCCAGATAATACCCGGAAGGATCGAGCCGAAGAAGCCGCCAAGATAATAAAAGGAGACGTACAGCCCAACGGCTGAGGATTTTGCTTCGAGGGCAGCCTTGCCTGCGTGGCTCGACGCCGCAGACTGGCAGGCAAATACGCCGGAGGCTTCCAACGCCAGCCCGGCGATAACGAGAGGCACAGAGTGAATCAAGGTGAGCAGCATACCGGTTGCAGACATTCCCACGGCTCCCATGAGCGTCTTGCGGTGGCCTATCCGGTCCATAATATGCCCTGAGAGCGGCGTGATGACGACACCGATCAGGGTCACCGCGAAAATTGAGGCAAGGGCGGCCGGTCCAAGGAAGAAGGGCTTATCCGCGAGGTAGAAGTTCACATAGGTAAACGCGCCCACGAGACACGAGAGGACACTGAACCCCACCGCATAGGTCGCCAGAAGCTCAGGATTCCGAAGATGCTTGCGCATGGACCCAAGAGCCGCACGTGACATTGCGTTGACGGACAAATTTGGTCGAGCGAGGCAAAAGCCACCACGTTGTCACAGCTCCCATTAACGTCACGAGGCCGATAATAGCAAACGCCCCATGCCAATCCCACCGGGTTACCGCGAGACCGGCGATGAAGCGCCCGCCAAACCCGCCGACAACCGTGCCCGTGATGTAGGTGGACATCATCGATCCGAGTGACCGGGGTTGAGATTCTTCGGCGATGTAGGCCATAGTCACCGCGACAATGCCCGGGATGAAGCACCCCTGCAAAAAACGCCAGATAATGAGCTGACCGAGGTTGGCCGCCGTCGCCGCCAGAGCCGTCGTCACGGTCAGGCCCAGTGACGAGGCAACGATCACCCGTTTGCGTCCCATGCTATCGGACAGAAGACCGAGCAAGGGGGCCGTCAGCGCGACCGCCAGCACCGTGGAGCTTACCGTGAGGCTCACGAGGAGTTCGGATGCCCCGAAAGACACCCGGAAATAAGGCAAAAGCGGCTGGGTAACGTAAAAATTGACAAACGTGTAGACGCCGGTGACAAACAACGCCGTGAGAGTGACGGCCCTGCTACGTTCCACCGGCTTCCCCCGCCACAGCCGGTGTTGTCACGAAACATCGGGGCTCGGTCGCTTTCGATCTATCCTTTGATTCCATGGGTCCATAGCCTTTTTCTGCAAGTATGCCATGAGAGGGCCGGGCAGGGCAATCCGATTCGACTACCTTATCCTTAAGCGGCGCCAACCGAGGGGTGACAAAAAAGCAAAAATTCGAAAAAAGCGGGACGGTCCGATGAGGAGGCCGGGGGTCCGGTATCCCGGCTCATTCGCTGAAGGCCGAATAGTCCTCCGTAAGGAGGCTTCACAGCACCATGTGCTACTTTGCGTTTTGACGGGAATTGGACATGCGGAGAGGGGCCGTTTTTGCGCGCGGAGTCTCTTATTCGTTCTCCGGTCGGAAAAGCGCCAGCCTCGCTC
The DNA here is from genome assembly GCA_963729685.1 of uncultured delta proteobacterium. Taxonomy (GTDB): domain Bacteria; phylum Desulfobacterota; class Syntrophorhabdia; order Syntrophorhabdales; family WCHB1-27; genus BOG-1155. Next base: position 50,344 of record CAVSOX010000027.1, on the reverse strand, counting down.
TCTCCTTTTCGTACTCCCGTGCTTCTTCTTCGGCCTCCAGTTTGAGCTTGGCCTGGTTGAACGTGGCGACCAGGCTCTTATATTCCGGAGAGCCGAAATCGAGCAGGGAGAACTTGAGACTCCTTTTCCTCGACAAACTCTTTGAACGTCGTATCGGCGGTCACGTCTCCTCCATCATCAGGTGGTCCTCTTAATATGATCGCAGATAGCGGTCTTCCGCTTAAACAGAAAGGGGGAGAACCACGACCGACACGTCGAGCACGTTCCGGGGAGTCTGATTCTTGTTGTCAAAAGAAGAGTAATCAGGTCTTTTTCCCCAGGGTCTGCGCCATCTCGGCCCTCCAGCTTTCAGCACATTCCGGGCAGACTCCGTGGGTAAAGCTCGCGTCCGTATGTTTGCAAATATAGGCTTCCAATTGGTTCCAATAGCCCTCATCATCGCGGATCTTCTTGCAAAAGGCGCAGATGGGTATGAGCCCTTTCAGGGTCTTGATCTCCGCCAACGCTTCCTGGAGCGTGGAGATCAGTTTCTCCTGCTCCTTTTCCTTTAGCCGCAGCGCATCGCTCATCCGCTTGATGCGCACCATGGAATCGACCCGCGCGAGGAACTCCCTGTTCGTGATGTCCTTGACGATGTAGCCATCCGCCCCGCCGGAGAGCCCGTCCGCCTGGTATTCCGAAGAGACCCTGATCCCGGATACGAGGATGACGAAGGTATCCTGCAGCTCCCGATCGGTCTTGATCTGCCTGCACACCTCCACGCCCGTGATGTCGGGGAGCATGACGTCGAGGAGGATCATGTCAGGGCAGTGGGCGCGGGCCGCTTCGAGGCATTCCTTCCCTGTTCTGGCCTGATAGACTTCGTACCCCTCCCTCCCGAGAAGCGAGGCAGACAGCCGAAGCACGTCGGGGTCGTCGTCGGTCACGAGGACTTTGACTTCTCTGCACATGATTGCCCCCCCTTAAGACTTCCGTTTCCGGGCAGAACCAATTCATAATAGAAATATAATGGGCCGCCATTACATCGTCAACCTCTCACTCCGGGCGCCATTCGGCTAAAGGACGCAAAGCCCCCGGCGGCGTACGTGACAGACTGAATTCCCGATGCCTCTCTCTGTCCGTTCTGTGGGCTCTATTGGTCGGGGAGAAAAAAATTGTTGCATGCAATCACCAGGAATGGTATTGATGTCTTTGTCCGGCAATGGACCGATGAGAGGTGGAACCACAATGGCGCAGTTTGTCTATTTTTTCAAATCCTTCGCGACTTCATTACTCCTCGCGGCGGTCTGGCTCCTTGCCTGCAGGGCCAGCCGCACGATGCGGCAAAAACAGGGCGCCTCGTATGCCGTCGCCATGGTGCTCGCATTTGTTCCCTCGTTCTTCGTGCCCGGCGCCTCGAACATACTGGCGGGCATGCTCTGCGCATGTGTGCTGTTCTGCGGCTATAAAGCGAGCCGGGCCAAGCCGCCTTCCTCGCCGGACGGCCGGGAGCCCCTCGCGCCGTCGTGAGGATGCGGCCGTCCCCATTCCATGAGTTGTGGCAAAAGCGGTAACTCTCCCCCTGATCAGGGTGAGGAGACTTTGTTTCACGGGAGACGGAGCATGGCCCATATAAGATTTGAGATAACGAACGGCGAATCTACCTTTCTCGATCCCCGGAATGGTTTCCAGGAAACGACGCACCATTTCGAGGTACGCCTGGACCCGCTCACCGGCAGATCGGGCCATTTCTCCCACTTCGGGGTGATCAAGCCGCAGAAGCTCCCCCTTTCCGATTACGAGAATAAGGAGATCAAAGTTTTCTGCCCCTTTTGTCCGGACGTGCGCGACAAGACGACCCCGAAGTTCGTCGCCGGAGTGCTCCCCGAGGGGAGGATGATCAAGGGAGAAGCGATGCTCGTCCCCAACCTTTTCCCCTATGACGTGCACAGCGGGGTGATCATCATGGCGAACGATCACGTGGTGCCCCTCGAGAAAATGTCCGCGAAAAGGGTCTCGGACGCGTATGCCGTCGGCGCCGGGTTCCTCCGGAAGATATGGTCTTTGGACCACTCCCTCCCCTACCACCTGATAACGTGGAATTACATGCCTCCGTCGGGGGGAGGGCTTGTCCACCCCCACCAGCAGTGCTCCGCGACCCGGCACCCCGGGAACCAGTACATGGACGAGCTTTCCTCGTCGATCAGGTTCTTTGAAACCCATGGGGTGAACTATTGGCGGGAGTATGTCGCCGAGGAGAAAGAGAGAGGTCTCAGGTACATCGGCTCAATCGGCGCATCACACTGGCTGGCGTCCTTTGTCTCTCTCGGCGTGCTCGGCGAAATCGTCTGTGTCTACCCTGACGTCTTTGCGGTCGACGACTTCGGCGCCGAACAGGTTGCCGAGCTGAGCGACGGTTTGCAGCGGGTATTTGCCTATTACAGGGAAAGCGGCGTCTACAGCTTCAATGCCTCACTGTTCTTCGGCCCGGCCGGCCAGAGCGCCTTCTCATGCCATTTTAGAATAACCCCCCGGACCTTCCTCAACACGAGGGACTTCGCCGCCGATATGAGTTTCCACCAGGTGCTTCTCGCAGAACCGGTAAGCGTCGTCCTGCCCGAGCAGGTGGCCGCGGACGTGAAACATTACTTCACGGTCTGACGGCAGCTCACGTCAGGCGCTTTTCGTTCCGTTGCCGGGCAGCCGGCGCATCCACCCGTTTTCAGACCTGCTGCTGGTGCACGTGCTCGTGTATCTCCCTCTGGTGAGCAGGATGGTCGTGGTCGTGAGGACCATGCTCGCCGGTATGGGCATGAGCGTGCACTTCCCCCTGGCCCTCGTGCGTATGAGCATGCTTATGCTCGTGAATATGCTCGTGCGAGTGGGCATGGGTATGCTCGTGCGTATGCGTTATATCGCCGTGCGTATGTTCATGGGTGTGCACGTGTGTATGCTCGTGGCCGTGAAGATGGGAATGTTCGTGCTCTCCTTCCATATGTGCCGCCTCCGGGTATGGTGATGGTTACCGATGATCGTTTCTCATAATGTAGTGCGGCCCCGCTCAAAGTCAAGAGAGGGGGTAATGGCCGGTGGCGGAAGCGGCAGGGAAGAACCCCCCCGCTCGCGCGCCCAAAAGCGCAAATAGGACGCAAAAAGGGGGCGCGGCACGCGCCGAGCCCCCTTTTTGCGTATTCCCTTATTATCTGCAGGTCTCTTACTTGATCCTGTTCTTCACGATCTCGTCGACCACTGAAGGATCGGCTAAGGTGCTGGTATCACCGAGCTGATCCAGCTCGCCGGATGCGACTTTTCTCAAGATCCTTCTCATGATCTTCCCTGACCTGGTCTTCGGGAGGCCGGGGACAAACTGAATCTTTCCGGGGGATGCGATGGGACCGATCTCCTTCCGCACGTGGGCCACAAGCGCCTTCCTGAGGTCATCGCTGCCTGTCTGGCCCACCTTGAGGATGACGTACGCGTAAAGGTCTTCACCCTTCACATCGTGCGGAAAACCGACGACTGCCGCTTCCGCCACTGCCGGGTGAGAGACGAGGGCGCTCTCGACTTCGGCGGTGCCGATCCTGTGGCCGGATACGTTCACCACGTCGTCGACGCGGCCGAGGAGCCAGAAATATCCGTCCTCATCCTTTCTGGCGCCGTCACCGGAGAAGTAGAAACCGGGCTGCTGGACGAAATAGGTGTTGTAAAATCTTTCCGGGTCCTTGTAGACGCCCCTCATTATACCGGGCCAGGACCTCCTGATGCAGAGCTCGCCGCCTTCGTTCACGCCGGCTTCAACCGCGGGCTCGGACGCTGAGCTTCTCGGCTTCAGAACGACCGCATCGACGCCGAAAAAGGGCAGCGTTGCGGAGCCCGGCTTGGTCGACCATGCACCTGGAAGGGGCGTGATGAGAATGCCGCCCGTCTCCGTCTGCCACCATGTATCGACGATGGGACACTTTTCCCTGCCGATATTTTTGTGATACCACATCCATGCCTCGGGGTTGATGGGCTCGCCCACGGAGCCGAGGAGCCTCAACGATGAGAGGTCTCTCTTGGCCGGCCACTGTTCCCCTTCTCTCGCGATTGCCCTGATGGCGGTCGGCGCGGTATAGAAGATGCTGACCTTGAACTTCTCGATGATCTGCCAGAACCTGTCCGGCTGCGGGTAGGTAGGGACGGACTCGAAGATAATCGACGTGGCGCCGTTGCAGAGCGGGCCGTACACAATGTAGCTGTGGCCGGTGACCCAGCCGATGTCGGCGGAGCAGAAGAAGATGTCCTTTGGCTTGTAATCGAAGATATATTTCATCGTGGAATAGACAAAAACCATGTAGCCGCCGATCGTGTGCATGACACCTTTCGGCTTACCCGTGGAGCCGGAGGTATAAAGGATAAACAGAGGGTCTTCCGCGTCCATTTGCTCGGCAGGACATGTGTCGCTTATGTCTGATGCCGCCGTCTCGTCGCCCCAGAAGGTATCCCTCCCCGCGACCATCGGGACCTGGAGGTCCGGAAGCCTCTTGACGACGACCACGCTCCGGACCTTGTGCCCCTGCTTCTCGCACAGATCACAGGCAATATCGGCATTGGCCTTCGAGCTCACGTGCTTGCCTGAACGCCAGTAGCCGTTGGCGGTGATCAGGACATTCGCCCCCGCGTCGAGGATCCTGTCTCTGAGGGCCTCGGCGGAGAAACCGCCGAAAACGATGGTATGGATCGCTCCGATCCTCGCACATGCCAGCATGGCGACGGCCAGCTCGCTAATCATCGGCAAATAGATGGCGACCCTGTCGCCCTTCTTCACGCCCTTCTTCTTCAGGACATTGGCAAACCGGGAGACCTGCGTGAGCAGATCTTTGTACGTGATCTTCTTCACATCGTCGTCCGGCTCTCCCTGAAAGAGGATAGCTACTTTGTCCCCATATCCTTTCTCAATTTGATAATCCAGGCAGTTGTAGGAGAGGTTGGTCTTTCCGCCGAGAAACCATTTCACCTCGCCTTTGGCGAAGTTTTCCTGGTTTACTTTATCCCACTTTTTGTACCAGAAAAGCTCGCCGGCGATACCCCCCCAGAACTTTTCGGGGTTCTCGATCGACTCTTTCCACATCCTTTCGTATTCTTCCCTGCTCTTTACGTATGCCTGGTCAACGAATTCTTTTGGCGGGGGAAACTTTCTCGTTTCCTCCATCATGCTGGTAATGCTAGAGTCTGTCTTGCGCCATGCGAAACCTCCTCTATGATATGTAATGATTGATAGCCCCAAAACGACCTGGCAACCCGGCAATAGTTTTAGTTGAATTGCGGGGCTTTGTCAACAATTATTTGTGCAGATTATCACAAAGCCCCATTTCAGGCTGAACTGTACTCTCTTTCACAAGCTAACGCCCCCGACCGGGCAGGAAAGCACGCAAAGTGTGCCGCAAGGGGCAACCCTTGTCAAAACTGCCGGGTTCGGTTTTCTATTGACACGGACGAGACGAGCGAGTAAACTTAACATTCCACGCTGGACAGCAGCATAATATCACACGGAATCGGGGTTCTTATGGCGAGAGTTTGTGACATATGCGGGAAGGGGAAACAGATCGGCTACAGTGTGAGCCACGCGCACAACAAGACAAAGAAAGAATGGCTCCCCAACCTGCAGAGCATCAGGGTTGTGAAGGACGGCAGCACGAGACGGATGAGCGTCTGCACGAAGTGCATCAAGAAGGGACGTATTCAAAAGCCGCTTTAAAGATTACGTGCTCCTTAACCTCTCCACCGACTTTATCCCTTTCAGTTTGAGTATCGATTTCGTGATCTTTTGTACTTGAGGGGCATTCAGGATCTCTATCTCAAAAACGCTCGTTGCCGACCTGTCCGGGTGGGTCGTGACCTGGGCGTTGATGATGTTCGCCTTGCTTGCAGAAATAATTGAGGTGATATCCGACAGGAGCCCTTTCTTGTCATCCGCGAAGACCCTGAGCCGTACCGAGTAAGTGTATCCTTTGTCCAACTCCCATGAAACCTCGATCTTCCGCTGATCGTCGTAGGCGTGTACGTTCGGGCAGTCTTCGAGGTGGACGGTGAGTCCTCTCCCCCGGGTGATGAAGCCCATGATAGTGTCTCCCGGTATCGGATTGCAGCACTTTGCAAACTTGACTACCAGTCCGTCGATACCCTTGATCTTAATCGCGTCGTCCTTGCTTTTCCTGATGGAGCCGAGCATCTTCTGCAGCCTGCCCACCTTCGGGATCTCGGGAATCACCTTGCCCAAAACCTGGAGGGGCGTGTAGAGACCATAGCCCACCGCGGCAAGCAGATCATCGATGGTGTCGAAGGAGAATTCCTTTGCAAGCGTCTGGACCTCCCCTGATTTAAGCATCTTCGACAGACTGAAATCGTGTTTGGTCAACTCCTTTTCCAGAAGGGAGCGGCCGAGCTCTATGCTCCGTTCTCTCTGCTCCTCCTTTATCCACTGGCGGATCTTGGTCTTCGCCTTTGACGTGACGACGAACTTGAGCCAATCTTTGCTCGGCTTATGGGCAGGGTTTGTCAGGATCGCGACATTATCCCCGCTTTTCAGGAGGGTCCTGAGGGGCACGAGCTTTCCGTTCACCTTGGCCCCGACACACCTGTGGCCCAGGGTTGAATGTACCGCGTACGCGAAGTCGACGGGCGTTGCGCCTTTCGGAAGCTCTTTCACATCCCCTCGCGGGGTAAAGACGTAAATCTCGTCGGGGAAAAGGTCGATTTTGAAGGTTTCCAGGAATTCCTTGTTGTCTTTCACCTCTTCGTGCCGCTCGATGATCCTGCGCAGCCAGGCGAACATCTTGTCCTCTTTGGCGTCGAAGGCCTTCCCTTCTTTGTACTTCCAGTGTGCCGCGATCCCCTCCTCCGCCACCCTGTGCATCTCGTGCGTCCTGATCTGTATCTCGATCTTTTCGCCGTGGGGCCCTATTACCGCAGTATGCAGGGACTGGTACATATTCGCCTTGGGCAGGGCGATATAGTCTTTGAATTTGCCGGGGATGGGCTTAAAAAGGTCGTGTATATAACCCAGCCCCTCGTAGCATTCCTTCACCGTGCCGACGAGCACCCTAAAGGCGATGATGTCGTACATCTGGTCGATGTTGAGGCTTTCCTGTATCGTTTTCCTGTAAATGCTGTAAAGCCTTTTAGCCCTGCCGGATACCTCGCACTTCAGGGAGAATTGCTCGAGCCGCTTCCGGAGGAGTTCTTTCACCTCGGCCGTATAGGCATCACGCTCCCTTTTCTTGCGCGCGATAGTTTCGCTTATGAGGCGATACTCTGCCGGTTTAAGGAACTTGAACGAGAGGTCTTCAAGCTCCCCTTTCAGCCATTCTATACCCAGGCGGTGCGCCAGGGGGGCGTAGATGTCGACTGTCTCCCTGGCTATCTCGACCTGTTTGTCCGCCGACAGGAACCTGAGGGTCTGCATGTTGTGATAGCGGTCGGCCAGCTTTATGAGAATGACCCTGATATCCTTGCTCGTGGCCAGAATCATCTTCCTGAGACTTTCCGCGCGGGTGTCCTCCGATCCGGACATCTTGATCTGGCTTATCTTTGTGACGCCGTCGACCAGCCCGGCAACCTCTTTCCCGAAGTACTGCTCCAATTCTTCCTTGACCAGATAGGAATCTTCGAGGGTGTCGTGGAGAAGCCCTGAGGCCACGCTCTGCACATCGAGGTTCATCTTGCTCAGGATATGGGCCACTTCGAGAGGGTGGATCAGGTAGGGCTCGCCCGAGAGCCTCACCGTGCCCTTGTGCGCCTTCGCGGACAGGACGTACGCGCGCTCCAGCATGTCGACGTCCGCCTGGGGATTATACCGCAGCATTTCTTCTACTATGTCGTTAAAGCGGACCATCCATCACCGTTCACTCATACTATTTATTATACTATAAAAGAGAGACGTGGGTAAGACGCGCGAGAAGCGGCCCTTTCTCGGGGTTGTCCGGATTGTCCGAGTTAAAGTTGCAAAATCTTATATGCTCCTGTAATATTCCGTACAGGGAAACGAGGAGGCGCCATGACATTGATGGATGATTTCAGAAGAAAGACGGAGGACGGCCTGAAAACGCTCAAGGAGACCGCTGAGGGGATCGCCTTCAACGTCGAAAAGCAGGCGAGAATAGCCGGAAAGAAGATGGACATCATGAGGATCCAGAGGAAGGTGCAGAAGCTCTATACGGAGGTAGGTGAGTACGTTTACGGGGAATTTGCGCTGGAGCGGCCCGTTATGATGGAGGCCCCTTTCCTGAAGGAGAGAATGACGACCATCTCCGAAATGAAAGAGGAGGCACGAGCGATAGAAAAGGAGATAGAAGAGGTGCGCAAAACGCAGCCGCCCGGACACGAGGATCAGTTCGGAGACGAAGAGAAGAAAGCTTAGCGCCTCGGGTGTTTCTTGGAGGTTCTATGATCGGTCAGTACAAGGACAAGCAGCTCTATATCGAGTTAAGACCCCGGTGTCCCAAGTGCCAGAAGGAGTTTATGCTCGACCTGAAGAAATTCACGGCAGGGGGCGCACACAGCTGCCATGCCTGCGGCACGGTCGCGCAGTTCGATGCGGCCCTTGCGGAGAAACTGCAGCGAATCATCCATGACCTCGAGGAGGCAATACGCGAAGTCTTCGAGAGCTTCACCCTTAAATAGAGGGTGAAGCTCGACCGCCGCTACAGATACTTTTCCGCAAGTATCTCCGCGATCTGGACGGCGTTGAGGGCCGCGCCTTTCCTGATGTTGTCGGCGACGATCCACATGTTCAGGCCACAGGCGATCGATTCGTCCTTCCTTATCCGGCCCACGAAGGTCTCGTCTTTCCCCGCCGCGTATATCGCCAGGGGATAGAGGTTCTTCTTCGGATCGTCCGCGACAACGACACCCGGCGCTTTCGAGAGGATTTTCCGGGCCTCGTCAGGCGTCAGCTCTCTTTCGAACTCCACGTTGACCGATTCCGAATGGCTGTAAAACACCGGCACCCTGACGGTCGTCGCCGTTACCTTGATGGACGGGTCCTCCATGATCTTCACCGTCTCGTTCGACATCTTCATCTCTTCCTTCGTATACCCGTTTTCGAGGAAGACATCGATATGGGGAAGACAGTTGAATGCAATCTGATGGGGGTAGACGCTGTGTACCACTTCCTTGACGGCGTAAATCGCCGTCACCTGTGACTCGAGCTCGGCTATGGCCCTCTTTCCCGTGCCCGATACGGCCTGGTATGTGGAGACGACCACCCTCTTGATCTTCGCGGCATCGTGCAGCGGCTTGAGGACCACCACCATCTGTATGGTGGAGCAATTCGGGTTTGCTATGATGCCCCTTTTCTTGTAGTCAGCGATCGCGTGGGCGTTCACCTCGGGCACGACGAGGGGGACATCGGGGTCCATCCTGAAGGCACTCGTATTGTCGACAACCACGCAGCCGCTCGCTGCAGCGATGGGGGCGAATTTCTGGCTGACCGAACCGCCCGCCGAGAAGAGACCTATGTCGATCCCCTTGAAGGAATTCTCTTTCAGGACCTGCACGATGACGTCATGCCCGTTGTAGCTCAGGCTCGTGCCCGCGCTCCTCTCCGATGCGAGGAGCACCAGGTTCCCCACCGGAAACTTCCGCTGTTCGAGCGTCTCTATCATCTCGTTCCCTACCGCGCCGGTGGCGCCGACGACGGCCACGTTGTAACTCTTCATTTCCTTTCCTCCAGTTGCCTTCTCAGGTGGTTCATCAGCCCCCCCTCGCTGATCAGCTCCAGCATGAAGGGAGGGATGGGCAAGGCTTGCACCTCTCCGGCTGCAGTCCTTATCAAACCCGTCGCCAGATCGACCTCGATGGTCTCACCCAAGCTCACCGCGTCATAGATGTCCGCTTCGAGCAGGCCAAGGGCCTGGTTGAAGGCGTTGCGGTAGAATATGCGGGCGAAGCTCCGCGCGATCACCACGGGTATCCCGAGCGCCAGGATGGCGATGGGGGCGTGCTCCCTCGATGAGCCGCAGCCGAAATTCGAGCCCGCGACAATGATGTCGCCCTTTTGAACGTTCTTTGCAAAATCGGGCACAAGGGGCTCCATGCAGTGCTGCCCCAGCACCTTTGGGTCCGTATAGGCCAGGTAGCGGGCAGGGATAATGATGTCGGTATCGATGTTATCGCCAAATTTCCAGACTCTTCCGCGCATGGTCACACAACCTCCCTCGGGTGGGCTATCTCCCCTTTTATTGCGCTCGCGGCCGCGACTGCCGCCCCTGCAAGGTATACCTCGCTTTCGGGATGGCCCATTCTTCCCACGAAGTTTCTGTTCGTTGTCGACACGGCCCTTTCACCCCTTGCCAGTATGCCCATGTGGCCCCCGAGACAGGGACCGCACGTGGGGGGCGAGATAATACAGCCCGCGTCGAGGTATGTCTCGAAATAACCCCTGGTGAGGGCGGTGCGATAGATATCCGGCGTGGCGGGGATGACAATGCACCGCACGTGTTTCGCCACCTTCTTCCCCTGAAGGATCTTTGCGGCCATCTCCAGGTCCTCCAGCCTTCCGTTCGTGCACGAGCCGATAATAACCTGATCTATGGCGATGTCCCGCACTTCTTCCACGTTCTTCACATTGGAAGGAAGAAAAGGAAGGGCCACCTGGAGCCCCAGGTCGCCCACGTCGATCTCGGTAACCTTGCGGTAACGGGCATCGGGGTCGCTTTCAAAGACCCTGTACGCTCTTTTGGCTCGGCCCTTTATATACTCAAGGGCCTTCCGGTCAACCCTGAATATGCCGTTCTTCGCGCCCGCCTCGATCACCATGTTTGCCGCGGTAAACCTGGAATCCATGGAAAGGTCCTCGATGGCTTCCCCGTCAAATTCCATCGCCTGGTAGCGGGCGCCTTCCACACCTATCATGCCTATGATGGAAAGGATCAGGTCCTTCCCTGTCACCCACTGCTGCCATTTCCCCTTGCAGATAAATTTTATGCTCTCCGGCACCTTGAACCAGAGAGATCCCGTCACCATGGCATAGGTAAGGTCCGTGCTGCCCACCCCGGTGGAGAAGGCGCCCAGTGCGCCGTACGTACAGGTATGGCTGTCGGCGCCCACGACCAGGTCTCCGGGCCCCACCAGGCCCTGCTCCGGCAGAAGGGCATGCTCGATGCCACACGCGCCTCCTTCGTAGAAGTTGGTGATCCCGTATTTCTTTGAAAATTCGCGGATCGTTTTGCAGTTCTCCGCGGACTGGATATCTTTGTTTGGCGTGAAGTGGTCGAGGACGAGGACGACCCGTTCCGGGTCAAACACGGACGTCGCGCCTGCTTTTTCGAATTCCTCCAGCGACAGGGGGGCGGTGATATCGTTGGCGAGGGCGATGTCGATCCTTGCCTCTATGATTTCCCCCGGCACCACACGGCCCCTCCCTGCGTGGCCGGCCAATATCTTCTCCGTCATCGTCATGCCCATGTCAAACCCCCTTCAGTTATTGGGGCTCAGCGCCCCCTCGACGGGCAAAGCCACGACCCGCTTCGCGGGTACCCCGGCCTCCCCGCTCAGCGCTTCGCATGCGCTCGCTTTGGCCCGCCCGGCCTCCTTGCCAAAAGCCCGCGCCTGCGCTTATGGTGACTTCTCCGGCTTCACGGGACTTTTGTCCTTTGCCTTCCTCTTCTTCACGAACTCAAGCTTGTTCAGGGCGTTTATGTACGCTTTGCCCGACGCGACGATGACGTCCGTATCGACGCCTTTTCCGATCACCGTCGACCCCTTTTCATGCAGCTTGACAAAGACTTCACCCTGCGCGTCGGTCCCGCCCGTGATGGCGTTAATGTAAAACTGCAGCAGCTTGCTGTTTGTCTTGATGATCTTCTGTATGGCTTTGAGCGTCGCGTCGACCGGACCATCGCCGAAACCCGCCTCCTGGTGCATCTGGCCGTCGACCTCGATCCTGACGGTGGCCGTGGGGATGGCCATGTTGCCGCAGACGACGCTGAGATACGCCATCCTGTACTTCTCGGGGACGCGGACTACCTCGTCCATGATGATCATCTCGATGTCCTCGTCGTAGACGTCCTTCTTCATGTCGGCCAGGGCCTTGAACCTCTTAAAGACGATGTTGAGTTCTTTGTCGTTGAGGGCGTAGCCCAGGTCTTCCACTCTCTCCCGGAATGCGTGCCTGCCCGAATGCTTGCCCAGGATCAGCGAGCTCTTCGGGATGCCGACGGACTCGGGCGTCATGATCTCGTAGGTCAGCCTCGCCTTGAGCAGCCCGTCCTGATGGATGCCCGACTCGTGGGCGAAAGCGTTCGTCCCCACAATGGCCTTGTTCGGCTGCACGGGCGCGCCCGTGACCGACGTGATAAGCCTGCTCGTGGGATAGATCTTTTCGCTCACGATCCCCGTATCAAAGGCAAAGAGGTCTTTCCGGGTCCGCAGGATCATGACGACCTCTTCGAGGGCCGTATTGCCCGAACGCTCACCGATGCCGTTGATGGTGCATTCTACCTGCCGCGCGCCGGCTTTCACTGCCGCGATGGAATTCGCCACGGCGAGACCCAGGTCGTTGTGGCAGTGGACACTCACGACGCTCCTGGAGATATTGGGGACATGCTCCATAATATAGCGGACCAGGGCGGCAAATTCGTCGGGGACCGTATAACCCACCGTGTCGGGGACATTTATCGTGGTTGCGCCCGCGTCGATAGCCACGCCAAAGACGCGGCACAGGTAGTCCCAGTCGCTCCTGGTCGCGTCCATGGCGGAGAATTCCACGTTTGCGGTATATTTCGCCGCCCTCTTCACCGATTCCTCGGTCATCCTGAGCACCTCGTCCCGGCTCTTCCGCATCTGGTACTTGAGATGTATGTCGGAGGTCGAAATAAAGGTGTGAATACGCGGATGGGCCGCATGTTTGACGGCTTCCCAGGCGCGGTCGATGTCGTCGAAATTGGCCCTGGCGAGGCCGGCCACCTCGCAGCTCTTCATCGACTCCGCGATCTGTTTGACCGACTCGAAGTCCCCTTCCGAGGCGATAGGGAAACCCGCCTCGATGATATCGACGCCTAGAGACTCGAGCTGTTTGGCAACCCTCAGCTTTTCCTGTCCATTCATCGTGTTGCCGGGAGACTGTTCACCGTCCCTCAGGGTTGTGTCGAAAATAGCCACGCGCTCTGTCATCTCATTCCCTCAATTTTTCCGCATACCTGCTCGATCAGTACATCCTCGTTCTCGATCTCCGCCTCGATCAACAGGGAGAAGAGCGTATCCCGGACCCCTGTCCCATCGATCTTCACCGCGTCCTTCTCGGTGGTGACCACCATCTCCACGTCCGGCCACGACTCCAGACGCCTCACATCCTCTCCGCGGTAGCGGTAGTGGTCGGGGAACTCGACCGTCCGCACCACGTCCGCGCCTATCTCCTGAAGCAGTCTGAAAAAAGAGCCGTTATCGCCAAGCCCCGAAAAGGCCAGCACCTTTTTCCCCCGAATGTGGCGGTAATCGACCATCGCCCGGTCCTTCAGCCGGCACAGATGGAGGGGACGGTACCGGACGTGAAAGACCGGTATGCCGGCCGTAAGGGCACTGGCGCGACCGTCCAGCTCGCCCCGGTTGACCAATATTATATCGGCTTTCTTCACCATTTCAAGGGGTTCCCGCAAAAAACCCAAAGGAAACAGATGCAGGGCCGTTGGAGGCGCCTGGCCGTCCAGGATAAGCGAGCTCCACATCCTTGTGCACGTTCCGCACCTGAAAGCCGTCATCGAAGATGGCGACATCTATGTCGAAATCACGGATACCCCGCTCTATGCTCTCGCTTCTCTTCTTTCCTACCAGCACCGGGAGCATTGTCCGCCTGGCCAGCATGAGTGCCTCATCCCCCGCGCTTTCCGCCGTATCCGCGTTGCGGTCGACCGCAAAGGCACCCCTTCTTTTCTTCTTGTAGCCGAGCATGACGATCCCCGGAGATAAGCCCCTTTTCTTCAGTTCCCTGGAGAGGCGCTCGACTACCGTGGTCTTCCCCGTGCCCCCGAGGGAGAGGTTGCCGACGCTTATCACGGGAACGGAAGGCCTCGCAACCCTTGCGATGGACAGCGTGTAGCAGAGATCTCTCGCTGCCGTGGCTGCTTTGTAGGCATATGAGAGGGCGAAAAGGAGGGGGAAGAGAAAGGCCCGCAAAACCGGCGCCTCTCCCTTCCAGATTTTTATCATCATCCTGCGCATAAGAACACCAGCTTTGTCTTTCCTCGGCACGGCCGGAAGAGATCCCTTTGAAAATGCCCTTATTCCTCAGCCTCCGTGCAGCCTGTCGATTCAATTCTGCCATCCTGCCGGGACAACGTCAAGCGAGATTTCGGAATTGGAGAGCGCACGAGGGCAGCACCGCCTCGGGAAGGATGAGGATTCCGGCGGACCGGGGAGCATACGGGCATGGTCGGTAAGAACGTTATTGCCGAAACAAATCGAGACCATCGAAAGGCGCCTCGATCCAAAAAAGAGGGCCTTTCGCCTATCCGCCTGTCTGCTGTTTTTTCTTGTAGTCTTCGAGGGCGGCCTGGAGCGCCTCTTCGGCAAGCACCGAGCAGTGCTGCTTTGCGGGCGGCAGGCCCCCAAGCGCCTCGGCAACTGCCTCGTTCGATATAGCGAGGGCCTCGTCGATCGATTTCCCTTTTATCAGCTCCGTCGTCATGCTGCTCGACGCAATTGCGGCGCCGCACCCGAACGTCTTGAACTTGGCATCGACGATCATGTTGTTCTCTATCTTGAGATAAAGCCTCATCACATCTCCGCAGGCGGGGTTTCCCACTTCCCCCACGCCGCTCGGGTCCTCTATTTCACCCATGTTCCTCGGGTGCATAAAATGATCCATCACTTTCTCGCTGTACGGGCCTTGTGCCATTACGTACCTCCTCGTGCACTTTTTGGTAAAGGGGAGACATCTCTCTCAGCTTTTCCACTATCCCGGGCAGGGTGGAAAGGGTAAAGTCGACTTCGCTCTCCGTATTCTCCGGGCCGAGACTGAACGCGATAGAGCCGTGGCATATCTCGGGCGGCACGCCCACCGCAGTGAGCACATGGGACGCCTTCAGCCCGGTCTCGTCTGCCGCGAGCACGTTGGAGGCGCAGGCGCTCCCGCTCACGGATGCAATACCGTTCAGATTGAGCCACAGAAGAAGCGATTCGCCTTCGACAAACTCTATCCAGAAGCTCACATGGCCGGGCAGCCTCAGGGTGGGGTGGCCCGTAAAGTGCAGGTAGTCGATCTCTTTCTCTATCCCCTCCCACAGCCTCCGTCCCAGGGCGGTCAGCTTCTCGACCCTTTCAGTCATCTCTTCCCCGGCAAGCCGGCTCGCTTCACCGAGACCCACAATGGCCGGCACATTCTCCGTGCCTGCCCTGTAACCCATCTCCTGGTAGCCGCCCTGCATGACCGGTCTCAAGGGAACGCCTTTCTTCAGATAAAGGGCGGCCGCACCCTTTGGGCCATAGAACTGGTGCGCGGAAACAGTCATGGAATCGACGGACAACGCCTTTACGTCTACCGGAACCTGGCCTACCGCGCCCGATGCGTCCGAGTGGAAGAGAATGCCTCTGCTTTTAAGGAAAAGGCCGATTTCGCGGACAGGCTCGATAGTGCCTATCTCCAGGTTTGCATGCATAATGGACGCGAGGACCGTACCCGGTTTTGCCTTCTTCTCCAGGTCCTCCATGTCGATCAGGCCGTAAGGGTCTACCCTCACGTAGTCGACCTCGAAGCCGAGGCTCTTCAGGAAATCCGCCTGGTGCATGATCGAATAGTGCTCGATGTCGGAAAAGAGGATCCTGTTCCCTCTATTCCTGTTCGCCAGGGCGAGACCTTTTATCGCCAGATTGTTCGACTCTGTCGCCGAGGCCGTGAAGATCACCTCGTCCGCCTCCGCGTCGATGAGGCGGCTTACTTTAAGCCTCGCCTCGTCCATGGCCTTTCTCGGCTCGGCCCCTTCCTCGATAAGGATCGAAGAAGGGTTTCCGAACAATTCGCTGAAATAGGGGCGCATCGCATCGAGGACCCTCGGGTCTACCGGCGTGGTCGACGCATGATCAAAGTAAATCCGTTTCATGAGACAAATATAATACCACATTTCGTCCCGCGGCACGGCAATGTTTTTGAGACCGCTTCCTTGACCTTATTCCGGCAAATCCGCTACAATAAATATATTTTTTTGCTGGTGCCGGAATAAGCGAAGGATAAAGGGGCAACTTCCGTGACACGCATCGCCGATCTCCTGATAAAAAACGGCCTTCTGGTCGACTCGTTGAGAGAAACAGCCGAAAGGACGGACCTTTCCATCAAAGATGGGAGGATCCTCTCTTTTTCGGCGGATAACGGGGCGCGGGAAGTAATCGACGCGGAAGGCTGCTACGTCTCATGCGGCTTCATCGAGAGCCATCTCCACGTGGAGGGTCTGCACCTCCTGCCCGTCCACTACTTCCGGGCTTTTCTCGCGCACGGCACCACCGCCATCGTCACCGACCTCCACGAGATTGCGAACGCCGGCGGCATGGATGGGCTCCGATGGTATCTTTCGCTCATCGACGAGGTCCCCCTCGATCTGTTCGTGATGGCCCCCTCATGCGTGCCGTCGAGCCCCCACGAGCGGGGCGCGGCAAAGATCGGGGCCGGGGAGCTGCGCAGGCTTCAGAGGATGAGGAAGGTAATCGGCCTCGGAGAGGTAATGGACATGCGTGCGGTGATGCAGCGGCAAAAGACCATAATGCGCAAGATCGCGCTCTTTGAGGGCAAGCCCGTGGACGGTCATAGCCCGGGGCTCACAGGGGACGACCTCGACCTCTATATGTCGGCGGGCATCTATTCGGACCATGAGACCACGTCCCTCAATGAAGGTAAGGAGAAGCTCAAGCGGGGCATGCATCTTTTCTTACGGCAGGGCTCGGTGTCGCGAGACCTCGAGAGACTGCTGCCCCTGGTGCGGCCCAGCCATATGCCCCACCTGTCCCTGTGCACCGACGATCTTTCCAGCCGGGACCTCTATGAGTCGGGCCACCTCGACCGGCTCGTGAGCCGGCTCGTCCAGTCGAAGGTGCCCCTTTTCCGCGCCCTCAGGCTTGTCACCGGGAACCCCGCCCTCTACTTCAACCTGAGCGACAGGAACGCCCTCGCCCCCGGGCGCAAAGCCGACCTCGTGGTTTTCGACAACCCGGCGGAGATGCGCGTGAGGGCAACCGTCAAAGACGGAAAGGTTGTCTATCGGGAAGGGGAAGCTATCGGAGCACAGAAGGAGGCGCGGCCGGCCCCGGCATCGCCCGGGCTCAATGTGGCGCCT
The DNA here is from genome assembly GCA_963729685.1 of uncultured delta proteobacterium. Classification (GTDB taxonomy): domain Bacteria; phylum Desulfobacterota; class Syntrophorhabdia; order Syntrophorhabdales; family WCHB1-27; genus BOG-1155. Next base: position 33,068 of record CAVSOX010000027.1, on the reverse strand, counting down.
TTCCGCAGGGAAGACCTGCGCAAGAAGGCAACGGGGGGAAGCATGGCTGCGATAGGCGTCCGCGAGGGCACGATTATCACGGACGATCTGGCTTACGATCCACGGACGGAAGACGGCTATCTCGTTGCCGACCATGAGAGGGACCTTATCTTCGCCCACGTGTTCGACCGGTACAGGGCGGATGCGGCGTATGGGTCCGGCCTGGTGCACGGGTTCGCATTGAAGGGCGGCGCCCTCGGCACGACCTACAGCCACGACAGCCACAACCTTCTCATTGTGGGTGACAACGGAGAAGATATTTACGAGGTCTTTTGCCTCCTGAGGGCGTGCGGAGGCGGGATGGCGGCCTCATCCAGGGGATCAGCCATCGTCGTACCCATGCCGTATTTTGGGATCATCTCGCACCTCGACGCACCGGCCTTCCTTGAAAAAGAGCGGGAGCTTGACGTACTGGTGAGGAGGATGGGCGTCCGCCTGTCGAACCCATTTTTCCAGATGTCCTTTCTCTCGCTGCCCGTCATCCCCGCCCTGCGCCTCACGACGAAGGGTCTCTTCCATGTCGGGACCGCGCGCTACGTCGAGTGACCTCGACACCGGCGAAACTTGTGCCGGCTTGCCCTTAAACCATTCGGCGTCTTTTCACGAGGCCACATTAATTTCACGATTGTGCGCGATAAGGCCTTACGTGCCGCGTTACCATTCTATCCGCATACTCTCCGGTATCATCGGCAGCACGACCCCTCCCGACGGGAGGATATTGACCGTCGCCCTGGGAACGTCCTTTGCCACCGTGTCGATGGCGTCTTGAAGGGACGTGGTGTAGTCGAAGCCCAGCCGGGCAGCCTGTGCCTTGCTGGCGTCTTCCGAAACAAGGAACATCCTGGCGCGGCTTGCGAAGAGCATCGTCATGTTGAGGGCGCAATTGAAATCCATTGCGAGGCCGTCGATGAGCGGTTTGTGGTCGCGCGTGTTATCCACGATGAGCCGCTTCACGTCGCCCCCTGCTTTTGCAAAGGCGGTGTCGAATGCCCCGAGAAGCGGCTCCGCAAACCCGCCGTCCTTGATATAGCCCGCATAGAGTATCACCGCGCCGCCTTTCTTTGTCACCAAGTTCGAGATACTCAGGGGCTTCAGGACTTGAGGGCCCTCGGTATAGGGAAAAGAGGAGAGCAGTGTCACGTCCGCAGGCTCATCGAAACGCACGCCCAGCTCTTTCACGCACATTTCAACGCCTGCTTGATGGGCCTCTACAAAGTGACCGGCCACGATGGCTTTCACGTCGTCATCGGCATCATACACCGCGTTGACGATGAAATCGAGTTTCGCCAGCCAGCCCGCCTCGAGGATCTCTTTGTGAAAGACGTTGCTCTCCCTGTTTCCTACGAATGTGCCTTTGTCGATCATCAGCTCAACATGATGGTCCCGGACTACCTCATAGCTCGCGATGCCGGGGAGGATAGCCTTCGCACCGCCCCCGAACCCGGCCAAAGGATGGGGAAGAACGGAGCCGACGGCGATTCTCAGGTCCGCGCCGGCCGCCAGAGGGTGAATCTTCAGGTCTCCCCCGTGCTTCAAGGTCCCCACGGAGACCAGGTCCCCGGCATGGCAGTCATGGGTGACAAACCTGACTTCCTTGCAGAGCTCTTCTCCATAGAGTCTTCCTATCTCGGCCTCGGGCACCGGTCTGTGGGTCCCGGTTCCTATCAGGACGGTGATCTGGTTGTCTTTTACACCTGATTCACGGAGGTGCTCAACAAGAGGGACCAAAATTTCTTTTTTTGGCGTTGGCCGCGCGGGGTCGTCCACGATGACGACGATCTTCTTCTTATCCTTGACGAGCCGGCTGAGGGGAGGGGTACCTATGGGATTGGCGATCGAGTCGCGCAGCAGCTCGGAAATGGATCTATTTGTCTTGTCGGGCTTCAGCACCGCGTGTCTCACCACTTCCCAGGTCTCCGGAAGGTGGAAATGGACCTTACCCTTGTGGCCGTTCAAAAAATATTTATCCATGGATTATCTCCTTTCAGGCTGAGTCATCAATTTACGGGCTTCTACCTATTGTCGCGCCACCCATGCGCAGATTCTTCGTCGGCGAATGGAAGCATTATCCAGATGTACAATGCAACGCCGTTCCTGTCAAGGTTTTTTTCAATCGACAGACCCGCAGCCCATTTTTTCCTTGACAGAGTGACCGCGGTTTTTCTAACTTGTATTATCATCATACGGTTGTGCTTTATGCGGATGGACCAGGCCATGGAAACGATCAAAAGGACAAGCCTGTCAGAGGCCGTGGCCCAGAGGCTTCTCACCTTCATCTCCAAAGGTGAACTCGAGGCCGGGGGCAAGTTGCCCTCGGAGTCTCAACTGTGCGCGATGCTCGGGGTCAGCCGGACCGCGGTCCGGGAGGGGATCAAGGCCCTTGCGGGAATGAACATACTGACCGTCTGTCCCGGCCGTGGGACGTTCGTGAATACAGACCGGAATATCATGGTAAAGGATGAAGCCATAAATATCGCCCTTGACAGGGAGACGGTGAACGCCATTTATGAAGTCCGTAGCGTACTGGATGCCGGCATCGTAAAGCATGCGACGTTAAAAGCAACCGAAGAAGATATACGTGCCCTCCGAAATGCGGTCGACAAAATAGAGGAATGCCTGGAATCCAATCCCATCGACTTTCAATTGGCCGCGGAAAGTGACGAAGAGTTTCATTCGGCCTTATGCAAGGCCGCCCATAACACCCTCCTGGAGAATATTGCACGGCCCGTCATCAACCACGTGGCACTGAAAATCCGGAGACAGATGGTCAACTCTTTCGACACAGTGAGCAGGGCAGCCGAGGGCCACAGAGAGATTCTTCGAGGGGTTGAAAGAAGGGATGTCAAAATGGCCGTGAACGCGGCAGAGAAACATCTGAAGATAGCCTTCGACAGCATATACAAGAGCGAGAAGGATCTTTTTCCCTAGCGATAGGGACTTGTGACCGGGGTTGGGGAAGCTCGTTTAGCCTCGTGGATAAAGCGGTGGGACACATTGGGTCTTTCTGATTATTCGATAACGCGTCTATTAAAAGGGGGTAAAGTTATGCGATCCGGGAACAAGTTTTTCCAACGGTTTCTCGTGACGGTTTTTGTGCTGGCGCCCATTATTATGCTGATCGGCCCGGAAACATGTCGATCGGAACCACCGATCAGGATCGGCATCATCGATGCATTCACCGGAGGGGCTGCGTACACTTCCAAGCTGGCGCTCTATGGCTGGCAAATGGTTGTGGATGATTTCAACGCCAAGGGAGGACTTAAGGGGCGCAAGATCGAGCTCATCACCCGGGACGACAAGTTTAAGGCGGACGAGGCATTAGCCCACGCGCGGGAACTGGTCCTGAAGGAAAGGGTCGACTTCCTTGCCGGCGTGATGAACAGCAGCGGAGCCCTCGCGGTATCCGAGTTTGCAAAAAGCAAGAAGAAGATCTATATAGCCCATTCGGCCTACGGTCACAGGATCACCGGCGAGATGGGGCACCGCTATGTCTTTCGGTCCTGTTCGACCGCAGGTATGCAGGGAATGGCTCAGGGATTTTTCGCCGCGACCAAACCTTTCAAGAGGTGGTACATCATTGGAGATGATTACGAGCACGGGCATTCCGTGGCAGAAAGCTTCATAAAAGGGCTGAAGCAGAAGAAGCCCGATGCGGTGATCATAGGTGAATCGTGGCCCAAACTGGGGGAAACAGATTATACCCCTTACCTCAGCGCCCTGATGGCACAGAAGCCGGACGCGGTGTATGGTGCCTGGGGCGGATCGGCGCACGTGCCTTTCACGAAGCAGGCGAAAATGTTCGGCCTCTTCGACAAAGTGCCGTACCTTGCCGGCTTCCTCGGCGATCCCATCTTTGCGAAGGTCCTGAAAGAGGCCTACCCGGTAGGCGTGTACACGGGGAACAGCTACCTTTGGTATTATCCCGCCACGCCGGCCAACAAGGAATTCGTTCAAAAGTACATGGATTATGCGGCCAAGAAAGGAGATGCCAATGCGTACCCGGCCGAGGCGTCGTTCGGGGGATACATGGGGGCGAAGTTCCTTACGGAAGCCATACTGAAGGCAAAGAGCGCAAAAACGGAAGATGTGATCAACGCCCTGGAAGGGCTCACCCTGGAGACGCCCGTCGGTCCTTTGACGATGAGGGTCTGCGACCATCAGACCATGTACCCTTACTACATAGGACAGATCGCTTCTATTCCCGGATATCCATTTCCCATACTGAAGGATATTATGACAGTGAACGCGAAGGAAGTGGCTCCTTCCTGTGAGGAGATCGCCGCACTGAGAAAAGCGCGCAAGTAGCCGGGCCGTGACCGCAAGGGTCCCCGATCCCTCTTCGGGGGCCCTGTCCGACGTTTCTGAGGATGCAGGGGTTTTGTGCTATGGCGTTTACCGACTCGATTATTTTTGCCCAATTTGTGAGCGGCCTCAGTCGCGCCATGATCCTTTTCATCATGGCCTCGGGGCTCACCCTCGTTTTCGGCGTCATGCGCGTGATTAACTTTGCCCATGGCTCGTTCTACATGGTAGGAGCGTACCTTGCCTATACCGTAACCCAGATGCTGGCGGGTTCAATCGGTTTTTGGGCTGCCTTTATCATCGTCCCTATCCTGACATGCATTCTCGGGGGAGCGGTCGAGGTGGTTTTGCTTCGTCGCATCTACGAAAAGGAGCACCTCCTGCAGATGCTCCTTACCTTCGGCCTGGTCTTTGTCTTTAGCGATGGGGTGAGGATGATCTGGGGCGTCGAGCTGAGGATGATCAGTCTTCCCTCTTACATGGCGGGCAGCGTCACCCTTTTCGGGGATCAGTTTCCCGCCTATCATCTTTTCATTCTCGGTCTCGGCGTCGCAATAGCCCTCGCTATGTGGATCCTGCTGAACAGGACAAACTTTGGGAAACTCGTGCGGGGCGCCGCAGAACATCGGGAGATGGTGGGACTTCTAGGCTACCCGGCGAACCGCCTCTTCACGATCGTTTTCATGATGGCAACTTTCCTGGTGGGCCTGGCAGGGGCGGCCATAGCGCCCGCAGTACGAATCTCCCTGGGGATGGACACAGAGGTCATCGCAGAATGTTTCACGGTCGCCATTATCGGCGGACTGGGAAATGTCTGGGGGCCCTCCTGGGGGCGTTGATCGCAGGCATGGTTTACTCGTTCGGGATTCTCGTATTACCCAAGTATGCCATGGCATTCATTTTTATTTTAGGAGGGATAGTCATCGTGCTCAGGCCGAACGGGCTCCTGGGCAAGACATCTCAGACCAAGGTGTAGGTTCGAGTAAAGTGACCATGAGCGAGGAGTACGAAAGAAGAATGGGCCGATCGAGAGATGCAGGGGCAGGTTCAAAGAGAAAGGGGGTGCGATGGCTTGGATGGCCCATCCTGTCCATTGCACTCTTGATCCTTCCGTTCGTTCTGGAGAAAGGGTTTTCCCCTTACTATCTTTTCTTGGCGATCAAAGTGTTGATCTGGGCCCTTTTTGCGGTCAGCTTCAACCTCGTGCTGGGATACGGAGGCATGATGTCCCTCGGCCATGCCGCGTTCTTTGGAATCGGCGCCTACACGTGCAGTCTTCTTTTGGTAAAGACTTCCTGCCCTGTATTTCTGGCGGTGCTTGCCGGCCCAATCGCTGCGGCGCTTGCCGGGATGGTGGCGGCCTTTTTCAGCGTGCGGGTCCAGGGGGCTTTCTATTTCGCGACGATCACGATTGCTTTCTCCCAGTTAGCTTACACGGTGGCCTTTAAATGGCGCAGCCTCACCTTCGGAGATGACGGCATTCAGGGTATCCCGGTCCCCGCGCTTATCTCTACGGAATCGACCTACATCAACATGTACTTCTTCGCGTTGGCCGTCACGGCGCTCTGCATCTACATAGTCTGGAGGATTGTGAAATCACCGTACGGCCTCTTGCTAAGGGCGCTGAAAGAGGATTCCGTGAGGGCTACGTTCATAGGAATGAGGGGGGACCGGTATCGCTTCATGGCCTTTACGATCTCCGCCCTCTTCGCAGGCGTTGCAGGGGTGCTCTATGCCTTTTTGGAGACCTCCGTTGCACCGGACATTCTGTCGTGGACGTCTTCAGGAGAAGTGGTCCTTATGAGCGTGCTGGGCGGGATGAACCTGTTTCTCGGGCCCGCTGTGGGGGCAGCGATAATGATTCTCCTCAGTTCTTTTGTTACTTCCTACATGAAGTACTGGCTATTCACGATGGGGACCATTCTGATCCTCATCGTCCTTTTCTGTCCGAAAGGCGTTGGAGGATTCTTGTTCGATAAGTATAGAAGCCGTGTAAAAGGGGCATAAGAGTCGATGGCTCTATTGGAAGTCAAGGGATTGAGGAAATCTTTCGGCGGCGTCCGGGCGGTAGCCGGAGTCGATCTGGAGGTCTCTCGTGGCCAGATCCATTGCATTATCGGGCCCAACGGGGCCGGGAAATCGACCTTTTTTAACCTGATCTGCGGGTACTATCGTTGCGACGAAGGCTCGGTTGTCTTTAGAGGCGAGGAAATCACCAGGTATCGCCCCCAGAGGATCATCAAGATGGGCATGGGGAGATCTTTCCAGGTGACAAAAATTTTTCCACGGCTCACGGTATTTGAAAACATCCAGGCCGCGGTCCTCTTTTCAGCAGGGTATGGGCCGAATTTTTTCTCCGATTCCAAGAGACTTGTTTTGGACCGGACAGAAGAAGTCCTTTCCATGGTGCGACTCGGGGACCGGTCTCGTGAGATCTCCGGGGTGCTTTCTGCAGGGGACAGGAAGAGGCTGGAATTAGGGATTACTCTGGCATCGAACCCGGAATTGCTCCTGTTGGATGAGCCGACGTGCGGGATGTCCCCCGTGGAAACAAATGAGACCATCGAACTCATCCAGAGGATCTCGGCCGAAAAGTCCCTCACCGTTTTATTTACGGAACATAAAATGGACATGGTCTTCAGCGTGGCTTCCTACATTACGGTGATGAACTTCGGCGCCGTTATCGCCGCGGGGAACCCGGCAGATATCCGCGCCAACGTGAGGGTTCAGGAGTGCTATTTCGGGAGAGAAAACGATGCTTCTCGATGTTAAGGAGATCGATACCTATTACGATATCTTTCAGGCCATATTCAAGGTCTCGCTGAACGTTCGGGAGAAGGAAGTGGTCTGCGTCCTGGGCCGCAACGGGGCAGGTAAGACGACAACGCTCTCAAGCATCATCGGGCTTAACCGACCGCGGTCGGGAAGCGTGCTGTTCAAGGGAAAGGAGATCGCAGGGGCTCAAGTCTTACCAGATCGTACAGTTGGGGATCGGCTTTGTGCCGGAGCATCGCTGGATCTTTTCCGATCTCACGGTAAGAGAGAACCTGGAGCTGGGCTGGAGGGTGAAAAAGCAGAAGAACATGTTCGAAGAAATATATCAGCTTTTCCCGAAACTGAAGGACCTGCAAACGCAAAAGGGAGGAAATCTGAGCGGCGGAGAACAGCAGATGCTCACCATCGCCAGAACTCTTATGGGGGGGCCTGACTCCTTTTGCTCGATGAGCCCACTGCCGGCCTCGCACCGGTCATTGTTCAAACCCTGGCAAATAAGCTCAAGGAGCTTAAGGAAAAAGGACTGACAATTCTCCTTACGGAGCAGAACGCCGACTTTGCCTTGAGTATCAGCGACAGGGTATACGCCATCGATAAAGGGTCGGTCGTGCACGAAGGCACGGCAGACCATTGGAGAAAGAACGAAGCGCTCATGCAGCGCCATCTCGGGGTCTGTTAGGGGAGCGAACTATAAGAACAACGGGCTGCATGACATTGCGCATATGCGAGAAGGTTTGACCGCCGACGGCCGTACCACATTCTAATTTTGAAGTGGGCATCATATCGGTCACGATCGATTACGGAGGATCGACAAATGAGTTTTCACGTTATTCATGCTTTTCCGCTCCCCGGAGTAGACACCGGGGAGGACGCCTTAACGGAACTTGACGTGACATTTAGCAAGAAGATGTGCCTGACGGAAGAGGACCTCATCATTCATACGCAAGGCGCGGACGCAGTCGTGGCTATCACCTCCTTCCATCCATTCACCAAACGGGTCTTCGCAAACCTCGAGAGCTGCAGGATCGTTGCGGGTATCGGGGTAGGGTTTGACACGACGGACCTGGAGGCAGCGAGCGAGGCAGGCATTGTGGTCACAAACGTCCCGGACTACTGTATCGACGAGGTCTCCTCTCATGCCCTCGCTCTTATGCTTGCCTTGAACCGGAAGCTTTTCCAGGCTGATCGGGCTGTGAGACAAAAGCGGGTAAGCTTGAATCAGGACAAGAAGAGCCTCATGGAGGTTGCGCACCCCATTTTTCGCACGCGGGACCAGACCCTTGGCATAGTGGGTCTCGGCAGGATAGGAACGGCTATGGCACTTAAGGCAAGAGGATTGGGGATGAGGGTGATTGCCTATGACCCGTACGTCCTCGGGGCGGTCATGGAAAGCCTGGGCGTAAAACCGGTGGATTTGAACACCTTGCTCGGTGAATCGGACTTCATCTCTCTCCATACTCCCATGAACGAGGAGACGGCGGGCCTGATCGGGTACAAGGAGTTTAAACGAATGAAACCTACCTGCTACTTTGTCAATACGGCGCGGGGCGCATGTGTAGAACAGGAGGGACTCATCCGCGCCCTGAATGAAGGCCTTATCGCGGGGGCAGGACTTGACGTCACCCTGGACGAACCACTGGGCGAGGAGAATGCACTTCTTAAAATGTCCAACGTGATCCTTACGGGTCACAGTGCGTATTACTCCGTGACGTCTGAAAAAGAAGGCAACAGGAGACCGATGACTCAGGTCGTCCAGGCCTTAAAAGGAGAGTTCCCCCTCTACACCGTGAATCCTGAGGTGAAGGAATTATGGTTCCGGAAATGGGGCGGAGGGCCGGACGGAAAAAAATAGGCCGGGCCATCGAGAGAAAGTCCCGGGAAGGCCGCTCGCGAAGACGATAAGGCTCGTGAAACTGATTCTTCGGCGGTGGGCAAAGATCGCGGAGCCGGAAAGCAGATTCGGAATATGGGCAGGATGGAGAAAGGTAAACCGAAAGGGGCTGCGAAGGAGATGGAATTGACGGCATGCAAAGACTTGGAGACCAACGTTATGCAGAAGAATCTCTGCACCTTCTGCGGGGCTTGCACGGGAATGTGTCCCTATTTGGTTGTCTACAAAGGAAGGATCGTGCTGAGGGACACCTGTAATATCTCGCAGGGCCGCTGCCATAAATTTTGTCCCCGTTTTTCCGTTGACTTCAACGACGTCCACAAGGCGATCTTCGGGACATCCTATAGATGGAATGGATTGGGAAAGGTCCTGGAAGTGTATCTAGCCCGATCTTCCGATAAGGCAATTCGATCAAAAGGGCAGTATGGCGGTGTGGTCACCGCCCTCATGTCTTTTGCCCTGAAGGAAGGGTTTATCGATTCAGCGGTCCTGACCTGCGTGGAGGACGATGGCTTGCCTGTTGGCACCGTGGCTACGACAAAAAAAGAGATACTCCTTCGCGCCGGCTCAAGCTACATTGCCGCGCCGACGATAGGGGCATTCAATAGTGCGGCGCAGTCCGGCAACAAAGAAAAGATTGGCGTCGTGGGAACGCCGTGCCAGGTGCTGGCCCTGGCAAATATGAGGGCTGCTCCGCCAGACGTGCGGGATAACGCGAAAAAATTAGGCCTTACAATCGGGCTTTTTTGCACCTGGGCGCTCTCTTCGGAAGAATTTATCCGGTTTTTGGAGGGAAAGGCACATCTTTCAGACATAAAGAAAGTCGATATACCTCCTCCACCTGCAAACGTGTTCGAGATCTACACCGCCTCGGGCCGCATACCTGTTTCCCTTGACGAGATCAGGAGGTTCATCAGACCGGCCTGCACGTATTGCACCGACATGACAGCCGAGTTTGCCGACATCTCTGTTGGTGCCGCCGAAGGGATAGAGGGATGGAATACCATCCTCGTGCGAAGTGAAAAGGGCGCTGAACTCTTGAGAAAAGCAAAAGCGAAAAGGATTCTGGAGATCGACGCGATGCCGGCGCAGAACCTGGCGCATTTGAAAGAGGCATCTTTACTGAAAAAGAAGAGGGGCTTAAAGAATATTATTCAAAAAACAGGAAACGCGGATGACCTCCTCTACCTTAAGGCCGATACACAGGCCGTGAAGGAGTTTCTCAATGGCTAAAGGAGAAGAGAAAACCCTGGGTATCGATGCAAATATGCCTGGAAAGACAGTACTTCTCATGGGCGTCGAAGCGATTGCCAGGGGCGCTCTGGAAGCAGGTGTAGGCGTCGCGACCGCATATCCGGGTACCCCATCGTCGGAGCTTATCGACAGGCTTTCGAAAGTAGCGAAGAAATTCAACATGTACGTCGAGTGGTCCATCAATGAAAAGGTCGCCCTGGAGATCGCCGGCGCGGCCTCTCTCTCGGGGGTAAGAGCCGTGACAGCCATGAAACAGAACGGCCTGAGCGTTGCCCTGGATTTCCTGTCGGGTCTGGCCTACACCGGAATAAACAAAGGGTTGGTCTTGATGGTGGGCGACGATGCAGGGGCGCTCTCCAGTTCCAACGAACAGGATTCAAGACATATTGCCCGCATGTTGGACCTGCCTCTTCTCGAGCCCTCCACCTACCAGGAAGCGAAAGATATGGCCAAATGGGCCTTCGAGCTTTCGGAACAATTCTCGACCGTCTGTCTCCTCCGGAGCACCACGAGGATATTACACGGCAGGGGCAATGTAGTTTTGGGTGAATTGCCTGAAAGAACGTATCGCTCTTACTTCGATACGTCAAAAATATATGCCCCTCCCATGGGCAGGGCGTCAAAATCGCACGCTGCCCTGCATAAAAACCTTGAGGAGATCCGGCAGGTATGTGAGGCGTCCCCATTTAACGCGTATGTCGGGCCGCGCAACCCGGAATTGCTTGTGGTGACGGCCGGTACCGGCTGGCTCTATACGGTGGAGGCGCGAAAAATTCTTGCCGCGGAAAAGGCGGCAGGGATACTGAGGCTGGGAACTACGTGGCCTTTGCCTTATCACCTTGTAAGCAAGTACCTCATGCGGGCGGACAAAGTACTCTTTGTGGAAGAGGTAGATGCATTTCTCGAAGCGGGCGTCAGAGACCTCGCGGCAGATTTAGTGCCCGGACGTACCTGGAAATTCTTCGGTAAAGGCACGGGGCATATCAAGCCTTTTGGAGAGCTTAATCCCAATATAGTTATCGGGGCGGTTGCCAACCTCCTGGATATCACCTACCAGCCGCGAGAACCTGCCTATCAAAAGGCATGTGATGACATCGCAGGTCGTGACGTGCCGTCGAGGGACCTGCAATTCTGCGCCGGCTGCCCTCACCGCGCAACGTACTGGTCTATCAAGGATGCCTTGCGATTGGATGGTCGAGATGGTGTGGTCACAGGAGATATCGGCTGTTACAGCATGGGTCAGTCGCCGGCCGGTTATTCACAAATGAAGACTGCCCATGCGATGGGCTCCGGGGTCGGCCTGGCATCGGGTCTCGGGAAGCTGAAACAATTCGGTTTCGGGCAGCCGGTCTTGACAGTATGCGGAGATTCGACCTTTTTTCATGCTTCCATACCCGCGCTTATAAACAGCGTTCATAATGAGTCGGATTTTATACTCTTGCTCCTCGATAATTCCGGCACGGCAATGACCGGTTTTCAGCCCCACCCGGGAATCGACAGGAACGCTGCCGGCGACCCCGTGCCCAGGGTGGATGCCGAAAGGCTCTGTAAAGCCCTGGACGTTCCTGTCACGGTTGTCGACCCCTATGATGTGACGCGGACGAGGGATGAATTGCTCAAGATCTTGAAGAAGGGCGGCGGACCGCACGTAGTGATCTGCAAACGGGAATGTGCGCTGATCAGGGCAACGAGAGAAGGCGCTCTCTTTAAGGTCAAGGTGAATCCCGACAAGTGCCTGGGCGAACAGTGCGGCTGTAGCCGATACTGCACGAGGGTTTTCGGATGTCCCGGCATAAGATGGGATAGAGACGCGAAGAAGGCGGAGATCGATGAGGCAGTCTGCAACGGATGTGGCGTCTGCGTGCACGTGTGCCCTCAATCGGCCATCGACAGGGAGGCGCGCCCATGAACCTTAAAAAAAAGGATCCTATAAACTTGATCATCACCGGGGTTGGAGGGCAGGGTAATATTTTGATATCCCGCCTGATCGGCCAGAGCCTTGTTGACGAGGGCTACTCTATCACCATAGGCGAGACCTACGGGGCCTCACAAAGGGGAGGGTCCGTTGCCAGCCACGTGAGGATTTCAAAGAAAACGGCGTACAGTCCTCTCACCCCGGAGGGACGCGCCGATATCATACTGGGTCTCGAGCCGGTGGAGTCATTGAGGATACTCACGCTTTTCGGTAACGGGAGCAGCTTTGTGATTACCAATACGAGGCTGATCCATTCGATGGCCGTGGTGATAGGAGAGGCCGAGTATCCCAGGCTTGAAACCATCAAGGATGGTATCGCGAAACTTTCACAAAAGGCGTGGTATATCGATGCCTCAAAAATAGCGTTGGATATGGGGATGCCCCTGTTGACGAACATCATCATGACCGGTGCGCTCGTGGGAGCGGGCCTTCTGCCGATAGACAAAGACCGCTTCAGAGAGCGGTTTCGAATGAATTTCAGGAAGGAGCAGCTTGCCTTGAACGTGAAAGCCTTTGACATGGGGCTTGCTGAAGTCGGTTGAGTTACGGGAAGCGGTTTGCCGACGTAGCTCAACGACAAATAAACGATGGGAGGTACAGGGATGATCAGTGACTTAGTCAAAACGGGATTCGAGAAGGCCGGTCCCAGGGGGCTCTTTAAGGCAACCGGTCTGTGCAATGAAGACCTCAATAAACCGCTCATCGGCGTCGTGAACTCCTTCAACGAGATCGTTCCCGGCCACATACATCTCAATGACATAACCTATAAGGTGAAGCTGGGCGTGGCCGCGGCCGGAGGCACACCGCTCGAATTCCCGTCGATTGCGTTGTGTGATGGTATCGCCATGGGCCACCATGGCATGTGTTATCCTCTGCCCAGCCGTGAATTGATCGCCGATTCCATCGAATCCATGGCGGTGGGCCACGCCCTCGACGGCCTCGTGCTGATCACGAACTGTGACAAGATCACTCCCGGCATGTTAATGGCCGCTGCAAGACTCAATATCCCCTCCATCATCGTTTCCGGAGGGCCCATGTATGCCGGCTGGTTCCAGGGCAGGTACACGGACGGCAGCAAGACTCTCGAGGCCCTGGGCAAGGTAGCCACCGGAGAAATGACGCTGGAGGAGCTGGATGAGTTGGAAAATGAATCCGGTCCCGGCTGCGGCGCCTGCGGCCTCATGGGCACGGCCAACAGCATGAACTGCTTGTCGGAGGCGATAGGCATGAGCCTGCCATGGAACGCAACCGTCCCCGCCTACCTGGCAAGGCGAAAGGTCCTGGCACGGAAATCGGGTGAGCAGATCATGGAGTTGGTGCGCCGGAATATACTTCCCCGGGACATCCTGACCGAGAATGCCTTCAGGAACGGTATTGCCGTCGATATGGCGATCGGCGGGTCTACCAACACGGTGCTGCACCTGCTCGCTATTGCCCATGAGGCGGAGGTGAAACTGGACATCAACCTTTTTGATGAAATCAGCAAAAGGACCCCTAAGTTGTGCCCCATAAGTCCCGGCGGCACCTATTACATGCAAGACCTCTATCGCGCCGGAGGAATATCCGCGGTCATGATGGAATTGACGCGGCTCCACGCGATCGACCTTGGCTGCCCGACCGTTACCGGCAAGACAATAGGCGACAATATAGCGGGGGCCTCGGTGAAGGACCGGGAGGTTATTCGCCCCATAGAAGACCCCTGCTACTCCGAGGGCGGCATCGCCGTTCTCTGGGGCAATCTGGCGCCGGCCAGCGCCGTGGTCAAACAGGCGGCTGTCGCGCCGGAAATGCTCCGGCATACCGGACCCGCCAGGGTCTTTGAATGGGAAGAGGACGCCGTGGAAGCCATACTCAAGGGAAGGATCGTCAAGGGCGACGTCATCGTCATTCGCTACGAAGGTCCAAAGGGAGGACCGGGTATGCGGGAGATGCTTTCGGCCACGGCAGCCATTATGGGGGTAAATCTCGGTAAAGATGTGGCCCTCGTCACGGATGGGCGTTTCTCCGGCGCCACGCGCGGGGCCTGTGTCGGCCACGTCTCGCCTGAAGCGGCAGAGGGCGGGCCAATCGCCATCGTACAGGACGGCGACATAATAGAAATCGATATACCCAACCGACGGCTGAGCATCAGGCTCCCCGATATCGAGATCGAGCGTCGCATGAGATCGTTCACGCTTCCGCCCGGCAAAGTGAGCCGGGGGTATCTCGCCCGGTACGCCAAGAACGTGACGTCCGCGAGCAGGGGTGCCGTCCTCGAGTAGCGACAACCGAAAGTGACAAAAAAATCAGGTGTGGCGGTAAAAAAGAGACGTTTTTTTGCATTTTTTCGTGTTTTTTACCCTCTTTAGTACACATTTCCCGTCGACCGTCTCTGACCCCTCTCTCTCAACCCGTTCTCCCACAAGCCTTTCTGAAGGGGGGTTGACGAAAGTGCACGAAAGTGCACGGTTTCGGGGGGGGGGGGGGGGGTGACCTAACGCGAAACGCGAATCTCGAAACGCGAAACGGAAGAGGACCCTTCTTGAGGCCACGGTTGCAGCTTGAATTGTCAAAGAGCGGCAAAGGCTTATGGGGCCTGTGAGACCGGCTCAAAACGGGACCGGGCTATGTCGGCTCTCCACGCCTCTCACAATGGGTGCCCGGTCTTGTAATATTCTCCCTGTTTCCTCCTCTCCTGTCAAAGCGACAAGGAGGGGCGACTACCAGGGGTGACATGGAGGCGTGACAACCAGGAGTGACAAAAGGCACGATCCTTTTTTCCAAAAAAAAGCACGGCCCACGCGCCGCCCCGCACGATTCGCCGTGGCCGGCCTACCCTCCCCCGATAATCCCATGACCAGCCATATCGCCAGCCTCAGCGTCATTGCCACCTTAAAACAATTTGCAAGCTCTCTTCAAATAGGTACATAATTAATGGATCTCATAAAAAGAACGTGCCCATTGAGCACAGGTGCCAAAAACTGTTTATGAACTTGAACAACTTAGTTTTCGTTGACTGCTATGCCCTTAGCAATGACCCGCCAAGAACCGGAGACTGGACCATGCTTGTCGAGGCATACGAACTAAGAAGTCCTGATAATCTTGAAGGAGCAACGCAGACCGGAGGTCCGAAACGATGGCAGGTTGCTTTTAAAGGTATCGAGTCGCTGACAAGCCTTGAAGTCTCAAAGAATTTCCAGTCAGACTTTTCACCGGGAAGCGAGGGATGCGAAATTTACAAATTGAATTCTACGAGCCGGAAAGACGGCAAGATTATCGTTCATATCGAGTCGGATTATCTCAACGGCGATTTCGTTTGTCAGTCAGTCGAGGTAAATGAACGGTGATCACCCTCACTAAACTTTCGGGACAATCCATAAAATCATGATTCCTGAGAAGTAACTCCCTTTTTGCACCGATCCTCTCAAAAAAACTTTGCGATGTCGCGTAGGTGCTTTCGATCTCTCATCGTTTTGGCATTCTATGGGCGGTCACATACGCCTTTAATACCGCCTGCATACGGGAAATATGCCCTTTGCCCCGCGCCTTGAAAAAATCGATAATTTCCCGTTCAAGACGAAGATGCACGGATTGCTTGGGTTCCGAAAGAACCAGTTTCGCCCGCGTCCAGTCGGGCTTCAAGTCCCGCTCGTCCTCATCTTCGGCAATGGCCCCCTCTAATTGGGCATTCGTCATGGCATCGACCTTCTTGAGATCGGTGCCGCTGCCCCCACGCCTGGCTTTAAGCTCGGCTGCCGTATAGCTTTTGATATGTGTCTCTTTCCTCATGACGTGCCCTCCGAAAAGAAATAACCCTGATTGCCTCGTCGCGCATTGTGTAAACAATGGTTACAAAACGTCCCTGTAAGGTTCCAATGGCAAGGTGCCTTCTCTCGCTGCTGTGAGACGAAGGGACTTCAACATGCGGAGACTCGAAAACGACACTGACATCGAAAAAGTCAAGGCCGTGTTTTTCAAGGTTGGAAAGTCGCTTCCGTTCGTCCCACTCATAGCGCACAGTTATTATGTACACAAGTTGTGTCTACATGTCAAGAGGGTACTTATCAATGAGAGGCAGAACTGCCCAAGGGGCGGCCAACTACATTCCCGTCGTCCCCGAGCCGATCGGTTAACGTATTGAAAACTTGAATTCTATGGTTCCAGGTTTTGGGAGCAAGTCGCCACATACGGGGAGGACGATCTTGTTGACAATCACACCCAAATGACCTTAGCGAGATGCTCGACCTTTTTGAACTCCGGGTCCCCGGTTACGAGAGCCGCCTTGTTTTCCAGGGCAGAGGCAAGGGCAAAGCAATCCGCATAGGAAATACTAAACTCGGCCTTATACTCGGCGGCCCTGAAAATCAGTTCGTTCGGGACGGAAAGGATTTCGATGCCCAACCGTTCGATTGCCGCGAGACATTCGATCTTCTTCCGGTCGCCGAAAGCTCTCTTAGTGACGTAGATGATTTCTCCATAGTTTACGGCGTTTATGAGGGCGCGCCCACCGGAAGCCGACACGTCCCGGAGAAGCCCGACGACCTTCTGATATCCTTCTTCCTTCTGGAAGACCTTCAGGAGGGCATAACTGTCAAATACATACGTCTCCGCCATCACCGGGCATCCTTCTTCCGTTCCTCAAGCAACGCTCGGGAGAGAGAAGGCCCCGCAGGAAGAATGCCTGTTGCTGCTTCTATAGGATCGTCGGCCGGAGGGATCAGGTAAATGACGTCGCCATACTCCATAAGGTGCAATTCCTTGCCCGGCTCTATGTGATATTTCCTTCGCAGGTCCGCCGGAACAACTATTTGCCCTTTCGCCAATATCCTGACCGTAGCCATGAAGTGCCTCCATGAGTTTAACGTTTCTATCATAATGTACAACTTACCGTGCATTTTGTCAAACTACAAGGTCGCGGCGTTTTCCGGCGGCGCCTGATGCTTGACAGATGATTTGGTATTTCATAATCTATCAGAGGAGTTGGATCCCTCTTCTCCCGGAGGCGGAGATTCAGCCGCGAGAAGGCAACCGCCCTGGTTGAGAAGTTTGACGACATCGGCGATGCCGGGCTGTCGCGGTCCCGGTTGCCGGCGGGTAATATCGCCGTTAAGGATCACGATGGCCCCGCGTAACTGAATTGTGTCAGATCTTCGAGAGAAAGAACGGTCTTGCGGGCGTCTCATGGATGAACAGGAAAAATATATGTGTTGCTTCTGCGGAGAGACGATCCCGCGGTGCGGCCGTGATCCCTGCTCTCTCGCGTTTACGATCAATTTCACGAAGCCCGAGGACGACCAGATCACCGAGGGTTTCACCTGTCATTACAAATGTCTGGAAGAACGGCTGCACACCTCGGTTATCCCTTACTTTATGGGCAACTTTATTCCCTCCCTGGAAGATACCGCCGGAGGCGATAAATAGCGAAGGCCCGGCATCATTCCCATCAAAATCACTGCCCGGTCTCACAAGATTGTCTCTCTCCCGTTCGCCTGTCAAAGTAAACGCACCCTATGCCATTTCTCTAAAAGAGGTACGACCCACGCCCTTCACCGCGGGCGGGCGGTAACCGATAACCTTGGCCCAATCCCGCACTGTCTTCATGAAAGGATAGATTTTGCTCGACCGAGCCGATAGCAAGTGGTACAATCGATAATAATTGAGGAAACGGGGAGTCTGAGCTATTGGAGAAAGGGCAAGGGGCAGGTTACTTACTTTCTTAAGAACGTTATATATTCTCCCGCCGGCCCTGACCACCTGCTTGAGGCTTCTAAAGCGTCCGATAGTCAAATATCGGACAAAGTAATTCTGGCGTATTTTAGCACTCGTTTCTTAGACTTGCGTGGTTCAGGCAAGCAAGACTTTTGGATAATTTTGAGGAGAAAAGGAGGAACGGGATGGTTTCAAGTCAAACGGGTTACAAGACAAGAATACTGGCGGCATTGGCTGTGGTTCTGACTTTGTTGGCATCTGTTGCTATCGCTGGTCCGAAAAACAGCGAGTTATCTTCCGGTTGCATATGCGAGGTCGATAAGGCTAAATGTACCTTGAAGCTTGTGCCATGGGATAAAACAACTAAGAAGTGGCTGTTTGAAGCACCGCAGAAGTTTCGGTACGACGATAATACAAAGATGTCATCGGGGAAAACAATACGCACCGTTTCCGAAATAAATCACGGGCAAGCATTCATCATACCGGCGGGTACGTTCGACAATGGAACAAATATAAGAGATTTGTCAGATTTGGTCGGTGAGAGAACTACTTTGTATTGGAAAACAGAAACCGACATACACAAAGTCGTGGATATTACATTTGCAGCTTTATTCGCAGGGGAATCCATGGCAGCAATGGTAGGGTCAAGTTCAGTAAAAGTTGTCGGTCGTGCAGGCAGGTGTCCATGCGGTTCGGAGAAATAGAAAGGTTGATCGGGACTTAAGGGGAACATGGGGGACATAGTTGACTAACGTGACACCTTTCTGCCTTGAGGCTGTGCCTGAGAAGAGCAAACAAAACCATGCCCCGTTCTGTCCTCGGTCAAGGGTTGACCCCGCAACATGACAAGGTCGCGGCGTTTTCCGGCGGCGCCTGATGCTTGACAGATGATTTGGTATTCCATAATCTATCAGAGGAGTGAGATCCTTCTTCTCCTGGAGGCGGAGATTCAGCCGCGAGAAGGCAACCGCGCTGGTTGAGAAGTTTGACGACATCGGCGATGCCGGGTTGTCGCGGTCCCGGTCGCCGGCGGGTAATATCGCCGTTAAGGATCACAATGGTCCCGCGTAACTGAATTGTGTCAGATCTTCGAGAGAAAGGACGGTCCCACGAGCGTCTCATGGATGAACAGGAAAAATATATGTGTTGCTTCTGCGGAGAGACGATCCCGCGGCGCGGCCCCGATCCCTGCTCTCTCGCGTTTACGATCAATTTCACGAAGTCCGAGGACGACCAGATCACCGAGGGTTTCACCTGTCATTACAAATGTCTGGAAGAACGGCTGCACGCCTCGGTTATCCCTTACTTTATGGGCAACTTTATTCCCTCCCTGGAAGATACCGCCGGGCGCGATAAGTAGCGAAGGCCCGGCATCATTCCCATCAAAATCACTGCCCGGTCTCACAAGATTGTCTCTCTCCCGTTCTCCCGTCAAAGTAAACGCACCCTATGCCATTTTTCTAAAAGGTACGACCCACGCCCTTCGGTCCAACGGCAACCGATAACCAGGGACCAATCCCGCGCTGCCTTCCTTCCTCCTACCTTCATATTCCATTTTTTGCTTGTCATGACGGATTTTAGGTGGTACTTAATAAGTCTGTGATATATGAATACCGCCATAGCGAAGAGATATAGCGCTCTTAGCGCGGAAGAGCTGGTTAACATTGCCTTCGTCGATAAGGCTGATTATGAAACGGAAGCTATCGAGCGGCGAAGAAGGAACTGCTGTCGCGGGGGATAACTTCTCAAACGGCCTATGAAGAAATCCTTTCAAGGGTACGAGAAGAAACCGCACCGAACTCAAGAAGAAACTGCTGAAGCACTTGCCATTCAAAATGCTGCGCCTCTTGAAACAAGCGCTAAGGTCTTTTTTTTCGCACTCGGAATGTTTCCAATCCCGCTCGTTCTAGCAATAGCTTTATTTTACATCATATTAAAAAGAAACAAACGGGGAACAGAAAAAGACGAGTCAGTCCTTTATTTGGCTTTTCTTTGGGTTCTGCGGTCTGCTCGGAGCTATGGTGCTATATGTGTTATATTTATTGTTTTTTCGATGGGCACCATCGATTGTCTCGCCATGAGCACGTATTTTAAAGCACTCGACACAGACGAAGGACAGGTTCGTGTTCTTACCAAGACTCGATGGATGGGTTTTGTTCCCATGCCGCATACGAGCGTCATGCCACACAATGCGGCTAATCAGCGTCTACGGCACGTTCATCAAATGGACCACGAATAACCCCGCGATGCTCGCCAGACTGCACGACGCCGTCGTGCGCTTAATCGAGGAAGTTGGAATTTCGGGTTTGGCTGATATAGCAGCGAAGAGAAACAGACGAATCTTATGGCGAAAGCAATGGGCATTAGCTACCGAGAGCTATGTGACCAAGCAATCAAGTCTCGTGATGCAATACCGTCCCTCGATGATGTGCTCAAGCATGTTAAGACCTTCATGTAAACTGTTACATTTCCCCCTCTGCTACGTTTAAGACTTTTCGAACACTGCATTCACGTCGTTTTCAATGACCTTCAGGAAAGCATCCATTTTATCGAACTCTACGACATCGATTAGAAAATACTCCGTCGTGTGTTGCTTCTGGTTGTCGAGGTAAGCGTAGTTTACTTCAAGCTGAAAGTTGTCTGTAATGGGCTTTGGCTCGCCTGGGCCTTCCATCGCCACCCGATAGAATTCAGTGAAACTGTTGCAAAGGATGACAGGCAAATCGATAGTTCCAAGGGTGGTCGAAACAAACCTGTCAGGATCACATCTAAACAATTCTCGTCCTCTCAGATAAACCATAGCGTTTAAGCTCTGGTTCAAGGCCTTATAAATTGGCTCGTTTTCAGTATTCGGCTTGGTCTTGCTGGCAGCAAATAGTTTGGCCACTTCAGGGTTTGTGGCAAGATAGTGGTGCCTCTTTGTGTAGAAACTATCTTTATTACGCAACGGCGTTTTTGTCGTGACCCACTCTGTTGCCGCAATGATATCCTTGTCACTAAACCAAAATACGTTCGGCTGAGGAATGTATTTGCATTCGACAAACAGGTTGATGGTTACTTCTACGCGGCCACCTCGGCTGAAGCTATCATGTGACCGTATTTTTTGAGCGACTATATCTATCTCTCTGGGTTTGTCGGTCGCACTGTCCATGTAGTACGGACTTACGAGAATGGTCCACTCCTTTTCTTTAAGATATCTTGCAACCTTGCAGTGAAAGCTATTCCCGCTCTCCTCGACAATCGTCTTGATTCCCGCTATATCAGCCATGTGTACCCTCACCTTCGCCGATACTCCGTGTCGGTAAGGCTCCTCCTTACTCCCGGTGTTTCCGTGCTTCGCGACGGCGGAATAACGGCAATTCGTAACGAAGGTAAAGCCATACAATGAGTCCGCCGACGAAGTACGGGGTGATCTCGGCCTCACCTCCTTGCGAAAGAGCGACCGCACTGATAATGACTGTCGCGGCAACGCACGAAATCGTTGATGCGGTTGCCTTGCCGCACTTAAGCAACCGAATGATTAGCTTTCTGAAACCCAGGCTGACGAGCAAGATTATAATTATCGCACCAACAAATTGACCAATCATTTCAATAGCCATTTGGAACTTCCTTTCAGGCTTCAGAGCAAAGGAACCGTATGCATGTCCGAAGACAATGCTTGCTTACTCTGGATCTCCCTCAGAAAACGGGATGTCACGGGTTTTCATATCGCTAAGCCCAATGAAAACGACGTCGCCCACACGAAGCCCATCCACCGTTTCAGAGTGATCATAGATCGTAAGTATTTCGGCTTCGGCGCTGCTCGATGGAAGGACCTTAGTAATACGCATTTTTATCGCTCGAGCCCTTAACGGAACCTTCGGCTATCATACCCTTTTCAAGCTGATTCAGGCTGGCTTTATCCCCGCGTGTGCCAGGAGTGAACACAAGTTGCTGGGAATCTACTTTGTCCCAAGTTGGACGTTTTACGCTTTCCATACGCCTTCTCCTCCCCTATCCTTATACATTCTCATCTGTTGAATAAGTACTCTGTCAGCCTTCCTTTCCTTATTATTCAAGAAATACCGCAAGATTACAACAACTATTTCGACCCTTCTGTCCAACACGCCTCGGCCCTCTTCCGTAGATCATAGTGCCTGTACGTCACCGCCGCGACCAGGGGGTTGTTGATATACGTCACTTCGTAAGTCTTGCACCCCTCTATTCCTCTCCGGTGGCATGGTTGAACCGTGTCAGATTAGGTATCAGTGTGGAATCGTAGGTGGAGTGAGCAAGGTCCTTTTCTTCGCGGCCGGAGCAGATTTTCGATGGATGGGGCGGAAGCCGGGGTGTGTCCGGGCCGGAGCGTACTTCGTGCGTACGTGAGGACCCGGACACGCCCCGGCGACCGCGCCAGGCGCGAAAAGATCCCGGCCGCGCCCGTCACACCATAGGTTCGGGCGGTCCGATCTCCTCCCTCCTGCTCGACGCCTGCAGCATGCGGAACCCCCAGTCGGAGCGGGAGAAGATGAAGAGGCCGAAAACGATCCCGAAGAGGATGCCGCCGGCCAGCCACTTGTTGTAGCGCGTATCGTAGTAGACGCGCCCTTCCCCGACGGCGGGCATCGAGGTGGGGGCGATGGGCAGGTCGTAGCGGCGGGCAAGCTCTTCGATATTATAGAGCTGTATCACGGGCGTACGCTCTTTCAGGAACCTGAGGATGACCGAATCGGCTTTCATTTCCGCGGGCAGTTGCAGCGGCAAGGAGACCCGGCTTCAGAAGCACCTTGAAAGACCTCGCGCCCGCGGCCGCACGGCCTCCCCCGACGTTTATGTACGCCTTGGGGGGTCCTGCCCTGAAATAAATGGCCATCCTCTCGTCGATGTTTTCCCGGATGGTCCTGGTCCTGATCAGGGGCAGCCCGTTCCTCTCGATGGCCTCGAGCACAAGCTGGCGCCCTTTTTCGGGCATCTCTCTGCCCTGGTCATGCCTGCCGCCAAACGACGCCGCCACGGAGCGGAACGGGATGAGGCCGCTCGCCTGGAGAAGATGCTCCATGTCGATCCAGAGGAAATCGGGTTGGTTTGCCCCCCATTGCGACCCGCTCACGGAAGAGATGATGGTGGGCCTGAGGTTGAGGGTCCTGAGGGCCGCGCAGACGGCAATGTTGAGGGCGGGGAAGGACCCGGAGAAGCTGACCGCGACCGGATCGCGCTCCTTCACGTTCGCCTGCTGCAGCAGTTCGACGATCAACGGCCGCCCAGTTGGGGTTGATCGCTGTCTGCTTGGCCTCCAGGTTGCCCGCATCCGTGGTGACGGAGGTCACGAAAGAGCCGATGAGGCCGGACTCGGCCGGGTCTGTCTCCGTGTCTATGGGGATGCCGCGCCGGAGCCTCTCGTTCTTGACGAGCTCCATAGCCTCCAGGGCAAGCCTTGCGGCCTGCGACTTTCTTCTGATATTGCGGCCTCTTCTCCTCCGTGCGATAGCGCTCGACGGCGAGGATGCCGGCGAGCGAGAAGAGCGCAATAAGCACAAAAGCGAAGAGGGGGGTGCTCTGGGGTCTCCAGTAGATTTTTCTCATATGGCAAGCCTCGCACCGAATATGAGGATAAGGATGAGGCGGACGACCACGGAGGCGGTGATGAGCGAGCAGAACGATTCGATCACGCCCCGCCTGTCGAGCCATACGGCGATCAAGCCGGGGATGATGAAGCCGACGACCGCGTGTTCACCCCACTCGGCGCCGCCATGCGCCTGGATGAAGTAGCGGGCGAGCATGCCCGTGAGGTAGCCGGCCAGTATCATCAGGACCGTCCTGCGCCTGCCGAAGATGATGACGATGGAGCCGAGCGCCCGGACCAGAATGAACGCGGCGAGGCCCGCGAGAAGCGTGGCGGCCACCGTCAAAGGCTCCGTGAGGTGGAGGGCCAGATAGCCGGGGACCACCAGGCCTCCCCCGGCAATGCCGAGAAACTCCGACAAAAGCAGGCTGACGCCGAGACCGATGCCGATTGAAATCGAGAGCAAGTCCATCAGGCGGCCTCCTTCCGCGCTTGTGCCTTGGGGGTGCTTCGATTACGGAAAAAGCGGGCCAGGCCGAGACCCTGACCCTTCGCGTTCCCCATGCCCACGACGAGCGCGGACCTCCCCATCCGTTCGAGGATCATCTCGAAAATATCGGACTCGCTCTCATGCTCCATGACGATCATCGACTTGAGCGGCATGCCCTCCGATATGGCCGATTTGAGAAAAAGGTAGGTGGCCGAGCCGATCAACAGGTAATGGTCGGCCGGCTGCCAGTGCACGCATGCGCGGCCGAGCTGCTCGGAGCGCATGGGGCGGTCGGCCCTGCAGTTGAAGATCGCAATCCTTTGTTCGACCCCCGGGAAACTGTCGAATGGCCATATTCCAGAGCTGCTCCGTGGACTCGGGATCGTTGGCCGCGAAGGCGTTGACGAAATAGATGTCCCGCCCGAAAAACCTGATATGGGAGATCGGTCATCACGCCCGGGTCGGGGGGCGCTTTCGCACATGCCCCGGAGCGCGGTTTCCCGGTCGATCCCCAGGTCCTCGCAGACCCCGAGGCGAGGGCGACATTCTCTTTGTGCTCCACGTAGGAGAACTGCTCCATCTCTTCGTCGGTAACGGCGGCGACCTCCTCCGGCCCCACTGCCACAAGCGACCGTCCCCCGGTCCCGGGCGGCCTTTTCAAAAACCCGCACATGCCTTCTCTCGGCCGTGAAAAGCTTTGCGCCTATCGGCGTCGTTCCCGCAAGGGCATCCGCCACGGCGCTTCCGTCGGGCCCATCACGTCGAGGTGATCGGCGCCGGGCGTTCGTGATGACGCCGTGGGTCGATTTCAGGAAGCGCGACTCGCAGAGCCACTGGAGATGGGGCTGGAGCGCCATGCATTCGACCACGATCGCCCGGGCATTGTAGTTCGCCGCGGTCGAGATAATGCGCACCTGCTCGATGACGTTCGCCCCTGCCGGGCGGAATACGGGGTACTCGGAGGCGTCGGGGAGGATCATCCGGGCAAGGGTGCCCGTTGTCTTTGCGCACGTGGTGATGCCGCCCTCCCGCAAACCGCCCGCAATGAGCCGCGTCACGCTCGACTTGCCCCGTGTCCCGTTCACGTGGATGCGGATAGGGATGCGGCCGAGGTGGCGCCGGTGGCTGAGGGCCTCGAGGACGCCTAACAGCCGCGAGGATGGCAAAGATGAGGAGAAATATGCCGGTCTCCACGCCTTGCCCCTTCTCTTTCCTGGATTTATACGCCGGCGATGCCGGTCTGTTACGTAAATATAAGTCACGGGGGCTTGAGGGGCAATTACAAGTAGAGGAGGCGAGGGCCGAAAAAAATCAGGGCCTCGCAATTATTTGCGGGATGGCGCGCCGCCCCTCCTTGCTTTAGAAAAGCCGGAAGGGGCGGCAGCGGGCGCTACTTGTCTTTGGTCGTCTTGCAGACGTCGAGGAAAAGCACTTCATCGGGTGAATCCGAATAGATGCGGATCCAGGGCGAGACGACGTTGAATATCTGGGTTCTGCCGTCCCAGTAGACACCCTCAATTTTCAGGGAGCGGTATCTTGCCTCATCGCAGTCTATCTCATCGAATGCGATTATCTCCTTTTGGGGCGAATTTATGGGGAAAGTCCTTCTTCGCCAGGCGCGAACGAGGGTCTTCGACGGGTAGGTGATACTCTCTTTTCAACATAATAGTCTACTCTGTTTGCGTCTGACGCATAGTTCTCCCATTTCCGCTCCCGCCATTCGTTGCCCGCTTCCTCCGTGCGCGCGGAGCCCGCCGCGCTCACGCTTCGCGGGCTCGGCCTGAGCGGCCGCGGACTTGCCTTCCTTGTTCGCCTTGCCCGACCGGATGAGGCTGCATGCGACCGTCAGGAGCACAAGGCAGCATATGAGAGAGAGCGAAAGCAGTGGTTTTCGATCCATCACGCACCTCCTTCCCTGTAGTTTGCAACGAAATCCTGTTGAAAGTAAACGAAATAAATAATGAGCCGCGAAATGCTTGTTTTTCCGTGTCAACAGTTATACTATTGTGCAAGGGAGGGCGTCTCATGAAGGTGGGCCTGGTAAAGGAGGATATCTATCTCGACCATATCACGGATGATTTTCATCCGGAGAACCCAGGACGTTTGAGGTCCATTTACGAGATGCTCGGGGAGATCGACCGGGAGGGCCTCGTCTACGTGCCTGCCAGACCCGCGACCAGGGACGAGATAGCCCTTGTCCACGACCAGCACTATATCACGATGGTACAGGAGACGAAGGGTAAGGTGCAGACGCGCCTCGATCCGGACACGGTCGCCTCGGCCAGGTCGTACGACGCGGCGTGTATGGCGGCCGGGGGCCTCCTCCGGCTTGTCGACGCGGCCGTGTCGGGGGAAGTCGACAACGGGTTTGCCCTTGTGAGGCCGCCGGGCCATCACGCCGAAGCGGCAAGGGCCATGGGCTTCTGCATCTTCAACAACGTCGCCATCGCGGCGAGGTACCTGGAGAAGAAGCACGGGTTCACGCGCATACTGATCGTCGACTTCGATGTCCATCACGGCAACGGCACGCAGCACAGCTTTTACGGAGACCCCTCGGTCCTCTACATATCGACCCATCAATACCCGCATTATCCCGGGACCGGATGGTATGAAGAGATAGGCCAGGGAGAGGGCAAGGGCTATACCATCAATGTCCCCCTCTCCTACGGCACGAACGACGCCGATTACCTTTATGTGTTCAGGGAAGTGGTCGTGCCCGTGGCCGGTCTGTTCAAGCCGGAGATCGTGCTCGTGTCGGCGGGGTTCGACACCCACCGGAACGACCCCTTGGGCGGGATGGCGGTCACCGAGCGCGGCTTCGCGAAGATGACGAGGATGCTCATGGACGTGGCCGCCCGTGAATGCGGGGGCAAGGTCTGTCTG
The DNA here is from genome assembly GCA_963729685.1 of uncultured delta proteobacterium. Taxonomy (GTDB): domain Bacteria; phylum Desulfobacterota; class Syntrophorhabdia; order Syntrophorhabdales; family WCHB1-27; genus BOG-1155. Next base: position 6,229 of record CAVSOX010000027.1, on the reverse strand, counting down.
GTGCTGGAAGGCGGCTACGACATTACCGCGCTCACCAATTCGGTGAGGACCGTCATCATGGAGCTTAAGGGAACGCCCGTCTACATCGCGGAGTACGAGGACGGGGAAACCGACGCGGCGACACAGATCGTCTCAAAGGTGAAAAAGGCGGTAAAGCCGTACTGGGGCGAGCTTACTAGGTTCGGGCGCTCAGCGCCCCCTCGATGAGTTGTGACAGGGCAAGCGGGTGACGAAACTGCTAACGCTCTTTCCAGATCGTTTCCTTTAATTCCTTGCCGACCTTGAAATAGGGCAACTTCTTTTCCGGCACGTCGACTATCTCTCCGTTCTTCGGGTTCCTTCCTTTGTAGGGCTTGTAAGACCTGAGCGAGAAGCTTCCGAAACCCCTTATTTCAACCCTTTCACCGTTGATGATCGCGGTCTTTATGGCATCGATAATGGTATCGACGACGACCTTCGCGATTTTCTGGTTAAGGTTTATCTGTTCTGAAAGCTGATTGACGATATCTATTTTGTTCATAAGGAGCCTCCTCCCCCACTATCTGCGGTCCATAATATACGTATAGGCGTTCCTGAATATCTTCAATCCGTCCCCTTCCACGGGGAGTTCTTCCCGGGTCCAGCGGGGGTGTTGCGTATAGTGAACGAACGCTTCGGGATGGGGCATGAGGCCGAAAATCCTCCCCGAAGGATCGCAGAGGCTCGCGATGGACATGACCGACCCGTTAGGGTTGTAAGGAAAGTCAGCCCTTATCTCACCGTTTTCGTCGCAATACTGCATCACCACGTGACCGTCTCCCGCAAGCTCTGCAAGGTCGTTCTCGTACCCGGCAACAAGTTTTCCTTCCCCATGTCGGACGGGGAGGTAAATTCTATCTATATCTCTCGTAAAGATGCAAGAGGAAAATTTATTCACCTTGAGAAATACCCACCTGTCCTGGAACCTGCCCGACTCGTTGAAGGTGAGCGTGACCTGCTGCCTCTGGTAGTCGCCCTTCAAGGCAGGGAGGAGACCTGTCTTCGTGAGAAGCTGGAACCCGTTGCAGATGCCGATGACCAGCTTTCCGTCGCTCACGAAGCGCAGGAGCTCGTCGATGAAATAGTTCGTCGAATCCTTTATCCGCTGGTATTTCCACTTCACGGCCTGCGCCTTTCCGGCGCCGAGGTCGTCGCCGTCGAGAAAGCCGCCGGGGAGGTTGAGGAAGTCATAGTCATGGATATTCCTGGTCCCCTCCATCAACGCGCTGATATGGACGATCTCCACGTCAAACCCGGCGAGGCGGTTCGCATGGGCCGTCTCACGCTCGCAATTGATGCCGTTCCCCGAGAGGACGAGACTTTTGGGTGTCTTTTTTCTATGCTGCGCCATAGCTGTGAAGTCCGGCAAGGATAAAGTTTACACCAAGATAGGTAAAAATGACACTCATAAAACCGATGATCGAAAGCAGGGCGATCCGCCGCCCCTTCCACCCCCTGGTGAAGCGCGCATGGAGGAAGAGCGCATAGACGATCCAGGTGATGAGGGACCAGGTCTCCTTCGGGTCCCAGCTCCAGTACGAGCCCCAGGCGTAGTGCGCCCACACGGCCCCCGTGAGGATGCCGGCGGTCAGCATGGGAAAGCCCACCACGATGCTCTGGTAATTGATCTCCTCAAGCTTCCCTGCCTGGACGGCCTTCGGCCTGAGCATGTAGAGGAGGCCGCAGAGGAAGGAGACGGCGAAAGAGGCGTAGGCGATGAAACAGGTGAAGACATGCACGTGGAGCCAGTTGCTCTGGAGGGCCGGGATGAGGGGCTGGATATGCCTGTCGACCGAGGGCGACAGGGAGGCGTAGCCCATGAAGAAAAGGGCGGCAAGGGAGGCGAGCATGGTGATAAGGGGCACCCGGAGGCTCTTTTTCATGAGCACGAGGATCAGCGCGATGCACCAGGCATAAAAGATGAGGGACTCGTAGAAGTTGGACAGGGGGGCATGGCCCGGGCCCGTTCGGGAAGGGGAGCGGCAACCCGTGCCACGACATCCGGGTCCAGGGTGAGTAGGATTCGACCCATCGCACACCGAGGCCGACCGAATGGAGGCCGAAATCAGACGTAGAGGAGGAGCCGCACGGCCCGGAGCACGGCCTCTTTCTTCGTGGCGAAGTAAATAAGGTGGATGAAGAAAAGGGCGAGATAGAAGAGCGTGACGATGCCGAGGAGCCTATCGTTCAATGCCATGCGCCTTTTCCCTCCATTTCTCGAACTCCTCCCTGAAAGCCTCCTTGTTCCTCGAAGACGTCCCCGCGACGAGCACGCCCTCCGGCGTCCGGAGGAGGTAGATGCGCCTGTAACTACGTGAAGAAGTTGATGGAGAGGCCGAAGAGGATGAGGGCGAAGCCCGTCCAGACGACCCATAGGCCCGGGTCGCGCCACCACCTCGAGCCCCGTGTAGAACTCGTCGCCGATGCTGTCGAGCCTCACGGGCACGCCCATCGATCTCCTTTTCCCTGAGCCTGGGCACGTCCCTCACAAACCAGGACGTCTTCGTTTCCCCTCCTTCCAGATAGGCGAGCTGCACGCCCGGGCCGAAGTCATGTATGGAGCGCTCGAAGCGGACCACCATGACCTCCAGGGGGCCTTTTTTGTACGCGCCGCCCTGGCCGAGCCTCACTTCTTCCCCTCCGATATCGAAGAGGAAGACGGGGTCGGAGCCGTAGCTCGCCTGATAGATGCTCGTCCCCTTGTAGGAAAGGGGATGGTTGACCCGCACCTCCGCCTTCTTTGCCGCTTTCCCCTTGTCGATGATCTCGACGCGGCTCATGTACTCCCTGGGCTCTCCGCTCGGATAGAAGCTGATCTTGAAGTCGTCGAGCTTTATGGCGAAGCCCAGCGGGATAACCCCCCCGCTGCCCCTTTTCACCGCGCTGTCTTTCATTTCGCCCTTGCCGAGCGTGACGAACCCCCGGTAACCGAAAAGGCCGATGAGGCTGCCTAAGAGGATGATCACGATGCTCCCGTGGATGATATAGACCCCGTACCGCGACAGCCGCCCCTTTTCGAGCACCCTGCCCGTCCCTTCCCCGCATGCCCTGTACCCCTTGAACAGGTTCGCAGCCTGCCCGAGGTCGGCGCCTTCGAGGAAGAACGTGAGGGGCATGGCCTGGAGGCTCTTATCATTCGGCATTTCAGGCGGGCCGCTGCCCAAGAACCTGCCGAGCCTCTGGACGGTGCAAAGGAGCAGGTTCACCACGAAGAGCCCCATCAGGGAGACGAACCAGGGGCTGTGAAAGACGTTGGTGAGGCCGAGGAACTTGAGGACCACGTAGGTGCTCTCCTCGTATCGCTTCAGGTACTCTTCGGGACGGGCCTGCTGCGGCAGCAAGGTGCCGACCACACAACTGACGGCGATGAAGGAGAGCAGAAAGATGGTAAACCGGGTCGAAGATAAGAACTTGTACGCGCTGTCGACGGCGGAGGCGAGCCGGGGGGTCTTCCCCGCAGGCGGCCTATTTCTTATGGCGCTCAATATAATACCTCGGCGGTCATTCTACACCGGGCGCGCGGAGAAATCCACTACGACGTACGCGGCTTAAGGAAGCTGTGCACGAAATAGCCCAAAAACGATTGTTTTTGACATCTCTTACTCTCTTTTACTCTCTTTTTACGTGTTTTGCACGCATTTTTCACTCACCGGCTCACCGTCCCTCTTTAGGATTCCCTTGTCTTGCAAGACTTTCAGAGAGAGGGGTGCACAAAAGTGCACGAAAGTGCACGGTTTCGGGGGGAGGGGGGGAGGGGGTAAAGTAAGTGTTGAGTTTTGAGTGTTGAGTGTTGAGTGAACGGCCACGACCGGCCACGGGCTAAGGCGGTAAATGCGGGCGAACTCCACCGGCGCAACCGGACAGGGAATATAACCCTAAGCCGACCCCAGTCGGGGTTCAATTGGCAAAGAGCGGGCCGGTCCAGGGAAACTCCCGAAACCGGCTGAAACGGGCCGGGCCTTGACACCTCTTGAGGGCCTCTCAACGAGGCCCGGCATGATAAGATTTTCTCAGTTTTCCGCTCTCCTGTCAAAGCGACAACCAGGGATGATAACCAGGGGTGACATGGAGGGGCGACAACCAGGGGTGACAAAAAGCATCCCCGGAAAAATGGGTGCGCCGGACCTGCCAGCACTTTCTTCCTGAAGTTCGCAACTTCGTTTTTCTTCTTGAACAACCGCATTTTAAGTGGTATTTGTTAAATGGAACTGAGTTTACCGGAACGCAACGGAATGTGAAAATCCGAAGGCCGTCTCCAAAGTTGCCTGATTGTCTTAGTCGATTGGGGGGCTTGCCGCCAGCCCGCCGCGTCAGACGGTGCCGCCACAAACTGAGGCGTGGAACGCTATGAACAGTGATAATCGGATTTGGTATGATCGGCGATTCTTCTTGCAGGCTTTGATCGCTTTCGGCATCGTGTTTACTTCGTTATCTCTCCTCGGCTGGGTGAATCGGGCGAATGAATGGTGGATATTCGGCACTTCCTTTCTCAATGTCTTTACAGTTTTGTTTGCCTTCTTCACATTCGTGAGCATTAGCAAAGCAGCGTGGAAACTTGGCAAGAAGTCGCTGGCTGTGATGATCTTTTCTATAGCTCCGGCCATGTTGCTGATTTTGATATACCTGGGCTTCCGTATCGACTATAGCAATGCCCATGATCGTGCCGAAACGAATGCTTACGAGGACGCGCAAAACAAGTTGCTATCCGATCAGTCCCTGGCGCAAAATGTCCGCAAAATGCTGAGCAAATCACTTCCTGCCGCGGTGGGTACGGACAGACTCGGCCAATCGCCCGTTCCCCCAAACCAAAAGATTTTGGTTGTGAACAACAAAGAGCAAGTGGACCCTGTTCATTTCCTTCTTCCACGCGAGATGCATCCAGCAACAGCTAACGACGTCAACGCCATTGTTCTCATCGACTGCTCGCTGCGCGAAGTTGGGCGTTACACCGACGGTTCCTCGGCGAAGGCCGAGACGTGCTGTGTTTCGATTATGTCGAGGACTAAACAAACACTCCTCGAAACCCCCAACTATTTCTATGGGGAGGTTCCCCATGAGAAAAGGTACTCTCACTCGGCAATCGAGTACGTCGGCAGAGTCCCTCCGGAAGAAATGGCTAAGTACATTCGCGGCCTATTTCACTGACGGTGCCTCCATGAGACCTGCGCCAGTATGAGCGGCACGCAGGCCGAAGGGAAGTAGGGTTGTTTCATTCATTTCATTATGCCGGTCAGGGTAATGCAACGTATAGAATGAACCAACGCCCCTACCTCCCCCAGGTAACAGCATCGAATGACTTGACAACGTGTAGCCGTGAGGCTACAATAGAACTATGACCGAGATTCGGAAAACTGAAGTTTTCGTTAAATGGCTTGATGGCTTGACCGACATCCGTGTACGTGCGCGTATACTGGTAAGGATTGAACGATTAGCGGCAGGGAATCCCGGCGACGTAGAACCGGTTGGCGAAGGCGTTTCAGAGTTGCGAATCAACTATGGCCCCGGCTATCGTGTCTATTACAAACAGCACAGCCAATCTCTGATAATATTGCTGGCTGGCGGCGACAAACATGCACAGGGAAAGGACATCAAGACCGCCTTGCGTTTGGCAAGAAATCTATAGGAGTATACCATGGCAAAAACTACTACTACGAAATACGACGTTTCCGAGCATCTTCGTACTCCCGAGGAAATGGCTGCTTATCTCGAAGCTTGCATTGAAGAGGCAAAGGGCGACGCCGCGTTTATTGCTAAAGCCCTCGGCGACATTGCCCGCGCCAAAGGCATGTCCCGGGTAGCACGGGATGCCGGCCTCTCTCGCGAAAGTCTTTACAAGGCACTTTCTGGAGAAAGAAGCCCAGGTTTCGACACGATTCTTAAAGTGATAAGCGCACTCGGGCTAAGGCTGCACGCAGAAGCAGGGCATACGGCGGCCCAACCAATGGATGCAGCCAATCGCCGATAAATCCGGCTCTGGCTGATCCAGGCGTTAAGCGGACCGCTTGTAACGGTCACGGGGTCACCCATTAGAGGGCACGCTGTCAAGAGATAATTCTTCCCCGCTGCAAGAACCTCTCGGTTTTTTTGCAGTAGCGTATACCTATGACACCACAACGGTTCTGTGAGAGGAGGTAGGGACGTTGTTTCATTCATTTCATTATGCCAGGTCAGGGTAACGCAACGTATAGAATGAAACAACGTCCCTACCTCC
>CAVSOX010000026.1:0-57027 GCA_963729685.1 uncultured delta proteobacterium | reverse complement strand
AGAACGTCCCCTTCCTTGTACAGGAACCGGCGCATTTCCCTACGCCTTTATTAGGCTATCCATTCACCGATCAGGTGCCACATATCATTCAGCAGCGTCATGCTACCGAACGGGGTGCGTACCTCCACAAAAGCCGCGACGCGCCGCATCGCTCCTATACCTCCAGAGCGATTAATTTTCTCTCCAAGCTGACGAATACGGTTGTATTGCGGATATTTGTTACAAACAGGCCAACCTTTCTTTTCGCCCCATTTGTACGCTTCCAGTATTAATTGCAAGACTTCCTCGGCACCACTGGGCAACCCTATACCTGCTGCGCCAGACTGACTGGAGGCGTCGGACCGCAGGGACGATCCTCTTTTACGGCTTTCGGTCCCAGCGTCGGGCGTGATCTCAAACCTGATGCCCAGTTTCTCACAAAGCTCTTTCGCATCCTGCCACATTCCGTAACGCCCGAACTTCGCATAATCATCGATCATTTGCGCTGGAGACCTCCCAGCAACAATATTATTGGCGAGCCATGTTGCAAATGAACCTCCACCCATCTCGGCGCCAACCATCATTGACACATCACCGACACGCGACGACACTTTAGAGAAGAATGATTCGGTGACTAGGTCTTTAACTGATTCGATGCCAAATCGATTGCTCGCTGCAATCTTCTTTGCAGCTTGTGAATACCCCTCCATACCTCCGTTTGCCGTTAACTCTTCGATGACCGAAATCAGATCAGCTTTTGATCCTGCGAGTGTAGCTTTTGGCGATTCCCTGACTCCAAGTAGTTTCTTCCAGAAGCCCATAGTTCCTCCGATTGGCTTTCGGCTCTGTCCTCGCTATAGGAGAGGAGGACATTTTTAACACACTAAATAACGGCTCCGTTTACTGTTTTCAGTGCTTCCTTCAACCGCCTCCGCTTCCGCCACATCTATTAATCATTACAACCGGCAGCGTTGCATGGCAAGCAAAATATTGCGGGAAAATATTGCGGGGACAGGAAAATATTCGGCCACTCCATTTCAGGGAAGGCGTCCTCCGCTGCCCCCTCCCGACCAAGCCTCCAAGATTGCACTCTATGGGCCACAGGGATCCGGGCGTTCACCGTTTGCCATGGCAATCTTTCCAAGGCCGCTTCTGCCGGGCCTCCTTGGCTATATTACCACCTTTCTCATGGCATTCGACAAAATCTTGAAACACCGAAACGCGCCACTTGTAGGTGAAAGTCGCTTGTGCTTTTTTACTTCCGGCGATGGCGGCAAAAGCGAGCCGCCGTCACCCCGGCCGGAATGAGGGCCTTAATAGACGCCTATCACGAAAATCCTAAATGGGGAGCAATTCCCCCTACGAGTCGGCTCTTACGCTCCGTTAATTCCGGCATCGATCATGGTTGTGCTCGATGCCGGATCGGGTGGACGGCGGCATGGAGGGAATGCTTCAGATGTGGATGCACTGTGAGCCGCGTAGAGCGGAGGCGTACATAGGCGGGGACCCGGCTCCATATTGCCTTGCTGGGTCGCAAACGTCGGAGGTCACGCGGCGAGCAGGGCGCCGCAGAGCGCGATTCCTCCAGGCCGTCGCCCGGCCGACTGTAGAAGGCGCTCTACAGACCGACCGCCAGGGCTAGGTGGTACGCCACTACCCCTCCGCAAAACGACACCGCCAGCATAAACGCAAAGGACGTGAGAAACCACCGCCAACTCCCCATCTCCTGCTTCATGACCGCCACCGTCGCCGCGCACGGGACAAACAGCATGAGCACGGTGAGGAAGGCGAGCCGCGGACGCGTGGCTCATCATCGTGGGCAGCACCTGCCTCAACCCCGCCTCGCCCACGCCGTAAAGCACGGCCAGGGTGGCCACCGAATTCTCCTTCGCCACGAGGCTGGAGACCAGGGCCACCATCTCCCTCCACCCGAGCCCCATGGGGGCGCCTATCGGCGCGAGGAGCCTGCCTACCCACGCGAGCACGCTCGTCTCAAGCCGGCCGGAAGGGATATTCGAGAGGAGCCAGATCACCACGGAAGCAAGAAGGATCACGCTGCCCGCCCGCTTCACGAAGGAGACCGTCCGCGCCCACACAACGGACGCGATGGTGCGCGGGTCGGGTTTGTGATACAGGGGGAGCTCCATGATAAAGGGCATGGGCTCGCCCTTCATGAACACCCTGCTGATCGCGATGCCCGTGACGCCGAGCACCATGATATTGACCGTGACAAGCAGCCAGGAGACAAGGGACGCGGCCTGCGCGAAAACGGCCGCGCAGACGAAGGTGAGCACCGCGAGCCTCGCGGTGCAGGGGATGAAGGGCGCGAGGAATATGGTGAGAAGGCGCGCCTTCTTCGACTCCACGATCCGCGTCCCGATGACGGAAGGCACGTTGCAGCCGAAGCCCAGGCACAGGGGGATGAAGCTCTTCCCGTGGAGGCCGACCACGTGCATGAAGCGGTCCATCACAAAGGCGGCCCTCGCCATGTAGCCCACGTCTTCGAGAAAGCCCAGGCAGACGAAGAATATGAGCAGTATGGGAAAGAACGTGAGCACCGAGCCCGCGCCGCCTATGATGCCGTTTACCACGAGCCCCGTGAGCCAGTGGGGGCCCGGGGCGAGACCGCTCTCGACCAGACGCGCGAACAGCCCAAGCAGCCGCTCAAGCCCGTGCTGCAAGGGAAAACCTACCCGGTAGGTGAGGCCGAAGACGAGGGCGAGTATGGCGAGGAGCATGGGGATGCCGAGCAGGGGCTGCGTGAGCAGATGGTCTATGCGGTCCGTCATGAGCACCTGCCCGCGCCTGAACCGCGACACGGCGATGCGCGTCACCATTTCTATCCAGTCGTACCGGCCGCCCACGACCGCGCGGAGTGCGTCCTCGTGCTCGATGAGGAGGCCCTGGATCTCGGTCCACGTCTCCTGAGGCAGCAGCGCCTGGAACGCGGCCGACACCACCTGGTCGCCTTCCATCAGTTTCGTCGCGACCCAGCGCTCCGCATAGGGCGGGGGGACCCGGTCTTTGAGAAGCTCCAGGAGGCGCACATAAATAGCCTTGTGGTCGGAAGAGACATCGGGCAATCGCGGGTCGACGTCGATCTCGTGCAGCGCCGCGTCTATGATCAGGGGAACAAGCTCCTTTATGCCCTTGTTCTTCGTGGCGATTATCGATACCACCGGCAGGCCCAGCGACCGCTGGAGCGCCTCGACGTCCACGTGGATGCCCTGGTTCTCCGCCACGTCCATCATGTTGACGGCGACCACGATGGGCACGTCGAGGAGAAGCACCTCGGTAAGCAGATAGAGGCTCCGCTCTAAGGCGGAGGCATTGGCCACGAGCACGATGACATCCGGGTGCTCGTGGATGATGAACTCCCGGGCCGCCCTCTCCTCTTCGGAGAACGCGGTGAGACTATACGTGCCCGGAAGGTCGACGATCCGCATCTCCGTACCGTCCGCGACGTGGACCCCTTCCTTCTTTTCGACGGTTTTCCCCGGCCAGTTGCCCACGTGCTGCGAGAGGCCGGTGAGGATGTTGAAAACGGTCGATTTCCCCACGTTTGGCTGACCGGCAAGGGCAACCAGCACGCTCTTCTTTTCTTCCGCCGGCACGCCCAACACAAAGATGCGCGAGGCCTCGCCCCTGCCCAGGGCCAGCCGCGTGTCGGAGGCAAGGACGATAACCGAGCCCGCGCTCTTCCTCAGCACCTTGATTTCGGTGCCGGGGACGATGCCCATCGACGCAAGGCGGCTCGTCAGGCGCTCGCCGCCCCCTATGGAGCTGACCACGCCCGTCTCACCCTCCCTCATCGTCGTGACTGTCGCAATGACGTTTTCCACTGTGCCTTCTCGCTTTTCGTGATGCCGGACCCAGTCTTGTTTATACCCGGATTCACCGGAAATGTCAACGGCGGAAGGGGAAGATGCGGTTGACACGATTCACTGAGGTAGTATACTATCATAAGTATCACCGCCCGGAATTATAGCGGCCGGTTCCCGGTTGGTTTCGTTACGTTTCCCTCCGTGTAAAGAAAACCGTGGTCGAAGAGGAAAATCATGCTTATCTGGCCTGACTGCATCCCCTGTATCCTCAAGATGGCTCTCAAGATCGCGCGCTTCTCCATGAAGGAAGAGCGCAGCGTCAAGGCTTTCATGGCCGAGATCGTGAGGCTGCCCGCGCTCAGGGGTGAGGAATGGGACATCACGGCCCCCGAGATCATTCAGCCGATCTGGGAAAAGATGGTGCGTATCACGAAGGACGAAGACCCCTTAAGGGAGATAAAGGCCGAACAGAACCGAAAAGCCCTCGATCTTTACGGGGCCGCGAGCGACCGGGTAAGGAAAAGCGCCGACCCTTTCCTCGAGGCGCTCAAACTCGCCATCGCCGGCAATTCGATTGATGTCATGATCGATCTTCACCAGGATCTATCGACCGGCGATTCCCAGGGCGACTTTACCGGGGAATGGGTCCTGACGGATGAGGGCGCCGAAGGTCTGAGGAACCGGCTGGCTGAGGCGCGGAGGATCGTTTATCTCACCGATAATTGCGGGGAAATCGTTTTTGACAGGCTTTTTCTCGAGATCCTCAAGGAGACGTATGGCCGGGAGGTCTCGGTGGTAGTACGAAACCGGCCCATCCTGAACGATGCCACGATCGTGGAAGCGAGGGCGGTCGGATTGTCTGCGGTGGCGCCGGTCATCGGGAACGGCATCCCCGGAGCCTTTGCCGGAACGAGGCTGCACCTTGTTTCGAGCGACGTCCGGCGTCTCCTGATGGATGCAGACCTTGTCGTCGCGAAGGGCGGCGGCAACCTGGACAGCCTGACGGAGGAGACCGAGCTTAAGGGGCGGATCTCTTTTCTCTTTCATGGGAAGTGCCATCCCTGCTGCGCGCCCCGCAACGTGTCTCCCGGCACGCTTGTCGTCGACAATCAGTGAGGGAGTGCCGCCATCCTGGGTGCGCCGAGAAGCCGCCAATTACCAATTGACAAGGCAAAGGAAAAAACAGTAAAATACCTCAGTTGTGTGCCGATACGAAGAGGAAGTGCCTGGCCTGCGGAATAAACAATCAGGACCGCGGCGCTTTAGGTCGCATTTTTTCAACAGGGGCATCGTTTGATGCCTTTTGATTTCTTGGGTGCCTTACACGGGAGTGAGTCTTGATCGTACGATTCAGGGACAAGGAATACGCCGCTCCGGAGGGAAGCGTCAGTTTTCTCGATTTCCTGAAAGGGATAGGCGCCTTTGAGAAAGAGATCGTTGCCGTGAAGGTAGGGGACGAGCTGCTCGACCTCTCCTCGCCGCTCCGGGAAGGCAGCCTTGAGCCCGTCTCTCTAGACTCCGCAGAAGGCACGCATATCCTGCGCCACAGCGCCGCCCACGTCATGGCGGAGGCGGTGAAGGAGCTCTTCCCGGAGGCATTGGTGACGATCGGCCCGGCCATAGAGACGGGCTTTTACTACGACTTCGATTACGAGCCCGGCTTTACGGAGGAAGACCTGCCCCGGATAGAAGAGAGGATGCAGGCGATCATCGACAAGGACATCCCCATCACCCGGCGGGTCGTCCCAAAGAAGGAGGCAGTCGAGCTGTTCAACCGCATGGGGGAGCCCTTCAAGGTGGAGCTGATCGACGCCATTCCGGATGACAGGGTGAGCCTCTATACCCAGGACGGCTTCACCGACTTCTGCCGCGGCCCCCATCTCCCCTCCACGGGAAGAATACCGGCTTTCAAGCTCCTCAGCCTTGCCGGCGCGTACTGGAGGGGCGACGAAAAGAACAAGATGCTGACGAGGATTTACGGGACGGCCTTCCCGAGCGCGCAAGCCCTCCAGGAGCATCTGAACTTCCTCGAAGAGGTCAAGAGGCGGGACCACAGGCGGCTCGGCAGGGAGCTCGATCTTTTCAGCATCTCCGACGAGGTCGGCGCGGGTCTCGTGATCTACCACCCGAACGGCGCCCTGCTCCGCTACATCCTCGAAGACTTCGAGAAGAAGGAGCACCTGAAGCGGGGCTACCAGTTCGTCATCGGTCCGCAGATCCTCAAGGTGGATTTGTGGAAGAAGTCCGGCCACTACGAGAACTACCGGGAGAACATGTACTTCACGCGGGTGGATGAGGTCGAGTACGGGCTGAAGCCCATGAACTGCGTCGCCCATATCATGGTCTATAAATCGCAGATCAGGAGCTATCGCGACCTGCCCCTGCGCTACTTCGAGCTGGGCACCGTCAACCGGCACGAGCTGTCCGGGGTGCTCCACGGCCTCATGCGGGTCAGGGAGTTCACCCAGGATGACGCCCATATCTTTTGCAGGCAGGACCAGCTCCACGACGAGATAAACGGCATCGTCTCGTTCGTCGCGGATGTCATGGGTATCTTCGGGTTCGACTACGAGCTGGAGATCAGCACCAGGCCGGAGGAGCACTTCATCGGCCGCCTCGAGGACTGGGACAAGGCGGAAAGCATCTTGAAGCGCGTCCTCGACGACAGGTCGCTCCCCTATGATATCAACGAGGGAGACGGCGCGTTCTACGGGCCGAAGATCGATGTGAAGCTGAAGGACGCCCTGGGCAGAAAGTGGCAGTGCGCGACCATCCAGCTCGACTTTGCCCTGCCCGAGCGCTTCGACCTCCACTACGTCGACAAGGACAACCAGCGAAAGAGGCCGGTCATGCTCCACCGGGTGATCCTCGGGGCCATGGAGCGGTTTATCGGCATACTCATCGAGCACTATGCGGGCCGCTTCCCGCTGTGGCTCTCCCCGCTGCAGGTCCTCATCCTCACCATCACGGACGAGCAGGCCGCCTACGCGGAAGAGCTGCGGCAGATGCTCGCGGGTGCGGACATCAGGGTGGAAGTGGATGGACGGAACGAAAAACTGGGCTTTAAAATACGTGAAGGGACCATGAGAAAAGTCCCTTACATGCTTATACTGGGAAGGAAGGAGGCGGAAACGCGCACCATTTCGGTCAGGGGCCGCGACGGCGCCGAGATGAAAGGCGTAAGTCCGCTTCGAGTTCATAGAGAGAGCAAGGGAAGAGAATACGTCCAGGAGGTGAATTCATAGGATCCGCCAGAGAAGTGAAGGATGTCACCAATATCAACGAGAAGATAAGGGCGAAAGAGGTGAGACTGATCGATGAGGACGGCACCATGATAGGCGTGACGTCCACGTATGAGGCCATTAAAATGGCCCGTGAGAAGGAGCTCGATCTGGTCGAGGTCTCGCCGAAAGCCGTGCCGCCCGTCGCCAGGATCATGGACTACGGCAAGTTCAAGTACCAGACCGCGAAGAGGGCTGCCGAGGCCAAGAAGAAGCAGACGATCATCCAGGTGAAAGAGATGAAGCTGGGGCTGAAGATCGAGGAGCACGACCTTCAGTTCAAGCTGAAACACCTGCGCGATTTTCTGAGCGAAGGCGATAAGGTAAAGATCACCATCATGTTCAGAGGCAGAGAGGTGCTCCACAGGGACAAGGGGGAGCAGCTCGCCGTAAAGGTGATAGACGCCCTGAAAGACGTGAGTGACGTGGAACAGCGGCCGAAGTTTGACGGCAGGAACATAATCATAGTTTTTGCACCCAAGTGAGCGAAGCGAGTTGAGCAGGGAGGCTCCATGAGCTGTGCTCATGGAGGGGGCGCTGAGCCCCAGTAACTGAGCGAAGCGAGCTAAAGCCGGGATGACCCGCGAGCGGGTGCCCATCAATTGAGGGGGAATAATGCCGAAGATAAAAACACACAGGGGTCTGGCGAAGAGGGTGAAAAAGACCGCGAGCGGCAAGATCAAGCGGTCGCGGGCCTTTCACAGCCATCTCCTTTCGTCAAAGTCGCCGAAGAGAAAGAGGAACCTTTCACAGACGGTAATGGTGCACTCTACGAATGAAAAGAACCTGAAGAAGCTCGTCCCCTATCTGTAAGGCGCGAGAATGAGCGAAGCGAGTCGGGCAGGGACGACCCGCGAGCGAGCCGCCCGGGGTACCCGCCAAGCGGGTCGCCGCTTTGCCCATGGAGGGAGTGCCGGGTACCCGGCCCGAAGCAGGTGCCCAATAGATGAACGAGCGAAGCGAGCTAAAGCGGGGAGGCTCCGAGGTTCGCACAAGGAGGGGGCGCTGAACCCCAATAAATGAGGAGTCAACAAAATGCCAAGGGCTAAGAGAGGAACAAAAGCGAGGGCCAGACGCAAAAAGATCATGAAGGCCGCACGCGGGATGGTCGGCGCGAGGCGCACCGTTTACAAGGTAGCGCAGCAGTCCGTGTACAGGGCCATGCAGCACGCGTTCGCGGGCAGAAAGCAAAAGAAGCGGGACTTCAGGTCTTTATGGATCACCAGGATAAATGCGGCATGCAGGACCTACGGCATCCCCTATGGCCTGTTCGTCCACGGATTGAAGATGCAAAACATCGGGCTGGACCGTAAATCGCTCGCCGACATGGCAGTAAACGATCCGGCGGGCTTCGGGACGCTTATCGAGAAGGTCAAAGCGGCGCAGGTACAATAAGGCGTCCGGGTGGAGCGCGCCGGGTAAAGCGCTTGCGGGTGGCAGCATCAGCGCGCATAAGGCGAAGAACGAGTGGATCTTAAGGCGCTCAAAGACAAAATCGCCGAAGAGCTTGCATCGATACACTCGATGGAAGACCTGAGGCGGGTGAAGGTCGGTCTCCTCGGCAGGAAGGGCCTCTTCCCTGACTACTACGAGCAGTTGAAAACCGGGTCGCTGGAGGAAAGGCGTCTCGCCGGCAGGGAGATCAACAGCCTCAAGAGCGGGGCCGAGGCAAGACTGGGCGAGCTTGAGGCGGGTTACGCCGAGGAGGAGAAGCAAAAAAAGGCGCAAGACGCGTCCATCGACGTCACCCTCCCGGGAAAGAAACCCGTCCTCGGCAGGCTGCCACCCCATCACCCTTGTCTTCGACGAGATCGTGAGGATCTTTTCCTCTCTCGGTTTTTCGGTTGCCGAGGGGCCGGACATCGAGCTCGAGTATTACAATTTCGAGGCCCTCAATATCCCCAGGGACCATCCCGCCCGGGACATGCAGGATACCTTCTACGTAAGACCCGACGTCGTGCTCCGGACCCACACCTCCCCCGTCCAGATACGGACCATGGAGCATACGTCCCCGCCCATACGGATCATCGCCCCCGGCGCGGTCTACCGCCACGACCAGGACATCTCCCACACCCCGATGTTCCACCAGGTCGAAGGCCTCATGGTGGACAGGAACGTGAGGTTTTCCGACCTCAAAGGCGTGCTTACCATGTTTATCCATGAGATGTTCGGAAGTGGCGTGCCGGTGAGGTTCAGGCCGAGCTACTTCCCCTTCACCGAGCCCTCGGCCGAGGTGGATATCGGCTGCGTCATCTGCAGGGGCGTGGGCTGCGGGGTATGCAAGAAGACGGGATGGCTCGAAATCCTCGGCTCCGGCGCCGTCCATCCCCAGCTCTTCAGGAACGTGGGGTATGACCCTGAAGAGGTGAGCGGGTTCGCCTTCGGCATGGGAGTCGAAAGGATCGCCATGATAAAGTTCGGCATCGACGACATCAAGCAGTTCTACAATAACGACATCCGTTTCCTGTCACAATTCTGAGGTCGCAATGAGAGTGCCCTTCGACTGGCTGAAAGAATTTACCCCGGTCCCTGCGGCCGCCTCCGACGTGGCGGATGCGCTCACCATGAGAGGGCTCGAAGTCGAGGCCGTGGAGCAGATCACCCCCCGGTTCAGCGGGGTCTGCGTCGGCAGGGTCCTCGATGTCGAGACGATCCCGGCCGCGGAAAAGCTCTCCCTGTGCCGGGTCGACGTGGGGACCGGCGTCCTCCCCATCGTCTGCGGCGCGTCGAATGTCGCCAGGGGCCAGGCGGTGGCGGTCGCCTTACCCGGCGGACACCTCGCCGACGGCAGGGTGATCGAGAAAAGACGGCTCGTGGGCGTCGAGTCTTCGGGCGTGCTCTGCTCGGAAAAGGAGCTTGGCCTGTCGGACGACCACAGCGGCATCTTCGTGCTCCCGGACGATCTGAAAACGGGCGACCCCCTCGACGCGGCCCTCGGGATCGCCGATTACGTGCTCGACGTCAACGTGCCGCCAAATCGGGGCGACTGCCAGTCCATCCTGGGCATCAGCCGGGAGGTGGCGGGCATCTACGGCCTCGCCATCACCCTCCCCTCCTTCACCCTGAGCGAGACGGGCAGCATCGACGGCCTCATCCGGCTCACCGTTGCCGACACGGATGCCTGCCCCAGGTACGTGCTGCGCATGGTGCGGGGGATCTCCATCGTCCCCGCCCCCTTCTGGATGAGAAACAGGATCACGAAAGCCGGCATGAGGCCCATAAACGCCATTGTCGACGTGACGAACTACGTGATGCTCGAGCTCGGCCAGCCGCTCCATGCCTTTGACTACGCACGCATCCGGGAGAGCCGCATCGAGGTGAGGGTGGCGCAGGAGAACTCCCTGTTCCGCACCCTCGACGGCCAGGACAGGGCGCTCATCAAGGGGGACGTGCTCATCTGCGACGGGTCCGGTCCCGTGGCTCTCGCGGGCGTCATGGGAGGGGAGAACTCGGAGATAAGCGCGGCGACGAAAGACGTCGCCCTGGAGAGCGCCTTCTTCAACCCGCTGCTCATCAGGCGGACGGCGAGGCGGCTCGATTTGCGCTCCGAAGCCTCGTCGCGCTTCGAGAAGGGCATCGATATCGAAAATGTCGACTTTGCTGCCCGGAGGGCCATCGAGCTGATGCAGCGCACCGCGGGCGGGACCGTGCTCGCGGGCAGCATGGAGGTCTACGAAAAGCGAAAGCCCGCAACGATAGCTTTGAGCCTGAAGCGCGCCGGGGAGCTCATAGGCACGTCCGTCTCCCGCGAACAAGTTGTCGACGGCCTTGCGTCGATCGGCATAAAATTGGAGGGCGAGACCGCTTCTCGAGCGACGCGGAGTGCGCTCTCCTTCTCCGTGCCGTCGTTCCGCCACGATCTGAGCGAGTACGTCGACCTCATCGAGGAGGTGGCCCGCATCGTCGGCTACGACGCGGTGCCCGCCTCCGCCCCGGTCAGCCCCCTTCTCCCCGTATCGCGGCACGAAGACGAGACAGGGACATCGATGCGGCCAGGACGTACCTGGCTGCGGCCGGGTTCTTCGAGGTCATCAACTACGGGTTCTTCGGCGCCAGGGACATCGAGAACTTCCTCATTCAGGCCCCCGACGAGCGCGCGTCCTTTGTGCCCATACTCAACCCGATATCGAAAGAGCTGGGCGTCATGCGCACCTTCCTTGCCGCGCGTCTCCTCGAAAACATCGCCTACAACGCGAACAGGGGCACAAAGAACCTGAGGATATTCGAGGTCGGCAAGGTATTCTTCAGATCGGACGACTCCGCGCTGCCCCGCGAATCGATGCACCTGGCCTGCGCGATTTCGGGCAAGGAAAGGGAGTACTTCTGGAGAGACACGGTCAAGGAATTCGATTTCTTCGACCTTAAAGGGGTGCTGGAGGGGCTTTTCGAGCGGTTCAGCCTCCGGCTCCGCGTGGAGAAAGCGGAAAGCCCTTTCCTGGAAAGCGCGGAAAGCGCGGACCTCTTCGCCGGCGACAAGAAAGTGGGCTGGATCGGGCTCTTGCGGGACAGCGTGAGGGCCGCCTACAACACGGACGAGTCGGTCTGGTGCAGCGAACTGGACCTCGACGTGCTCGGACAGGCCGGCACCCAGGAAAGGGCCTACGGACCCATACCCCGCTACCCGGCCGTTGTGCGCGATTTCTCCTTCTTCGTGCCCGATCGGGTCCCTGTTGCCGACCTGATCGAGGAGATCGCGAAAGTGTCTCCCCTGATAGTCTCGGTCGGGGTCTTCGATACGTTTAAAAAGGAGGTGAGAAGCATCTCTTTCCGCGTGGTGTTTCAATCCTATGAGGATACCCTCACGGACGAGAACGTGAACGGTCTGCAGCAGATCATCATTGACCGGCTTACCATGAGAGAAGGGATAAAATTGAGAACCTAGGGAGGGTGTATGACGAAGCAGGAAATAGTGACGACAGTGTACGAAAAGCTCGGTTTTTCGAAGAGAGAGTCGTCAGATCTCGTCGAGCAGTTCTTTAAGATCGTGAAACAGAGTCTCGCCCAGGGTGAAAACGTCAAGATATCGGGGCTGGGGAATTTTGTGGTAAAAGAGAAACAGGCAAGAAAGGGAAGAAACCCTCAGACAGGTGAAGTGATCGAGATCGCCCCGCGCAGAGTGCTGAATTTCAAGCTGAGCCAGGTCTTGAAAGACGAGATAAATTATAACGACAACGGCGCATGATCCCGAATATCCCGGAAAGGGTATTCTACAGGATAAAGGAAGTATGTACTCTTACCGGCCTGAAGCCTCACATACTGCGGTACTGGGAACAGGAATTCAGGGACATAAAGCCCACGAAAAGCTCACGGGGGCAAAGGCTGTACACAAAAAAGGACCTGGATGCAATTTTCACTATCAAGAAGCTCCTCTATGAAAAGCGGTTTACTATCGACGGCGCAAGAAAATACCTGAACACGCAGAGAAGCCTCTTCGTGGAGATCAAGGAAGAATTGAAGGAGATCGTCAAAATACTCGATAAAGGAGACCGAACATGAAAACAGCGCTGATTTTTGTCTTGTTTGTGTGCGTTCTTGTCTCTTGCAGTGCCGGGCCCGTCTTCGTCGCAAAGGATGAAAGCGAAGGGATAAAGACCTCTTACCAGGACCCCGCCCTTTCCGAATTGACCACCCGGTACCGGCCGCTCCTGAACGACATCTACCGGCGGTACCAGTCGGCCGGCATCGACGTCTATCCGGGCGGCATCGGTTTCACGAGCCTCTCAAGCGACGAAGGCAAGAAAGCTTCACTATCTGCTCGTCCAGGTGAGGCCCCGTCACATCATGTTCGGCGAGGTGCAGACAAAGCCCAAGGAAAGGTTCGGCGAGGTATTCGAGCGCCATTTCGAGAACAACCTCCGTTACCTCAAAGCGGATGACGTCCGCAAAGAGGGGATCGACGGCCTTGCCTTCGGCGTCTACTGGCCTGTCCGCGACCTGTCGCAATGCGACACCTACGGCGGGTTCCTCGAATATACGATCATCTACTTCCACAAGGACGATTTCCTGAATCTCATCGAGAAACGGACGACGTTCTCCGAAGCCGTCGACAACGCGGAGGTCGTCACGAGTCTGGCACGGGCGCCGGCCAAGTCGGTGAAGGTGACGGAGGTAAGGTAGGCGACCGGGCGCTTCCGGGTTCCCTCTCCTTAGAGGGGAGAGGGACGGGGTCGAGGGTGATAGCGGAAGGCACGAAAAGCATGAAGGTCTACTTCGCCCATCCCTGCTTCAATAAAGAGCAGCAACAGTTCAAACAGGAGTTTCTCGCGAGGCTGCGGGAACGGATCGGCGCCGCAGGGGGCGCAAGAAGGATCGCCGTTGTCGACCCCTTCGATCACGCCCCCAACGTCGAGCACGCATTGAACAAAAACTGCGCATGAGCGGGGAGATAAAGGCCGCGTGTCTCGATCTCCTGCGGAACTGTCAGGTTATCATGGCACTTGTTGACTGGGATGATACAGGCACCGCCTTCGAGGCAGGATATGCGCACTCCCTCGATAAGCCCCTCGTCCTCATTTCCCGGACGGCCTGCGCCTCGGCCAACGCCATGCTGCTGGGCGCCGCCTGTGCCCGCTACGACGACATACTCGAAGAAAAGCAGATGGAGACCCTGGCAGGCATGCTTACGGCGATGGCCGGAAGGCTCCATGAGGATGTTTCAGGTGACGGATAGGGAAGACAAGCCGGCATCACGGCCGGATGACCCCGGGTCATCCGGCCGAGCCGGTGCGGTAGAAATGGCTCAACGTGATGGTCTCGCCGGGCTCGACGATGACGAACTCCCCGTCCCACGGCCCGTCGATCATCTTTCTCACCATCTCCGTCGACCCTTCGATCTCCTCGTAGCGCAGCGAGAACCGCTCGGCGGTGCGGCGGGCATACTCCCGGTAGCGCTCCAGATCATAGTGCCCGGTATTGATGAGAGCCAGCCTCGTGTAGTTCTTCAGCATGATCCGATAGATCCGCTCCGCCTTTTCCGGTCCGTACCGCCGTACTGTCTTCTCATGCTCCGAGAAGGGGCTCTCGCCTACCTCGATCCAGCCTTTTGTGAGGTAATACGTCCCCGGCTCCGACCTTGCCTGCTCGCGATAAGCCGCGCCCGATCCGAGGAAAATCGATATACAGTCATCCACCCTGGGCACGACGAGCCTGGAGTGGGCCGCCTTCAGCCCGACAACACCCTGGGAACAGAGTCCGTAACCGAGGATGATCGTATCGACGGCGGAGTCCACCTCGTCGATGGCCTGCTGCAGGGCCTGTCTGAGCTTCGCCGGGTCGGTATGGAGGCCGAAATCGAGGACACGGTGACCCACCTCCGGGGGCAGCAGAGGCAGCATCTCTTCGATAACGGTCGCGCACGCGATTACTAGACCCTTTCTCAAAAGTAATTCCCGTTTGCAGTGCCCTGACGTGCAGGCTCCACCATTTCCTCCGCTCGCTTCTGCGTCCGTCACTCACCCTCCTTTGGGACTCCCTCCGCTGGTCTGCGGAACTCGGTCAAAGACCGCAAACGACGCGGTCTTTTCCCTCAGACAGTCCTCGCCCTGCGCCTTCGGCGCACCGCTCCTTCCGTCCCAAGGGGTACCCGAGTGACTCCCGCAATGCTTCGCTCCGGAAAGGTTGCGCCTGCCGGCCAATCGGTAGTTTGTTTTGAGAAAGGGTCTAAAGTCACCGGTGTTTCCTCTTCACAATGTGCCGGCAGGCGATTGCATCCATCGATTACAGGTGCGGCCCTGAAATCCGGCCCCTCCCCTTCGCATTACATGAGCGTTCGATGCGCTGTCGGAAATTTTCGTATTATACCAGATTTTGAGGGACGACTATAGACCCCGCATGTCGAGGAAGGGCAACGCGAAACTCGAAACGCGGAACGCGAAACGGAAAAGACCTTTCAGATTCGCGATTCGCGATTGACGATCCGCGATTGAGATCCCCGTCCTTTATCCCCTGGCGGCTTTGGATTCCTACCCGTCCAGAGTCATACCTTCACTATTATTTACCTTTGATTGGCCCCGTACCCGCCAGCATTCCCGCTTGAAAGCTGGAAGTGTATTTTCAGCCGCTGGACAGGTGAAAGAAGTGAAGAACCTCCTTGCGGTTATCCCATCATTCGTTTCGTTTCAAGTGCCACCTCAAGCAGCCCATATTATAACTTTCTCCGTCTCCATAATACATTATGGGGGCTACCAATGCCGGCACAAGAGGAGCAATAGTGTCGCACGAGGCAAGGCTTGTTTTGGCGCAGGAAGATTCTTGCTTTCGGGCTTCGGAGAAATGCAAAGAAATCAAGAGAACTTTACGGCTACGGCGACTCAGATTAAAGACCGTGGCACCTCTTATACTTTTTCCCGAACCGCAAGGGCATTTATCGTTTCGACCCGGCTTTTCAGTATCTATAGCACGACGTGTCTTTGCCTCAAGATGCAATTTGCCAGGCTTCAATTCTTCCTCTGAAAATCTACCGGGTAAGATTCGCTCTATTCGATTTATCCTGTAAAGGGATTCATTTCTCAATTGCACGACCAGCCAGCGTTTGCAACCGCCCTGTTCCATTTGCGCAGCCGATCTGATCATTTCATCGTGCCAATGGGCATCATCACCGTAGGTGACACTCAATCCAAGTGAAAGCTTTGTGAAAGACATACGAAAAGTCAGTCGCCTCCCCTCGTCTCTGCCCGAATCTAAAACGTCGAGACCTTGTTCCTGGAATTCATTTCTTCCCGCCATATCCATCGAAAGGATGATAAGATCCTGCTTCAAACCTACCCGGAAGACGCGAGTTCTTAAGGGCATTGATAAAATCTCTCATTTTATGAGGCATAGCTTCAGTGGGAACAGCGGGGAAACCACCTGCCGCTTTTTCCATAAAATAGACATCAATATCTCGCATATAGGACGAAGCGAATGTCATTCGATCCATGCCCTTCACCGGTAGTTCGTGGTAGTAGTTCATCTTATTGTAGAGAGCGATATGTTCTATCTCGTCATTTTGACTTAATCTCCTCTCCGCAGAGGCTTTGAGTCGTTGTTCAAGAAAATGCGCGAAGCGGATCTCGTTATCGTTAAAAAGCTCCGCTACAATTCTTAAATCGTCGATAGAAACGTGCCAAGGAAAGGATTTGCTTAGATTCGGATCGAGCACGGCGAGAATCGCTATCTGCGCACCAACCCACCCTAAATTCTCGCGAGTTATTACTATACGGAAGATTCTACGGTAATCCGAATATCTGACCTATGCACGACATTCTTGCCCGTCTCGTCAAAGAAAAAAGCCTCCTCGGCTGATTTCAAATATTTCTCTGCCCGCTCCGATTGGTGCTGCCCCTCTATGATTAGCTCAGAAAGTTCTCTCTCTAAACTTCTGGGGCCTGCCACTAGCGGGATCCAGAAGCCACCTGCCTTGACCTCAACTAGGAAAAGGATGTCATCAACTCCAAGCAATATATCTAACTCGGTTAAATCTCCGGGTTTATTAGGATTTGGATAATAGACGTTCTGAAAAGCGAAGTCAGGTTTAAGGATAGAAGCCAATAGATATTTTGCGTCGGACTCGATCCGATCCGATCTCCTTTTGGCCATCTCAGATATCTTTGCATAGGTTTTTTGAAATAGATCAGACTCAACTATCTCACCAATTCGATCTTCAAAACCAGAGTGATAAAAACTGTAAAACCTTCGGTTCACTTCAAGAAATGGTTTGTAATGAAGGACTGACGTGGAGAGAGGACTTAAATCATCACGATTCGGTCCAGTTAGGGTTGTCAGTATCGATTCTCCTGGTTTTACGGACAGCAAGGAAAGAATCGACTTGGGCAAAGAAGTCATATCGGTAATATCAAAGATTGCAGGTGTAAGCGTGAGTCGCATTTTTTCCTGCAGGTCTGAGTATAAATTCTTGAACTCGTCTAGTTCGAATGCCTCTTGTGTTCTTTTGATTTCTTCAGCCGATGCGCCAGGTTCTACGGAATATCCTTTCTCTCTTAACTTCGCAACAAAAACCTTTTCTGCATCCATCGAGTCTCGATACCTGTCCAAAACGCCTGTTTTTTGATACTTCTCTATTTCCTGCAAGCCCTTGATAATTTCTTTTACACCTACCTCATAAATTTCCTTTATCCATTGTTCATAAGGAGACAGTGAGGTCATTAGGTAATCGGCCAAGAAAATTGGATAGCGGTCGACACGTATCAGCAATAGTCTGCTATTTAAGAAGAATCCAAGCTCATCCATAACGCTGGGAGGCGTTGTGGACGTCTTTCTCGTAAAAATATAGTTCTGTGTGAGCTTTAACACTTTTAGTGCTTGTTCCCACACTTCTTGCCATTCTTTTTCGGACGGCTCTTTCCCATCCGTATTCATGGCAGTCCTTGCAATTATGTATTGTAAGTATTCAACCGTTGGTAAGTAGTAGGTTTCATCGTGGCTATACTCGTTTTCTGATTTATATTTCATAAAAAGCGGCAACAGCATATAAGCCGCTCGATGCATAAGGTCAACAGGACCGTATTTCGCTACCAGACTCTGAAGCAAAGGAACTTCCTCTTCCAGGTCCTCGACCATCTTTCTATTCACTTCCTCGAAATGCTCCAGAAGATTTGTATGCTCTTCAGGCGTTAATATATTTGAAAATTGGATATATCTTCCGTATCTCTCTATTCGAAGTGGTCCTCGGCTAACGACCTCGTCAGGGCTTGCTTTAACCCAATCCTTACCCTGCTTCTTTTTTGCTCGACTTTTCCTGCCCATAAATAGTCAGCTTTTATCGAATAGCTCCAGCGTTCCTTATTTTATCATATGGCGAGCCATACGCGCATAGGGGGTTCCTGGTGTGCATTACTGCTCTCCGGCCCCTCTTTCCTAGTTATTGCTCGTCGGGTCAGAGGGACGCCCATGCCATTATAACTTTCGCCCTCGCATCCGTGTTCTTCTTCGACCTTCTCTATAACCACGTCCTCAAGCCTCGTAAATGCGCATTACCATTCATACTGTTGCACAAATAGGAAAGGATTCCAAGCAAACATTTCAGGAAGACACCCAGCGGAGGCGGGTTGACCGACGAAAACGTTTCAATTGATCCACGTGGCTCATCGCCTTCACCTCCTGCCAATGCCTCTCCGTGTTTTCATAATTCTGAGGATAACGATCAATGAGTGCCTGAAGGGCTACTTCTTGTGACACTCCATGCACTTCGTCGGGGCCTTCGACCCTTTTGCCGCCATCTCCTTGTGACAGCCCCGGCAGTTCCTGTGAAAGGCGTCCCTTTGGTACCCTTTTGCGTCTTTCCCATGGCATTTGCTACACGCCGCCGACAGTTGGTACGCTTTTGTCGCCTCCCGATGGCATGCGGCACACGCCTTCGGGTCCTGCGGGTCTTTGTGATGGCACTTAACGCAGTCGATCTTCTCCTTCTCGACGTGGACGTCATGAGAGAAGGCGACAGGGGGCATTGTAGCGCCCTCAAGCTTGATCTGGGTGGGCTGTTTCGGAAAATCGGCCGCGTTCACTGACGAAGACACGGAAAAGAACAGGAGCAGGCAAAAGAAAAGAACCCCAACAACAAATTGACATTTCATCGAACGCGCCTCCCGGGGAATTCGTAAGCCGTAGTAAATATTTCACGGCCCGGATTTTTAGTCAAGCCGATTCTTAAAGGGACTCTCAAGGGTAATCGACTCTTGTCGCGAAGGGTGTTTCGCCTTGACAGCCGTCTCATTTTCAATTTTGGTAATCTCTGCACCAAGGTGCCCCTGACGACAGGAATCGGTTCGCCAAGGCTTTCCACCGGAAAGATGGTACTGTTGGGCATGGGTATGGAAGCTATCTTGCAGGAAGCAGCACTCGACAGCTCCCCGTCGCCTATCGTCATTTTTTCGTTTTTGTGCTGATTGTCACTCCTGGTTGTCGCCCCTGCTTGTCACTCCTGGTTGTCGCCCCGGGTACCTACGCCTTGGCGTGGGTGGTCACTTTGACAGGAGAGAGGGAAACGCAAGATAATCTTATGGGACCGAAACAGTTATTTTGAGAGGCCCTAAGGAAATGAACACAGCCCGGTCCGTTCGAGGCCGGATTGTATCAGCGGTATACTTCTTTGCGGTGGGCAATGGAAAGGACCATGACGACCTTCTTTTCGTCATTGACTGAATAAACGATCCGGTAATCGCCCGTTCTTAATCTGTAATAATCGGTCTGCCGTAGTTTCTTCGATCCAAAGGGTTTGGGGTTGTCCTCAAGGGCAAGGATCTTTTCGCGAACCCGATTGCGAGCGGCGGATGGAAGCGCGAGAAACTCCTTCTCAGCCCTGGGCACTATCGCAACGGTGCACTGCACCTATTCACCGTGCTCTTTGAGTACTGCCCTAAACGGTCTGGCTTTGTCTCCGGACCGCTCTTCAGCGATCGCGATGTCTGTCAGGTCTTCCCTGAGACGCCTGTCTTTCAGCATCTTAGCAAAAAATAGATCCTGCTCCTTCTTCGGGAGCGTCCTGAATGCGGTCAAAAACACCTCTGCGGTCATTCCGAGTGCCTTCATTTGCCTGTCTCCTTACAAATAGACTGCACCTGTCACTAATTGTAGCTGCTTAATACTCCTGCCGTTTCCTATTCTACTTCTTCGGGTTCTATTGGTCAACAAGGATCGCGGGAGCGAAAGGGGAACGACAGACTCCCCGTCGCCTATCGTCATTTTTTCGTTTTTGTGCTGATTGTCACTCCTGGTTGTCGCCCCTGCTTGTCGCTCCTGGTTGTCGCCCCTCCTTGTCACTTTGACAGGAGAGCGGGAAACGCAAGATAATCTTATGGACCGGACAGTCATTTCCGGAAGGTCCGGAGAGATGACACAGCGTGAGCCCGTTTGGGCCGGTTTCCGGAAGGTCCCGTAAACCTGCGCCGCTCTTAGACAATTGAGCTTACGGTTTTTGTCCGGGCAAGGGTTCTATTCCCTTGTCCGGACAGCCTGAGAAGCTCGCCCAATTACTGCCGGCCGGCTTCGCCGCTCCCGATCGTTCATTCAACTCAACACCCAACACTCAAAACTCAACACTCTCTTCACTCTTCCGTTTCGCGTTCCGCGATTCGCGATTCGCGATAGGTCACCCCCCCCCCCCCCCCGAAACCGTGCACTTTCGTGCACTTTCGTAAACCCCCCCTTCGGGAAGGGTTGCGAGAGAACGGAATCCAAAGAGTGGTGGTGGAACGGTCCTGTAGAAAATGTGCACTTAAGAGGGTAAAAAGAGGGTAAAATGCAGGAAAAAATGCAAAAAACGACCGTTTTTGCGCGTGACGGCCGCGCCTTTTTGAGGCGAGTGAAGGACCGTCTGAAAGGCGGCAGCGACCCATTTTCCCCCCTCATTGTTTTACCCGACATTCTTCTTGACAGGGCCGGCAGGCGCTTATAGACTCAAGTGAGGTCTTACTATTCCTTCCGGAGAGGTTTGCCATGCATCCGACACCCCGATCAATGCTGGTCCTTGCAGTGCTGCTTTCGATAGTGTGGCCCGGCCACTTTTTCCTCGACGGATGCGCCCGGGCAAAGAACGACCCCGCCTCCCGCCTTCAGCCCCATCAAGGCTCGTACTTCAAGTGGGAGACCCCTCCCGACTGGCGGCAGAGCGAGTCGAACGCCGGCGTCACCCTCACGTCTCCCGACGGCAAATACAGCGCCTTCCTCGCGACGATCTCCCGCTCCAGGGGCAGCAGAGCGCCGCTCAATTTTCTCCAATGGATGCTCGGCCGAATGGGCTGCACAAACGTGCGGGTCCTCTCTACAAAAAAGCTGCCGCCCCAGCGTATGTCCTACCAGCAGTGGCAGTTCGTCGAGGTCACCCTCTCCTACACCGAAAACGGGCTGCCCGTCACGGGTGTGATCAAGTCCGGGGTGGCCAACTACGGCGGAATGAACGACGCCATGATCGTCGGCTATCGGGCTGCGCAGAGCGACTTTCAGAACGCCCAATCCTTCATGCCCCGGATCGCGAAAAGCATCATTCTCACGAATGCCGCCGGGGCGAACGGGAACGACACGGTCCTGAGGCCGAAAAACCACCCGTTAGACAATACGCCGGTGATCCAGGCGGGGCAGAACAGGCAGAAAGGGATTGACGAAGCCATGCGCGGCGGCGCGAACGCGCGGCGGGGCACCGTCGACCTCTACGATTCCTCCTCGGGTCAAACCATCAACGCCTGGACGCAGAACAAACCCTACTACTGGCACCAGCCCGGGTCCAACGCGGTGGTCGGGACCGACACCTACAACCCCCCGGGGGTCGGCTACCAGCCGCTCACGCAGCGTTAGCTCTCCGTTTTCATAGGTGGTCGGCGCGGCCCCGAAGAGTTCTAAAGGCCGGGAGCACAGGACTATTTTCCGAACAGTTTGCCGACCAGATCGATCAGGCTGCCGCCCGGAAAAGGGGCCGGCACGAAAGAGAAGACGAAAATGAAGAGCATCACCACGGCCAGGGCCGTCCGTCTCTTGTCGAGAGGGGTGACGCTGTCGACGGGCTGAGGATGGTGTATGCCGAACACCGAAAGGAGTATCGTGAGGACCAGCCACCCGGCGCTGTAGAAGATCGCAAGGAGCACGAGGAGAGGGAGGAGCAGCCGGTAGACCCATATGCTCCTCCTGCCGAAGACCGCGTAGCATATGTGCCCCCCATCGAGCTGGCCGACGGGCATCAGGTTGAGGGCGGTCACAAAGAGCCCGACCCACGCAGCGTACGCGACGGGATGCAGCACCAGCTCGAAATTCGTCGGGAGGTTCCCCACGATGACCCACTCCAGGGTCTTGAAGAGCAAGGGTCGCCGAGCTCTATCAACCCGGCGCTCGCGGCGCCGCTCATCTTTACGGCCACCGACAGTTTTATGCCGATGCACGCGCAGACAAACGAAAGAATGAAGCCGGCCAGCGGTCCGCTCGCGCCTATATCGAAGAGGGAGCGTTTGTCGAAGATCACCCCTCTCATCTTGATCACCGCCCCGAAGGTCCCGAAGGGGAAGTAGGGGAAGGGGATGAAATAGGGCAGCGAGGAAGGCACGCCGTATCGCCTGCTCGTGAGGTAGTGGCCCATCTCGTGAGACAGCAGTATCGTCATGATCGCAAGACTGTACAGGCGCCCTCCCACCCAAATGGTAGAGAGCACCGTGAGCACGAACAGGAGGACGTGCGGGAACGTTCGCTTGAACACTTACACCTCTAGAAACCCTGCCTCGAAGCTGGTGCGGTCGTGCCTGGTCCCCTTTTTCACCTTGGCGTCGAAACGCGCGAGCATGTCGAGGTAGGAGAGGAGGTCCGCCCTCGTATATTTCCGGCTCGCCCTGAGGAGGTTGAAGGCATAGAAGGGCTTCTGAAAGGCCAGGTAATGTCTCTTTTCCAGCGGCACGCCATCGAGGTCTTCCTTCAATCTCCCGAAGGCCTTGGAAAATGCCCGAAAATCCGGCACGCCCGTGAAGAGCCCTTCCCCGTCCTTCGCCTGGAGCAGAAGACCCATATAGCGCGTCATAAAGCCGTGTATGGCAAGCAGATTCATCCCCTGGCCCAGGAGGGTCTCGAGGATCGCCAGTATTTCTCTCCTGTTCTTCCGCGCCATCGCGTCGGAAAGGGCGATGAGGTCCTTCTCGTGCAGCTCCTCCGTCACCACGGCCGCGACGTCCTTGGCCTCGATGACCTCTTTCTCTCCCACGTAGCTGATCAGCTTCCCCAATTCCCCTTCCATGAGCGCCTCGTCCCGTATGCGCTCCTTAAAAAGGGCAAAGGCCTTGTCGGACATCTTCTTGCCGCCCGCCCTCACCGCCGCCAGGACGCGCTCTTTGATCCGGCTTCTCCCTTTCCTGCTCCAGGTCTACCCTGACCGCGCCGAGAGACGGCGGAAGACCGGGGTCGTCGGACGTGGAATAGACGATGACCCCCGCCCTCTCCTTCAACGCCCGCAAGCCGGCCTCGATCTGACTTATCACCTCTTTCGAAGGGTCGAGCAGCGCGAGGACGAGTCCCTCTTCGATAAAGAGGGCGGAAGCCTTCTCCGTCACCGCCTGCCTGATCGCCGGTCCTGTCAGGGTGACGATCCGGGGCTCTCGCGACCATCTAGAGGCGAGCAGATTGACGTCCTCGAAGAAATTCTCTTTCGATCCGATAGTGAAAACGATCTGTCCCATCCGTTATGATACTTTGAAACACGCCCCTTTTTCAACTATTACCGCCCCACAAAAGTAATGGACGTTTTCGTCGAAATTTGGTAATTTATGTACACGGGACGTAGCTCAGCATGGTAGAGCACAGCGTTCGGGACGCTGGGGCCGCTGGTTCAAGTCCAGTCGTCCCGATTTTTCCTCTTCTCCCGGGTCTTTCCGCGGCCAAAGTGCGGTGAGCAATGAAAATCATAAACAAACGCGTCAGGCTGCGCACGAAAGGCGCCGGCGACATGATCGACATCACCCCGGATGTGGCCGGGGCGCTGGAGGCGTCCGGGCTGCGGACAGGGAACGTGCTCGTTTTCGTGGTCGGGTCCACGGCGGCCATCACCACCTTTGAGTACGAGCCCGGCCTCATCGCGGACATGAAGGAATTCTATCAGCAGGTCGCGCCGTCGGGCAAACACTACTACCACGACGACACCTGGGGCGACGCGAACGGCTTCAGCCATATCAGGGCCTCTTTCACCGGCCCCTCGCTGATTGTCCCTTTCGGGGAAGGCAGGCTGCTCCTGGGCACGTGGCAGCAAGTCGTGCTGGCCGAGTTCGACAACCGGCCAAGGGAGAGAGAGGTGATAGTACAGATCACGGGGGAATAGCGTTCTCAGGCTTTCCGTAGCCGATGGCTTGAAGCCGTTGTGAGGGGGGAGGCCGGGTTGCGACCCAGCAAATGGCGGCCCAGCAAAGCAATATGGAGCCGGGCGCCCCGCCTATGGAGTTGGGTGCCCCGCCTGTGCGAAGCGGATCGCGGCTTTGCCCGTCGAGGGGGCGCTGAGCCAGCGGTACAAGGCCGTTGTGAGGGGGGAGGCCGGGGTACCCGCGTGCGGGTCGTGGCTTTGCTCGTCGAGGGGGCGCTGAGCCCCAACCTATGAGAAGACCACCCCCGCGAAGCTCACCGATGACGCCCCGTCGGTCCATTGGTCGTAGCCGACGACTTTTCCCCCGCAGGGACCCAGCATGGAGAGAAGGAAGTAGATCGGCACGAGCCCGCAGATCCTCCGCCTGTCGCTCTCGCCTCGCACCGCTTCGAAGAAACCGGCTGCGTCCACCCGTGCCACCGTCTCGAGAAGGGCGCCGTCTTTTTGCTTCGACTCTTCCAGGGTAGACACATCGAGCGGCGGGGGATCACCGAATTGCGCGCCGATATGCGCCAGGTCCGCACCCGCGATAACGACGCACGGCCCTTCGTGCGCCTTAAGCAGCTCTTTAAGCCTTTCGGCCAGCTCGGCCGCTTCCCCGAGGCCCGGCGACCTGCCTCCTTCCATATACTCGTGGAAGGAGCCGGTAAGGATAGAAAGCACCTCGAACCGCCCATGTCCCACAAGAGACTGGATGATGGGCAGTTGCAGCTCGATGGAATGCTCGTTCCGGTGCGGCCACTCATCCACATAGGACCCGAGCAGCGCATCCTCTCGCAGAAGCCTTCCCACCTCACGTGCGCCCTTCACCGTACCCAGTGGCGTCCGCAGGTCTCTCAGCGCAATGTTCCACACCCTGGGGGCCGGCTTGTGGCAGGTGCCGAAGATGACAAACAGCGTATTCTCATCCACCGGGAGAAACCCGTACGCCCTTCGGTACACGTCCGCGCCCCGTCCGTAATCGATATGGGGGGCAATGATCCCCTTGACATGGTCCTTTTCGGCGGGCTCCTGCCCCTGCCTGAGCATCCCCTCCATGAAGGCGCGAAGCCCCGCCTCATCGCCCGGATAACTCTTGCCTGCGAGGAATGCCGTCCGGCACGACAGGGCCGCGTACGAGTCCTTGAGCACCCGCACGTGCTCTTCGTACCTGTCATTCTGGAGGAGGAACTGGGCGTCCATCGCTTCGATCACCGAAGCGATGCGGTCGGCCGACACCAGGGCGCCGCCGGCGGCCCTCATATATGCCTCCTGGATATCGAGCACCGTCTTTTTCCCGTCCATCAGGGAGATGAGGAACAGGACGTCCCTCGAGACGAGGAGCGAATCACCCGCAAGCCCTTCCGGGTCCCGGATGAGAAACATCTCCATGCCGTTGTGCGTCATGGGCACGATATCGACCCACCTTACCCTTACGCGCTCCGAGTTTTCCATCCCCACTTATACCATAACCGGACTAAAACGGAAACCCGCGGTGCGTGCACGCACACTTCAACCATTCATGATTTCTCATTTATAATTTGTCACTGATAATTGATAATTCGCCCGCATATCGTCAGTAATTTACCCTCAAAGAAAGCTGTATCGCCCTTTCAAAGGCATCGCGCTTCTGCTCCTCCACGATCTGCTCGCTGACCGTCTGTATGAAGGCCTGCACCCGGTCCTCGGGGAATGCGCCCCGCGATTCGTCGAACGCCGCCAGTGTGTCGTTCATGATGACCCGCGCGACGGGGCCTACCACCTTTTTCAGCTCCGTTTCCACGGCCGCAAAGAACTCATCACCGACCACCGTCTTCTTCTTCGGCTCACGAGCCGCGACCGGCCCGACCGCCCCCGCCTTCTCCAGCACGCCCATCCCGACCATATCACCGATGGTCTGCACCACGTCAACCACGTTCCGGCTCAAGGTAGCGGCGACCTCGGAAGCGCTCCGCACCCCATTGCACAGCGCCAGCACCCCCCACTGTTTCTCCAGGATTGTCCGGTCCTTCCCGCCGCTGTCGACCACGATGGAAAACACCGCACCGGAGGAAGCAGCGACCTCCCTGGTCTTCTTCCACTCCTCCTCCCGATGGGTCCAGTTCGCCATCAGCTCTTCCGTGAGCATGCGGACCGTCCGTTTTTCAGGCGACAACTGCCAGTTAAACACCACGCGGCCCTCATCGAGGTCCATCATCGCGGTTATCGCCTCTTCGCCGACCAGGGCGCCGCTCCTGCCGTGGACTATACTCCCCCCTTCGACGTACAGCTCCCGCACCTCAGTCCCTCCGATGATCACCATGCCGGACTTTTTCCCGTCCACCAGAGGCTTTACGAGGTCAAAAAGTCTTACTTCCGAGAGATTCCCGATCAAGTCGCCCGCCATACGTGCCTCCCTCCTCGCGTAGTTCAGCCCGTCGGACAGATCAATGCCTGCCGTCACGGGCTCTTCTTTCTCGACCCCTTCCCTTCCCGGGATGGGTCCTCCCGGGAAGACCCCGTCCCATATCACGTTGAAGAACCTGAAAACCCTTCCCGTCAGCCGGGACAACGTCCGGAGAATGGGCGCCGGTCCCGCAGCCGCCGGCCGATGATCGACATGACTGCCCTTCTCCTCCTTTGACGACATGAGAGCGCCGGCCCGCTCCTCCCGAACGTGAGGCAGCTTCGGGGACGAGAAATCCGACGCGACCTCTTTCGCAATCGAGGCCGTGACGGGATTCTTCTGGTAGCCGAACCCGGCGATCAGGGCGTTGTCACACAGGATATTGAGCATTCGCGGCACGCCGTCGGCCTCTTTTATGATGATATCGATCGCTTTTTTCTCAAAGATGGGAGCGCCTCTCAGCCCTGCCACGGACAGCCGGTGCTCGATATAGGCGAGGCTCTCCCGGGGGGTCAAAGGCGAGATGGCCGATCGAACGGCAATGCTTTGTTTCAGTTGGCGCAGTTCCTGTTTTTCGAGCAGCTCATCCAGCTCGGGTTGTCCGACAAGCACGACCTGGACCAATTTTTCCGCGGCCGTTTCGAGGTTGGACCACATACGCAAACTTTCCAGGGTTTCAACAGGCATGCTTTGCGCTTCGTCGATGACGATAACGACATTCTTCCCGCTCCTGTACAGGTCCGTCAAGGCGAGACCGAGGCCCATATCGACAGGGTCGTCTGCGGCAAGGTCCAGCTCCAGCTCCCGGCAAATGGTCCTCACAAGGTCCCGGAAAGTCACATTGACGTGAAACACATAGATCACCTTCAAATCGTCTTTCCTGGCCTTTTGAAGGTAGGCGCGCACGATGGTCGTCTTTCCGACGCCGACGCCTCCGGTAATTGCGATGAGGCCTTTTCGCCCGTCTATACCGTCGATCATCGAGGCGAGTGCCTGCTTGTGACTCTCGCTGAGGTACAGGAACTGTGGATCGGGGGTGATATGGAAAGGCTGTTTCGCGAGGTTATAAAAGTTCAGATACATGTCTCTCCCGCCGGTCCGCTTCCATGGCTTGTCATTTCGCCATCACGCCTCATGCACGGATCTAAATCGGCTATTGCTTCGCGAAGACCGCTTCCAGCACGTGGTCGGCACGGACGTTGTCGAAGGTATATGAGTTCACCGCGCCGACCGAAGCCTTGTCCACCAGGACGTCTGAAACACGGTAACCGGGAAGCGGGATCACCTGAAACCTCCTCTTCTCGCCGTGCGCCGCCTTTATAGCGCCCGAAGGATGAATCACGCCGTTGACGGGCAGCGGCACGTGTATCGTATAGGTCTTGAGCGTGAACGTTGCCGTCACCGTCCTGTCGGACGTCATTTGAAGGTTGCAGCCTGTCGACCTTCCGGAGCAGGCCCCGTTCCAACCCGCGAAAACCGAATCGTCGTCGGGAACGGCCCGGAGCGCCACCCAGGTTCCCTTCTTGAAAACGTTCCCCCCCGGGCTGCTCGAGAGCTTGCCCCGGCCGCTTCCGGCCTTCGACGTTGTCAAGGTGTACTGAGAGATCTGCGCCGCCGCCTGGGTCAACTGGAATACCTGCCCCCCTATCGTGATCGTGCCGAGCCTGGCGGCCGCCCCCTGATTGGCGCCGGCATAATACGTGATCATCCCGTTGCCTGTCCCGCCGGCTTCCGGGCTCACCGTGATCCACGGAGCGCCGGACCTTGCCGTCCAACTGCATTTGTCGCCCGCCGTCACCGAGATGCCGCCTGCCTCCTCCGCAGACGGGATCGAGCGGCTGGCGGGCGATATCGCATACGTGCAGGCAGCCTTCGGGACCCCCTCCGGCTTCGCGGCCGGGACCGAAGGGCTGGACGGCAGCGGCGCAGGCTCCGGGGCCGCCCCTTTCGGCGCCGTCTCTTGAGGGCCTTGCCCTGAAACCGGGCCGGTCAAAATAAACAGGGAAGCAATCACACAGAACAGCACCCGGAAGGTCCATGGTAGAACCCTAGGCATTCTCATATGATTCCCCCTACTTACGGATGACGGCAGGTCCTTTCCTGTTTTCGAGCCGCTCTATGGCAGTCTTCATGCTCGTCCTCATCCTCTCGATAGACCGGGCGAGTTTGGCAACCTCGCCCTTTCCCTCCACGGCAACCGTCGTCTCGAGATCACCCATGCTGATCCTCTCGGCCGTGTCCGACAGAAGGCGGATCGGCCTCACCACGGAAATCGAATAGAGATAGACGACCCCAAGCAAGGCCACCAGGTCGAGAAGGACGATGACCAGAAAGAGCGCAACCCTCCTGCCGTACTGCCCGGCGTAGACGGATTCCATCCGGCTCATTTTGCCCAGGATCGCCGCCGCCGGTCTTCCGAACTCATCGATGTAGGTCGTTGCCGCCACGACCAGGCTTGCGCCCTCGACAGGGGTGGTGAACATGTATTTCGACCGCACCTTGCCGTCGACGTCCTTCCAGTCGTAGTAGCCGCCCACGGGGCCGCGCAGCCCCCTGTCCATGAGCTTCACGAAATCGGGCAGTTTGCCGGCCAGGTTGTGCAGGTCCGTTCCCACGATCTTAGGGTTGACATGGAAATAGTTGATCCCTTTATTGTTGTGGACCGCCGTGTATCCGGTTTCCCCGACCCTTTGGACAGCTATCTCCTGCAGGCGGGCGTCGTTGATCAGAGAAGCGCCCGACAGGCCAGGGTGCGACTCCAGGTAGATCTCGATCTGCTTTGCCACACTCTCCGCCCTCTCCTGAATGATGATCTCTCCCAGCCTGTTCAGCGAAACCATCGACTCCTTCACGCTCGCCTCGCCCAGGTCCTTCAGGCTGTTGGACCCGAGCTGCTTGATGCTCACGAAAGGACCCACGCTGACAAAGAGCATCCCGCCTATCACGAGGAACGCGACCAGGATGGGGACGAAGATTCCCACCATCAGCTTCTGCGATAGGCCCAGCTCGTTCATCCTCTCCATGACCGGCGCCGCCATTCGGGCAAAAAAGCCCGACCAGCCCTCCTGATCGTCTGCCATGTATAATCCTCCCTTTTTCGCGGGTGTTCGGCCATCACGTCATCGAGTATCCCGATAACTATTTAAATAATATAGTGTTTCGATAACGGGTTTACAACGAGCGACTTTCCGCCGATATCTCCCGCTTTCTTCGTCCGACAAAAGTTTGAGGATTCTCGTTGTAGAGCAGTAAGTGGTCTTCGAGAGCGCCTGCAGGCGGGTATGCTTACCCCAGCAAAAACTCGAAATCGTCCCTTGTGATCGCCCTGTCTCCGCATCCTCCGGGCCCATCCAACAGGGCGCGGTAAAGGGCCGCTTTCCGGTTCTTCAGGGCGGTCATCTTCTCCTCTATCGTGTGGCGCATGAGGAGCCGGGTCACGATCACCTTGTTCTCCTGCCCTATCCTGTGGGACCGGTCGGATGCCTGGTTCTCGACCGCGGGGTTCCACCAGGGGTCGAGATGGAACACGTAGGCCCCGGCCGTGAGGTTGAGCCCCCGGCCGCCCGCCTTCAGGCTCAGGAGGAAGACAGCGGGCACCCGGCTCTGCTGGAACCCATCGACGATAGCCTTCCTCTTGCTCACCCGCGTCGATCCGTCCAGGCGAAAAAGGGGCAGACCTAATCTCCGGAGTTCCTCCTCCACGAGGTCGAGGAAGGAGGTGAACTGGGAGAAGACGAGGGAACTGTGGGATGCGTCGCACAGCTCGCTCAATTTCTCCTTCAGGAACTCTATCTTCGGCGCCGGTCCTTTTAGCTCCTCCACGAGGAGCCTGGGCGTGAGACATATCTGCCTCAATTTCATGATCGCCGTCAGCGCGATGATCCGCGCCTGCTCCGCCGCCTTCAGACGGTAAGCCTCATCCACCGTCGAGCGCACTTCGAGCACCGTCCTGTTGTAGAACCTCTTCTGCTCTTCCGTCAGCTCCAGATAGACGTCCCGCTCGATCTTCGGCGGGAGTTCCTTGAGTATGCGCTCCTTGGTGCGGCGCAGCACGAACGGTCTCGTCCGCTCTTTGAGCGCGGGGAGAACGCGTGCCGCGTCGGCCTTTGCACGGCCCTGAAACTCCCTGTAATCGCCGAGGAGGCCGGGCAGGACGGTATCCATGATGGAGAAATATTCGCCCAGGTGGTTCTCCACCGGCGTCCCCGTGAGGGCGATCTTGAAGACCGCCTTCAACTGCCGGACCGCGCGCGTCGTGTCGGCAAAAATATTCTTGATCACCTGGGCCTCGTCGAATACGATCACGTTAAACCGAAGCTGCTTCAGCCTCCCGATATGTCTCCGGACGAGGCCGTAGCTGGCGATCAGCACGTCATACTCCTCTGTCCCGGCCGAGTGCCCCCTGCCCCTGTACACACGGACGCTCAAGCCCGGATAGAACCGCTCGATCTCCCGCTCCCAGTTGAATATGAGGCTCGGCGGCACGACGACCAGGGACTTGAGGCCGGCGGGCGCGGAGCCGGGAGGCGCGACCTTGCCTTCCTTCAACGCGGCGAGGAGGCAGATTGCCTGCACGGTCTTGCCCAGGCCCATATCGTCGGCCAGACAGGCGCCGAACCCGTGCTCGTAGAGAAAGGCGAGCCAATGGTACCCCTCCCGCTGGTACTGCCTCAACTCCTCCAGCAGGGCGGGCACCGGTCGCTCCTCGACGCCCGTGAACCGGATGAGGCGCGCCATCATCGCCTCATCCTCCGGGTTCAGGTGCACGGCGATACCTTTCTTCCTCAGGGCGAACAGCTCGATGATGCGGAGCCGGGGGATGGAGGTGATCTGCCTCTGCCCCGCCGCCTTTTTCGGACCATTCCAGAGACCGGCCACGAGGGCAAGGCGGCGGAGGCTCGCCTCATCGAGGATCTGGATCGAGCCGCCGTGGCTGACAACGCCCTTCCCGGACAGGGCCTGTTCCCACAACTCTTTCGGCAAGACCTCCCCTCCGCACCTTATTTCGGGGCGGATCTCGAACCAGTCTATGGTGCCCCCTGTTGCATCGACCGCGAATTCCCAGGAGACCTCCTCGACGGGACGGCCGTCGAAGGAGACCTCGATGCCCGCCTTGAGGGCGAGGGCGTGGAGCAGGTGGAGGCGCCCGAAAAGGGTCTCCTCGCTTATCGACATGGCAATGCCGTGGTGACTCATCCGGTCGTAGAGGGAAGGCCCGAACACTTCAAAAGGGATGGAAAAGAGGTGCTTTTCCTTCTCCTTGTCCACCGAGATCACCTGCCACTCCTTGCCCGTAAAATGGAGCTGCGTCTCCTCACCCATGAAGGTGGAAAGGGACCGCTTGATCAGGCTGCGGGCCTCCGAGGCGGGCTGGCGCCGGCCGAAGACGTCCTCGTCGATGGCCTGCCTGAGAAACTCGTCGACCGCTTCCTTCTCATCCAGGGCGAGGGCGCGAAAGAGGGCATCGTAGAGGACCGGTTTTCGCTTCTTGGTCCTGATCGTCAGGGGAACACGGCCCAGCTCCACCGAGCGGACGAAAGAGATGACGGCCTGGCAGGGCCAAAAGGCATACGGACCCGACAGGCATTGGGGCGTGATGAGGAACCTGCCCCTCTTGTCGGCGGTTATCATGAGCCTGTACCCGGTCGGCCGGGTATGCCGGACCCGCATCTCCTTCCCCTCGACCATGCACGCCAGCGACCGAAGCACCTGGGCGACGCCGGACCTCCTGATAAAGAACTGCAAGGTCCCGAAGACCTCCACGGGGACGCTGAGCTGCCGGCCGTCCGTCTCGCGCAGACGAGGCGCCATCACCCGGTTCTTTCGACAGACAGACCCTACGAGGTCAAAGAAATCCCACCCCTTGCTTCCCCTCACCCGGCCCATCTGCGTGCGCTCGTCGTTAAAGACGAAATCACCGATGAGCGTGCCAGCCACCCTCCTGTCCACACGCGGCGAGCATGCCTTTCGGCAGATGATCTCGTCTCCCCGCGCGTCGAGCTCCGTCCAGGTGGCGCACCTCACCTCACCCAGCCATTCGATCCGGGTTTTCCGCGACCCGTCGCGATAATAGATCGGATAACGGTTTCCCGCCCGGTTCAGGAATGCGAAAAGCGAGAGGGACATCTCCTGTCTGTTGCCGGACCTCACGAGATACGCGATCTCCGCCGGGAGGGTCCGGTCGGACGGCAGGTTCCCGATCCTTTTGCCGTCTCTCTCGACGAAGGCCCTCAGGCCGCCCTGCGCCGCCTCTTCGACAACGATCTCAAAACGGCCCTCTCCTTTCTCTACGACCCGGAGCGGGCTTACCCCGGCGGCCCTGAAGGGCGCAAGCGACACCACCTTGCCGCCTTCCGGCCCGCCGGACCGTTTGAAGAGGCCCGCCGCGAGCCGGTCCTTATAGGCCGGGTCTTCTCCTGTCATTTTGAAGACATTCGGCTTGAAAAAATGGACAAGCGTCAGCAGGGCGGCCACGACGTGGCTGCACCGCCCGCCGCCGTCATGGTCGGGGTGGGAGCACCGGAACCAGAGACGATCCCCTTTTTGCGAGACGCGCACGAACGCGGGACGGGACATGGCCGGATCGGCGCCCCCGGCCAGCTCGAAAAGGAGCACTGCGTCCGCCTCCCAACCGACGCGGGCGACCCGGCGGTCCGTATAGAGCCTGAAACCCGTGAAGATCTCCCTCTTCTCCGCGTCCATGTAGACGTTGTTGGGAGGGAGCGCCGCCAGGGTATCGAGAAGAAGCTGTTCCGAGCGTGTAAGGGTCATAGAGAGCGCACCATGTAATACCTACCATAGAGAGGGAGGGAACTTCAATCGCCGATGGGCAGGCGGCAGGGCAAATTTGAGGGGTGATGTCGAATGGAATCTCACGAACACGTGGCACACGCCGCGTATCGCCCTTATATTCGATAGAGAGGAAAATTATGACGACCCGGACCCCTGCCCGTTCGCATGGCTGAAA
This sequence comes from uncultured delta proteobacterium, assembly GCA_963729685.1. GTDB lineage: Bacteria > Desulfobacterota > Syntrophorhabdia > Syntrophorhabdales > WCHB1-27 > BOG-1155. Next base: position 23,795 of record CAVSOX010000026.1, on the reverse strand, counting down.
GCGCTTCTTCGCCCCTGTTGTTTTGCCGCACCGTCCTCCGCCGGCTGATGCCGCTGGCCCTCATCCCGCTCGCGGCCGTGCTGGTCGCGGGCATGTGCGCCTCGGCCTCGGATAAGAAGGGCGGCGGGGAATTTCCCGTCCGGCCGCCGCCGTTTACGCCGGGCATCTTCCCCTGCAGCGCCTGCCACGAGGGCATGGAGGCAGACACGCACAAGAGGAAGCTGGGTATGCACACGGAGATCACGCTCCGCCACGCCCCTGAAGCCATCACCTGGTGTCTTGCGTGCCACGACGCAAAGAACAGGGACAAGCTCCACCTGGTCAACGGGGACCTGATCGATTTTACGGAGTCATACCGCCTGTGCGGGCAGTGCCACGGGACCAATTACCGGGACTGGAAAGCGGGTGTCCACGGCAAGAGGATCGGCTATTTCGCGGGGGGCACGAGGACCTATTTCCTGTGCGTCAACTGCCACAACCCGCACGACCCCAAATTCAAGCCCTTAAAGCCTGAGCCCCCGCCGTTCAAACCTCTGGATAAACAAAATGGCCCATAAACGTTTTAGCCGCAGAGAATTCCTCCGCACCCTCGCCGTTGCCGGGGCCTCCGGCGCCGCCTTTTCCCTGGCCTCGTGCACCAAAGCGGAGAGGGAACGATTCTTCCAGAAGCATTTCCTCGAGATGACGGAGGAGGAAAAGAAGCAGACGGTCAAGAGGCTGGAGGAGCGCTACCGGCAGAAGTATGGACTGGAGTTCAACGTGAGCCTTCAGGGTGCGACGCCCCACACCCTCTGGGGGTACGGCCTCGACCTTTCGCGCTGTATCGGATGCAGGCGATGCGTCTATGGCTGTGTGAGGGAGAACAACCTGTCGCGGCACAACCCCCAGGTCCAGTGGATCAGGGTGCTCCGCTTGAAGAAGGGGAACCTCGTCGATCTGGAGCAGGCCGAGCATTATTACAACCCGCCCGAAGTCCCCGAGGAGGGCTATTTCTACATGCCCGTCCAGTGCCAGCATTGCGACAATCCGCCCTGCGTCAAAGTGTGCCCGGTCCATGCCACCTGGAAGGAGCCGGACGGGCTGGTGGTGGTCGATTACAACTGGTGCATCGGCTGCCGGTACTGCATGGCCGCCTGCCCTTACCGAGGCAGGACGTTCAACTGGTCCGAGCCCAAGGTGCAAAAAGAGGAATTTAACACGCAGGTCCACTACCTGGGCAACCGGCCGCGATACAGGAACGTGGTCGAAAAATGCACCTTCTGCATCCAGCGCGTGAGAAACGGCAGATACCCGGCCTGCGTGGAGGCATGTCCCACGGGGACCAGAAAGTTTGGGAACCTCCTCGATCCCGACAGCGAGATACGGTACCTGATCGACCACAAGAGGGTCTTTCGCCTCAAAGAGGACCTGAACACGGAGCCCAAATTTTACTACTTCTTTGCGGAATAGGGTGGGGATATGGAAGCCTGGAGATTTTATAAGAAGACGCTGAGACTCGTCGTGTCGGGGGGGCCTCTCTACTACGCCTGGTGCCTTTTCCTGATCGCCATCATCCTCTTAGGCCTCACCTACTACCTGCGTCAGATGGATCAGGGGCTGATCGTGACCCACATGCGCGACGAGGTGTCGTGGGGCATGTATATCGCCAACTTCACCTACCTTGTCGGCGTGGCGGCAGCGGCCGTCCTCCTCGTCATTCCCGCCTACGTGTACGACTTCAGGCCGATCAAGGAGATCGTGGTCCTCGGAGAGTTGTGGGCGGCGTCATGCATCGTCATGGCCCTCCTGTTCGTCTTCGTCGACCTGGGCCGGCCGGACCGGTTCTGGCACCTCATCCCTTATATCGGATGGCTCAGTTTCCCCAAGTCCCTCCTCGCCTGGGACGTGCTCGTCCTTAACGGGTACCTGATCCTCAACATATTCATCCCCGTTTATATGCTCGTGAAGCTCTACTACGAAGAGGAGCCGAACAAGAAATTCGTGATCCCTCTCATCCTCATCTCCATCCCCTGGGCCGTGGGCATCCACACGGTGACGGCCTTCCTCTATAACGGGCTGGAGGCGCGTCCTTTCTGGAACGCGTCGATCCTCGCGCCCAGGTTCCTCGCGTCCGCCTTCTGCTCGGGTCCGGCCATGGTGATCATCATGTTCCAGGTAGTCAGGCGGATCTCCTACATCAAGATCGAGGATTCGGCCCTTTTCAAGATCGCCGAGCTGATCGCCTACGCCATGTTCCTCAACCTGTTTCTCCTCTCCGCCGAAGCCTTCAAGGAATACTACTCCGATACCATCAATCTCTCCTCTCTCAAGTACCTCTACCAGGGACTGGACGGCCACCGGGTGCTCGTGCCCTGGATATGGACGGCCCTCGGCTTCAACGTGACGGCCTTTTTCCTTTTCCTCATAAGGCGGACGAGGAAATGGCTTCCCACGCTCAATCTGGGCTGCCTGTTCATCATAGTGGGCGTATGGATCGAGAAGGGGCCAGGTTTTGTCCTGCCGGGCTTTGTGCCCTCACCCCTCGGGGAGATTTACGATTACGTGCCCAACCAGCTGGAGCTCTTCGTCTCCTTCGGCGTATGGGCCGTGGGACTCCTCATCTTCACGCTCTTCATGAAGGTCGCCATCCCTATCGAGCGGGGCGATTTTGTGTATACGAAAACCACTAAAGGCGCCTGGAGCGGGGGACACTAGCCGCGGGGCCTTGTAAAAAGTTTCGCCTTTGTGGCGGTGGGCCTTTTCCAAGGTTATATTAACCTATGCTCCGGGACGAGTTCGGGGGCAATACATTTTCCTGCATACGGACTTGGTGTGCGGCGGCTGATTCTCGGCCCACCGAATGCCGCTTTTGGAGAAATTCTCAAAGGACCGATCACATCTCACGTAAGGAGGAAGGTATGTACACCGCGAAAGATTATACGAAGTTGATAGGAATGGAAGGCTTCAGCGACGCGCTCCTCAACAACCATTTCACCCTGTACCAGGGGTACGTGACGAACACCAACAAGCTGCTCGACACATTCGCCCTTCTCAAGGACGAGAAAACGGCGACGCCGGAGTTCGCGGAGCTTCACCGCAGATTGGGGTGGGAATTCAACGGCATGCGCCTGCACGAATACTACTTCGAGAACCTCGGCGGCAAGGGGCCGATCAACAAAGACGGGGCACTTGCAAAAAAGCTGGCCCAGGACTTCGGGAGCTACGAGACCTGGGAAAAGGACTTCAGGGCGATCGGCGCCATGAGGGGCATCGGCTGGGCCGCCCTCTACAGGGACAGCGCCGACGGCAGGCTGATCAACTTCTGGATCAACGAGCACGACCAGGGACACCCGGCCGGCTGCGCCCTCATCCTTATCATGGACGTGTTCGAGCACGCCTACATGCTCGACTACGGCACGAAGAAGCCGGGCTACATCGATGCCTTCTTCAAGAACGTCAACTGGCAGACAGTGGAAGCGCGCCTTAAATAGGAATCGCGCCTTTTCCTTTTTAGTGACGAGTGACGAGTCCCGAGTGCCGAGTCGAAAAAACACTTTTCCCTCTTCACTCGCCACTCGCCACTCGTCACTTCCCTCTCCCCTCTCCCTTCTGCCCTCTCCCCTCATAGGTTTTATAGGTCCTATAAAACCTAGCGGTCAGGCAGGCTTTAGCCCATTTACGCACCTTTCGCCCGCGTCCGTTTGCCCGCCGGAGAAACGGTGCCTACAATTAAGGTAGCGGCGTGGGCAATCCCGGGTGTTTAGCCTTATATTTTGGCCTTATCGTCTGAGGCCAACCACACCTGAACAGAACCCCGAAATCCCACGCCGCCTTCACCTATGCTCCAGGAAAAGCTCCGGGACCAGAAGACCTATACAGATGTGATCGGCCGGATGGCAAAACGCCTTATCGTGCTGCCCCGGACATGTGCGCAGGTTTGGGACCCCTTGAGCCATATCTTTACCGGTGACGAGGCGAGGGAGCTTGCGTTCAAAAGCGCCCGTCCCGCGCCGCAGCCCTATGGTGCGGCTATCCCCGACAGACGCCCGTACCTGCCGAAATGGCTGGCCGACGCCGCCGTCCCTGTGAGCGAGGGTATGGCGCATCAATACAGGGTGGTCGTCGCGTCCTCCGCCGCGTGTGCGATCAACAGGATATGCCGGCTGATGAAGCGGGACGCCTACGACTTTTCCCGATTGCGCGCGGTCGCTTTGCGCAAGCAGGTCACCGACCGCTATGAGGGGGCGCCGCCCGGAACGAGGCTCCATCTGGCCGCGTACCGGGAACTCACGCCCGCGAGTAAGAGCGACTACCGGTTGATGGTGCGGGCGAGCTTCCCCGACGCACTCGTCCTCGGCGCATTGAGCGGCTTATTGAGAGACGTCTTTCCCGATTCGTACTTCCTGCCCGAATGCTGCGGCTATATCCCCGGCCGGGGCGCAAAAACGGCCGTCCGCCAGGTAATGTCGGCCCTGAGCCGGGGATACCGGACGGTGCTCCGGTTGGATATCCTCTCCTTCAACGAGACCGTCTCCCAGGAGAAACTGCTCGGGCTGATATCGGCCCGGCTGAATGATGCCGGATGGCCTTTAGAGGACCTGCGCTTCTTCTGCGGGCTCATGCGCCGCTTCTTCTCGAAAGTCGACGCAGTCCTCGGCACCCCCGGCGTCGGCATCGGGATGGGAACGAGCCTCACCCCTCTGCTTACCAACATCTACCTGAGCCCCCTGGACCATTTCATTAAAGAAAAAGGCATACCCTTTTCCCGCTTCGGCGATGACCTTGCCCTTTTCTTCACGGACCGCTCATCTGCCGAGAAGCTGCGGCCGATGTGGCGGCCTTCGTGTCGGCGCACCTCGGGCAGAAGATAAACGACTCCAAGGCGGCCATCACCGAGCTTGACACCATGGCGGGAGACGGCGCGGAGCGCAGCCGCGAGGGCGGCTTCGATTTCGGGGCCTACCACTTCCACGCGAGCGCGGACCGGAAGACGCCTCTGCGGATCAAACCTGCCACCATCGCCAAGATACGCCGGAGGATCAAGCTGTTGACACGCATCAGGGGGGGCGGAACGGAGCCGGTGAGGCCGGCCGAAAGAGAGACCGACCTCGCCATCCTGCCCCTGATACACAAAGTGAACGCCTTGCTCGGGTTTTACTCGACGCGTACCTGCGTCCACGGGAAGGCGCGGACCCGTTTTCTGATGAGGGGTTGGCCGGCCGCGTTTCTGAACGACGTGAGCAGCGAGGAGATCAAGCAGCAGTTCAGGGACCTCGACCGCTACATCCTGTACCGGCTTAAACGGCTCGCGTCTGCCCTTCAGGGCGAGGCCGGCAGCGGCGCGCAGTTCCGCCGGAGGATGCGGGACATGGGCCTGCGGACGTTCATCGATGCCTGGAACCACCATCCCCGGCCTGAGAGGTACTAGCCGGAACCGTAAAGCGCACGCGCCACTTCCTCACATAAACCGCGCTTCGATTGACAATCGTGCCGCCCCTGTGGTAAACAAAGGGTCCCATGGCAGATGCTCTTGTCAAGCCTTTCAAGGGTCTTCTCTACAACAAGGCAAAAATAGCCGACATCTCGGCGTGCGTCTGCCCGCCTTATGATATCATCCCCGATCCGCTCCCTTATTACCGGCGAAACGACTTCAACGCCGTCCGCCTTGAATTGCCGGTCGGTACGGCGGGCTCGGACACGTACGACGCCGCGAAAAAGACACTCGACACGTGGCTTCGCGATGCGGTCCTCATCGAAGACGACCGGGAATCCGTCTATCTCTATGAGCAGGAATTCATGCTCCACGGGCAAACCCGCAGGCGCTCAGGGATAATCCCCCTCGTGAGGCTCGACAGGCAGCGGATTCTCACCCACGAGGAAACACGGAAGAAGGCGCGGGAGGACAGGGAAAAACTTATCGAGAAGCTGCACACCTTCACCAGCCTCGTCCTGGCCATGTATGAAGACACGTCGGGAGAGATAGGCAGACTCATCGAAGACTCCCCGAAAGAGCAGATATTTGCGTTTATCGACGAGCCTGTCCATAAAGAACACGTTTTACCGCATGGCCGACCCGACTGTCACGGCAAGGCTGGCCGCCATGATGGAGGAAAAACGACTTTATATCGCGGACGGCCACCACAGGCTGAGCGTCGCCTTCAAGCTGGGGCTGCCCTATGTCGCCATGTATCTCACCGATATGCACGCGGACGGGATAGCCATACTCCCCTATCACCGGGTCGTCAGCCTGAAGGAGAAGAAGACGGATGCGCAGCTCCTCGCGGCCGCGGCGCCCTACTTTGAGGTGGTGAGAGTGGAGTCTCCGCCCGGGTCCGGTCCGGACGGGCTCGTCGAAAAGATATCGTCCTCATCCCCTCTCTCTTTCGGCCTTTACTTCAATGGGGAAAAGCCCTCCTTCTACATGCTGACGCAGAAAAGGGAGATGGACTTCGACCCCGACAGCCACCGGAGCCTGCGCCGCCTCAAGGTAAACGCGGTCCACAGGGGCGTCCTGAAGCACCTTCTGCGGGTGCAGGACGACGAGATCTCTTTTTCGGGCAGCGCGACCGAGGCCGTCGGGCTCGTGAATAGCAATCAATACGACTTCGCCGTGTTCGTCCCGGCGACGTCTGTCGAAGAAGTGAAGGATATCGCCGAGAACGGGCTCTATATGCCCCCCAAGTCGACCTACTTCTACCCGAAAGTGATTACGGGGCTCGTTTTCCATAAATATGCCTGATAACGGGTCGGCCTCGAAGCCCCTTCCTTGTCGTCTCCCCGATGTCTCCTTCAATGCAACCCGGTATGAGCCCGTAAGCCCCGACGAGACCCTGGACGTATTGTGCGACGGGAAGGTGCGGCTGGTTCAGAAGAAGACGGGGTATCGTCTTTCCATAGACCCCCTTCTGCTCGCGAACTTCGTCACCCTAAAAGCCCGCGATACTCTTTTGGACATAGGCACGGGTTGTGGTATCATACCCGTATATCTGTCGAGAAGAGGCGTCGAAAACAGGATCGTCGGAATAGAGATCCAGGAAGAATTATACGACCTCGCTTTAAGGAACAAGGAATTGAACGGGTGCGCCAACGTGACGTTCGTGAGGGGCGACGTGAGAACGGCGGGAAAGGACCTCGGCGCGTTCCACGCGATCGTGTCGAACCCGCCCTACGTAAAAGAACGGACCGGAAGGAAGAGTCCGGGGCAGTCCCGCCTGCTCGCCCGCCACGAGTCGGCCCTCGACCTCCCCTCGCTGCTTGCTGCCGCGTCAACGCTGCTTGCGACCCGGGGCAGGCTCTCCGTCATCTATCCGGCCGGCAGGCTGGCCGAGCTGTTCTACACGGCGAAGTCCCTGGGCCTGGAGCCGAAGAGGCTCCGGCCGGTCTATTCGAGGCAGGGCGAGCCGGCCGTGCTCTCTCTCGTCGAGTGCATAAAGAGCGGCGGGGTGGGCCTGAAGATAGAGCCCGCCCTTTACATATTTGCGGAGAATGATTACACAGAAGAAGTGAAAACATATTATGCGTGAAAGGGCAGAAATGGAACAGGTGGTACAGCTCATCAGGGAAGACCTCGAGAAGCTGGAGATCTCTATCGAAAAGCTCCTCACCACCAGGATTCCGTTCATACGGGACGTCGTCCACCACCTGACGAGGTCGGGAGGAAAGAGGATAAGGCCCATGCTCGTGATCCTCTGCTCGCGGCTCTGCGGCTGCCGGTCGGACGAGCACCTTCCCTACGCCGCGATCGTGGAGTTTATCCATACCGCGACCCTCCTCCACGACGACGTGGTCGACAACGCCGAGACCAGGAGGGGCGCCGCCACGGCCAATATCCTGTGGGGAAACGAGCCGTCCGTGCTCGTGGGCGACTTCCTCTTCACCAAGTCCTTCGACCTGATGGTGACCCATCACAACGAAGAGATCCTGAGGGTCATGTCGAAGGCGACCACCGACCTTGCCGAGGGCGAGATCATGGAGCTGCTCAAGACATCCGACGCGCAGACCCTGGAGGAAGAATATTACGAGGTGATTGCCAGCAAGACGGCGGTGCTGCTCTCCGCCGCGTGTGAGATAGGCGCCCTCCTCGGCGGCGTGGAGCATGAAAAGCGCATCGCCCTTCGCGACTTCGGCTTCCACATGGGCATGGCCTTCCAGCTCACCGACGACCTGCTCGACTATACGTCGACCGACAGGACCCTCGGAAAGGACACCGGCAGAGACCTCAAAGAGGGCAAGGTCACCCTTCCCCTGATACATGCGCTCAAGACCGCCACCAGGACGGAAAGGGAGTCTATAGAAGAGAACCTCACAAAATTGCACACCACGAACGAGGACTTCCTGAAGGTAAAGAGCATCATCGAAAAGTACGGCGGACTCGACTACACCGCCCGCATCTCGAAAGAACACATCGATACCGCGAAAACCCTCCTCGATGTGTTCCCCGCCTCGCAATACAAGAAGGCCCTGGTCGATCTCGCGGACCATGTCCTTGCACGCGAATCCTAAGAAAGGCTGGCTCTTCTTTTATTTTCCGTAGTCCATGAGGAGCCGGTCTATCTCTTCCTGGCTGAGTGTCTCGCCGGAAACGGCCGCGGCCTCCTCCCCGCCGGGGACCGGCCCCTTTAACCTGGCTGCCGGGGTAAAATCCGCGAGACCGGCCAGGAGGGAATCGAGGTCCCCCTGCGAGAGCCCGGCGGCAGTCGCGGCCGGCGCAGTGCCTTCCGCCGGTTCCGCCGGCCCCTGGGTCCCGTCTTCTGGCCTGAGACCCAATAATGCGTTCAGGTCGTTCTGCGATAACAAGTCAGCCATTATCCTCTTTTTAGCGAAGCACACAAAACCGCTCGCCCGATACCGAGTCGCCTTCTTCGCCCCATCTTTGTTGGCGCATCAAAGCTCTCCTCGACGTACTAACGTGTACGCCTTCGTCGGCTTCTCGTCGCCGCCTCGATGTGCCTTCGAAGGCAACTCGGTATTCGCGTTATGCCGTCCTAGAATTGATCGGCCTTTTGCGGAAAAGACTTAATCGACATACAGGAGCGGGCCGGCTAAAAATCCCGCCGGCCCGCTTAAAAACGTCTCCTTTGGTGACCTACTGGTGGTCCTTCCACATAGCCGTACAATTACGCGGCCAGTGCCCCTCCGGAGCAACGCTGCTGGAGCCTTCCCTCTTCATGTATGCCGCAGAGTCACTCTGGACTCGTCACTGGTGGTCCTTCCACATGCCGTACTTCTCCCTCAGCACCCGGTGAAGGATCTTGCCGTTGCCCGTTCTCGGCATCTCCTCGTCCTTGATGAAGACGACGCTTTTCGGCACCTTGAAACCGGCGATCTTGCCTTTACAATACTGGCTGATCTCTTCGGCCGCCGCCGTCTGCCCCTCGTGGAGCACGACAACCGCCATGACCGACTCTCCCCACTTCTCGTGGGGCACGCCGATGACCGCCACGTCTTTGACCTTCGGGTGGCCGCCGACGCAGTTTTCCACTTCCGAGGGGAAGATGTTCTCGCCGCCGGAGATGATCATGTTCGCCTTCCTGTCCACCAGGAAGAGGTACCCTTCCTCGTCTTTGTAGCCCATGTCGCCGGCGCTGAAGTACTCGCCTTTCATCGCGGCCTTCAGCTTCTCGGGCTCCTTCCAGTAGCCGGAGAGGAGCATGGGGCTTCTCGAATAGACTTCGCCGACCTTGTGGGGCTCCGTGACGAGGTTCCCCTCCTCGTCGTACAGTTTCAGGAGGTCCGTCCCGATGACCTCGCGGCCGCACGAGCCGAGCTTCGTGATCTGTTCTTCGGGCTGGAGAATGGTGACGACGCCTGCCTCCGTCGACCCATAGGCCTCGTCGAGCTTGGAGTTCGGGAACATCTTGAGAATGCCGAGCTTCGTGTCCTTCCGCGCGGGGGCGGAAGAGATGAGGAGCTTCTTGATGGAGGTCAGGTCGTACTTGCCCTTCACCGCATCGGGAAGGGAGAGGAGCATGATATAGTGCGTCGGGACGAGGGAGGTAAAGGTAATCCTGTGGTCCGAGAACGTCTTGAGGAGGTCTTCGGCATCGAAGCTTATCATGTTGTAACACATGACCGTTCCCCCTACCCACGTGTTGACGAAGGAGTAGTTGAGCGAATTGATGTGGCAGCAGGGCATGACGAGGAGGGTCACGTCGTCGAAGCCGAAGCCGTGGCCGGGGATCATCACGAAGTACTGCGCGATCAGCGACCTGTGGCTCTTCATGACCCCTTTTGGCTTGCCAGTCGTGCCGCTCGTGTACATGATGATCCAGATGTCCTCCGGCTCGACCCGCGTGGCGGGCTCCTCGGGGCTTGCCGCGGCCAGGGCATCTTCTAAGGAAACCCAGCCGTCGTAATGCGGGTTGTCGACGGCGAAGGAGATATACGCTTTCACCGTGGGGAGGTTCTTCTTCATCCCGTTTGCCATCTCTATCCACGGAAACTCCTTGCCGTCTCTCGGGTTCTTGCCCCCCTGCACCAGAAAGGCTTTGCATTCGCTGTGGTTGATGTTGTATTCCATCTCGGGCTGCGAAAGCCTGAACATGATGGGCACGACGATGAATCCGCCCTTTGCCGCGGCGCCGTATATGTCCATCCACTCGACGCAGTTATACCCGAGGGCCGCGAACCTGTCGCCCTTCTTCAAGCCCATGCCGGCCAGGGCGTTCGCCAGCCGGCAGGCCCGCTCGTTCCACTGCGTGAAGGTGTACTCCTTGTACAGGTCCTTGGCCCCTATCTTGTTCGGCCATTTCACCGCGTTCAGCCTGAGAACCTCTTTTGCCGTCATCCAGTAAGCGTTGTCCATGAAAGCCTCCTTCTGCGTTCTATTTTTGTGCGAAAAACACGGTTTTTAGGGCGCGTGCGGCCACGCCTTTTTCGCATCTGCTACCGCGCGATCAGGGTCGCGCCGAGGGCCGCCGTGATCTGCGGCTCCAGCGGCACCACGATCTCCCTGCCCAGCTCCGCCTCCAGGGTCCTGACCAGCCCTCTATCCTTTGCGCCACCCCCTGTGACCGCGCACTCGGGGACCAGACCGACGCGCGTGACAAGGTTGGCGATCTTCGATGCGATGGCCTTATGGACCCCCGCCAGGATATCCTCCGGGAGGGCCCCCTCCGCGATCCGCGACACCGCCTCCGATTCGGCGAAGACCGCGCACCCGGTCGTGAATTCGACGGGCGACTTCGACCTGAGGGAAACCTCGCCGATCTCTTCCAGGGTCATATGGAGGATGCGGCTGATCACCTGCAGAAACCTTCCACTCCCTCCCGCGCATTTTTCATTCAGGACAAAGCCGGTGATCCTCCCCAGCCCGTCGACCCGGATCGCTTTGCTGAACTGGGCGCCTATATCGATGACGGTCCTCGCAAGAGGAAACAGGTGATGAACACCCGCCGCGTGACAGGCGATGTCCGTCGCGGTCCCGTCGGCAAAATCGACCGCGGCCGATCCATAGCCGGTGGCCCTGGTAAACGCGATGTCGGCCATCGAGAGCCGGGCCTTGTCGCATGCGGCCTCCGCGACAGTTCTTGCCGCCTCCCTGTAGCTCCCCCCCGACGGTATGACCGCGAATGCGAGGACGCTTCCGCCTTTGCAGACGACCGCCTTTGAAAAACCTGACCCTATATCGATGCCGAGCAGATAGCTCATGCGCATCCACCATCGAAACACACTTGCGCCGCTCGCGCCGCATACCGAGTTGCATTCGAAGGCACCACCCAGAGGGTACCCGGGCGGCGCCGAGGAGCCGACGAAGGCGTTTGCCGCCCAGCCCTTTGCTGCGGAGGCTGGGCACCCGGCCTATGTACGTCGAGGAGAGCGACGAAAGAGCCAACGAAGATGGGGCGAAGAAGGCGGCTTGGTATCACGAGAAGAATGTGGCCTCCTTGAGGGTCCGCCCGCACCTCTGCGGCGCTTCTCCTCTTTCGAGCGCATTCCGGTATATCTCTTTCCCCGCAAGCGCCGCGCCGAGGGCCCCGGTGAGGAGGGGCTCGGGCGGGACCAGGACGGGGAAGGCGAATTTTGCAGCCAGGGCCGTGACCAGGCCGATGTTCTTCGCGCCGCCGCCGGTCACGGCCACGTCCGGCTCTATCTTGAGCTTGCTCACGAGCGCATATATCCGCGTGGCGACGGCTTCATGGATCCCGGCGATCAGGTTGGGCACGCTTTCACCGTTCGCAAGCCGGCCGGTCACCTCGCCTTGCGCAAAAACCGTGCAGGTATTGCTGATCTCGGCAGGCTTTTCCGCTGAAAGGGAGAGCTCCCCGAGCCGGGCGAGCGGCACGCCGAGCACATCGGCCATCACTTCGAGAAACCGGCCCGTACCCGCGGCGCACTTATCGTTCATCACGAACCCGGTGACCTTGCCGCCCGCGGCGATCCTGATGCCCTTGCTATCCTGCCCCCCCACGTCGACCACCGTCCGCACCGTGGGCAAAAGGTGGTGGATCCCCTTTGCATGGCACGTGATCTCCGTCACCTGCTTGTCCGCAAAGGGCACGTTTATTCTCCCATATCCGGTCGCGACGACAAAGGCCAGGTCAACGAATGCGAGGCCGGCCTGCGTCAGGGCGTCTTCCATCACCCGGTAGGCCAGCCTCCGGTGCTCCGGACCCGTGGGGCCGATTATCGACGACACGACGACGGACTCGTCCATGATGGCCACCTTCGTCATCGTGGAGCCGATATCGATACCCGCGAAATAACGCATCGCCCTCTCACGCCCGTGGGAAGTGAATAATTCTGCCCACAGAACATAGTTCTGCATTACTATAGAGACAACTTATCCGAATTGGTGACGCCGTGTCAACAAAAATCTCAGCAATGTATACAATATCCCCACGAAGAATCTTCTCACTGCAACCGGTGACAGTTTCGCCGTCTATCCTGAACATATGATGGTTATGGCGCCTTTCGCACCGCGTTTTGCCGAACAATCTCCAGGGCTTGACCACATTCGCCGCGCGGCATCGTTCATGCATAAATCCCCTTCACGTATAAACAGAGGAGTGCTCCATGAAACAGCTAGGCGTCGCGATCTCCAAAGAAAAGGACAGGCAATTCCGGATATGCTACAGCGAAAAAGACGTGCGGCGCGCGTGCCGCATGATGGTCTGCGGCCAGCACAGCGAGTCGTGCATGAGACTGATGGAAGAAAATGGGGTAACGTGTGAGCTCTGTTATGCCGTTCTCACCGCTTTGGGAAAATACCCGTCCCGGATAGAGACCAACTGACCTTCATCCGACTGCCCGTATATTCTTGCTGCGGCCGAAGGGGATGCCGAGCTTCCGCATCCGGTGGCGCAGAGTCGCCGGGTTGATCCCGAGGATCTCGGCCGCCCCGCTTTTCCCCTCTATCCTGCCGTTGGCCATCTCCATTACCTGCCTGATATGCTGCGCCTCCATCTCCTCGAGCTTGAGCGGCCCTCCCGGCGACTCCACTACCTGCCGGGGAGACGCGGCGATGTCGTCGAAGGTGAGGGGCTTGCCGTTCGACTGGATGAGGGCCCGCTCCACCACGTTCGCCACCTCCCTCACGTTCCCCGGCCAGTCGTACCTGAGGAGCCGGTCAATGGCGCCCTGGGCCAGGGTAGGCGTGGCGCGCAGGCCCATCTCGTGCACTTTCTTCTCCATGAAGTGGCTGATAAGGGCCGGGATATCCGCTTTCCGCTCCCGGAGAGGCGGGATCCTGATGGGGAACACGCTGAGACGATAGTAAAGGTCGGCCCTGAAAACCCCTTCGGCGACCAGCTCCTCCAGGTTCCTGTGGGTCGCGGAGATGATCCTTATGTCGATCTTGATGGCCTGGGATCCCCCTACCCTCTCGACCTCCTTCTCCTGCAGCACCCGCAGCAGCCTGACCTGGGCCTGCGCCGGCAGCTCGCCCACCTCGTCGAGAAAAATCGTCCCTTTATCGGCCCGCTCGAAGCGGCCCCTCCGCTGTGTCACGGCCCCGGTAAAGGCGCCCTTTTCATGGCCGAAGAGCTCGCTGTCCAGCAGTGTCTCGGGGATCGCGCCGCAATTGACGGCAACCAGCGGTCCGCTGTGCCGGGGCGAGAGGTTGTGGATGGCGTGCGCGATCAACTCCTTGCCGCTCCCCGTCTCGCCGACCAACAGCACGGGGCTGGGCAAAGGACCCACTTTCCATACCTGCTCCATCACCTCTCTCAAGCCGAAGCTTGAGCCGACTATCTCTTCCTTCCAATCTTTCTGCAGCTCGTCCCGCAGATAACGGTTCTCGTCGGCCAGCATGTCCCTCAGCCTCACCAGCTCGACGTACCTCCGGCTGTTCGCGAGGGCGATGGCCGTGGGCTCGTTGACAGCGGACCAGAGGCTACCGTGCCGTTCCTCATACCGGCCCTCGCCCGCCGCCCGCACGATAAGCGAGCCGATAAACCGGTGCTGGATAATGAGCCGGCCCACGATTAACGAGGAATCGGGCCATTTGAGCTGGGACGCGACCCTCTCCATTATAGGGTCCTCCCAGACTTTGCCGCATACCCGCACCCTTGGATAGTGCTCCACGTCCTCAAGCTCCTTTCTGAGGTGCGGAGGCATTGCCACCTTGTCGGAACGGAGCGCGTCGCTCCCTGCCTCATCGGCGCTTGCAACCACTTCCAGGATACCTGAAGACGCACTATAGACGGTAAGTATCAGCTCATCCGCCGGCATGACGCTCCTGACGTAGACCAGGCAATCCCGAAGCGCCTCGCCAAGGTCGAGGCTGCCGCAAATACGTAAGGTAAATTCACGGAAAAACTCGTCGCTATTCATCCCTTTCTCCCAACAAAAGAGCACGGTAACTGCCAAATATGGTACTTTACACTATTTCTTACAAATATTACAGTTCTTTCTGTCGTGACGGATAGACTATCGCATAGACGGCCTCATTGCGGGCCTTCACGCGGCCTGATTTCACATGGCACGCTTTATGCTTTCTCCCTATCGATACTTCCTACCGACCCCGAACAGGCAGGCGCGAGCGTGGCGTGGATGGAGATGATACGGCTGAGGACACTCCCGGCCCGCATAGGGCCCGCGACCGGTCTCCTTCTCGATCTGGTGAAGGATGCGGAGACGGAGCAGGGCCTTGCGGCCGTCAAGCTGTACCAGGGGGCCGACCTGCGGACCGATCTTGCGATGAGCCTCGTATGGAATACCGATCCTCCGTCGAATAAGGGGACCAGGGCGGGCTTGGGCATCAGTGAGGCGCTCAGGGCTTTTGGCCTTGTCGAGCACTCCGTGTGGCTCGAAGGGGAAAGCTTCCCGATTTTTGTTGACAAACCCGTCAGCCTTCGCTAGTATCTTTCATAGAAAACTGCATTCTGTGGGCAAAACAATAAACCAAGCCCCGCTACCCCAATAATTGACGAGGGAGGAGGATAAAGTGAAAAAAATATTACAGGGCAATGAGGCGATTGCCAGGGGCGCCTGGGAGGCCGGTGTGGTTGTCGGCTGCGCCTATCCGGGCACGCCGAGCAGCGAGATCATGGCGGAGCTGTCTGCCTACCCGGAGGTGAACACAGAGTGGTCGCCCAACGAGAAGGTGGCGCTGGAAGTGGCCCACGGCGCGTCGCTGGCCGGGGGAAGGGCCATTGCCTGCATGAAGCATGTGGGTCTGAACGTGGCCTCCGACCCCCTGATGACCATCTCCTACACCGGGGTGAAGGGCGGCCTTGTGGTTGTCGTGGCCGACGACCCCGGCCAGCACAGCTCCCAGAACGAGCAGGACAGCAGGCACTGGACCCGTTTCGGCAAGATCCCCATGCTGGAGCCGGGAAGCTCCCAGGAGTGCAAGGACTTTACGCGGATCGCTTATCAGATCAGCGAGACCTTCGACACCCCGGTGCTCTTGCGGGGCGAGACCAGGGTGTCCCACTGCGACTCCCTCGTGGAGCTGGGCGACAGAGAAGAGTCACCCATGCAGAAAGCCCTCTTTCAGAAAGAGACGCCCAAGCACGTGATGGTCCCCATGTATGCGCGGGTCAGGCGGGCCTTCATCGAAGAGCGCACGGCCCGGCTGACCGACTACGCCGATACCTCGTTCCCTTACAACCTGATGGAGATCAACGACCCCGGCATCGGCTTTATCTCTTCCGGCATTTCCTACCTCTATACGCGGGACCTCTATCCCCGCTGCTCGTTCCTCAAGCTCGGCATGGTCTGGCCCCTGCCGTGGAAGATGATCGATGCATTCTTCAAAAAGGTAAAAAAGGTGATCGTCGTCGAGGAGCTCGATCCTTTCCTTGAGACGGAGATCAGGGCCAGGGGCTACAAGGTACGTCACGGCAAAGACCTCATCCCGGCGATAGGCGAGCTTTCCCCCGGGGCCATCGAGCAGGCGCTCTCCAAAACAGTGACCGGAAAGCGTTACAAGGCCCCCAAGGTGCGCGTCAGCCTCGAAGAGATACCCAGGAGACCGCCCAGCCTGTGTGCGGGCTGCTCCCACAGGCCCCTCTTCTACGCCCTGAAAAAGCTCGGCCTCTTCGTCTTCGGCGACATAGGCTGCTATGCCCTCGCCGTCGCGCCGCCCCTTTCCGCCATGCACGCCTCCACCTGCATGGGCGCAGGGCTCGGTGGGGCGTTCGGCGCGGGAAAGGTGCTCGGCAAGGAAGGATTGGGAAAGGTCTGCGCGGTTCTCGGCGACTCCACGTTTCTCCACAGCGGCATCACCCCGCTGATGGACGCGGCATACAACAAGGGATATTCCACCACCATCATCCTGGATAACGGGATTACCGCGATGACGGGACAGCAGGAGACCGCCGGGACCGGCTACACGATACGGGGTGAGCCCGCGGGGAAGGTCGACTACGAGCAGTTGGCGCGCGCCGTCGGGATCACCCACGTGAGGAAGGTAGACCCCTACAACATCAAGGAGACAACCCGGGTGATCAAGGAAGAGGTGGAAAGGGACGCCGCCTCCGTCATCATCACCGAAAACAGCCCCTGCATGCTGCTCCGCAGGGCAAAACCGCTGGAGAAGTTCGAGCACCCGTTCTACGTCGTCGATACCGACCAATGCAGGGGCTGCAAGGTCTGTCTCGACATCGGGTGCCCCGCCATAAGCTGGCGGGCGCAGGAAGGCCTGACGAAGGATCGCCACAAGAGGAAAGGGACCGCGTTCATTAACGAAAACCAGTGCGTCGGCTGCGACGTCTGCGGCCAGATATGTAAATTTGACGCCATTGTGGCAGGCGTGCGGTAGCGAAGGGGGGCGGACGATCGGTAATTCGGCCAAACCTGAATATACCCGTGTCGTGCCCGCGGTCGACCAGGCGTCGAGGATCCTCCTCTGTCTGGCGGGAAACGCGTCGGCTGCCTTGAGCCTCACCGATATCTGTGAGAGCGTCGGCATCTACAAGAGCAAAGGGTACTCGATCCTCAACACGCTGCAGAAATTCGGCTTTGTGCTGAAAGACCCGGCGACGAAGACGTATTCCCTGGGGCTCGGGCTCATCTCCCTGTCGAGGAAAGTCTTAGACGGCCTCAATGACAACAAGGTGGTGGCCCCCCTCCTCGAGACGCTCGCCAGGAGGACCCGCAGCACGGCCCTCTACAGCACGCTCAGCGATGAAAACATCTTTGTCGTGGCGAAACACGAAGAGGAGCGGACCATCAGCGTCACCATCCGCGTCGGCTACCGCTTTCACATGACCCACGGGGCCCACGGGAAAGCCATCGTCGCCTTCATGGAAGAGGATGAGCGGGAAGAGCTGCTGAAGCAGAAAAACCTCTTCTTCCACGGCAATGCGTCAAAGTTCGACCGCGGGCGGTTGGACGCAGAGCTTGCCCGGTGCCGGGAGACGGGCTACGCCTTCGACATGGGCGAGCTCAACCCGGGCATCAACGTCATCGCCTCCCCTGTCTTTGACGCGGACGAAAGGATCAAAGGGTGCGTCTTCATCATGGGGACGTTTTCCGAGTCCCTCGTGGAGGAGTACGGCGCCCTGGTCGCGGGCAGCGCCCGGCAGTTTTCGACCGTGCTGGGGTCGAGGGGGTCGAGGGGGCGGCCGGGTTAATTTTGCGCCTTGCCACCCGCGCCGTTGCCGAGGAGCGCGGTGCGACACGGCAAGTGCCGACTCGGCAAGGCAATATGGAGCCATTCACAACGCCCTTCCCAATATCTCCCTGGCTATCGTGATCTTTTCGATCTCCCTGGCGCCTTCATAGATTTCTACGATCTTGGCATCTCTGTAAAACCGCTCCACATCGTACTCTGCAATGTAACCGTATCCTCCGTGAAGCTGCAAGGCATCGTTCGTCACGCTCACTGCCACCTCCCCGGCGAAGAGCTTTGCCATGCTGATGATCATAGGATCGAACTTCCCCTGGTCGATAAGCCAGCACGCCTTATACAGCGTGTTCCTCGCGACCTCGATCTTTGCTGCCATTTCGGCGATCATGAACTGTGGCCCCTGGAAAGACGCGATCGGCTTACCGAACTGGCGTCTCTGCTTAATATGGCGCACCGCCTTTTCGAAAGCCCCCTGCGCGACCCCGAGACCCGAGGCTCCTGCGATGAGCCGGTTTATGTTGAAAAGGTGCATCGCCTGTTTAAATCCGTCGTGATCGACGGGACCGATCAGGTTTCCCACCGGGACCCGCACGTCCTTGAAAATAAGCTCGGCCGTATCGGAGGCCCTTATGCCCATCTTGCCCGTGATCTTGACGGCCTCAAAGCCCGGCCTATCCTTTTCCACAATGACAAAGCTGTGCCGCTTGTAACGGTTGCCCCCCCTGGGGTCCGTCGCACAAAAGACCACCGCCAGATCGGCCACGCTGCCGTTGGTGATGAACATCTTACTGCCGTTGATGACGTACTCGTCTCCATCCCTGGTCGCCGTCGTGGAAGCCGCCAGGATATCGCTTCCCGCGTCAGGCTCGGTAATCGCACAGCACATGATCGCCTCACCCGTTGGGAGCAGGGGAAGGTATCTCTTCTTCTGCTCCTCCGTGCCGTAATTCTGGATGATCTCGGCGCCGAATGCGGTTAAGATGAGATTACCGATGCCGGGATCCACCCTCCAGAATTGCTCCATGATCATCGCGACCTCGGTGAATCCGAAGCCCGGGCCGCCATACTCTTCCTTGATAAACCCCCCGACGAATCCCAGCTCACAGGCCTTTTTCCAAATTGATGTGGGGAATTCTTCTCTTTTGTCGTATTCCCTTGCTACCTCGGTAAACTCCTTTTCGGCAAACTCTCGGGCGGCCTGTTGAACATCCTTTTGGGAATCCGTCGAGCTCAAAGTCCATCTTTGTCTCCTTCCATACTAGCCGTTTAGTTTCTCGTACACGACGAAAAAGCGCCTTCCCTCTTTCGATACCGTCTCTTTTAAGCCTTTTCTTTGAGAAAACCGCTCAGAAGAATGTCCCTGTATGCTTTGGCGTATGCCCTCCCGGTTTCCTCACCCGGGTTCCTGTACCATTCGAGCATCATGCCGTTATGCGTACCGATGATGACATGCGCAGCCGCATCTATGTCGAGGCCGTCCCGTATGCTTCCCTCGGCCCGGCCAAGCTCCAAAAGCCCCCTATAGAAGCTATGATACCTGGAATAGATGGACTTAATATCGGCTTCCAATGCCGTATTGCTTCCTGCCAGTTCCGCTCCGAGCGCGGTAAAACCGATACAAAGATCCCTGTTATTATAGGCGAATTCAGTCGCGAACTTGTGCGCATATCTGAATTTCCTTTCGAAATTTCCTTCAAAGCCGTTAACCGCCATTATAATCTCATTCACAAACTCGCTCTCATACTTCTTCACGATTATGCCCAGCAACTCGTTTTTGCTTCTGAAGTGCCAATAGAGACCCCCTTGCTGATGTGAGCGGCATCGGTGATGTCTTTAATCGACGTACCCTTGAAGCTTTTCTGCAAGAACAACTTGGTGCTTTCGCTTACTATCTTCTCTCTGACTCCCCGGTCCCTCATGTTCGACCTTCCTCAACGCCATGCACTAAACCGACCGTTCTGTTTAGTTTCATAGTAGCTTAAATAGCGCAAAATTGCTTGTCAAGAAAATAATCACGCTGCTTTTTGCTTGACAACCATCAGGTTTCTTGCCCTATACTGTAGAATACAAAACCGACTGGTCAGTTTGGTATCATAGGACAGAAAAGGCGGATGACCCATGACGGGGGAGCCGGGCTGTAAGAGGAAACAAAGGGGGGGTAGATTATGAAAAAGTCTCTTGCCGTAGTGTTCTTTGTCATCATGTTTCTGACTTTGGGCTGTCTTGCCGCCAGGGCCGGCCATGCAGCAGAGAAGGTCATTGCTCTGAGATTTGCCAGTTTTGTGCCGTCTACGACACTGGAGGGCAAGACCATACAAGATTGGGCAAATGAAGTGGAAAAGAGGACCGGCGGACGGATTAAGATAACCGTGTACCCCGCCGGCACCCTGATGCCTCCTCAACAGACGTACGATGGGGTGACGAAGGAGGTGGCCGACATCGGATACGGGATCTTCGCCTATCATCGTGGCCGTTTTCCCCTCACCGAGGTGATAGATCTCCCTCTCGGGTACAAAAATCCACACGTTCCCACTCTCCTGATCAACGCATATTACAAGAAGTTCAAGCCGAAAGAGATGGACGATGTAAAGGTGCTTTTCCTGGAAGCCCATGGCCCGGGCATTCTGAGCGCGAAAAAACCGGTTGCCAGGCTTGAGGACCTGAAGGGCATGAAGATACGGGCGAGCGGTTTGAGCGCCAGGATCGGGACTGCTCTCGGGGCCTCGGCTATTGGCCTCCCCATCACGGATACCTATGACGCCCTTTCAAAGGGGGTGGTGGACGGTCTCCTTCTCGATTGGGGAGGCATCTACAACTGGAAGCTCGGGGACGTGGTGAGGAACCATACCGAATGTCCCGGCATCGCGTACTCGACAGCCTTCTACACCGTGATGAACAAAGACAAGTGGAACAGTCTTCCCAAGGATATCCAGGATATATTCGACAAACTGGATGAAGAGTGGATCAACAGGGTGTCGAAGAAATGGGCCGATTGGGAAATGATGGGAAGGACGAATCTTCAGAAGATGGGCAATAAATTCATCGTCCTCTCTAAAGAACAGAACGCGCTTTGGGCGGCAAAGGTGCGACCCATCCTCGATGATTATGTGAAGGCTGCCAAAGCAAAAGGGCTGCCGGGAGATGAAGTGCTCAGGTTCTGCCTCGATTTTTTGAAAACAAACGACAAGTAAGGCCGAGAGGGTGGACCATGAAAACATTGGCGAGCAAGTCCGGCTGGGAGATCGTGGAAGAGGAACGGCCGGATTTCAGAGGTAAGATCTTCAAACATAGACCCCGCAATGTAGTGGAAATGCTGGAAGCCACGGTGAGCACACATGCCGGCAAAATAGGCTTTATTTGCGGGGATCGGCGGCTGACGTACAAGCAATTTGATGAGCAGGTGAACAGGATAGCTGCGGGGCTGGAAGCGCATGGCGTGAGCAAGGGTGACCATGTGGCCCTGCTTCTGGGGATACAACTGGAGTTCCCCCTTGTCTTTTTTGCATTGATGAAACTCGGAGCGGTAGTTGTGCCGCTCAATACCAGGTTTAAGGGGGAGGAGCTGGCCTACGAGATAAACGACTCCGAGAGCATCATGCTGATCGTGGACGAGGAATACTGGTCCTATATCGACCATGTACGGGATCGGCTCAAGACGGTAAAAAAAATATGCTTCAACGGCGCAAATCCCCCCGAGACCACGTATCCGTTCTCATCGCTCAGGGAGCATGAGCAGAGCGCTTTCACGCGGGCAGAGCTTTCGGAGTCCGACCATGCCACCATCATGTACACGTCCGGCACCACGGGAAAACCGAAGGGCGCGGTGCTCCACCAGCGAGGTTTCGTCCTCATGGCGATGCTTTATGCGGATTTTGTCCAATTCGAGCCGGAAGATAAGATGATCTGCTGTGTTCCCCTTTTCCATGTTACCGGTCTTGCCATGGTGATGCTGGCCTCCATCTTTGGGGGCGTTGCGTGTCTCTATATGAAGCACTTCAAGACCAGGGATTTCCTCGAGGTGATGGCCCGGGAGCGGATAACCGCCTACACGGGCGTCGCCAATATTATCTGGCTCATGATCAATCATCCCGATTTTGGCGCTTTCGATTTCTCTTCTTTCAGGATCGCCATGCTGGGAGGCTCTCCCGCGACAGAGGAGATGTTGAGCGCAATGAACGCGAAACTCCCGAATTGTCATGTCAGCGCCGGGTACGGATTGACCGAGAGCTTCGGCTCGGTGTGCACCACGCCGCACGAAGACCGCTTCAGGAAGATCAAGGCTTGCGGGATGCCTCTTCCGCTGGTTGAGGCCGCGGTGATGGATGACCGGGGCAACGAGCTTCCGCCGGACAGTATCGGTGAAATCGTATTGAGGGGCGCAAAGATCTTCAAGGGTTACTGGAAAAACCCCGAGGCGACGAAAGAAACGATAGTCAACGGCTGGCTCCATACGGGCGATATCGGAAAAATCGACGACGAAGGCTTCATTTATATAATGGATCGCAAAAAGGATATGATCAACCGGGGCGGGGAGAAGATATACTCGCTGGAAGTGGAGAACCTCATATTCAACAATCCGAAAGTTCTGGAAGTCGCGGTGGTGGCCGTGCCCGACAGCGTCCTGGGTGAAGCCGTGAAGGCGGTCATTGCCCTGAAGGAAGGTGAAAGGGCCACGGA
Organism: uncultured delta proteobacterium; assembly: GCA_963729685.1. Lineage (GTDB taxonomy): Bacteria > Desulfobacterota > Syntrophorhabdia > Syntrophorhabdales > WCHB1-27 > BOG-1155. The sequence continues at coordinate 1,123 of CAVSOX010000026.1, read as the reverse complement.
GGATGAGATCAGGGAATTCTGTGCGAAGCACCTCGCGGACTTCAAGGTCCCCAAATTCGTCGAGTTCGTCCACACTCTTCCGAGGAACCCGGCGGGCAAGGTAATAAAGGCCGAATTACGGTACGTTCCCACATAGCACAAGAATTCAAAGCCGGGCTGAGTAGCAACACTTCAAAACAATTCTTGACAAAAATATCCATTTTACGATAAACAAAAACCAGATCGGCTTTTTTCCTTCAAAACATCACAATCCGCCTTTTATTCATACAACTCCTGTTGCCGGGAGAGATATGGTCATCAACGCTTGCGGCGAAGTCTATGAAGAGCGGACCAACTCCGGCGGCACCGTGGGCGTGATGCACCTCTTTGCCGGCAGCCGGAGAGTGGTCTCCATCCGCTCCGACGGCCACGAGCAGTACTACCACCCCGACCATCTGGGGAGTGCCTCCATCGTGAGCGACGAGACGGGTACGATACAGGAGAAGATCGAATACTTCCCCTTCGGCTCCTACCGCGAGAGGTCGGATTACAACCCCTCCTTCCCCGATGTGAACTACACCTTCACCGACCAGGAAGAGGATGACGAGGTGGGCCTCTACAACTACAAGGCGAGGCTTTACGACCCGGTGCTGGGAAGGTTCCTGTCGGCGGACAGTGTAATTCCTAATCCGGGGGATTTGCAGAGCTACAACAGGTATAGCTACTGCAACAATAATCCGTTAATATATACGGATCCGAGCGGACACTTCAGCTTGGGGGGCCTGTTTGAGTCCATTACCGAGAGCGTGCTGAAAGCGACGTCGGAGGTGTCCAACGTGGCCGGTTATGTCGGAGATGCTCTTAGCGGCCCCTCAAGATGCCTACTTTCGCTCCATCGGCTATGGCGACGTAGTTGACAGCGCCAGAGCAGGCGCTGTTTTAGGCGCTGAGGACGGTGGTTGGGTTGGAGCCATTGTTGGAGGTGTTATTGGAGCAGGTTCCGCTTACTTTACAAATCATACCGGTGCAGGGAGACAAACCGTGGGCTGGGTAAACGTTCACGTGATGCGGCAGGGCCTGGGATTTGGAAATCCTTATGTCAGCTACGCGGGTGCAACTATGTTGGTCAAGACTGCGGCAAGTT
>CAVSOX010000025.1:0-135056 GCA_963729685.1 uncultured delta proteobacterium | reverse complement strand
AAACCGTGCACTTTCGTGCACAATCGTAAACCTCATCCAGAGAAAAGGCTTGCGAGAGTAGGGAATCCTAAAAGGGGAAGAGTAGACGGTCAGTGCACGATCCGTGCACAAAAGGGAAAAAATAGGGTAAAAAGCAGGGAAAAGTGCAAAAAACGTCCGCTTTTTTCACTGATCGTGCACATTTCCCTCGTGAGCCGGCCGGGTGGGTATCTCCTTACTTAAGCCGGGAAGAGCTCGCCGTCCACCATGGTGAGCCGCGTTTCGCCGGAAGCGCCGATTTCCGGGTCATGGGTCACGAGGATGAGGGCCGCGCCGATCCGCTCCCGCACCGACAGGATATACTCCAGCACGCCTCTGCCGGTCTTCCTATCGAGGTTCCCCGTCGGCTCGTCGGCGAGGATCAGCTCCGGCCGGTTGATGAGCGCCCTTGCGATAGCCACCCTTTGCTGCTCGCCTCCCGACAGCTCACCCGGCTTGTGATGCCTTCGGTCGGCCAGACCCATGATCGATAAGAATTCTTCCGCCGCTCCTTCAGCCTCCGCTGCCTTGGCGCGCTTGATCCAGAGAGGGATCATGATATTTTCGAGGACGGTAAAATCCTGGAGGAGATGGTAGAACTGGAAGACAAATCCCACCTTTTCGTTCCTGAACCGGCATTGCTCCTCCCCGGTGAAGAGGCTGATGTCCTTTCCCCTGTAGAGTACCTCCCCTTCCGTGGGCCGATCGAGGGAGCCGATGACGTGAAGGAAGGTGGTCTTGCCCGCCCCTGACGGACCCATTATCGTCGCAAATTCGCCTTCCCTCACCTCGAAGTCGATCCCCTTCAGGACGCTGACCATGGCGCCGTCCTTGTGGAAGCTCCTCTTTAACCCACGCACGGAAACAAGCGGCTCATTCATATCGCAGGGTCTCCACCGGGTCGATCGTCGATGCCTTGTACGAGGGATAGAGCGTCGATAGCAGACAGAGCAGTATGGTCACGGCCGCGATGAGGACGACATCGAGGTGGTCGATCTTCATGGGCAGGGTGTTTATGTAGTAGATATCGCTCGGAAGCTTGATAATCTCGAAGTGCGTCTGGATCTCCAGGAGCCCGTAGCCGACGAGGGTGCCCAGAAGGGCGCCGAAGACGCCGATCGTGAGGCCTTCCGCGACAAAGACGCGCATGATGCTCCTGTTCGTGGCGCCCATGGCCTTGAGAATCGCGATATCCTTCTTTTTCTCCATGACGGTCATCACCAGGGCGCTGATGATGTTGAAGCTCGCCACGAGGATAATGAGGGCCAGGATGATGAACATGACCAGTTTTTCCAGCCTGAGCGCCGAGAGAAGGTTCTTGTTCTGCTCCATCCATGTCCTTCCGTAGTAACCGGGGCCCAACTCCCCGACTATGCGGTCCCGCACCGCGCCCGCGGCATAGACGTCCTTCACCTTCACCTCGATCCCCGTGACGCCGGCCCCCAACGTCGATTCGACGTCGGCCAGAGGCATGATCGCGACGAGGCTGTCGATATCGTACATGCCCGTCTCAAAGGTCCCGCCCAGCCTGACCTTCACCGTTTCAGGGGCCGCGCCCGCCGGGGAAAAACCGCCGAAGGGCACGACGAGGGTAAACAGGTCCCCGGGGAGAAGGCCGAGGTCCCTCGCAAGCTGCCGCCCTAGGAGGATAGTGCCGCTTGTCTTGAGGGCATCGACACTCCCCGTTTTCATCAGTCGGCCAAGAAAGGCTGCGTCCTCCGGCTGCAGACCTCTGACGATCACCCCGGCCACCCGGGCCGGCCCTTGAGCCATGGCCTGGAACTCTATGAAGGGGGATGCGGAGGTCACGCCGTCGATGCGTTTCAATCGCTCCACGACCTGTTTCGGCTCCTTCACCCCCCAGTCCGGGACCAGGACGATGTGGGGGCGGATACCGAGGAGGCGGTCCCTGATCTCGTCCTGAAACCCGGTCATAACCGCGATGACCAGGATGATCGCCATCACCCCTATGGCTATGCCCACTATGGCGATCCACGTGGTGAAGGAGATGAATTTATCCTTCCTTTTCGATCTCAGGTAACGAAGGGCGATGGTCGTTTCGTAGTCCATGGTGCTCCTAAATCCGTTCTGAGCGGGGAGGCTCGGCCAGCTTTGCTGGCGGAGGGGGTGCTGAACCCCACTGTAGCCTCAGGTAACGAAGGGCGATGGTCGTTTCGTAGTCCATGGTAGTAGTTACGGCCGGAGGAGCGGGAAGAGGATCACTTCCCTGATCGACTGGCTGTCCGTGAGCAGCATGGTCAGCCGGTCGATCCCGATGCCCTCGCCCGCTGTCGGCGGCAGACCGTATTCGAGGGCCATGATATAATCCTCATCCATTGCCGCGCCTTCTTCCTTCTCCTTTATCTGATCGAGGAACCTGCGCTTTTGGTCTTCAGGGTCGTTCAGCTCGTTAAACCCGTTGGCAATCTCCATGCCGCTCACGTAAAGCTCGAACCGCTCGGTCGTCTCGGGTCTTTCCTTTGACCGTTTTGCCAGGGGAGAGACTTCGACCGGGTATTCCGTGATGAATGTCGGCTGCACCAGCTTTTCCTCGCACACCTTTTCAAAAATCTCGGTGACCAGCTTTCCCTTCGCCATCGTCTCGACGCCTTCGATCGCGAGCTCCCTGCCGCAGGCCGTGAGCTTGCCCGGTCATCGGCGGTGACGGACGGATCGAACCCGCCGACATCGACGAGGGCCTGTTCCATGGTCAGCCGCTTCCAGGGCCTCGCGAAATCGATCTCACGACCGCCGTAGCTCACGGTAAAGCTGCCGAAGAGCGTGAAAACCAGCGTGGAGACCATCTCCTCGGTCAGGTCCATCAGGTCCTCATAGGTGGCATAGGCCTGGTAGAACTCGAGCATGGTGAATTCCGGGTTGTGCCTCACGGAGATGCCTTCATTCCTGAAGTTCCTGTTGATCTCGAAGACCCGCTCGAACCCTCCCACGATCAGCCTTTTCAGGTAGAGCTCGGGAGCGATCCTTAAATAGAGGTCGAGACCCAGGGCGTTGTGATGGGTCTTGAAGGGCTTCGCCACCGCCCCGCCCGGAAGTATCTGCATCATCGGCGTCTCGACTTCCACGAAGTCCCGGTCGGTGAGAAACGCGCGCAGGGATTCGATGATCCGCGCCCGCCTCAGGAAGACCTCGCGTACCTTCTGGTTGACGATAAGGTCCACGTAGCGCCTGCGGTACCGCTCCTCCACGTCCTTGAGGCCATGCCACTTCTCGGGCAAGGGGCGCAGCGATTTCGTCAGGAGCCTGATATGGTCGGCGACTATCGTCAGCTCGCCCGTCCGCGTCTTGAAGACTTTCCCGTCCACGGCGACGATGTCGCCCACGTCGAACTTCTTGAAGAGGTCGTAGTCCGGAGACTTGAGGGTATCCTTCCTCGCGTAAACCTGGGTGCGTCCCTCCCGGTCCTGCACGTGGAGGAAGCAGCTCTTGCCGAAATCCCTGAAGGCGACGATCCGGCCCGCGAAAGAAACGAACGCGTTCTTCTCCTCCAACTCTTCGGCGGACAACTCGCCGAACTCCTTATGGAGATCGCCGCTCCCACGGAACGCGCCCCTTTCCTGGGGATAGGGGTCTATGCCGGCCTCCCTGAGAAGCTCCCGCTTCTCCTTCCGGATGCTCAAAAGCTCATCGATCGGTTCCATCGCGCCTCCACTTCGGGCTTCACGCGCCGCCACACGGACCAGCCTCTACTGCATTGCGGCAATTATTGGGGTTCAGCACCCCCTCCATGAGCAAAGCTGCGACCCACTGCGTGGGTGCCCCGGCCTCCCCGCTCAGCGCTTCGCATACGCTCGCTTTTGCGGTCGTTGGGGTTCAGCATCCCCTCGACGGGCAAAGCCCGTCGGCTCACAGTTCCACGATCACATCGTAATCGGTCGTGGCCGTCACCACGCCCGTCCTTATTTCTCCTACTGCACAGTCGCCTTTGATAAAGGCGATGCCGTCCACGTCCGGGGCCTGGAGGAGGAGGCGCCCCGTCATGGAGTCCGCTTCGCGGGCCTCGACCACCACCGGCATCTCCCGTCCCTTGAGCCGCGTGAGCCGTTTTTTCGATATCTCCCTCTGCAACTCCATGACCTTCCGGTATCTCCGCTTCTTGATGCTGTCCCGCACGTGACCTTTCACGCGGGCGGAAGCCGTTCCCGCCTCACGTGAATAGATGAACGCCCCGAGGTTATCGAACTCCCACGCGGAGATGAAGGCACAGAGGCTCGAGAACGCCTCTTCCGTCTCCCCCGGATATCCTACCATAACCGTGGTGCGGAGTGCTGCATCGGGCATCTCCGATTTGATCTTTCCGAAGAGGCGCTCGAGGGTATGCCGCGAATAGCCCCGGTTCATCGAGGTCAGGAGCCTGTCCTCCGCATGCTGTATGGGGATGTCGAGATAGGGGAGGATCCGGTCATCGCTCCTTATCAGGTCAAGGAGCCTCTCGTCTATGCCCTTTGGGTGCATATAGAGGAGCCTGATGAAATAGTCGCCCTTTATCGAGAGGAGCCGGCCGAGCAGCGTGCCGATGTCCGTGTCGGCGTCCCTGCCGTAAGAGGTAATATCCTGGCCTATCACGTTAAACTCCCTGTAACCCCCCGCGAGGAGCTCCCGGAACTCTTCCTCGATAAGCAAAGGCGGCCGGCTCTGCAAAGGCCCCTTGATGGCAGGTATCGTGCAATAGCTGCAGCGGTTGTTGCACCCCTCCTGGATCTTGAGGTAGGCCGTCGGGAACGCGGTCAGGACCTTCCTTGGGCCGAGGCCGGCCGGCGCGGGGCCTTCTCCCTCGCCGCAACTCTTGAAAAAACCCTTTTCACGCGACAAGACGCTCGATGTGCCCGCAGGCGTCCTTCCCCACAAAGAGGTCGACCTCGGGCAGGAGCCCGGCTAATTTGTCGCCGTAGCGATCGACGAGGCAGCCGGTGACTACCAGCTTCGCGCCGCCGCCCGTCCTTTTTTTCGCCTCCCCGAGTATGGCCTCTATCGACTCGCTGCACGCGTCGGCGATAAACGCGCAGGTATTCACGACGACCAGACCCGCGTCGTCGGCGAGGGTATGGCCCGCCGCATCCAGCCTTCCGGCCATATATTCGGAATCGACAAGGTTCTTGGGACACCCGAGACTCACGATCCTATATTTCATGGAGCAGGCACCCTTCGGCGCAATGGCCGCCTCTCACCCCGGTGCAGCCCCCGCCTATGCCGACCACGTGGCAGAGAAAGAAGTCATACTTGAGCGGGTCTTCCGGGCAGTGCTTTTTCAGCTCGTCCGTGATCTGGCGCGCGGCCTTCCAGTTCTGCGCCTTCTGGTCGGTCCATCCGAGACACCTGCCGATCTTGAAAATATTCGCATCCAGGGGAACGACCAGATCGCGCCTGTCCGCAAACGTCCAGAGGCCGAAGTCGATCTCGTCGCGGCGCACCATCCAGCGCGCATAGAGGCTCCATCTCTTCAAAGGGCTTGCGGGCGCTTCTTTCGGGAAGAAGAAGAGGAGGTCGCCGGATGGGCCGAAGAGGTCAGACCGCGCCGCCCAGACTGCCTTCCTCAGATCCCCTTCGTAATAGTGCCCGATCATGTTGCCGATGCCGCCGTGCCTTTCGAAGATACCCCTCAGGAGAGTGAAAAGCCGTATGATGTCGGGCCCCTTGTGGAAGCGGTAATAGAGGTCGCCAAGAGCGGCAAAGTCGCCGGAAGCGATAAACGCATAGGGACTGGCGCCGATGCGGAGAAAGAGGCCCGCGAGAAAGCGGGTGACCTGCTGCACGCGGCCGTAGGCGAACTGAGAGGCGATAAAACCGGCCGCCTCGATGTCCGCACGTTGCGTAAACCGGTGCAGGAAGGCGACCGGGTCATTTTCCACGAGCGCGGCGAGCCCCTCCTTTTCTCTCTCGTATATCTGCTGCAAGTCGATGGCGTTTTCCTTGGTTCTAAGAATTGTTTTCGAAAAGCTATGCAGGGGCGTTTTCAGCCTTGTCTTTCCATTCACGGAGCCACTTTTTGAAGAGACTCCCCGTCTTCTGGGCCGCATCCTTCCATTCTTCCCATTCCTCGATATTGGGCTCCACACTCTTGCCGGAGATCCCCATGCGCCCAAGACGCTTCATGATCTCTTCCCTCACGCCGGCGGCGTTGGCCCTCAGTTCTTTGTTGAACCGGTCTTTCAGCCCCCTCGCATCACCGGCGAGCCCGCCTCCGGCCTCCTCACCCACCAGCTCCAGCAGGTCGAAAAGCCTCTCCTTATCACCTGGAAGGCTGAATTCCTCAAGGATCAGGTCGATCAGGAGCAGCCTCTTTTCCCGCTTCCCGGCCTTCATGCCCCCCAGTTCGGCCGGAAGCTCTTCGCGCCCTATCATCCCTTCAAGGAACCGGCGCATGATCGCCCTCAGTTTGTCTTCGAGACCCCTTCGGGCGAACTCTTCTTTCTCCTTCTCGTCCATGACAAGGTTTTTCGTCCTTTCCATGGCGAGCTCTATGGCGCTCTTTATATTAGCCACGGCTACACCTTAGCCCATGTCGATTCTGTAGGCATCCTTACTCTCATAGACCTGCGGACTATATTCTACAACAGTTGCCTCGTCGATTCCATAGAAGATGTGCCAGCAGCGCGGCTTCACGCGGAGCCTCGCCCCTTTGGTCAGGAGGTGCTCGACCCTTTCGTCCGTGTCCATATCGATAAATACCGCACGCACCGAGCCCCCCGCCACGTAGAATATCTCTTCCTTTTTCTCGTGATAGTGCATACCCCGCCAGAACCCCTTCTTTAGCGTGAACAACGCGATATGGCGGGCCTCTTCCCTGAAGCAGATCTGCGCAAACTCGCCCTTTTCCTCCTCCCACCTCTTTGCGCGGTCGCCCTCGCTCGTGACCGGGAGCATCTCCAGGAATATCTTATCCATGGTGGGCATTATAGAGTGAATGGATACAAAGATCAAGCGTACCGGCCGGCGGAAAAGATGCTCCTCCTTCCGGTGCGTACGTTCATGTACTGACAACGTTGTGAACAAACAAGCGCAAAAACGGTCTTTTTTTGCCGATGTGTACTGCTTTTGCCCTCTTTTTACCCTCTTCAGCACACATTTTCCACCGATCGTCCCGGCACCCCTCTTTCTGATCCCCTTCTCTCGCAAGCCTTTAGGAAGGAGGGTTGACGAAAGTGCACGATAGTTTACGGTTTAGGGGGGGAGGGGTGATGCCGGGATCTTTTCGCGCCTGGCTTTGTCATTCGTGCTCGGCCCGCATCCTCATGTACGAAGGAGTACATTCCGGTGCGGACCGAGCACGATTTCGCGCCATCCATCGAAAATCTCTCCGGCCCCCGCTGATAGGAGGGGTGCGCATAAGAACATGGTTCATGGCTCAATTGTCAAAGAACGGACCGGTTTACTGGGGTCTCTCGAAAAGCAGCTCAAGCCGGCTGGGCTATGTCATCTCTTCCGGCTTGTCAAAATGACCGCCCGGTCTCATAAGATAATATTTTCCCGGTTTTTCGCTCTCCTGTCAAAGTGACAACCAGGGGTGACAAGGAGAGGTGACATGGAAGGGTGACAACCAGAAGTGACAAAGAGCACCTTCTTGCAGTTTTTTTGTTTTTCTCGAAAGAATGACGGTAGGCGACGGGGAGTCGTCGAGCACTTCTTCCTGCAATGGTGTTTTTTCGATCTTCCTCCGCCATGCGCCATTACATGTGGCAAGTGCGTACCGGCATAGCCCGGCGGATCAGACCTGAGCCTCGTGTGCAATAAATTGTTTTCACGACCAAGGTTGTGGTTGACAAGTGCGGTAATCACTGATACCATCGCCGTAGTGCGTCTTCTTGCGGATTTTGTTCTGGGCAGGCTGGGGGCATAGGGCAGCTACCGAAAAGAGGAGGAGGAGTTCATGACAAAGAAGCTTGTCGCCGAATTCATCGGCACTTTCTGGCTGGTTTTGGGGGGTTGCGGGAGTGCTGTTCTCGCAGCTGCGTTTCCGAACCTGGGCATCGGCTTTGTCGGCGTGGCTTTGGCATTCGGTCTCACCGTATTGACCATGGCCTTTGCTGTGGGCCATATTTCTGGATGCCATCTCAATCCGGCAGTATCTGTAGGACTCTGGGCTGGCCGCCGGTTTTCGGGAAAAGAGCTGGTCCCCTATGTTATCGCCCAAGTGGTTGGGGGGATCGTGGCCGGCGCCATCCTCTACGTGATCGCAAGCGGGAAGACCAACTTTGATCCATCAGCCGGATTTGCCTCAAACGGTTACGGCGAACACTCCCCCGGAGGGTACGCTTTGGTTTCCTGTTTTGTCTGTGAGATCGTGATGACTATGATGTTTCTCTTCGTCATCATGGGTGCGACCGACAAAAGGGCGCCGCAAGGCTTTGCTCCTATTGCCATCGGCCTATGCCTCACGCTGATCCACCTCATCAGCATTCCCGTCACCAACACCTCCGTTAATCCTGCCCGCAGCACGGGGGTGGCGGTATTTGCCGGTGGTTGGGCAGTGACACAGCTCTGGCTTTTCTGGGTCGCACCCCTCATCGGTGGAATCCTTGGAGGATCGATATATCGGGTCCTCGAGCGAAGCAAGGATTAAGAAAGAGAACAGGCCATTTTCATGAGAGGGCCATAGGGCGGGGAAGTTTGACAAGATGATGTTCCAGAATTCTCCGTGATGGGACAGGAAGAGCAGAAGATCCGAGCAAACCCCATGGCGCAGATGACGGACCTTTTGAAGAAGGTATTCCGTAAGTAGGGTTGCCAGCGATTATCCCCACTGTGGTCTCTTTCGAGAGTATGATGGAGTGCGTGGCTCGGTGAACGGCGGAACAGATCATGGGGACAAATAGGGAGCAATAAGGGGACAGGAGGACTATAGGATGTCCCCTTGGTCTTTCCATAAATGGGCGAAAGGTGGCAAGGCACGATCTTTTCGGGCTCCTTCCTGTAGTCCTCACGTCCCACTTTCCACTGAATGTTCTTTTGCAAACTTTCCTTGACAGATTCCTCTCTCCGGTATAATATAGAACGGTTTTACAGATTGAAATGGATGCTTGCTGCGTGAAATGAAAATCGTATGAAATGGGTTTCCAGGATACAAACCATTACATGGAGAAGGAGGAATGGGTAAATGAAAAGTTACACGAAGGCGTATATACCTTACGGCGGGTATTACTCGACCCCCTTCAGCCGTTGGCAGGGGAGCATGCAGTATGACAACTCCACCAGTCTCGCGGCGATGACGGCGAGAAGGTGGTTTCTCGAGAAAAGGCACCTCGACCCTACCATCATCGATTATCTCTACTTCGGCTCGACCGTTGCCCAGAACCACTGGTTTATCGCTCACAACTGGGCCAGCGCCATACTGACCGACGACAAGAAATTCGTCCCCGGGCTCTTTGTGAACCAGTGCTGTTCGACTTCCACGACGTGCCTGAACCTCGCCGCAAAGGATATGGAGCTTGGCATCTACGACGTGGCCTATGCGTTGATGACCGACAGGTGCTCCAACGGTCCGCATACCGTGTGGCCCGACCCTCTCGGCCCCGGCGGGCAACCCGACAGGGAAGACTGGAACATGGACAACTTCGGCGGAAATCCTAAGCACCGCGCCGCCATGGTGCAGACTGCCGAAAACGTGGCCGCGGAAATCGGCATCACCAAGGAGGAGTGCGACGTCCTCGTGCTGAGGCGCTGGCAGCAGTTCGAGGAGGCGCGCGCCAATGACAGGGCATTCCAGAAGCGCTACATGTTTGCCCCCGAGCTCACGGTTACCAGGAAGAAGACTAAGCTGCTGGAAGAGGACGAGGGTTTTACCCCCAGCACGGCCGAAGGCCTCGCCAAGCTGAAGCCGGTAGTGCCTGGAGGGTGCTTGAGCTTCGGCGCCCAGACATTCCCCGCCGACGGCAACTGCGGCATCATCGTGACCACGAGGGACAGGGCCAAGGAGCTGGCCACGGACCCGAAGGTGGAGATACAGATCGTCTCCTACGGCTTCGCACGGGTAAAACCGATGTTCATGCCCGCGGCCCCCATTCCTGCGGCGGAAATGGCCCTTGCGAACGCGGGCATAAAACTTTCCGAGGTGAAGGCGGTCAAGACCCACAACCCCTTCGCGGTCAACGACGTCGCGTTCGGAAAGAAAACCGGCTATGATATCATGAAGAAGATGAATAACTACGGGTCCTCCCTGATTTACGGCCATCCCCAGGGGCCGACAGGGGGAAGGGCCATCTGCGAACTGATAGAGGAGATGACGCTCCTCGGCGGCGGCTATGGTCTCTTTACCGGCTGCGCCGCGGGCGACACCGCTGCCGCACTCGTGTTGAAGGTCGGCTAGCGAAAAGATAGGTTAGTGATCGGGCCGTTCCTCCCCTACGGAAGAGCGGCCCGATTCTTTTTTTGGTCATCCTCACGAGCGGCCCGACTCTTTTCTGTAACCTTTTTGAAAGCATTGACGACTAACGAAATAAGGGTGACTCGGGTTATACTATCGGCGGTACATGGAAAATAACCCTCGAAAGCCCAGTGATGAGGAAGTGATACGTCGGGTCCTCGCCGGGGACGTGAATGCGTTCGAACACCTGGTGCAGCGATATCAGCATCTCGTCATGGCTACGGTGAAAAAGCATGTACCCTTCGATCAGGTGGAAGATATCGTACAGGACGTCTACTTGAGGGCCTATCGATCGCTGCCCGGCTTCAGGGAGAATGACCGCTTTACGCATTGGCTGTCCGTAATTGCCGTGCGGGCCTGCTATGACTTCTGGCGGGAGCGCTACAGGTCGCGGGAGCTTCCGATGAGCTCGCTCACTGAGGAGCACCGGGTGTGGCTGGAGGCGGCCCTCGCGGACCAATCGAGCCCTTCCTGCGACGAGAAAGTCCTGCAAAAGGAAGCCGGGGAGATACTCGACCTGGCGCTCGCCAAGCTGTCGGCGGGTGATCGAATGGTGCTGGAGCTCGTCTACCTGGAAGGCCATTCGGTGAAAGAGGCGGCCGGCCTTCTCGGCTGGAGCACGACAAATGTAAAGGTGCGCTTGTTCCGCTCGCGTAGGAAACTCCGCGGGCTGCTCGCGCACGAAACATGAGGGGGGTGACATGACGACACCCGGACAGAGAGAAAAACTGAGAGAGGTGCTGGGACGGGCTTACCGTGCGAGAGAACGGAGAGAGGTCGGCACAGGGTGGCAAAAGAGCCTTATGGCTCGCATCCGGGAGATAGGCCCATTTCAACCCGAAGCCCGGTTTCTGCCCACCTTCGAGCAATTCGTCTGGCGGCTTGCCCCTGTTGTGTGCGTGTTGGCCATTGTGCTCGTTGCCGCCTTCGTTGGGATCGAGCTCGCCTCCTGGGAAGACCCGATCCAATCATTCGTCAACGGCGCGGAAGAATCGATGCTCAGCCGCCTGCTTGGGGCATAAGGGGGGCGTAATGAAATTGTGGAGGCTGATCACGGGGGTCATTCTCGTCCTGGTCCTTGGCATGCTGATCGGCGGAGCAGGCACCCATTACTATCTGAGACACAAGTATCGCCTGATATCCCTCGACCGCAAAGATAGAACTGCCCACCTCCTGAAGACGTTTTCGAGGAAGCTCGACTTATCGCAGGACCAGAAGGCTGCGGTGGAGAAGATCCTCCAGCGGATGGCGGAAAGGCTCCACGACCATTTCCTTCAGAGGCGGCCGGAGGCAGAGCGGATCGTCAACGAGAGCTTTTCAGAGATACGGCAGCAGTTGACCGACGCACAAAAGCCGGAATTTGACAGGCTGCTGGAGCAGCATCGAAAGCAAAGGCGCTACTTCGACAGGTGAGTTCCTGAAAGCGAAAGCGGCCCACGGTGCGTCATCAAAAAAGGGCCGAACGCCCTGTGCGAGCGTTCGGCCCTTTGGTCTTGCCCTTTGCCTTTCTTATTTGTTTACGGGCTGGAACGCGAAAAAGACGCGCTCCGCCATGATCGTGCCTGCTCTTCCCTTTTCAATAGGCATGGGGGGGACGTCGAACACGACCATCTCCACCTCATCGCCACGCTTCAGGGTGCCTACCGGGCAATTGACTATTTTGCTGATCATCCTCTTGACCGGACCGTCAAACTGGATGACGGCATGGATCAACGGCGATTCGTAGCCGAGGGGGACGCCCTTCACCTCTTCGGACAAGACGACGACCTTGCCTTTCTTAGGCAGATCTATGTACTCCAGGTTTTCGGAGTAGCAGGCCGGGCAGATGACTCCCCTGGGAGGGAAGGCAACATGACCGCAGTCCTTGCACTTCGTGGTGGTGAACCGGCCCTGTCTCAGATTCTCGTAAAACGGAAATACCTTGTTGAACTCTTTCGCCTCTATGGGCCAAAGGTCCATCGATACCGGATAGAGATTGTCAAGTATTGGGATTCCTACTACGGACATTTGTCGACCTCCTTATTTTACTGGTTCCAATCCATATATGAGGATGGTATGCTCGGCGTTCGCCCCGCTCAGGTTATGCGTGAGACCGATGTCCGCGCCCTTCACCTGGTGGCGTGCCCTGCCCTGGAGCTGCTTCATGATCTCGACGCCCTGCCTGATGCCCGTTGCGCCGAAGGGGTGACCCACGGCCAGGAGGCCGCCGTCCGTATTGACGGGAACTTTGCCGCCGATCTCGATCTGCTTGGAGCTGCAGAACGCGCCGCCTTCGCCTTTCTTGCAGAAGCCGAGGTCTTCCACTTCGATGACTTCCGAAATGGTAAAGCAGTCGTGCGTCTGGGCGACTTTGACGTCGCTTGCTGAAATCTTTGCCCTCTTGTATGCCTTCTCCGCCGCTACCCTGGTGTGCTTCCAGTCGCCGAGGTGCTCGCCGGGGAAATTGACCGAAAGGCTGGAAAGCGATACCTGCGCACAGCCTCTCAGATAGACAAGGGGTCTATTCGTGTATTTCTTCGCGATCTCATCGGTGGTGATGATGCATGCCGCCGCGCCGTCCGTAATAGGGCAGCAATCATAAAGCGTGAGCGGCGGGACGACCGAGGGCGCGTTCATCGCCTCTTCCAGGGTCAGGTTCTTCTGCATCTGCGCAACGGGGTTATCGGCTGCGTAGTTGTAGTTGGCCACGGAGACCGCCGCAAGGTCTTCCTTCTTCGTCCCGTAATGCATCATGTGCTCCTGCGCGGTCAATGAGAAGAATGGCGGCGGCAGGCCCATGCCGTGGGTAGCTTCCCAGTCGTGGTCGACTGACGCGAGCTCGCTGTAGAAAATCTCCCATTTCTGGGGCGTGTACAGCTTTTCGCCGCCGGTCACCATGACGATATCCGCGTTTCCCGACTCGACAAGCCCTTTCGCAAGAATGATGCCCGTGCTCCCGCCCGCGCAAAGCGTGTCACATCTCGTGCAGATCGATGTCGGCTTCAATCCGAGCCTCTCTGCGACCACCGGCGCGGTGTTGACCTGGAAAGAGCACCTGCCCGCGTATGAAGTGGCCACAATGAGACCGTCTATATCCAGAGGCTTGAGCCCCGGTATATCATCGAGGCAAGCCTTGCCCGCTTCCTGGAATAGGTCCATAATGTGGGCTTCTCTTACGCCCCACTTACACTGACCGCCTCCCAAAATTACTGCGTTTCTCGACATGAAACCCTCCTTGGTTTAGTTCTATTTGCCCTTGAAAACCGGTTTCCTCTTCTCTATGAACGCCTGAAAGCCCTCTCTCCCGTCCTCGGACAGGTAGGTAGTGACAAAGCACTCATTCTCAAACGTCAATGCCGTCGCGAGATCCATGTTTATGCCGTTATCGATGGCGCTCTTTAGCACACTGAGGGCGACCCTCGGCTTCGCCGCGAGCTTCTTCGCCCAGGCCTTTGCCTCGTCCAGCAACGCCTCTTTTGCCACGACCTTGTTCACGAGACCTATCCGGTAGGCTTCGTCGCCGCTCACGATATCTCCCATGAACAGGAGCTCTTTTGCCTTCCCGATCCCCACGAGCCTCGGCAGTCTCTGGGTGCCGCCGGAGCCGGGAATGATCCCGAGATTGACCTCGGGACAGCCCATTTTTGCATCGTTCGTGGCAATCCTCAGATCGCAGGCGAGGGCAAGCTCCAGGGCGCCGCCGAGGACGAAGCCGAAGACCGCGGCAATCGTGGGCTTGCTGATGGAAGCGATCTTATCGAGGCACCCTCTGGAGATCTTTCCGAAGGCGTAATACTCCGCCACCGACTTCCCGGCTACTTCCTTGACATCGAGGCCCGCGGTGAAAATCTTCTCGCCGACCGCGGTGAAAATAACCGCCTGTACCGAGTCGTCTTTATCCAGCTCGCAAAAGGCGTCATAGATCTCCTGGTATGCCTTGACGTTGAGGGAATTGACCGGGGGCCTGTTCAGCTTGACTATCGCGACGCCCTCTTCTTTCTCTATAAGCAACGATTCGTAAGCCATATCGCCCTCCTTCAGACTATTTGTTATAGTCGTACCATCCCGCGCCCGTTTTCTTGCCCAGGCGGTTCGCCTTGATCATATCTTTCATCAGTCGGGGTGGCGTCCACTTGAGTTCCTTGTTCATTTCCCTGGAGAGGTACTCCGCCACGTTGTACGCTATGTCGATGCCGGTGAGGTCCATCAACTCGAAGGGACCCATGGGGTAATTGAGACCGAGCTTCGCTGCCTTGTCGATATCTTCCGGACTGGCGATATTTTCCTGCAGGAGCCAGATCGCCTCGATAAAGTGGGGCATCATGAGCCTGTTGACGACGAAGCAGGGTATGTCCTTCTTCACTTCTATCGGCTCTTTGCCGAATTTTCTCGCGAGGTCGAGGGAGGTCTTGATCGTCTCGTCACTTGAATGGAAACCCCTTATCACCTCCACGAGCCGCATGAGGGGAACGGGGTTGAAGAAGTGCATGCCGCACACCTTGTCGGGCCTCGTTGTGGAGTTCGCGATCTCGGTGATCGACATGGACGATGTGTTCGTGGTAAGGATCACGTCTTTCTTCGTGATCTCGTCGAGCTGCTTGAACACCTTTTTCTTCAGGTCCATTACCTCGAGGACGACCTCGACCACGTAGTCGGCATCCTTCATGTCCTCGAGCTTCGTGGTCCCCTTGATCCTTCCCAGGACCTGCGTCTTGACATCCGCAGTCATCTTGCCCTTTTCCACGCTTTTTGCGAGAAATTTGTCGATATTCTTCAAACCGTTCTGCACAAACTTGTCCTCGATATCGCTCATAATGACATCGAAACCCGCCTGCGCAGCGACCTGGGCAATGCCGTTGCCCATAGTACCCGCGCCAACAACACCAATTGTCTTAATTGTAGCCATACAGACACCTCCGGAATTTATGAGATTGGGCATTGAAACCACGCTCTAGATGCTAATTATATAACTATAATGAAAGGGCGATGTCAATTGTTATTTCTCGCACAAGCTGTTCTTGCCTCAATACGGGCTATTTTCTCTCAAAAATGTATGCGCCGGCTATTGTATGCAACTGCTCTATGTTCATGATAGTGAATTGACGTGAGGGCTTAACCGGTTGAGACGTGGCGCCGATAAGTATAAAGAGGCGCCATTTTGCTCGATGCAGGGGAAGTCGAAGAAATACGGACTCTGCATGAGGGTGTTGTTGAAGGGGGAGGTCCCTTGAAAAGACTGAAGACGGACGGTCAAAGAATGCTGTCCTCATTGTCCATACGCAATAAGTTGTTGCTGTTGTTGGTGATTATCTTCCTTCCCGCGTTCGGCATCATCGTTGCCACCGGCCTGAACCATCGCAAAGACGAGATCGAGAAAGCGCGTGAGAATGCCTTGCTGTTGGCGCAGAGCCTGGCGACTCAGCAGGAACAGATCACCACCGCGGCACGAACGATGCTCAGCACCCTCGCGCAGCTCCGCGTGGTCCAGAGATTGGACGCGAGGGCCTGCAACGCGCTTTTCCGCGACTTGCACCGCCAATACCCTTTCTATTCCGTCATACTGGCGGTGAGGCCGGACGGCAAAGCATTTGCCGCCTCCAAGCCGTTCCAGCCCGGCAGCATCGACCTTTCGGATCGGAAGCATGTCAAAGACGCAATAAGGATGCGGGATTTCTCTGTCGGAGAGTATATCAGGGGGAGGATCAGCAATAAGGTATCGCTTAATTTTACCTATCCCGTCCTCAACGCCGACCAAAAACTGATTGCCATCGTGATTGCCGGCTTTGACCTGCGCGAATATGCACGCTTCGTGTCCAGGGCGAGTCTCCACGAAGAATACTCGGTCGCAATAACCGATTGGAGGGGAGTACGTCTGTTCCGTTGGCCGGAAGGCAACGACGCAACCGCGCCCGGCAAGGCTATCGCCAGAGGGCCGTTCACGCAGATATCGAGTGCCTCCGAACAGGGGTTTCTTGAAGGGCCCGGGCAGGATGGCGTGGTCCGGATCTACGCATTCAGGCAACTGCGCCTTCGTGCAGATCTGCCGCCGTATCTCTACATGATCGTCGGCGCGCCGAGCGACAGGATACTCCACAGGGCCGACATGCAGATGATCAGAAACTTATCGATCCTCGGAATTGCGGCCGCCATCGCCATGTACCTGGCCTGGCTTTTCGGCAATCTTGTTATTGTTCGACCGATCAACCGCCTGGTCGCCGCGACGCATCTTTTCGCCGAAGGTGAGATGGGCACGCGGACGGGCCTTTCTCATACCCCTGATGAAATAGGCCGCCTGGCCGGAGCTTTTGACGATATGGCGTCACTCGTGGAAACAAAGAGTCTCGACCGGAAGCGTGCGGAAGAGCGCTTGAGCGAGGCGTACGCCGAGCTTGAGGTGCGGGTCGAGGAGCGCACGGCAGAGCTCTCCACCGCAAACGAGGCCTTGACCGTGGAAGTCACCGGGCACAAGCGTACCGAGGAAGCGCTGCGGGAGAGCGAGATCAAGTACAGGCGGATCTTCGAATCGCTGGAAGACCTTTACTATCAGACCGACGAGCAGGGGATCATTCGCGTGTTGTCTTCCTCGTCGCTCCGGCTGGCCGGCTGGACCCCCGAGGAGCTGATCGGGAGACCGGCCACCGACGTGTACCTCGACCCGGGTGGCCGTGAGACGCTCCTCTCTCTACTTTTGAAGGAGAGGTATGTGAAGGACTATGAATTGCAACTGAAAAGGAAGGACGGCTCCACCCTCCACGTGTCCGCGGGCGCGCAGCTCCTTCTGGACGAACAGGGGCGTCCCGCGGGGGTGGCGGGCATTCTCCGTGACATCAGCGAGCGCAAGGCAGCGGAGGAGCGCATCCGTCAGACGAACGTGCAGCTCGCGGAGGCGACGGGCCGCGCGAAGGAGATGGCCCTGCAGGCAGAGAACGCGAACCGCGCCAAAAGCGAATTCCTCGCCAACATGAGTCACGAGATAAGGACACCTTTGAACGGGGTCATCGGCATGACCGGGCTTCTCCTCGACACGGACCTTGCTCCCGAGCAGCGCGACTATGCCGAAATAGCCCGCAAAAGCGGTGAGACCCTGTTGTCGCTCATCAACGACATCCTCGACTTCTCCAAAATAGAAGCCCGCAAGCTCGATCTGGAGATGCTCGATTTCGACCTCCGCACCACCGTGGAAGAAACGACCGAGATGCTCGCGGTCAAGGCCGGGGAAAGGGGCCTCGACCTCGTCTCCGTTATCGACCCCGAGGTCCCGCCGGTCCTGCGGGGCGACCCGGGGCGCTTGCGGCAGATCCTCACCAACCTCGGAAGCAACGCGATCAAGTTCACCCACGAGGGCGAGGTGGCCATCCGCGTCTCTGTCGCGGAAAAGACGGACGCGAGGGTAAATTTGCGCTTCGAAGTCCGCGACACGGGCATCGGCATCCCGAAAGAGAAGCTGACGACGCTGTTTTCGCCCTTTACGCAGGTGGACGGCTCGACTACCCGCAAGTACGGAGGCACGGGGCTGGGCCTCTCCATTTCCAAACAGCTTGCCGAGCTGATGGGTGGGCGCATAGGTGTGGAGAGTGAAGAGGGGAAAGGCTCCACTTTTTGGTTCTCCGCGGTCCTCGACAGGCAGCCCGAAGGGCGGGACTCTCTCGAAGCCGGGGATTTCGCCGGAACGCGGGTGCCTGTTGTCGACGACGACGCCGCGAGCCGGCCAGCCACGGTTACCTTGCGTCAAAGACATCGTGAGGCCGGAGGCCCCTTATCGGCACCACCGGGCCGTGCCGGGTCTCGCGTCCATGCGCGTCTCCTTGTGACCGAAGACAACGTGACGAACCAGTTGGTGGCCGTCAAGATGCTGGAGAAGCTGGGTTACCGGGCGGATGTGGCGGCCAACGGTGGGGAGGCGCTCGCGGCCCTGCGGGGTATCCCCTACGACCTCGTGTTTATGGATTGCCAGATGCCGGAGATGGACGGATTCGAGGCAACCAGGCTTATCCGGGACGGGGCGGCGGGGGCCGGCCGCGCTTCCGTTCCGATCATTGCCATGACCGCCAGGGCCATGCAGGGTGATCGGGAGAGATGTCTGGGAGCGGGGATGAACGACTACGTCTCTAAACCGGTAGATCCTGCCGCTCTGGCGAAAGCCCTCGAACGATGGCTGACACGAAGGTCCGATATCGCGTGCGGCCCGGCCGCGGTCGGGAAGGAGCCGGCAGGGGAGCCTCCTGTTCCGGTCTTCGACAAGGACGGCCTCAACGATCGCCTCATGGGCGACCAGCACCTCATGGAAGAAATACTCTCCCTGTTCCTCGAAGACGTCCCCCGCCGCATCGAGACCCTGAAAGAAACTGTGGCGGCCGGAAATGCAGCAAGCGCCCGGGACCAGGCCCACGCTATCAAAGGGGCGGCAGCCTCGGTCGGCGGCGAGGCGCTCCGGGCGGTTGCCTTCGAGATGGAGGAGGCAGGCCGGGCAGGAGACGTAGAGAGGACCAAGGCCATAATGCCCTTGCTGGAAAAGGGATTCGAACAGTTCAGGCAGGCCGTGCGCGGTTAAAGCCCGGGGTGAAGAACCCCGGCTTGCACCCTGTAATCGTTGTCGATTTGATTTCTCATCACCGACAATATTTCTAATGTAGCGCACATTTCTGTCGACAAATTAAGTACGAGGACTGTACCATGGACCAGGTTTATGGCACGGCAGGTAACGTCAAGAAGAAGACTCACCTTACCCGTGGGCTGCCAAAACCGGATACGCAGATCGAAGTGGAGATGAGGGATCAAGAGCCGGTCATGAACGGCCGAAGAGAGGCTTCGATGATGTCCACAGAGCATTTTAAGGCGATTATCGACTGCATAGGAGATCCCATTTTTGTGAAGGACCGGCGCTACAGGTACGTGTTTATGAACGACGCGGCGTGTGAGATGTTCGGCATACCTCGCGAGCCGTCGCTTGGAAAGACGGACTATGAGCTCTTTCCAAAGGGACATGCGGATGTCATCAGGAAGCATGATAGCTGCGTCTTCGAGACAGGAGAAGAACACGTCGATGAAGAGCAGATTACCGATGCGCAAGGTAGTGTCCGCACAATAGTCACGAAGAAGACCCTGTACATCAACGAAGCAGGTGAAAAGCACATCGTCGGCGCAATACGGGATGTGACCGAGCGAAAGAGAGCGGAAGAGGCGTTGCGAGACAGTGAGACCACCCTGCGCTCATTGATCAATGCCACCAGGGAGACCTTACTGCTCATCGACCCGGAAGGAAAGATCCTCGTGGCAAACGAGACGATAGCACAGAGACTGGGCCGGAGTGTCCGGGAATTGACAGGCACCTCCCTGTACGAGTATTTCCCTCCCGACGTTGCGGCACGGAGAAAGGAAGAGTACGACGAGGTTGTCCGCACCGGTCAACCGGTTCGCTTTCTCGATGAGAGGGATGAGAGGGTCTACGAGTCATACGCATACCCTGTCTTCAACCATGAGGGACAGGTGGCAAAGGTGGCCATTTTCGCTGCGGACATTACCGAGAACAGGTGGGCGGAAGAGCAATTGCGACAAAAGACCGCACTTCTTGAGGCTCAGGTAAATGCGTCCCTCGATGGAATCATCGTCGTGGACAAGGGCAGGAAGATCCTTCAAAACCAACAAGCCAACGAGCTGCTGAAGCTCCCCGGACACATCACCGGGAGCGACGACGCCGAGGCGCAGATCGAGTGGGTCAAGGGCCTGGCCAAGGACCCTGAAGGGTTCTATGAGAAGGTCACCCATGTGATCGCCAATCCGGGCGAAACAATGCGGGATGAGCTTGAGTTCAAGGACGGAACGGTCCTCGACAGATACACCAGGCCCGTGATCGGCAAGGATGGGAAGCACTACGGGAGGATCTGGACATTTCGGGACATCACCGAGCGTAAGAGATCGGAAGCAGCCTTGCGTGCCAGCCGGCTCCAGTTGTCGGAGGCAATGGACCTCGCGCTTATCGTTTACTGGGAGTTCGATCCCGCGGCACAAGCATTCGTCTTCAACGATCCCTTCTATGCGTTTTACGGCACCACTGCCGAGCGGGAAGGGGGATACCTCATGACGAGGGAAGATTATGCAGAGCGGTTCATGCATCCCGACGATCTCCCGCGTTACTATCAATTTGTGGAGCAAGGTGGGTCAAAACCTGGCCCGGAATCGGTTTCCGACATGGAGCACCGGATTATCCGTCGCGATGGAGAGGTGCGGCATATCCTGGCGCGGGTAAGGGTCCTTAAGGATGGTTCAGGCCGTGTCGTGAAAAGATACGGCGCAAACCAGGACATTACCGAGTGGAAGCGCGCGGAGGAAGAGCTGCAAAAGGCCCACCGGCGCCTTTCCGACATCATCGACCTCCTCCCGGACGCGACCTTCGTCGTCGATCGGGAGAAACGGGTTGTGGCGTGGAACAAGGCCATCGAGGAGATGACCGGGGTGAAGAAGGAGGAGATTCTCGGGAAAGGGGATTACGCATATGCGGTCCCCTTTTACGGAAAGCCCAGGCCGATCGACATCGATCTCGTATTCGAGAGGGACGAGGAGATCGAGAGGACCTACGATCACGTGCAGAGGGATGGCAGCAAGCTTTCTATCGAGGTCCATGTACCGAAGGTGTACGGCGGAAGGGGCGCCCATCTCTCCGCCACCGCATCGCCTCTCTTCGACCGTGAAGGCAACATCGTCGGGGCCATTGAATCGATCAGGGACACGACCGAGCAGAAACGCATCGAGAAGGCGCTCCAGGAATCCGAGGAGCGCTACCGTACGGCGATTGAAAGCTCGAATGACGGGGTCGCCCTTGTCAGGGAGGGTCGCCACATCTATGTCAACCGGAAGTTCCTGGATATTTTCGGCTACCGCAGCCTTGAAGAGGTGGTAGGAAAGACGCATCACCTTACCGTCCACCCTGACGACCTGGAAAGGGTCGTCAGCTACAATCGCAGGAGGCAAAGGGGCGAAGCAGTCCCGGACCGCTACGAGTTCAAGGGCCTGAGAAAGAACGGCGATATCATATATATCGAGGCATCGGTCACGGGCACGACCTATCAGGGCGAGCCTATCTCCCTCGCCTTCATAAGGGACGTCACCGAGCGGAAGAGCCTTGAGGCCCAGCTCCGGCAGGCACAGAAGATGGAGGCTATCGGTACCCTGGCCGGCGGCGTCGCCCATGACTTCAACAACATCCTCATGGTATTGATGGGATACGCCAACCTGCTTCAGATGAAGATGGACAGATGCGACCCTCTGAGGGTCTACGTGGACCAGATCCTTGCCTCCACCGCCAAGGCTGCAAATATCACCCAGAGCCTGCTCGCCTTCGGAAGGAAGCAGGTGTTGGAGATGAAACCGTACAAGATCACCACCATTGTCGAGGATGTTGAGAAGCTGCTGCAAAGACTCATGCCCGAGGATATAGAGCTCACCATAGAGCTGGGCGACGACGCGACGGTCACGGCGGACCTGACGCAGGTCGAGCAGCTCCTTATGAACCTGGCAACGAACGCCCGCGACGCCATGCCCCGGGGTGGAAAGCTGGGGATAAAGACACAGCGCGTCAAGATCGGTGAGGAGTTCAGGAGGACCTACGGCTTCGGGAAGCCGGGCCCCTACGTGCTCCTCTCGGTCAGCGATACGGGCATAGGCATGGACAAGAAGACGCAGGAGAAGGTCTTCGAGCCCTTCTTCACTACCAAGGAGCCGGGAAAGGGCACAGGTCTCGGCCTCTCCATCGTCTATGGGATCATCAAACAGCATAACGGGTACATAAACGTCTCGAGCCGGCCGGGGGAAGGAAGCACGTTCCTTCTCTACCTGCCGGAGGTGAAAGAAAGACCGCGTGAGACGAGAAGCGCCGTTCGCGAGGCAAAAGGGGGAAGGGAGACCCTTCTTCTTGCGGAGGATAACGCCGATATCCGCGCGGTCACGTCCGATATTCTCAAAGTGTTGGGATACACGGTCATAGAGGCCGTCAACGGACGGGATGCAGTTGAGAAGTTCGGGGAGCACCGGGACGAGATAAAACTGGTCATCCTCGATGTCGTGATGCCGGAGAAGAACGGGAAGGAAGCCTACGAGGAGATACGGAGCGTGAGGCACGACGTGAAGGCGCTCTTCATGAGCGGCTATACGGGCGACATAGTCCTCGGCAAGGGCGTTTTCGGCAAGACCCTTGACTATATCTCGAAACCGATTGCGCCCAACGACCTCCTTCAGAAAGTGCGGAACATACTCGACCGCTAGCCCTGCCCACGGGCCCGGTCTGCCGCCGCAGTCGATGCGGTCGATGCATTATTGCGCAAAGTGCTCTATCTTATTCATGAGAATGATGTGCCATAATTGAACGTTGAACGATCGGTTGCGCGAAAGAGACGGACCGGCATTCAACATTGCCTCTCTGCCATGGGTCCGTTCGGAGGGCGGAAGATGAAGAATAACCGTGGGAAGTACGCGCGTCTGCTCGTGCATTATTCGCTGGGGCTGAGATCGGGCGACCAGCTCCTGATCGTCTCGACCTACCTGTCCGAGCCGCTCGTGCAGGAGGTCTACAGGGAGGCGCTGGCTGTGGGGGCGCACCCGGAGACATGGATTAAGCTCAACGGGATCACGCGGCGCCTCTACGACGATGGGAGCGTCGAGCAGCTCTCCCACGTATCCCCCCTTTTCAGCCGCGCCGTTGAAGAGTATGACGCCTTTCTCACCATCAGGGCGCCCTTCCACACGCGGGAGCTGGAAACGGTCGATCCTGAGAAAAAGAAGACGGTCAGCATCGCGGAGGCGGGGATGAGGAAGCTCTTCCGGGAACGGGCGGCAGCCGGGGACTTGCGGTGGACCCTGTGCGAGTTTCCCACGGATGCCCAGGCACAGGCATGCGGACTTAGCCTTCGCGAGTATGAGGAATTCATCGCCTCGGCGTGCTTCCTCGATGCTGACGACCCACAGGGCCGCTGGCTGGAGATACGCGCCGGCCAGCAGCGTGTGGTGGACTTCCTGAACGGGCGGCGGCGCATCACGTTTCGGGGCAGGGACATCGACATCTCCTTCTCCACGGAGGGGAGGACGTGGATCAATTCGGACGGCAGGCACAACATGCCGTCAGGCGAGATATTCACGTCGCCCGTCGAAGAGAGCGTCGAGGGGCACGTCCGCTTCTCCTATCCGGGCATCTATATGGGGCAGGAGATAGAGGACGTGCGGCTTACGGTGCAGGGCGGAGAGGTCATCGGGTTTGACGCGGCCAAAGGGAAGGAGCTGCTCGCCAAAATCCTGGAGGTGCCGGGGGCGAACCGCTTCGGGGAGGCGGCCATCGGCACGAACAAGGGCATCTGCCGCTTCACGCGGAACATGCTCTTCGACGAAAAGATCGGCGGCACCGTGCACATGGCCCTGGGCGGCGGGTTTGGCGAGGCGGGGGGCGTGAACGAATCGCCGGTCCATTGGGACCTCCTCGCCGACATGAGGCCGGACGGTGAGATCCTTGCCGACGGAGAGGTCATCTACAGGGGCGGCGAATTCGTCATATAGGGAAAATGGCGTTTTCCACCCGGCACTCGTTACTCGGCACTGTTTTTTTGCCTCTCCGCGGATTCGTGATTAAATTAAAAAAGATAAAGGTGAAGGGATAAGAGCGGCCAAGGGGTGGAGAATGGTTCGTTTCCGTATCATGTTTTTCGCAATGCTCCTCGTGTTTGTGACGTGCTGCCCATTCATCGGCGCTGCCCAGGAAATGGATGCGATCGAAGGGGTATACAGGCAGCAGTACGAACAGTACACGGCCCAGGAGACTACGCTGCAGCAGCAGATGGACGCCCTCGCAAACGTGAAATCGCAGGTCGACGGCCTCATCTCGCAGGTAAGCGGCACACCGACGACGAACTACGCCCAGGAGGCGGATAGGTACCGGCAGCTCCAACTCCTGCTGCCTTCTGCTATACAGTACAGCCTGGACCTCGACCGACTCGACAAGCAGCTCGCAGAAGTGCGGAAGCGCAAGGCCGAGCTGAGCGCGAAGATCCTCGAGCGCCAGAGCGCCCTGCCCATATGGTGGACGCAGTAAGGCCGAGTGCCGAGTGCCGAGTGCCGAAAGACGAGCGGAAAGAGAGCCGGCCGTTGAATCTTTTACTCGTTACTCGGCACTCGTCACTTTCTTCGGCGGCAGGGGACCGAGGTACTGGTAAAGATAGCATTGTATATTGCCGTTGAACAGCTTCCTTTTCCGCTCTGCCCTGCGGCCGAAGAGCTGTTCGAAACGGGGATGGGGGCTGAGGGCGAAGAGGGACCAGCAGTCGAGGCGCGAGTAAACCTCCCCCATTGTCCGATATATACGCTCCACGTCGCGCATGTCGCCGGTCCTCTCCCCATAGGGTGGGTTGCAGACAATGCAGCCGTATTTCCTGGCCGACCTGAATCGATCTACCGGTAGTTTCTGAAACGATATGGCGTCGGCCACCCCCGCGGCTTCCGCGTTTTCCCTGGCCGCCTTCAGCACCGTCCCGTCCGCGTCGGAGGCGAGTATCCTGAAATCCGGCGCGACGATGAGGGAACGCGCCTCCTCCCGCGCCTCCCGCCAGACGCCCTCGGCTATGGCCGGCCAGGTCTCCGCGACGAAAGACCTGCCGATGCCGGGCGCTCTACGCCTGCCGATGAGGGCCGCCTCGATCGGGATAGTGCCCGACCCGCAAAAGGGGTCGGCCAACTCCCTGCCGGGCTCCCACCTGCTTAAGAGCACCATGGCCGCCGCGAGGGTTTCCTTGAGAGGGGCTTCCCCCTGCCCGGTCCGGTAGCCCCTCTTGTGGAGGCCCGGGCCCGAGGTGTCGACGGTGAGGAAGGCGCGGTCGTGAGCCAGACTGACCTCTATCTTGTAGACGGGGCCGGTCTCCGGGAACCACGAGCCGGGGTATTTCCTCTTCATTGCCTCGACGACGGCCTTTTTGACGATGGCCTGGCAGTCGGGCACACTCTTGAGCTTCGATCTGACCGACTTGCCGGTGACGTGCATCTTCCCGTCCGCGGGAATGAGATATTCCCAGGGGACCGCACGCGTCTGCTGGAACAATTCCTCAAAGTCGGTCGCCTCGAAGGAGGCCATTTGTATGAGGAGCCGGTCGGCGCAGCGCAAGGCGATGTTGCAGCGGGCGATGTCTCTCGCGCCGCCGGGGAATGTGACGCGGCCGTTCTCCACGGTGAGGTCCCCGTAGCCGAGGCGCGTGAGCTCGTCGGCCACAATGGATTCCACCCCGAAGGTCGCCGTGGCGACAAGCGTATAATCAGCCATCATATATAGTACATCAAAGATAATGTTCAATGGTGAATGTCGCGCTCTTTTTTCTAAATCGAAAAAAACAAAAAAAAGTTTGTTTTGTGCTTTTTGTCACCCCTCCTTGTCACCCTTCCATGACACGCCTGATTGTCACCCCTCCTTGTCATTTTGACAGGATTTTCGCGATCTACTAAGCTGTTATCATGAAGAAAGGGAAAACAGCCTCAGGCATCGGCACCCGTTCTTATGAGGCCTTTGTGGCGAAGCTAAACGAGCGCATCCCGGACGAGCTCCTGGTCGAGCAGCTCGAAAGGGAGCTGCACGCCGGAGGCGAGGAGCCCGACCCGAAGCAGATAGCGATCAGGCAAAAGGCCAGGCAGGACATCGAGGCGCACAAGGGTTACAAGCGGAAGGAATGCGCAGGACCCTCACCCGGCAGGCGGCCTGATTGTCCGCATCATAAAGTTTTCGAAAGAGGATTAAATGGCGGAAAGCGAAGCTAAAGGAAACGCGAATCTCGGAACGCGAAACGCGGAAAAGGGAAAAAGAAGCGTGCAGATTCGCGATTCGCGATCCGCGTTCCGCGATCACATCGATATTCCTTCCGGCTGGGTCCCCCGGCCCGATCAGCGGCCTCTTTGGGATTACCTGGAAAAGGGCGGCAGGCGCGCGGTCTGCGTGGCCCACAGGCGCTGGGGGAAAGACGACGTGGCCCTCCATTTTACCGCGACGCAGATGATCGAGCGCCCGGGCAACTACTGGCACATGCTGCCTCAGTACAACCAGGCGCGCAAGGTGATCTGGGACGCCCTCAATCCAAAGACGGGCAGACGCAGGGTCGACGAGGCGTTCCCCCGGTGGGTGCGGGCCAAGACCCACGATCGGGAGATGTTCCTGGAGTTCACGAACGGCGCGACGTGGCAGCTCGTGGGTTCCGACCGTTACGACAGTCTCGTCGGCTCGACCCCCGTGGGCATTGTCTTCTCCGAGTATGCCGTCGCCGACCCCATGGCGTGGGCGTATTTGAGGCCGATACTGGCGGCGAACGATGGGTGGGCGCTCTTCATCTATACGCCCAGGGGCGCGAACCACGGGAAGAGCCTCTACGATTTCGCGAAAGCGGAAATGGAAGGGGGACACCCCGTCAAGATCGGAGAGGGGACACCCCTCCGAAGTACAAACGGCGACAGGAGTGTCCCCTCAACCGTTGCAGATGCGACAGGAGTGTCCCCCTACAATACTTGGTTCGCCCCACTCCTCCCCGCCGACCGGACGCCCGTCTTTACACCCGACAGGCTCGACCAGGAGCGGCGGGAGCTGCTCGCCGAGTTCGGGGAGACCGAAGGCGAGATGCTCTTCCTCCAGGAGTACTACTGCTCGTTCGAGGGCGGATCGCACGGGGCTTACTACGCAAAGCAGCTTAAGGAGGCCCGCACGGCAGGGCGCATCACCGCCGTGCCTCATGCCGCCGGCCACGAGGTCTACACGTTCTGGGACCTCGGCATGGACGATTCCACCTCCATCTGGTTCATGCAGGCGATCGGCCGCGAGCTGCGCTTCATCGACTACTATGAGGCGCAAGGCGAGGGGCTTGCCCATTATGCCAGGGTCCTGAAGGAGAAGCCCTACGTGTACGGGGACCACTACATGCCCCACGACGCGGACGTGCGCGAGCTCGGGACCGGGACGAGCCGGAAAGCAACGGCGGAGAACCTGGGGATAAGGCCGGTGATCGTGGTGCAGCGCGCCCGCGACACGCAGGCGGTCCTCTCGGGCATCGAGCAGTGCCGCAATATCATGTCCCAGTGCTGGTTCGACGGAGGCAGATGCGCCCGCGGCATCAGTGCCCTCGAAGGGTACCGGTGCGACTACGACCAGGAGAAGAAGAAACTGGCCGACCACCCGCTCCACAACTGGTGCAGCCACGGCGCCGACGCATTCCGGACATTTGCGAGCGGTTTCCGTCCGAAGGTCAAGAGCGTGCAAGTGACGTCCATCATGAATGGGATCGATTTGGCGAGGAGATGGTGAGATAAGGAAGTGACGAGCGGAACACCTGAGGTGGGGATAATGGATAAGCGAGCATTTCTCGATGTTGCCACGAAGCGCCTGAAGCGCGAGATCGACGCCGATGACCACAACCGCCAGGCGGCCGTGGAAGACCTGAAGTTCTTGAACGGCGACCAGTGGGACCCGGCCGAAGAACAGCGCAGGCGTCTGCGTGGACGCCCCTGCCTCAAGACGAACGAGCTGCCCAAGTACGTCAACCAGGTCGTGGGCGACATGCGCCACAACAGGGCGCGCATCAAGGTTCGCCCGGTCGATTCCGCGGGCGACGTGAACATAGCGAAGATTCGGTCCGGCCTCATCTCCAATATCGAGTACCTCTCGAACGCCGAGGCGATCTACGATTACGCGGGCGAGATGGCGACATCCTGCGGATTAGGCGCGTGGCGCGTGCTCACGAGGTATACCGAGGAGAACCCTTTTTTGCAGGAGATCTACCTGGAGCGCATCAAGAACCCCTTCCTTGTCTATCTCGACTCTTCCGCGAAATCTGAAGTGGGCGCCGATTCAAAGTACGGTTTTGTCTTGGAGAAGGTGACCCGCGACGAATTCGAAGAGCGGTACCCTGACAAGGAGCCTCCGGGTGACGCGCTGAAAGTGGGCAAGGGAGTCGCCCAGGAAGTCTGGTACGAGGGCGATACGTTCTTCATAGCCGACTACTACGTCATCGAGCATGAGAAGGTCGCCATGGTGCTGACCGAAGACGGCCAGACCTGGAAGCGAGAGGAGTTCGAAACAAAGCTGGCGGAATGGGTGGAAGCCGAAGCGGCAAAGCTAGAGATCGGAAGCTGGGACACTCGAAAATGGAGAGGGGACACTCCTCTCGTCCAACGTTTTCGGAGGAGTGTCCCCTCAACCCGGCTTGCCGGGGATATCCCCCCAACCGCATGTCGCCCCCCCTCCCCGGTGCCTCCGCCTTCGCTGACCGTCGCTCAGGAGCGGGAGGTTGAGTACCCAAAGGTGCGCCACTATGCGATTTGCGCCGATCAGATCCTCGAAGGGCCGAACGATGTCCCCGGCAAATATATCCCCCTTATCGTGGTAAAGGGTCCCGAGCGCGTGATCGAGGGGAAGACCTACGTGCGGAGCCTCATCAGGGACGCCAAGGACCCTCAGAGGCTCCTCAATTTCTGGGTCACGGACGCGGCCGAGATCGTCGACATGATCCCAAAGGCCCCGTGGATCGGGACGGCAAGGCAGTTCGAAGGCTACGAGCAGGACTTTGCCGCGGCCAACGCGGAGAATTTCCCCTTCCTGAAGTACAACATCGATCAGGGCGCGCCCCCTCCGCAGAGGGTGGCCGTGAGCGCTCCCCCTGTCGCCGTCTTCGAGCAGATAGGGCAGGCCAAACAGGCGATCAGGGATACCATCGGTATGTTCGGCATCCGACGTGGGCGATAGAGGCCCGGAGCTCTCCGGCAAGGCCATCCTCCAGCGGCAGAAACCGGGCGACGTGGGGACATTCGCCTTCATCGACAACTTGAGCCGGTCCATCGCCCACTGCGGACACGTGATCAACGAGATGATCCCCGAGGTCTACGACACGCAGCGGGATATCCGCATCAGGAACGTGGACGACACGGAGACGTTTGTGCCCGTCAACACGACCGCAGGCGCGGCCCTGGACGCGGTAATCGCGGACCCCGATCAATACCGGGGCATGGACAAGACCAGGCTGGTACGCTTGGCCGCAAAGAACGGCAGGAATGCGCGGTATAACGACCTGACCGCAGGCAAGTATGATGTGATAGTTACCACGGGTCCGAGCTACAGCACCCAGAGACAGGAGGCGGCCGCATCGCTTGAACGGCTGGTGGCGGCCTATCCCGAGATCATGAAGATCGCGGGCGACCTGGTCTACAAGTTTCAGGATTTCTTAGGGGCGGAGGAGATCGCGGAGCGCATCGAGAGGACCATGCCCCCGGCCCTTGTGCCTCCCAAGGAAGGGCAGACCAAGGCCTCCGCAGCCTCCGCCCCCCCAACTGCTTGTCAAGATGGAAGAGATGAAGGTGAAGCAGATGCATCTGGAGGTGGAGAAGGAAAAATTGCGCGTGCAAAAACTGAAGGCGCTGAAAGAGGCTCAAGGAGAGAGAGGGGAAGTGAGGAGCATGCTCCTCGACCTCTTGAGCGAGGTCTTTGCGCCGGAAGCGGCTAGAGCACGCGTCGCTCGATAAAAATCGGGTTCTCCTATAAGGCCCGGCCAGGCCGAAGGGAGACGAAAAGCAAATTAAGGAAGCGGCATGTGGGTGCCCACACACTCATGTGCCGTTTTCTTATTTGGCCCGACGAAGAATAGGCCGAACAGGAGATAGAGGACCTATTGAAAAAACAAGGGGAGGAATAGATGGAAGATCAACCGTCACCACCATGCTGACGCCGGACGTTGTAGCGGAGTCGTCATCCGCACCCGACGCGGACTCGATGTCTGCGCAGCCCGCTCCAACCGGGGACTCGGGCACCCGGCTTGCGCCGGAAACACCGAAAGAACAGGGGGCGGGACCCTCGGGCGTGGAGAGACGCATCCAGCAACTCGTCGCCAGGCAGCACGAAGCGGAGCGGCGGGAAATCGCGCGGGCCGAGGAGGCCGCATACTGGCGGTCCATTGCGGAAGGGCGGATAAGACCGGCCAACGATGGAGGGGGGACACCCCTCTCGCCCAATCCTTTCGGAGGAGTGTCCCCCCACCGATACTTGCCGGCAGGCGCCCCTGAGTTCCCCACTTTGGCCGACTTCGAACGGTCGGAAGACTTCGAGGAGGCGCGCACAAGGTATGTCGTCGAAAAGGCGAAGTGGGACTTAAAACAGGAACTGGAAGCCCACCGGGCCAGGGAGACTCAAGGCGAGATAGAGCGCCGTTACAGGGCGAGAATGGCGGCGGCGGCGGAATCCGACCCGGAGCTTCCGGAGATCGAGAATGACACGACGCTGCCCATCAGCTTGCCCATGGCGTTCGCCATTAAGGAGTCTGAAAGCGCGCCACAGGTCCTGCGCTACCTGTCCGCCCACCGGGATGAGGCGGCCAGGATCAGCCGGCTCAGCCCCATTGCCGCGGTGCGGGAGATCGGGCGGATAGAGGCGGCGCAAGGGCCTCAGGTCCGGTCGCGAGACCTGCGGACCGTCTCCCAGGCGCCTGAGCCCGTGCGTCCCGTGGGCGGGACAAAAGGCAGCATAGACACGGACGACGAGAGGGTGCCCATCGACGAGTTCGTCAGGCGGAGAAACGAGGCACAGTACGGGAAAAGAAAGTGACGAGTGACGTGAAGAATAGTGCCGAGTGACGAGTGAAGAAAAACGAAGGCCGAGTCTTTGGAGTCCTCGTGACCCCGGGCTCGATCCTGGGGGAGCGGTGGTCCCTTGTCCCTCGGGCTTTTCACTCGGCACTCTGAACTCGGCACTCGGCACTGATTACCGAACAAAAAGGAGATGCTTATGTCGAACAAATTATTGACGCCGACGCAGGTGCTGCGGGAGGCCCAACGGGTGCTCCACAACAACCTCGTTTTTGTCAAGAACGTAAACAAGCAGTATTCGAGTGAATTCGCCGTATCAGGGGCAAAGGTGGGCGCCACCATCAACGTGAGGCTGCCGAACCGCTACTGCGTGTCGAAGACAACCACCCTGCAGGCGCAGAACACCAACGAGTCCACGGTCCCCTTGAGCCTCACCACGAACTACCAGGTGGGCCTCAACTTCACTCAGGCAGAGCTGACGCTCTCCCTCGACGACTTCTCGAAGCGCGTCCTCGTCCCCGCCATGGCGCGTCTCGCCTCCCAGATCGACCAGGACGGCCTGGCGCAGGTCGTCAACATCTACAACCAGGTGGGCACGCCGGGGACCACGCCGGGGACATCGGGCGGAACGTTCTCGAACGAGATGCTCGACTACAACGCGCCCGAGGTCTACCTGAACGCGGGCATGATGCTCGACAACATGGCGGCGCCGAGGGACGACGCCCGGCGCTGCGTGGTCAACCCCGCGGCCATGGCGAAATCCGTGGGCGGCTTGAAGGGCCTCTTTCAGGACGCGGGGGAGATCGCGAAGCAGTACAAGAAGGGCGTCATCGGCACGGCCCTCGGGTTCGAGTTCGCCATGGACCAGAACGTCAACCTCCTGACCACGGGCACCAGGCACGGCACCCCCGCTAATTTCAAGGTGGCGACCACGTCCACGACCGGAGACACCACGCTGGCTGTCAAGGGCTTCACCGCTCTCGATACGTTCAAAGCGGGAGAGATCTTCTCGATTGCCGGTGTCAATTCGGTCAACCCCGAGAACCAGTCGAGCACGGGCCTGCCCCAGACGTTCCTGGTCACGGAGGATGCGACCCTGACCGATGGGACGGGGACCCTCATCGTTTCCCCGTCGATCATCGCAGCGGGCGCCGGGATACCGAACGGCACGGTCGATGCCCTTCCCCAGGAGGAGGCTCTGATTACCCTCCTCTCCGGGGCCGCGAGCACCGCCTATCCGATGAACATCGCCTACCACAAGGACGCCTTCACCCTGGCGACTGCCGATTTGGAGATGCCGAAGGGCGTCGATTTCGCGGCCCGTGAGACCTACGACGGCATCAGCATGCTGATCGTCAGGGCCTACGACATCAACAATGCAGCAGTTCCCGTGCCGCATCGACGTGCTCGCGGGATGGGCTACCTTAAGGCCGGAGCTGGCCTGCAGGATAACCGGATGACAGGGGGACACCCCTGCGAACACCAAGGGGCGACAGGAGTGTCCCCCTAACAATTTATGAGGAGGGACATATGGGAGCGGACGAACAATTAGGCAAAGGCACATCGGGCGGGGCTTGTATACCCTTCCCGGTAAGTTTCGGAGCAGAATCGACCCCCATCGGCCAGCGGTCCGGCTCGGCGCAGGCGGCAGTAAACGCGAGCGCGATAACCCCCGTGGCGACTACCGGTTCGACAGTCACCACGCCCTACGGTTACAGCCAGGCGCAGGCAGATGCGATCCCCGCCGCAATCAATGCCGTAATCACCAGGCAGGGGTCCATAATCACGCTGCTCAACGAGCTGAGGGCGACACTCGTGGCGCACAATTTGATCGCGGGTGCGTAAGATTCTCTCCGCGGCCTGGCCGGGCCGAAGGGAGACGAAAAGAAAAGAGAGGGAAGCGGCATGTGGGTGCCCTCAACACCCGTGTGCCGCTTCCCTATTTCGGCGAGGAGGTTTTATGATCATCCAGGTCCAGCAGCTCATCAGGACGGCCCTTCAGGACATAGGGGCGATCGCGAAATCGGAATCGCCCACGTCCGACGAGATGGCGGACGGGCTGACGAAGCTCAACTTCATGATAGACGCGTGGTCTGTGCGCTCCCTCATGGTCCTGGGCACCGTCCTTGAAGGGTTCCCGCTTGTCCCGGGGAAGTATGCGTATACCGTCGGGCCGGGAGGCGACTTCAACACGACCCGGCCGTCGGCGATCACGGACGCCTACGTCCGGGACGGGCGGTCCATCGATACGCCGGTCGGCATCCTGGCTCCGGACGAATATGACGGGATCGGGGATAAGGCGGTAAGCACCGGACGTCCGCAAGGTCTCTTCTTCGACCCCGGCCGGACACAGGCGGCAAACCCACTCGGCGTCGTCTATCTCTACCC
Organism: uncultured delta proteobacterium; assembly: GCA_963729685.1. Taxonomy (GTDB): domain Bacteria; phylum Desulfobacterota; class Syntrophorhabdia; order Syntrophorhabdales; family WCHB1-27; genus BOG-1155. Next base: position 101,722 of record CAVSOX010000025.1, on the reverse strand, counting down.
CGCCCCCGACTCTTCAACCCCTTACACCCTCTACATGGGCGAAAGAGGGACGTTGACGGAGTTTGTCAGCCTGACGGACACGGTCACCTTCCAGTCCGCCTACTACGAGGCGCTCGAATATAACCTCGCGGTCAGATTGTGGCCCCAGTACCACGGCGGTGCGCAACCCGTCGAGAACGATCTGAAACTGCTGGCGGCGGAAGGTCTGCGCACCATCGAGACCATGAACGCGAAGCGCGTGACGGCCCACATAGAAGTGCCGGGCAAGCGCAGCGGCTACAACGTGTACACGGGCGGGTGGAACTCATGAACATCCCTTTCGTCGGGCCTACCTATAACGGCCGCTCATCGAATATAGACGCGTCGCGGTCCGTCAACTTCTATCCCGAGACAAACCCCGCCGGCGCAAAATCGGTGATAGCCCTCGTCAACACGCCGGGGACGCTGCTCTGGGCTCAGGTCGGCGAATCTCCGGTGAGGGGTATGCACGTCTTCAACGACCCGCACACGGGTGCCCCGCTCCTCTACGTGGTGGCAGGAGGCAAGCTCTACTTCGTCGACGCACGCGGCGTGGTCTCGCAAGTTCCGGGCACGCTCGCGACCTCGGCGGGCAGGGTGGCGATGGCAGACAACGGCCTCGCGGCGGGCGGGGTAGGCGGAAACCAGTTGATGATCGTGGACGGCGCCAACGGCTATATCTACAACGTCTCGACGGGCGTCTTTACCACGATCTCGGGCGGGGGATGGCCTGTCGGTGGCGCGGGGTCGCTCACCTACATCGACGGCTATTTCGTCATCGCGAATGCAAACAGCATGTCGGCGTCCGCGTCGAACCTTTACGACGGCACCACGTGGTCGGCGCTGGCCACAAGCCCGGTGTCGGCCGCCCCCGACCTGGTCCAGGCCGTGATTAACGTGCACCAGCAGCTCTGGATGATAAAGGAGTATACCTCCGAGATCTGGTACGATGCGGGAACGTCTACCACCCAGGGGTTCCCTTTTATGCGCATAGGGGGCCAGGTCATCGACTATGGGACCCCGGCGGCCGCAAGCGTCGCCCGCGGCGACAACTCATTTTTCTTCCTCGCCAACCAGCGGAACAACGACGGCGGGGAGTTGGTGGGTGTAGTGGAACTTTCGGGCCTCGTGCCGCAGATCGTTACCCCACCCGCCATCGTCTACCGGATGAGTCACTATCCCGGCGTGAATGACGCCTTTGCCTACTGCTACAGCAGCGAGGGACATACCTTCTACGTGATTACCTTCCCTGCGGGGAACGCCACATGGGTCTACGACGCGTCCACCCAGATGTGGCACGAGCGCTCGACGTGGCGGGAGCAAGCTTCGAGCGGAGCCACGCCTGCAAACGGCGCAGGAATGGCACCGCAACCGTTCGGCAGGCACGTGGGCAACTGCTATGCCGGATTCGACGGCAAGCACCTCATCGGGGACTGGCAAAACGGCAACATCTATGAGATGCGTTCCGACGTGTACGAGGACAACGGGCTGCCCCTGGTGAGCATGAGGACAAGCCAGCACCTCTTCGACAGGAAAGGCATGGAGAATGTTTTCATCCGCCGCCTCACCCTGGATATGGAAACGGGCGTCGGCGACGGCGCGTCCTCCCTTCAGACCGGGATAGACCCTCAGGCCGGGCTTGCGTGGAGCGATGACGGGGGGCACACGTGGTCGAGCGAGTATATGGCGTCGATGGGCTCGGCGGGGCGCTACAGGACAAGGGTAATCTGGCGACGGTTGGGGTATTCGAGAGACAGGATCTTCCGGGTGACCATCTCGGATCCGGTGAAGAGGGTGCTGATAGGGGCGGACGGGGAATGAAAACGAGTGACGAGTGCCGAGTGACGAGTGAGGAGTGTAAAGGAACGGTGCCTTTCTCTGCTCATTACTCGTTACTCGGCACTCGTCACCCATGGGAGGGGACCGAACGATGATCCGCCAATGGCCCGGCACCACTTTGTCCCTCACGGACCCTCAATGGCAGCAGTGGCTGCAGGAGCTTTTGGCCACGGGGAATATCCTGAAATGGATCGACCCCACAAACCCCCAATTCGGCAAAATGGAGCCGCCCCATACCCGGGGACTGATCGCCTACGCGAACGGCGCGGACTGGAACCCGGGAAGCGGTGAGGGGCACTACCGGTGGACGGGGAGCGCATGGAAGTACTTAGGATAGGGGGGACACCCCTCAAAGATTGGAGTGGGGACACCCCTCCGAAGAACAAGAGGCGAGAGGAGTGTCCCCACAACCGTTATCGAGAGGAGTGTCCCCCTTCCGTTAAGGTGAGATGATGCTCAGTTACCATACCGAAAAGCTCGACGATGGACTCATAGACGAGATGTCGCTCATGACGGAGCTCTACTGGACGGATGTCGCATCGCCGTTCCACGCGTTTCCCGCCGATCCCGATTGGGTGCTTTATAAGGGTCTTGCAGACGTCGGGAGACTTCGGGTGATCGTAGGCAGGAATGAGAGATGGCAGGTAAAGGCCTTCGCGGTGGTAATAGTAGCTCCTCATCCCCATTATGCCTGTATTCACGGGACCGTTCCGCTTCTTTTTCTCCACCCCGACTACAGGCGCGGCTCGGAAGGAATGCGCGTGGTAAGGCTGCTCGAGAAGGCAGCGGAAGATGCGGGGGCGCAGATCATCGTGACCCACGGCGGTATGCACAACGGGGTATATCGTCTCTTCGAGGGCATGCACTATCAGGATTTCGGCCGGTATTACGTGAAGGTGAAAGGCGAAGGTCCGAACGGCCTCACACCGGTCTTCAAAAAGAAGGAGAGATAACATGGGAGCAGAAGCGATCATAGGCGCGTCCTTACTCGGCGGAGGCATGAGCCTTTTCGGCTCGTCGCAGCAGGCGAATGCTCAACAGTCCGCCGCGGATACCGCAGCCGCCGCGAATAACGCAGCGGCGCAGCTCCAGTACCAGGAATGGCTCACGTCACAGACGAACATGCAGCCCTGGCTCACGGCCGGGTCAGGGGCGGTCAATACCCTCGCGGCCGGCACGCAGCCTGGAGGCAGGTTCTCGAACATCCCCGCGTTTTCCTTCGATCCCACGCAGATCGCCAATGACCCGGACTATCGGTTCGTCCGGGATCAGGCGATCGCGGCGGCGAACGCGCAGAACGCGGCGACAGGCAATTACGGGTCGGGTACCGCCGCGGCATCGCTCGCGAACCTGGGCGCTGGTCTTGCCAGTGAGTACGAGAACCAGTACTACAACCAGGCCCTCGGTACCTACGGCCAGAATCTGAACTCCCAGTACACCATGCCTTACAACTTTTTGGCGGGGCTCTCCGGGCTCGGGCAGAATCAGTCACAGGCGATCGGGACCATGGGTATGAACACGGCCAGCAACATAGGCAACTATGGGGTAAGCGGGGCAAATGCCCTCGCGGCAGGGACCGTGGGCGCGGGCAATGCCTATGCGGGCGGGTTGAACAACCTTGCAAACAATATCATGAGCGGCTACGGCACGTATCTGAATAACCAGAACCAGCAGGCTCTTATCAACGCGCTTATCGCACAGAACGGGTATGGGGCGTAGAAGGGGAGAGGGGAGAGAAGAACAGTGACGAGTGCCGAGTGGCGAGTGACGAAAGAAGCGGGAGAGGGGAGAGAAGAGAGTGCCCGGTGACGAGTGAAAAAGTGAAAGCGAAAAAGCGAACAAACCCGAGGTGAATCATGGCCGATTGGAAGAATTATCTGACGCCGGCGCCGCCAGCCGCGAATATGAACGTGTTGTCCGCCTATTACCGCCCTCCCTCCCTGCGGGACGTGGTGGCCGTGGCAGCCTATGGGGATGCGCGGCAAAATGCGCGGATCAGGAAAAGGCTCCAGGAGATCCGCCTGCGTGATGGGATAGCACGGTGGCGCCCGTCCCTGGTACACCACAAACTGCCTTCGCTCCGCCCCTTGCGGCCGAACGGTGTGCTGCCGGCGGCCATCCGCCCGCCCCGGCTGACTGCGCCCGCCCCCGATGCGGCCGCCGGCCTCGATAAGATCGAGCGGAGCGCGGGGAGAAGGACGAGGGGTCAGTGAAGAAGTGACGAGTGCAGAGCGTTCTTTACTCGTCACTCAAGGAAGGAGGTATGCGCACGATGAACCTGAGAACTAAGACTGCCCTGGTCTACGACCTGGGCCTCTTCACCGAGAGTGCCCTCCGGCTGCTCCGCGACTGCGCGGCCGTCAAGTACTTCGTGCCCTGGGCCGACGCTTTCCCCGAGCCTTTCAAGGCGAAGATCGGCGACGGTCTTGACGGCATGGAGCGAATCGTGAGCTTCGAGGAGCACCTGGATGGGGCGGACTTCATCTTTGTCCCGGATACGACCTGCGCAGGCTTGGTGGAGTGGCTGCGGAAGCATGAGTACCCGGTAGCGGGGGCAGGGGCCGCGGAAAAACTGGAGCTGGACCGCTGGCACGGCCGCATGAGACAGAAGGAAAACGGTCTGCCCGTCCAGGAGACGCACCGCGTCAAAGGCGTGACGGCTCTGCGCAAGTTCATCGGGGAGCACAAGAACTATTTTATCAAGATCGACCTGTTCCGGGGCATCGAGGAGAGCTTTAGGCATATCGACGAGCACCAGACGGAATGGACCGTCGACAGGATCGCGTATAAGCTGGGCCCCTACAAGGAGGACGTGGTCTTCATCTGCGAGGAGCTGCTCGAAGGGGTGGAGCCGGGCATCGACGCCATCACCTGGGAGGGGGAGCTGATCTTCCCGACGGCTCTGGGGTATGAAGGTAAAGGCTCGGGCATCATTGAGCGCGTCTATCGGACAAAGGCCGATCTGCCCGATGCGGCGCAGTGGATCGACGAAGGGCTTGCGCCCGAGTTCAAAAAGCACAAGACGCGCTTCTTCTACTCGGCCGAATTCAAAATCGGTCCATCGCGTACCCCGTACCTGATAGACCCGACCATCAGGCTCGCGGCACCAGGGGTGGCGGCTATCCAGGCAGAGCTTTTCGAGAACTATACGGAGGTGGTCTACGGACTCGCCACAGGGGAGAAGATCCCACCCGTCATCAGTCACAAATACGCAGCCGCGTTGGCGCTGGAATCGAGTGAGGCCCGCGACGCGTGGGTCAACGTCGGGTTCCCGAAGGAACTGCGCCGGTGGCTGAAGCTCCGCATGGCGGTTCGCAAGGGCGAGGACTACTATTGCGTGCCGGGATTCGAGTCCGTCGGCACGGTCATCGGCTTTGGTGACACGGTCAGAGAGGCGGTCGATCTCGTGAAGTCGCGCGCGAAGCAGGTGAAGGGGAAGAGACTCGCGACGGAAGAGGCCGGCCTGGACGTCCTCGCAGACGAGATCAACAAAGGAAAACAGTACGGGATAAACTTCTAATCGAGGATCGCGAGACGAGGATCGCGGATCTGAAGACCTTTTTCGTTCCGCGGTTCGCGATTGTTTTAACTACTTCTTTAGTGAGGTGATAAATGAGTGTTAGTTTGGCCCCTCCCGTCAGATTCAAGGCGTTTTACCCCGGCACAGGGAATCCTCTGGCCGGGGGGAAGCTCTGGAGCCTTCAGCCGGGCACGTCGGGCTTCGGGTACCTTAAGGCAACGTACACCGATTCCACGGGTCAGACGGTCAATGCCAACCCGGTCATACTCGACGCATGCGGCGAGGCGGACGTGTGGCTCTCCGGCTACACGAAACTGGTGCTCCAGGACTCGGCCGGGAGCCTCGTCTGGTCGAAGGATAACGTCTCATCGTCTGCGGCGGCGGGCACGGGCCAGGGGCAGTGGGTAAACCAGGCCCTGCTTGCCACCTATATCAGCGGCACGCAGTTCAAGACCCCCGGCGACGAGACGGCCCTTTTCCCGGTGGGTTTGAGGATACAGGCGATTGTCTCAGCCGGTACCCTCTACGGGACCGTGACTACGACAAGCATTGCGGGCAACCCGCTCTACACGACGGTGACGGTCGCATGGGACTCCGGCGCCCTCGATGCGGGGCTGTCGGCTGTGGCCACGGGCATCATCACCCCTGTTGCAACCGCCTTGCCCGCCCCACCCATCTATGTGTCGAATTATGCCTCCCTCACGGCGGCCGTGGCGGCCCTCGGCTCAGCCCCGATGGACCTGCTCATCAACGTGCCTGCGACGGTAACCGGCGCGACCACTGTACCGGGCAATATCAGCATCGTTATGGCCGAGGGTGGGAAAATTGTGGGCGCCGGCGGCACCCTCACGATCAATGGGCCTTTCCGCGCTGAAGGTCAGGCGTTCTCCGGGTTCCTGCCGGGGCAGGTAACGGGGCTGAGAGAGGCTCGTCCCGAGTACTGGACAACGAACAGCGTCCCCGGCACGACGGACATGACGAATGCGGTGGCTTGTGCCTTTGCCGCCAACGCGAGCGGCAACGTTGTTTTCGGCGGCGGCGATTATCTGATCAATAATAGTGCCGGCGCACTCACTGTCACCGGTTTTTCAGGAACAATTCGGTTCACCAGCTGCTCAAGGCTGGTGATGAGCGACAACACCAAGGGGGGTATAGCATTCTCGGGAGGGTCAGGGGCAGTCATTCAGGATATTCATATCGCCTACAATACCCCGACGACCACAAACACCGGCGGGCATGCCCTTGAACTTATATCCACGACCGATACAAGGCTGATCAGGCCCTACGTCGAGGACAGTGCATGCGGCGCGGTGGTGATCTGGTGCTGCACCCGGCCATACGTCGAGAACGGCTTTTCCGTGACCTCACAAAGAGATGCCCTTCATTTTGACAACTGCTCGGACCCCCGCGTGAATGGGTGGGAGAGCTTAGCTTCGGGTGATGATGGTGTCTCCTTTGTCAACAATGCCGGGCTTCCGGACGCATCAGGCGGCCTTGCGACAAATATCATCGTGAGAAATTCCAAGGCATCAGGCATCAAGAGCGCCGGGCATTCCAACCTCGTGATCTCTGATTTCTACATAGAGGGTACGTCCTCTTCCGGGGTGATAGTCTACTCGGATGGCGGGACGCTTTACCGCGTGCCGTCGAACGTGAGCATAAGCGACGGCATTGTCAGGGGCGCGGGGACCGTCACACCAAGGGTAGGTAACCAGTTTGGCGTCGAGTTTTCCGCCTGCGGGACCGGAATCGCCTTCAGGAATATCGACGTATTCTCTCCCTATGACCGGGGCGTCTGTGGGACTGCCGCTGCGGGTGAGGTTTCCTTCGACAATGTCAAAGTGGTCTCAAGCGGGAACGACAGCGCCTTCAACCTTACCTGCCAGACGCTTACCCTCGGCAACCTGACCGCAATAACCCCGGCAGGCATGGGCTTTTACGTGGGCAACTGCGGGGCCGTCATTGCAAAGGGCCTGAAAGTGGTCAATGCGAGCGGCATTATCCTCCATAGGGCGGCATGGTTTGCCGATAATGCCGCAATCGGCGTAGACGGCCTGGAGGTGATCGACACGGCAAATCCGGCCGTTGCCTATATAGTCGGCTACAGCGGTGCAACGGCAGGATATATGACGAACATCAACGGCTATGTGCCGCATGGAACGTTTGAGCCGCCGGCTAACCCAGGGTCGCTCAAAATAGGCACGACGGTAGTGAGTCCATAAAAAGAGGCGCAGATGAAAAGACCCCTCTTCGCAGTCGTTTTTGAATCATTAAGTGCAAAGGAGATGCGATGAAAAAACTCTTATCCCTGGTTATCCTTATCATTCTCTGCATCGCGGGGAACGCGCTTGGGCAGAATGTCGCCTCCGCGACGGCACTCGGCAGCAGCCCTGTATCGGGTCAGGTTACCTGCCAGAACACGCCGACGCTACTCTACACAGCTACCCAGTCGGGCGGCGCACACCCATACGGTCGGCTCTCCATCACCTTTCAGAACCAGTCCTCACAACCTGTCTACATCGCGCCCAGGTCGGACATCAGCACGACTAACGCGGGCGTGCTCTTGGGTACGCAATATTCCTCCGTGACCTTTGATCGAAGCTCGGGGAATGTGGCGTGGTACTGCGTGACGGCGTCGAGCACGGCCACGGTCGGATGGACGGAGGAACGATAATGAAAACGAATAAGACAGCACGGAGCATGGAGCACAGAGCACAGAGCAAGAGCTTCTTTTCCATGCTCCATGCTCCATGCTCCATGCTCATCCTATGCATTATCTTCTTCCTCCCACTCGTTGCCGGATCGTCCGGGATTAACCAGTCTCTCCCCAATGTCACCAACGACGCACAGACAAAGGCCGCCATCGTGCCGAACACGGCCCCATCCGCCGGCCAGGTATTGGCAGGCAACGCAGGCGGCACAGCGTATGTCCCGCAAACGATAAAAGGGGATGGCTCTCTTGCGAGCGACGGCACTCTTGCGGTGCCGAAGGTACTCTCAAACCTTTTGACCAACTCGGGCTTTGGGGTGTGGAGCAACGGCGCTCTTGCAAATTATGGCGCTCAACTCATCGCAAGCTGGGCCAACGGTTCTCCAGGCTATGACACGCTCACCAGCAGCACCAAGGACATCACGAGCGCCATTAACGCGGCGGGAACGTCTGAGTCGGGCTCAACGGCCAGCATTGGCCTCACTTCAGGGCATCTCTATCAGCTTGTGGCGACGGAGACCCACACGTCAGGGGCGCACCTGGCGCTCTCCGGCACGGGTGGCGTGCCCGCTACCACTCTCGCGGCAGGCGCAAACACGATCACCTTTGTCGCTACCGGCTCGTCCACCGTGCTCACGGTCACGAACACGGCAGCAGCAAGCAATGCCTGCACCTTCACGCTTTATGAGGTGACTCCGGGCTGCGTGGGCAGTGACACCCATGCCATGGACGGGTGGGTCAAAAATACGGCTATACATCTCTACCGCGAGCCAAATGGCACCAACACCAAGGCGGGGTCATATCATGCCCTCAAGAGCATCCCCGCCGCTCAGAGCGACTATTTCAGGTTCGGCCTTAACATCTATAATCAACCGGCTTTTTACAGCAAGTTCGCCGGTAGGACGGTGACGTTCGGGGCGTGGGTCATGTCATCGACGGCCAATGATGCAAGGCTCGAACTGGAAGACGGCACGCAGGCGGCATATAGCAGCTATCATCCGGGAGACGGCGCCTATCACTGGCTGGAAGTAACGCTGGCGGCATCGACAAGCACGTCGGAGTTCGGCGTCCTCGGCATCCACTCCAACGCCGCCCCGGGCACCGCCTACTGGAGCCAGCCCATGCTTGATCTTCGGCTCATCCATCGGGGCGGGGAACTACCGGCCCATACCGGGCGAGATCGTCTGGCTGGACAAGGCCGTTGTCCTTACGGATTTCAATAACGTCACCATGACGGCAGTAAACCCCATAGTGCTGGAATCGGAGTCCGCTGGAATAATCCCAAAGGGGGTTGCGAGCGTATATGAGTTGCTGGCTGGACAAGCAACGTCGGCTGGATATGAGTTTTACACCTACAACGGTGCTGCCGGTGGCAGCGCAAGCGTCTATCTCATTGCCCAGGCGGCAAGTGTCGCTAACAGAGCATCCGGGTGGCAAAGGTGCGATGGGAATGGGAACATAGCGACCGGTATAAGCGGCACGGTAGGGTCCGCGTTACTACAAATTTTCGCCGTGCAGCTACCATGAGACGGATGAGGAACAGTGGGTGAGAAATCGGTACGGAGGATGAGATGGACATAGGAACTGCGATTGTAGTATGCGGCGCGATAGGGGGCATCGTGTGCGTGATCGCGTTGTTCAGACCCCGGACTATATGTGCGCTGCACTCCACAATGGTGGCCGGCCAGGGTGAACTGTGGGATGCGGTCAAGGAGATGAGAAAGGACATTAAGACCCTGTTGCAGAGGACGGTGAAATGAAACCGGAAGATAAGCCGATCTTTGACAGACTTACCGACGAGCACCTGCTCGGCCTGACAATTTACCTGGAGGGGCGCAACCAGCCCTATGAGGCACAGGTAGGGGTTGCATGGGTAGTCATGCTGCGCGTCAGGCAAAAACGGAGGGGGGACACTCCTCCGAAAACTATAACGGCGAGAGGGGTGTCCCCCCAACCTTTTTACCGGACAATGCATGAGGTGATCCTCAAGCCCAACCAGTTCAGCGAGTACAACTCCAACGACCCCGAGTATGTGCTTGCGGAAGGGATCGCGGCGAACTGGGATGCCCACTATCAGATCGACAAGGCGCTGAGGATAGCCGAAGGGATCGCGGCAGGGGTGATAAACGGGCTGATCAAGAACCCCTTCGGTCGTGATGACGTGCTCTATTTCAGGGAAGAGCACGTTCATCCGAATACGAGAGCGGTCAGGTGATGGTTGCAAAATGGGGCAGTACGACCTTCTGGGTCGACAAATGAGCACAGAGCATAGACATGGAGCACAGACCAAAAAACAAGGAGGAGAGTATGTTGACAGGGATCATCATCGGCGTGTGTGTCATGGTGGCGGCGATCATCTATTTCGAGATCAGGCACGCCTACTTCAGCCGGAAGATCAAGGCGGCCACGGAGACGGCCCAGGCAGTGGCGGCTGACGCGAAGTCGGTAGCACAGGCGGCGCAGACTGCCGTCGAGCAGGTCAAGAAGGCGGTATAGGCGGTGAAGACCTGGCTCAAGAAACTCTTCTCGGAAGGCGACGCGGAAGTCTCCGTCGGATCGGTGTCGGTCGTCCTGGTTGTCACGGCCTGGACATTCACCCTGATATGGGCGCAGGTCAGGAACGTACCGCTCGTTGTGGCTCCCACGGGCCTCGCGGCCCTCGCGGTGGCGCTTTACGGGTTGAAGAAGGTTCCCGACATAGTGGGGGCGATAAGGGGGGCAGGCAATGAAACTTCGGACCGGCCTTGAAATAGTGCTGATGTGCGTCGTCGCGGCCCTCGTGGCGCACGAGGCGTGGGATCTGACCCATAGGGCCACTCCGGCGCCTGGGGCGCAGTACGCGCCGGCTCAGCCGATCCCAGCGGCCAGCCGGATCAAGGTCGTGACAATCCCGGGCCCGCCGCAAATTGTCACGGTAGAAAAAGAGCGGGTCGTCGAAAAGCTGAAGCTGCCGGACGCGATAGCGAAAAACCCGGACAAGCAGGTCGTGGCCACGGCGGAGGTCGGCCCGTATGCGGGGAAGACCGACGCGGTCGCGGTCCTCGATGCTCGGTCGGGTCAGGCGGAGGTGGAGCTGAAGCAGGAGCCGCTGCCTTTCTTCGGGTTCGAGAACGGAAAAGAGGTCGGCGCGAGGGCGGGCGTCGGCCTCCACGGGCCGGAAGGGGCGGCATACGCGCGATGGACGTTCGCCAGGACCGGGCGCGTCTTTTGGGCGGCTTACGCCGAGGCGGGCGCGGCGCCTGCGACGCCATCGGCCGGTGCCGCCGCCCAGGCCAACGGGAAAATCATGCTGGACGTGAGTTACAGGTGGTGAGGGACGGCTAACCAACTTCCACAACAAAGAATCCATGAAGATGGCAGACTTAAGGTATTATCGTCTTCATCCGATCACACAAAATTTGCGGAGGACTACTTGTTTAAAGTTAAAAAAATAGTTATAGTGTGAATACAAAAAACGCTTGACAAGCCAAAAGTCGCGGGGTACAATGGCTTTTGAGAGCAATGACGGGCCTAAAAATAGGTTCGTATGTTTTTAAAAAAGTCAAGATATATTTCGAAAATATCTTGACAGACTCCCCAGGAGGCAAAAGGTTCGTCTGGATTCTTCAAATAACAGGCGGTCCATATGGGTATGAAAAAAATTAATGCGTGCGTGATTGGCGCCCGTAGTCTCTCCTCCGGCTCATCTCTTAAAACTTCTGCTACAGCATGAGCACGTAAACATAAACATGCTTGTCACAGGACAAGAGGACGAGCAGATAGAAGAGCTTCATCCTTTTTTGCGTGGTATGCTCCAGAAAACAACGGAAGTGTATGAAAAGCAGAGGGTGGTAGAGAACAATGACGTGGTGTTTTTACATAAAGGTCATGGTGAATGGTGGACGGAGACAGCCAACCTCGTAGATTACGCTAGCACAAATCGGGAAGGACGTTAGGTTCATCGATCTAAGCGCCGACTTTCGTTTAAAGGACAAAGCGCTCTATAAGAAATGGTATCCGAGTTTCAAAGGCGGACACGGCAGGGAGGATTTGCTCAACAAAGCCGTCTACGGCCTGACCGAATTATACAGGGAAGAAATCAGGAGAGCTACCCTCGTTGCAAATCCTGGGTGCTATCCGACTGCAACTCTGTTAGCTCTGGCACCTTTGTTAAAAGGTGGGTTTATAGATGGCACTAAGCCCCTCTTTATAGACTCAATGTCTGGAGTATCGGGAGCCGGGAAAGGCGCCAATGGGGGCAATGCGGCTATGGAGGTAGAAGGGAACATTATACCCTATAAAATAGGGAACGTGCATCAACATATTCCCGAGATGGAGCAAGAAATTGAAGTCATGTTTAAGAAGAAGATTCCGGTTACTTTCTCTCCGCATTTATGCGGGTTTAAGTACGGAATCATATCAACCCATTATCTCCAGCTGAAAGACCCGTTTAAGAAGGCTGAGCTTTATGCTGCGTATGAAGAAATGTACGGAACGAGCCGTTTGTCCGAGTTTGCCGAGAAGACATTTCCAGAAGTAATTAGCGTAGAAGCAACCAATTTCTGCGATATCGGGTCTTGAGACGATGACGAAAAATCTGCCGGTGTGTGTTGTTGCTAGCGCTATTGATAATATGATCAAAGGTGCCTCCGGACAAGCCGTACAAAACATGAACGTAATGTATGGCTTTGATGAAACAGAGGGATTACCGTACAGTAAAGCTTTAAGAAATACTTGTCGCCTCCGTTCCTCCTCTTTCGCTGATCAGAAACAATTGACGCTGACTGCTTTCTCCGGCGAATCTACAGGCGGAACGTGAAGCACGGCATAGTACCGCCGCTTCGTGCTCCCTTCTATCGGTGAGGACCACGCATAGGCGCGGGTGGCCCTCGGGTGACCCTCCAGACTATAGACGGATACCGTACCGCTCCAGGCGGTCTTATCTCCGAACTTCTCCACTACTACAACATCCTCGATGAAAGAGGCTTTACAGTCGTGGAGATGTTCGACGGCGGTCTTGAGTTCAAGGTCCATTAATTCTCTTTGGTGTCATCCTTGTCTTCATCCACAAAAGGTATCGTGAGGCATATGTCCGACATCAAGGTGGGCGACTTCGAGCAGATGCTCAAAATCCCTTCGCCCTAAAAGACTCACACACTTTATTTTCTTGACAACGGCCAGGGAGAGTCTTTAAATGACACCGGTCGACAGATTAACCCGATCGGCCGGTATGGTGATAAAAACGGGCCGCGTAGGGGTAGCATACCCGGCAAAAAGGGTAAGACAGCCGCGAGGCACACGGGCCCGCGCAAAAAGGGGAGGGAGGTGCCGTGACGATGACGAGAGAATTGCCGCCCACATGGGACGAAGAGATAGATGTCGTGATCGTGGGTTCCGGCTTTGCCGGTTTGGCGGCGGCGGCGGAAGCCGCAGGAAAAGGGGCCGGGGTCGTTATTCTTGATAAGATGCGGAGGTACGGCGGCAATTCCCTCATTGCCGGGGGCGGCTATTGCGCCTGGGACAGCAAGCTCCACCTCAGGCAGAAGCTTAATCTCGGCGAAGACAGTTGGGAACGCCACAAGGCGGATACGCTCAGGGGTGGGGACTATTTCAATATTCCCGAGCTGGTCGAAATCATGGTAAAGGGGGCCCAGGATGGACTGAATCTGCTCATCGACAACGGGGCCGTGTTCAGGGAAACCCTGGCCCGCCCCGGGGGCCATTCGGCGTACCGAAGCCACCAGGCAGACGTGGGCGCCGGCCTCAGATTTACCGAGCCCTTGAAGAGGCTCGCTCAGAGCCGGGGGGCAACAATTCGATTGAATACGCGGGTGACACGGATCTGGAGGCAGGACGCAGACGGCCCCGTAACGGGGGTCGAAACCACTGCCGGAGGGAAAACGGCGCAGATTAAGGTCATGCGCGCCCTGGTCCTGGCCTCGGGAGGGTTCGCCAGGGACGTTGAGATGCGCACGGCCTTTAATCCCTCCCTCGGACCCGAGTATAATTGCACAAACCATCCGGGGGCGACCGGTGAGATGATCAGGTACGCGCAGTCGATCGGCGCCGACGCCCTTCATCTTGAGTTCATCCAGCTCTACCCCTGCGCCGAGCCGGACAAGGGCGGGCTGGACTCTTTTGCCGTTCATCCTTACTCCGGAGTCGGCTTCGGGATATTCTACGTCAACAGGCACGGCAGAAGGTTCGTCAACGAGATGGATCGCCGCGATGCGGTTTCCAATGCCCAGATAGCATCGGGTGAAAAACCGACGTATGCGATCCTGAACCGGCACATATTCGATAAGCTGGCGGTCAGCGCGGAAGAGATCGAAAGAGGCGTCGCCCGGGGAAGGCTCATCGAAGCGGATACAATCGGCGGGCTGGCGGAAAAGTTGACCATCCCGGCCGGCAGCCTCCAGGAGTCGGTACTCAGCCATAACTCGTCTATCGAAGGGGGGAAAGACCCTGATTTCGGCAAGCCGATGACAAAGAACATGGTGCCACTGCGGGAAGGGCCATTCTATGCCATCGCCCAGTGGCCCGCCATTCACTATTGCATGGGCGGCCTCAGAATCGATGCGAAGGCCCGGGTAATCGACATTTGGGGCAAGCCCATACCCCGCCTCTACGCCGCCGGTGAAGTGTGCGGCGGTGTGCAGGGAGCCAACCGGCTCGGTGGAAATGCAATTCCGGAGTGCATCGTCTTCGGCCGGATCGCCGGCGTTAACGCCGCGGGAGAAAATGAGTGAAGTAGAAGCGGTATGAAAGGGGTGAAGCCTCATCGAGACGTAACCCTAACGGATCAAAGGGGGAGACAATGAAAGGACTGACGGGTCGAGGCGGCAGCAGCATGAAAAAGTTCGCTCCAGCACTCCTGGTGGGTGCGTTCCTGTTCGGTTTCGGCATGCAGGTTTTCGCGGCCGACCAGGACCGGCCGCGGATCGCGCCTGGCGAGGTAAGCGGGACGGTCCGACCCGGAGTGGAGGTTCCCGATGCGCCGCACTATGCCTGTCCCCCCACATCATCCATCAACTGCATGCCGCCGGTCGCGAAGTCGGCCCGGAAGTGGTGCGATCCCGAATATCTCCTGTGGGCCAGGGGTCATTGTCCCGGATTGCGGGTCCTCCACTGATACCTTTCTCGGCCCTTTCCCGGGTGGCGCCTTTGACCGCGGCTTGGGGGAGAAACGTCCTCGCGCCTCGCTCCGACGTAATGCGTGGACCGACTTCTTCATTCTTGATTTTGCGCAGGCCGGAACTTAAACTGTTATCTGTGTGTCACGCTTGAGTGAAGTGCAAAAAAAGCGGATGCACGCGAGGAAGGGCAATGGCGGGCGAGCACGGCCTCGCGACTTTCATTCGATTGTCGCCGCCGGCACCCCCTTGATGGGGCTTGTGTTTTCCGGTGAATCAGTGTAATTAATTACTCCCGAATTTGCACGGGATCCTCGACGCACCGAGTCCGGATAACGGAGGCTGTGGAGCACGATGCAGAGATTTTTCTCGTGGCCCATACGGCTACATTTAACCATCCTGATCGCCTTGCTGGCGGTCCCATCCGTATGTCTGATCGTCTACTCGGGGATAGCCGCGCGCCACGAAGCAATAGCCCGGGCCAAGGCCGAGTGCCTGAAGTTTGTCAATGACGTGGCGGGTCGGCAGCAGGCCATAGTTGCGGGCGCCGAACAACTGGGGACCGCGCTCTCGTTGCTTCCCCCGCTCCAATCCCGGAACGCCGCTGCCGCCAGTGCCCTCTTTTCCGAACTCTTAAAAAAGAACCCTCAATATGCCAATATTGTCGTCAGCGACAAATCAGATCTTATCTGGGCATCGGCGGTACCTCTCGATGGGCGGGTGTCGGTGGCCGACCGGAAATTCGTTCGAGAGGCAGCCCGTTCGGGTGCGTTTTCTTCCGGTGAATACGCCATGGGCCGGATAGTGAAGAAACCGGTGATGACCTTCGGATACCCGGTGAAGAACGCCGCGAATGAGGTCATCGCGGTAATAGGGATTGTCCTCGACCTGGATTACAGCCAGCGTATGTTCGAAAGGCTTCACCTCCCGCCGGGCTCGTCGTTCAGCTTGCTCGATCACCGGGGGACCATCCTCATCAGGGATCTCGAAGATCGCTTCTCGGAGAAGCTTCTCGGCAGCCGTGACGCCAGGGAGAACTCTTCACCAGGATGACGGAGGGGCCTGAAGAAGGAACGTATGAGGCTATGGGAAATGACGGCAGGTTCCGCCTTGTCGCCTACAAAAAAATCAGCCTGCCCCAGGAATCGAAACCCTATATGTACGTCCGTTCAAGCATACCGCTGGCCGCGGCAGTTTCCAGGGCGAACGACGCAATGTTCAGGAACCTCTCGGTATTTGCGTCGTTGTTTCTCTTCGGGCTGCTCCTGGCCTGGTTGATTGGAAAGCGTGTCATCCTGCGCCCTGCCATGATGCTGAAGGCGGCGTCCGAGCAACTGGCCGCGGGCGCGGATACCGTGAATGTCTCTTCTGTCGTGAAAGGCGGCGAGCTTGGAGAAGTGGCACGCGCATTCGACGGCATGGCGGAGGCCCTCGTTCAAAGAGGGGATGCCCTGCGGGAGAGCGAGGAGCGCTGGGCCACTACCTTATCGAGCATCGGCGATGCGGTCATCGCCACGGACGTGGAGGGAAAGGTCGCCTTCATGAACACCGTTGCCGAGGCTTTGACCGGATGGACCCTCCGCGAGGCCTCGATGAAGCCGGTCACGGAGGTCTTCAAGATTATCAACGAGCAGACCCGCGGCGCCGTCGAGAGTCCGGTCGGCAAGGTGCTGAGGGAAGGGACGGTTGTCGGTCTCGCCAACCATACGGTCCTCGTGCGAAAAGACGGGACAGAGACGCCCATCGACGACAGCGGCGCTCCCATACGAGACAGGGACGGCAACACCACGGGCGTGGTGCTCGTCTTCCGCGACATCACCGAGCGCAAACAGGCTGAAGAGAGGACAAGACATCTGGCCTCTTTCCCGCAACTGAACCCGAGTCCTGTCATCGAGGTCGATGCCGCGGGCTCGATCACCTTCTGCAATCCCGGCACCTTTACGATATTGAACGAGCTGGGCATGGGCCGGGACGGCTGCGAAGGCTTTCTGCCGGGGGACTTGGGGTCGATTCTTCGGAGCTGGGACAAGTTGACGGAATCGACTCTCTATCGGGAGGTGCTGCTAAAGAACAGGGTTTTCGGGGAGACGATCCATCTCGTCCCCCAGTTTCACGCCGCCCGTGTTTATGCCCTCGACATCACCGAGCGCAAGCAGGCGGAAGAGAAGCTCCTCCGGGCCAAGGAAGAATGGGAGCGCACATTCGCCAGTGTGCCGGACATGGTCGCGATCATCGACCATCACTACCGGATTATGCGCGTGAATGAGGCGATGGCGCGGCGCTTTGAGCGGAAGGCCGAAGAATGCGTCGGACTCCGTTGCTTTGAAGCCGTGCACGGACTCATCGAGCCGCCCGGCTTCTGCCCTCATTCCCGGACCCTCGAGGACGGCCGTCAGCACATCGAGGAGGTGTATGAGGAGAGACTGGGGGGTCACTTCCTGGTCAGCACGACCCCCTTGCATGATGAGCAGGGGCGGATGATCGGCACCGTTCACGTGGCTCACGATATCACCGAGCGTAAAGATGCGGAGGAAGCCCTCAGGAAGGCCCGCGACGAGCTGGAGCTCAGGGTGCAAGAGCGGACCGGGGAGCTGAACCGGGCCTACGAGAGCCTGATGGAAGAGACCCGGGAACGGGAGCGCCTCGAAGCCCAGCTTCGGCAGGCCCAGAAAATGGAGGCCCTCGGCACGCTGTCCGGAGGCATCGCCCACGACTTCAACAATATCCTTGCGGCCATCATCGGTTTCACCGAGCTGGTGGCGGACCACGCGGCCAAGGGGGGCCGCGATGAGCGCCACCTGATGAGGGTTATGGAGGCTTCCTTGCGGGGGCGGGAACTGGTCAGGCAGATGCTCACGTTCAGCAGAAAGACGGAGCAGGAGAAGAAGCCTTTACGGCTCTCCAGCATCGTCAAGGAGACCGTCAAGCTCCTCAGGGCATCGACGCCGACGACGATCAGCATGAGGTTCACCACCAAGAGCGAGTCGGGGCTGATCCTCGGCGACCCTACCCGGGTCCAGCAGGTCCTTATGAACCTCTGTACCAACGCCTCCTACGCCATGCGGGAAAAGGGAGGGGTCCTGGACATAGAGCTGTCCGATTTCAGCGTGTCCGCATCCGCCGCATCCGAGATACCGCCCGGCCTTTACATGCGGCTCGTTGTCCGCGACACGGGCGCCGGGATGGCTCCCGGGGTGATGGAGAGGATATTCGACCCCTTCTTCACGACCAAAAAACTGGGAGAGGGGACCGGACTCGGCCTCTCGGTGGTCCACGGTATTGTGAAGCAATCGGGCGGTTATATCACGGTCGAGAGCGAGCCGGATAAGGGGTCGGTCTTCAGCGTCTATTTCCCGAAAGTCCCGGAAGAACCCGAATCCGATGCAACGAGTGACGACGAAGTCCCCACCGGCTCCGAGCGCATCCTCTTCGTCGATGACGAAGAAGCCCTCGTGGAGATGGGTGAAGACATCCTCGCGGAGCTTGGCTACGACGTCACATCGCGGCTGAGCAGCAGGGATGCCCTCGACCTCTTCAGGCTTGACCCATCCAGGTTCGATCTTGTCATCACCGACCAGACGATGCCCGAGATGACGGGCGTCGAGCTTGCGAAAGAGATCCTCGCTATCAGGACCGATATGCCCGTCGTCATGTGTACCGGCTTCAGCCATGCGGTCGATGCGGACACGGCAAAGGCGGCAGGCATCAGGGCCTTTGCCATGAAGCCCCTGACGAAGAAAGAGATCGCGAAGACGATCAGGAAGGTGCTCGACGCAAGATAGCGGCCTTTCGGTCGTCTACCGGGCGCGAAGAACAAAATAGTCTTTATGTCATAAGGCCATTTCTGCTATAATAGACCGGCCTCAACGTCGTTTGCTCATAATAGGTGGTCGCATAAGACCAGGACGAAAGAGAGGACTCATGGCCAAGCAGAAACCTCCCGGTCAACTGAATGAGCTTCGGAAAAAAGCCGAGAAACTTCTCGCGGACAACGGGCACCTTGCTTCTTTTCCGGCCCTCAACCCCGATCCGATTATCGAAGTGACTTCTTCCGGTCACGTCACCTTCTTTAACCGGGCGGCGCAGAAAGCGCTGGAGGATCTCGGGATGAACGGAGAGGATTTCTCGCCTTTCTGGCCGGTGGACCTCCACGAAATGATGCAGGAAGTGACCCGGGGAAATGATGCCTCCCTCTATCGGGAGATCACTTTCGAGGGCAGGATCTTCGGTGAAACCATTTGTCTCTCCCTGCAGTCCGGGACCGTGCGTATATTCGCACACGACATCACCGCGCGCAAAGTGGCCGAGGAGGAGCTCAGGAAACACCGGGATGAGCTTGAGCTCCTCGTAGAGGAAAGGACGGCGATGCTCAGTGAAGCGTGCGAAGAGCTGAGGAAGGAGGGCGAGGAGCGCAAGCGCACCGAAGAACAGCTCCGCCAGTCCCACAAGATGGAGGCTATCGGCACCCTCGCAGGCGGCATCGCCCACGATTTCAATAACATGCTCGCAGTCATCATCGGCAACGCGGAAGTTGCCCTCGAGGATGTTCAGGAGCCGGGTCCGAAGGAGAACCTTCGCCAGATACTGAAGGCGTCGATGCGGTCGCGGGACCTGATAAAGCAGATACTGGCTTTCAGCAGAAAGAAAGCGGGGCAGGAAAAAGCACTGAGGATGGCGCCGCTCTTGAAGGAGACCTATGAGTTGCTCAGGGCATCGGTTCCACGCACGATCCGCATGGAGCTCCACCTGCAGACGGAGTCCGATACCGTACGCGCGGACCCGGGCCTGATGCAACAGGTGGTGGTCAACCTTGTGAACAACGCCGCCCATGCGATGGGGGAAGACGGGGGAACGCTCACCATCGGGCTTTCATCGATCACCCTGGGCTCCGACTCCCTCCCCGACCGGAGCGTGAGACCAGGCCGTTATCTGAAGCTGACGGTAAAGGACACAGGCAGCGGCATCGCTCCCGCCGTGCAGCGGCGGATGTTCGAGCCGTTCTTTACGACGAAGGGGCAGGGCAAGGGTACGGGCATGGGGCTTTCCGTGGTCTACGGGATCGTGAAGAGTTACCACGGCGTGATCGAGGTGGAGACCGAAGTCCGCAAGGGTTCGACGTTTACGGTCCTCTTGCCGCAAGCCGACGCTTTTTCGGCCAGGGAAGAAGGGAGAGAGGAAGTCTCAACCTGTTCGGGAAAAGAGCACATACTCTTTGTTGACGACGAGCCGGCAATTGTGGAGATGACAAAGACGATGCTCGAACGGATCGGTTATCGTGTCACTGCCTTCACCGACGGCTCCGAGGCGTTGAAAGTCTTCACCGGGGATCCGGACGGCTTCGATATTGTCATTACCGATCAGACCATGCCGGACATGACCGGGATTGCCCTTGCGAAGGAATGCCTGGCGGTGAGAAGAAACATGCCGGTCATCATTTGCACGGGTTTTAGCGAAATGGTGTCGCCCGAGAAGGCGAAAGATGCCGGCATCCGGGAATTCGTGCTGAAGCCCGTGACGAAGAAAGAAATGGTCCAGGCGATTCGCAGGGTCATGGAAAGGGGCGAAGGACAAGTGACGAGTGAATAGTGCCGAGTGACCACACCTCCGGCGCCTTGCCGCATCACAGAGAGGAGTCTTATTATCTGGGCTCCCGCGACGACCTCATCCGCCTTATCCCGGCAGGAGCCGGAAAGGTCCTTGAGATAGGATGTGCCGCAGGCATGACCGGCAGGACCCTGAAGGCGCGTGGATTCGAAGAAGTGGTGGGCGTCGAGCTTGTGGAAGACGTAGCCCGGAAGGCGCAAGGCCACTACGACCGGGTGATTACCGGCGATGTGGAAAAGATGCAGCTCCCCTATGAAAAGGGGCATTTTGACTGCATCCTGTATGGAGATGTCCTCGAGCATCTGGTGGACCCATGGAGGCTGCTGAGAGAGCATAAGGAGCTGCTCGGCAGGGAGGGTGCCATTGTCTGCAGCATCCCCAACATCCGTTATTATAAGCAGATGAAGAAGCTGTTTCTGAGAGGGGAATGGGAGTACCGGGAGAGGGGTATCCTCGACAGAACGCACCTGCGCTTCTTCACGGTCAAATCGATACGGGCCATGATCGAAGACGCGGGGTTCGAGATTACCACCATGATCAAAAGGCCATCCGGCGCAAAATGGTTGAAATGGCTGAACCGGGCGCTGTGTAACAGGCTCATCGACCACCTGGTGGTGCAGTATGTCTTTGTGGCAATAAAGAGGCGGGAAGCGGCTGACGAGTGACGACCGTCTTTTCGATACTTATTGACAAACCTCGGGGAAGCGCCTACCATTGCTGTATACAATCCGGCGTGCCGTCCTTTTAGAAAAGGCGGCGGTCAAAGGCAGACGCGCGAGAGAGGCTCATGAAGGAAGTCCTTCAAGGCTTGCTGCGGACAGTGAGCGAACGCCTGCCCGACGTCTCCTTCAAGGTCCGTTTTTGGGACGGAGAGAGCGAGGCTTTCGGGAACGGACAGCCGGGCTTTACCGTGAGCTTCGGAACTGAAGAGGCGGTAAAGAGCATCTTCAGACGGGCCTCGACGGGGTTCAGAGAGGCGTACGTCGGCGGCAGCATCGAAGTGGAAGGCGACCTTCAACAGTTCTTCCGCGTCGGCATGGACCCGCGCATCCAGGAGATGAAGCTCCCTTTGGGGGTAAAGGCCGGCGTTTTGTTCCAGTACCTCCGGTCTCTCAACACGATCAAGAGATCTCCCGCAAACATCGCCCACCACTATGACCTCGGGGACGATTTCTTCACACAATATCTCGACGAGAGCATGACCTATTCGTGTGCCTATTTCAGGAAAGAGGACGATACCCTCGAACAGGCCCAACAGCAGAAGTACGAGTATATCTGCAAAAAACTTCAGTTGTCGGCGGGTGAGAGGCTGATAGATATCGGATGCGGGTGGGGCGGCATGCTCCTCTATGCCGCCCGTCACTATGGGGTAAGCGGCGTCGGCTGCACCCTTTCGGAACATCAGGCCCGGTACGCCCGGGAAAGGGCGGCGCGGGAGGGGCTGGAAAAGAGTGTCGCCGTTCTTCTCGAGGACTATAGGAACATGACGGGCGCGTTCGACAAATTTGTCTCCATCGGCATGTTCGAGCATGTGGGGAGAGGCTTCTTCGGGACGTTCATGGAGCGGACGAGAGACCTGCTGAAACCGGGCGGCCTCGGTCTCTTGCATACCGTGGGAAAGGAGCGCCGTACGGCCGGTGACCCGTGGACCATGAAGTACATCTTCCCGGGGGCGTATATTCCCCTCCTCGATGAGGTGATCAGGGCGATGGGAGAAAGAAGGCTCGTGCCGGTCGATATTGAAAACCTTCGCCTCCATTATGCCGAGACCCTCGACGAATGGGGCAGACGGCTGGAAAAGAACGCGCCCACAATCGAAAAGCTGGCCGGCCCGACCGTTGTCCGCATGTGGCGCATGTATCTCAACGGCAGCGCCGCGGCTTTCAGATGGGGTGACGTGAGGCTGTATCAAATACTTTTTACCAACGGGCCCAATAACGCGCTGCCGTTAACCCGGGAACATCTCTACGCCCCGACGAAGGACGAGTGAGGAGTTTAACGCAACGGCTTTTCTTTCCCCCCGGCACTCGTCACTGAGCACTTTCCCGCTGCCCGGCACTCGTCACTTGGGTGGTGCTATTTTTAGACAAATTTGGTATTATACCTAGACGATGTCGACTTATCTTGTGGTAGGGACATGGAACACGAAGCATGAAGAGCTCGATTTTCTCTGCAGAGAAATCGCGATCAAGGGGCATACACCCGTGAAGCTCGATGTTTCTTCGACCCGTTTCAGCGATGCGAGGGACACAGCCATAGAAGGCGCCATCGACAGGGCCAGGGGCGAGCTGAAAGAGGTAATGACGCGTCACCGGATTGCGGGTATGGTGGCGGTGGGCGGGGGTACGCTGCTCTATATGGCGGTGCGGATCATGGAGGACGTGCCTCTTTTGGTCCCGAAGGTGATCGTCTCCACCATGGTAGTCAACAGCCTCGGCGTCTTCGGGAACCATAAGGACGTCGTCTACCTCCAGTCGCCCTGTGATTTCGGGGCGCTCAACCCCCTATCCGAGGCAGTCCTCGTCAATGCTGCCCATATAGTCACCGCCATGGTGTCGGGTCTTCCGCGCATGGACGGCCGGGCCGTGGCCATCACTGCCATCGGTATTACCGGGGTCTATACAGAGCCGGTGAAGGCCTTCTGGCGCGGCAAAGGGTTGGCCCTCGTCCCTTTCCATTCCGCGGGTGAGAGCACCATGGCGATGGCCGAGCTGGCCGCCCGCGGCCTTTTCCACGGGATCCTCGACCTCACCCTCCACGACGTGCTGGACCATATCGCCCGGGGGACATTCGGGAATATCAACGAAGAGCGACTTGCCTCCTATCTTTCCAAGGATATACCGGCGGTGATGTCTCCGGGGGCGGTCGACTCGGTCGCCTATGTACCGGGAAAAGGGGGGGTGCCTCCGCGCTTCAGGAAAAGAACCGTGTACAAACACGATTTCCGATGGACATTCAAGGCCACCCGAAAGGAAGCGGCGGAAGTGGGCCGGTGGATCGGAAGGATCGTCGCGAAGCATGCCCCGGAAAGGGCACGCTTTCTCATTCCCCTGAAGGGGTGGTCGTCTCCCGGCGAGGAAGGGAAGTCTTTCTACGACCCCGGCGTGATGAGCGCCTTTACCACGCAGTTGGAAAAATACGTGGGAAAAGGGCATATCGAGTCGGTGGACCTCTCTATCAACGATCCTGCCTTCGGCATTATGGCTTCTCAGCGCCTCTACGACTTAATGGAAGGAAGATGGAAAACGTAAAAATCAACCTCGATAACCTTATCGCCTTCCTCTTCGTCGCCAAGGAGAAGAGCTTCAGCGCCGCGGCGGCCAGGCTCTTTCTCACCCAGCCCGCGGTGACGACGAAGATCAAGTGCCTCGAAAGCCAATTCGGCGGAAAACTGTTTACCACGACGGGCAAAGATCTGCAGCTCACCGACCTGGCCATAGAAGTGCTCCCTAAGGCCGAGGAGATATACAGAGAGGTGAAGGAGATCGAGTCCATGGCCTCATCCTTCAGGGACACGATAAAGGGCGTGCTGCGTATCGGCGCTTCAAGGTCCCTTTCCCAAACCTATGTACCGCTCCTCATCTCCATGTTCACCGAACAGTGCCCGGGCGTGCAGATAAGCGTCACCGAAGGCTATTCACACGACGTTATCGAGAAGATACTGGAATTCAAGGACGAAATCGGGGTCATTCCGCGGGTACAGGTGAGCGACAGGCTGATAGCCCAGACCATCTCCAGGGAAAGAATGGAGCTCGTCGTGGGGTCGAGCCACAGATTCGCAAGAGAACAACGACTGAGCATCCATGACGTCCTTCAGGAGCCTATCCTCCTGGCCGGGGTCGGCTCCGCGACGAGATTGACGTTCCTTGAAATCTTCGAAAGGTACAACGTGACACCCCGCATCGCACTGGAAGCGGAGAATATCGAGATGACGAAGAAGTACCTTATCCTGGGTAAAGGGTTGGGCCTCCTTTTCCCTCCCCTGATGAAAGAGGAATTGGGAAAAGGCCTCTTGAAGACTTTAACGGTCGAAGGACTCGATATTTTCATAGACGTCCAGCTTGTCTACCATGCGAGGCGGGTCCTTAGCAACAGCGCAAAAAAATTCATGGAGATTGCCTTTTCCACCTACGGTCGTCATAACGACCTGAATCCGCCGGATAGCCTCTCCCCGTTGAAAGACGGCGCCGGGCGTCGACAGCGGCCGTGAAAGGGTGATTTTTTCTAGAGGACACGACGCGCGGCGCTCATCACGGCGGCTGCGAATTCCGGGTCCTCCATATTGGCATCCACCTCGATAATCTCGATCTCCTTCTTCAATCTGTTTCTCAGTCCCCTCACGAATATGGCGTCTTCCATAGGGTCATACGTGGGACTGCCCGGTGAGTCGACCGAGGACCACCCCTTAAGGGGAATGAGGACCTTTACCTGGCCCGTTGATTTGTTCAATTTCCATGCAAAGACCTCCGCGACCTCCCGCAGCTCCTTGGGGGTCATGCGGATCCACGTCCGAAACGCATCGAGGTCGTACTTTCTCCGCGCCAGATGTTCCGGCCTGGCCATCGACCTGGATGGGGTGATATGGTTCACGCCGCACGTCGAGATGATTTGGGGAATGCCCGCTTTACCGGCCGATTCCAAACGATGTGGACCGGCGTCCCGCATGAACCCGTAGAGATGTTCGCCAACGCCGCCGGGTGCGAGATCGATGACCCCGTGAAACGACCCGTCGGCAATCATATCCTCCATGACGCGATCACCGATTCCGGCGGCGTGAAATCCGACCACCTGGTAGCCTTGCTCCTCCAGGGCGAGCCGAACGGACCTGGCACACCGCTCGCAGGTATTCAACATGGTCATCGCGATCGACCTCGCCTTGTCGATGACGGGATCGACGGCACGGCCCTGGATCATTGCGTAGAAGGCGTAGGCCGCTCTTCGGAGCACGTTCCTCACGGGACCGGAAAGTCCGGAAATCTCGACAACGGAGTGGAAGAGCATAATGTCGCTCATTTTCAGAAAGTGGTTGGAAAGGCCGGGCAGGGCGGCCGCGGACGATACCATGAGCTTGGGGAGTCCGAAGGAAAGGGCCTGCATGACGGCCGTAATCATGAAGCTGCCGCTATAGCCGCCGATGCCGATCACACCGCGGACCTGCCCTTCTTTTACCAGTCCCAGGGCGATCTTCGCGGCGCCGGCCGCCATGATCTCCATGTTGGGACCCATTTCCCTGCGGCCTGCCACCACGTCCAGGCTGCTCCCGCCGGCTTCAGCCACAACGCCTGCCGAAATCTCCGATTGCAGGGCCGGGTCCCCGTATCTCATGGAGAGGTCCATGAGAAGGACTTCCGCTCCGAGGCCCCTGAGGGTGTCCCTCAGATAAAGGGCCTCGAGCCCCTTGGTGTCCATCGTGGCAAGGAGAAGGAGACCGGGTCTCAGGGTTTCATGTAGGTCCAAGAGGTGGAGGTCCTTCGTATGTCGTCTATGGGGAGGTCTTCGAAAAACCCCCTGTCCAGGATATACTCGGTGTGGAGCCTCCCGTCCAGGGTGTGGAGCGGCAGCATGGCATCCCTTTCTCCATCGAACTCGATGGGCGCAATACCTGTCTTTACGCAGTGCCCGATGTCATATATGGGCGTTGCCTTGACCCAGCGGCCGTCGATGTAGAGGTCTGCAAGCCCGTGATAGGGGAAGATGTTGCTCCCTCTTTTCTCCACGAGCGCCGGGGGGGTGAGGTGGCTCCGGATTTCCGCAAATCTGAGCCGGGCAGGGATACCCGCGGCACGGGCCAGCGCAACGAGCAGCACTGCCTTCTGCACGCAATAACCCTTTCCCGCCGCGAGCACATGACTCGCCTTGAACTCCGCATCCGTTGACCTTGGCGCATAGATGTCGTATCTGATCTCATCCCTGACAAAATAGAAGATGCGGACCGCCTTTTCCCGCTCCCCCTCGATGCCGGTGGTCAGCTCATCGGACTTTTCCTTGACGGGGGCTGCATCGCAGTCGATGAAGAAGGTGTGGCCCAGATACTGCCCGCCCATCACAGTCCCTCTCTCAATCCTCCACCAGCGTCAGGGCATTGGGGGCGCACCACTGGACGCACTGCGGATTGGGTGGGTCGCCGCAGAAGTCGCATTTCAGCGGGATGCCCGTGTCAGGCTCCTTGTACACCGATTTTGCCGGGCATGATGCCCTGCAGATGACGCACGCGTCTACCTCGACCCCTTCAACCATCCGGATACCTTTTGAATTGCAGGCGGCCTCCGTGTAGGGGCCCGCGATGACGGGCAAGCAGAATTCCTCTCCCACGAAGACCCTGATCCGCGACCGCCAGGGGTTCACGCTCCCTGTGTGCGCCAGAGAGCAGACGATTTCACACTGCTTGCAGCCCGTGCATACTTTGTGGTCTATCTTGATCTTCATATCACCCCGTCCCCTTCCTTTTCCAGTCGCCAGTTCCTGCAATTTCTCCCGGGTCGGCACGCCGTTCCTATCCCAGCCCCTCCACTCATAATACTCGACGAGCAAGCTATCGAGGGGGACGACCCGGTTTTTCACCCGCGGCTCCTTCGTGATGCGCGGCGGCAGGGCATCGTCTTTCCCGGTGAGGCCCGCCCTCATGTTGAACAGGCGCTCAAGGTTCCATATCCTCTCTCCCAGCAGGTCGAGACCCTCCTGCGTGTAGGGAGTACCGGTCACATAGGTAAGCCACTCGGACAATTTTTCTCCCCATAGGGGACCATGATAGATAATCCAGCAAAGCACGCCTGAATCGGCGGTTGCAATATAATCCTGATCCTTTTTTGTAAATTCCACGAAGTGGGCAGGGTCTTTTCGACCTTCATAAAAGGGCATGGTCGACTTTGTGTGGCTGCCCCCCGTATTGCAGGTGGCGTACTGTAACCCCAGGGAATCGAAGGCCTGGGGGTGCCAGGCGGGTATACCCATGCCTTTTACCCCCATAAATAGTTCGGGATGCCCGTATTTCCCAGCAAAGACTATACCGCCGTCGGCCATGAGGTCGCCGAGGCCCTGCCTGTGAGCTATCTGTTTGAGCAGTATGAACATGTTTGTGTTGCCGAACTCCAGGGGGTAGCCGAGGTCTTTTTCGGGCAGGTGGCCTTCCTCGAAGAGCTCCATGGCACAGGAGATCATGGCGCCGGCCGTGATAGTGTCCATGCCGAGCTCGTTGCAGAGATAATTGGCCCGGCAAATATCCTCCATGTTTTCGAGACCGCAATTTGACCCCAACAGGGCCATGGTCTCGTGCTCCGGGCCCTTCGCCGTCAGCGGGTATTCCGGGTCCTTGATGCGGCTTCTCTTTCCACAGGAGAAGGGGCAGGAAAAGCATGCCTCGTCCCGCACCCGGATCAGGTCGCGAATAACCTCCGGGTTTGCATACTTTTCAAATGCCTCGGAGTACCCTTCCTTGAAATTCATGGCGGCCTGGCTCTTGCTCGCATTGGCCCTGCCGGGGAGCCCCCAGGTTCCGTATCTCCGGCGCTTATAGAACTCGCCGCTGTCCCGGGCTTCCTTATAGAAGGCCATCACCGCCTTCTTGAAGCCCTCCACGTCGGCGATGTTGACCTGTCCCGTTCCCAAGGCCGCCACGGCCTTGAGGTTCTTCGAGCCCATGACCGCGCCCAGCCCGGAGCGTCCCGCGGCCCGTCCGCCGTCGGACATGATGGCGGCGAACCTCACCAGATTTTCTCCCGCGGGGCCGATATCGGCGATGCCCATGGAGTTGAGGGCCCAGTTGTCGAGGCCGTACAGCTTTTTCATCTCCTCCCGGATCGTGTTTTCCGTCTCGGAGGCGACTTTTCCCCAGAGGTGGCCAGCGGGGTGTAGCTCCACCCGGTCGTTCATAATGGTCACGTAGACCGGCTCGGGCGACTTGCCTTCAAAGATAAGGAGGTCGTAGCCCGAATACTTCAAGTTGGCGCCGAAGTAGCCGCCGCAGCAGGGACTCGATACGCAGTTGCTGAGGGGCGACTTGGCGGACACGATAAAGCGGCTCGCTGCGGGCGCACCGCTGCCCGTCAGCGGGCCTGTCGCAAAGATCAGCTTATTCGCGGGGCTGAGGGCATCGATGCGGGGGTCGATCTCGTCGAAGAGGATCCTGACGCCCATGCCCCGGCCGCCGATATAATACTTCATCAGGTAGGCCGGCAGCGTCTCAACCCAAGAGGTTCCTTGCGTCAAATCGATTCTCAGTATCGTTCCATGCCAACCAAACATAACTCTCCTCACACCTCTCCATTATCGGCGCCCTCGCGGGTCCCGGGGATCATCTAAAGACTACGCGGCCTTCCGGATAAGCCCATACGGGGCCCTCCTCACAAGTGTATCAGTTCCGCCTGAGAGAACACAGGTCCATCGCTGCAGACATATTTGCTTCCCACATTGCAGCGGCCGCACTTCCCTATGCCGCACTTCATCCGTTTTTCCAGGGAGAGAAGGATATTGTCGTCGCTAAACCCCAGGTCCCTGAGCACCGGCAGCGTGAACTTCATCATCATCGGGGGTCCGCAGACCACTGCGATGGCATTCTCGGGGCTGGGCGCAACGGAGCGGACGATATTGGGCACCAGGCCGACATTGCCTTGCCATCCTTCGCCTCCTTGGTCCACCGTGAGGTGCAATCGGAGGTTTGTTCTCTGCCCCCAGACTTCGAGGTCCCTCCTGTAGAGAAGCAGTCCCGGTTTTCTTGCCCCGTAGATGACCGTCAGCGCTCCGTATGCCTTTCTGTTTCGATCGTCAAGGATATAGTTCGTCAAAGACCGCAGGGTCGAAAACCCGAACCCGCCGCCGATGAGGACAAGGTTCTTGCTTTTGAAGACCTCCAGACAATAGCCGTTCCCCAGCGGCCCGCGCACCCCGACCGTCTCCCCTTTCTCCATATTGTGGAGCGCGCCCGTTACCACGCCGATCTTGCTCACGCTGAACTCGAGGCGCTCCGGAAGGGTGGGCGTGGAAGCCATGCCGAAAGGGGCCTCACCTTTGCCGAAAACCGAGATCTCCGCAAACTGGCCGGGTACGTAGGAGAACCGCTCCTTATCCTCCTGCCTGGTAAAGGCGAGCACAAAGGTCTTTATTTGCTTATCCTCCGTCTCGGTGATGATCTCCTCGATTTTCATGAGAAACGGGACATAGGGATTTTCCATTACCGCGCCTCGGCCTGTGAGAGTTTTTCCAGGACCTCCCGGATGTCGAGGTTGACCGGGCATTCCGCGACGCATCGGCCGCACCCCACGCACCCTGCCATGTCCCGTTCCTTCGGAAGATAGCTGAACTTGTGCATGATCCTTTGCCTAAACCGTTCCTTTCCCGAAGGCCTGGGATTGGCGCCTGACGCCTCCTGGGTAAAAAGAGGGAATTGGCAGGAGTCCCAGACCCTGATCCTTTCTCCGGCCGCGGTTGCGGCCTCGTCGCAGATGTCGAAACAATGGCACGTGGGACAAAGGTAGGTGCAGACCCCGCAGCCGAGACATGTCTCCGTGAGATCACCCCACAAGACGATCGTCGACGGGCTGTTCCAATCGTTTTAACAATGCTTCCCCGATGGCTGTCGGGGCTCATTGAAGACTCGGCCTCTTTCCTGATCTTTCCCGCCTTGGCAAGCGCCTCGACGCCGGCGTCCTCAAAAGGCCGGTCTTGCAGGAAGGCCTTTCCCTTTTCGCTTGCTGCCTCGACCAGGTAGCGATCCCCAAGGTCGAGAAGCACGAGGTCCGACCCTTCGGTCGAGCACGGCCCTCCGCCCGAGGACAGGCAGAAGCATGACGGACCCGGCGCTACGCACGCCATGCTGACGACGAGGGTCCTCGCCCTTTTGTCCACATAATAGGGGTCCGGAGAGTGGTCTGCGAAAACCGTGTCCAAAAGCAGGAGCCCCCTGGCATCGCAAGGACGCACCCCGAACAGGATTTGCTTCTCATCTAGGCGGGGAGGGAGATCTATCTCCACGCTTCCTTCCCCTGCTCGGTACGCAAAGATCCTTTCCCTCTGAGGAAACAGGGCAGACTTGGCGGAGTTCTTCGTCTTCCCGTCCTCCAGAGCGACATCACGGCTGGATTCAATCCTGTCGAGGAGCAGCAATTCCCCTTTTCTCGTGGGAGCAAGCACTCGATAGTGTGTAAGAAGGTCCTCAAGAAGGTGTTCCAGCCCCTCTTTCCTCAGTATCCTCGTATCCGCCTGGATCATAGGTTCACCATGAACTGCTCGGGGTCATCGGCCGAATAAGTCGCCAGAGGACTGGCCTCCTCCAGGCTAACCCCCGCCTCATAGTTGAAAAGCGTTTTCACATCTTTCAGGAGTTTTCTATTCAGCTTCCTGATATCCACCCCCATGGGACAGGCCTGCTCGCAGGCCCCGCAGCCCACACAGCGTCCCGCCAGATGAAAGGCCCGGACCAGGTGGAAGATCAACGTGTCCGACAGACCCGTGGACTTGCCGATCCATTGAGGCCGAGAGGTGTCCACAAAACACTCGGGGCAGTAGCATAGGGGACAGGCGTTCCGGCATGCGTAGCAGCGAATGCACTTGCCCGCCTCCCCGGCCAGGTAGGCCCATCGTTTTTCATGATCCAGTCCATTGAACGCTTCCACGTCGGCAAACGCATCCTGCCCCCTTTCTTCTCCCAACCGGCCGACCGGTACGTCGTACAGGACCGGGTTGCGATGGCCGCAGGTCTTGCACCGCTCATAGAGGAACTCGCGGCGGTCGAGGACCTTCTCGAACGCACGCCCCTTGAGAGTCAGAAGGTCTTCCGTCTCCTCGACCTCCACGATCGCCTTGTGACCCACTTCCTTCTCCACCCTGCCTCGATCGGTCATCCCTTCGCAGGGGACCCCTATGATGATCACCTGGTCTCTCGAAACCTGGTTCTCCTTGATCAGCTCCACCAGGGCGCGGCTGTCACATCCCTTTGCCACAAGGGCCGCCTTCTCTTTCCTTTTCACCAGGTACCGGGCCAGGTTGATGTCGGAAAAGCTGTTCCACACGAGCCGGTCGACGTCCTCTTCCTTTCTGATGAAGCAGGGCCGGCCCCGCAGCGGCAGACTTCCCTCCTCGAAGCCGATGATTACCTGCGCCTGTTTGTCCCGCAGAAGTGTGCGGGCAGCTTCCCTGATCTCACGAGTGAGCTGCGACATCGAATGTGCCTCCGGGGACATTTTTCACCAATTGTTTTGCGGGACCCAATGCCCTGATCCTGGCGGTTACCTTCTCGACCACTTTCGCGAAGCGGGCCCCCTCGGAGGCCGATACCCAGCTGAACTGCACCCGGTCTTCTTCGAGGCCCACATACTCGAGAAGGCTTTTCAGCAGGGCAAACTTTCTTCTCGCGCTGTAATTCCCGGTCAGATAGTGGCATTCCCCGGGGTGGCAGCCGCTCACCAGGACGCCGTCCGCCCCTTTCTGCAGGCTGGCCAGGATGAATAGAGGGTCTATCCTTCCGGAGCAGGGCACCCGGATGATGCGTATGGTGGGGGGGTACTGGATCCGGCTGACGCCCGCCAGGTCCGCCCCTGCATAGCTGCACCAGTTGCACAGAAAGGCGACTATCTTAGGCTCCCACGTGCCGGATTCCGTCATTGTCACACTCCTATAGCGCCTGGATGATGGACCATGTCTGCTGATCGCTCACACCATTCAGATCCAGCGCGCCGCTCCGGCATGACGAGACGCAGACGCCGCACCCTTTGCACAGGGCTTCGTTGACCAGGGCAACCCCGTCGATCCGTGAGGGAAATGGCCTGATAAGGACAGACACGCTCACAGAGGCCGCACCCGCTGCATTTTGCCGGCATCACCCTGCTGACGGGTCCGCCTGCCCTTAGCTCCTCTCTGGCGAGGATGGTCATGGCCCTGGAAGCGGCAGCCTGGGCCTGGCTGATGCTCTCGTCGATGAACTTGGGGTTGTGGGCAGTGCCGCACATGAAGATCCCCTCCGTGGCAAAATCGACGGGGCGGAGCTTCATATGGGCCTCCATGAAAAAGCCGTCCTCGTTGAGAGGCACCTTCAGAAGGCGGGAGAGCGGCCGGCTGTCGGCCCGAGGAACGGTGGCGGCGGCCAGGCAGACCATGTCCGCATCGATCTCGATCCTTTGACCGAGCATCGGCTCGGTCGCCGTCAGCCTCAAAAGAGATCTGCCGTCCTCTTCAACGGCCTCGATATCGGGTGGGTCGTCTACATCGTACCGGATGAAGATGACGCCCTGATCCGAGGCCTTCTTGTAGTAGTCCTCTCTGAACCCGTACGTCCTCATGTCCCGGTACAGGACATAGACGTCCATTTCGGGCTTGAGCTCCTTGAGCTTCAGGGCGTTCTTCACGGAGTGGGAGCAGCAGACCCGGCTGCAATAGGGCCTCTCCTCGTTCCTCGATCCCACGCATTGTATGAAGACCGCGGCGTTGCAGTCCTTGAGCCGGTCGCCGCCCTTTTCTATCGCTTCATCGAGCTCCAGAAGCGTCTTCACCCGGTCATCCTCACCGTAGAGATATTCCCGGGGTGTCGATTCCTCGGCACCCACGGCCACGATCGTCGCGCCGTGCTCGATCTCCTTGATGGCTCCTGCCGGGCCCACCCTGATTTTGGATGCGAACCTCCCCACGTACCCGGAGTACTCCGCCAGCTCGGATGAGGTCGACACGTCGATGAGCTCGTGATCACGGACCCGGCGGATGAGGTCCCCGATCAGACCCCGCACGTCCCCGCCTTCGAGGGTTTCCGGGATCCTCATGGACAGACCGCCCAGCTCATCGCTTTTTTCGATCAGGTAAACCTTGATGCCCTGATCGGCCAGGCCCAGGGCTGCCACCATGCCCGACACGCCGCCTCCGATGACCAGGGCGGACCGGTTCACCTCGTAGGAGACCTGGTACAGGGGCTCAAGGAGACGCGCCCGGCTGGCGGCCATTCGCACGAGGTCCTTTGCCTTTTCGGTGGCCCGTCTCTTGTCCGTCATGTGGACGAGGGAGCAGTGCTCGCGGATGTTGGCGAATTCAAAAAGATAGGGATTGAGGCCCGCCTCTCGAAGGACGTTCTGGAATACGGGCTCGTGCGTTCTCGGTGTGCAGGCGGCAACGACCACCCGGTTGAGCCCCTTTTCCCTGATCGTCTCCGCCATGTGGCCGACAGAGTCGACGGAACAGGCAAAAGTTTCCTCCGCCGCGTGGGCCACGCCCGGGAGGGCTTTCGCATATGCCACGAGCTGCGGCACATCGACGACCTTGGCGATATTGGTGCCGCAGTCGCAGACAAAGATCCCAAGGCGCGGCGGCTCCCCTCTTACGTCACGCTCTTCCGGATAGACCTTGTCTTCCATCATGGTCCCGCGCTCTTTCCAAAGGAGCTGTGAGGCAAGGGACGCGGCGCCGCTCGCCATGGTGACGGCATCGGGGATATCCATCGGGGCGTGAAACACACCGCAGGAGAAGACCCCGCTCCTGGAGGTCTCCATGGGAGAGAAGGCGGGGCTCTCGCAGAACCCGTGTTGATCGATCCGTATGGAGAGTTTCTCCGCCAGCTCCCGGTTGCCCGCAGGCGAACTCAACCCCACCGAAAGCACGACCAGGTCGAACTCCTCATCCTTGACCTCGGTCCCGCCGATACGGTACCTGAGGACCACGCTGCCGCTTCCGGTGCGCTCCTCGATTATCGAGGCTTTGCTCCATATGTAGCGGACCCCTGGCATGTTCTTGGCCCTTTCGTAGAACCGCTCGAACCCCTTGCCGTAGGCG
This sequence comes from uncultured delta proteobacterium, assembly GCA_963729685.1. Classification (GTDB taxonomy): domain Bacteria; phylum Desulfobacterota; class Syntrophorhabdia; order Syntrophorhabdales; family WCHB1-27; genus BOG-1155. Next base: position 67,176 of record CAVSOX010000025.1, on the reverse strand, counting down.
CGGATATCGTTGTGGAGGACCACCGCCTCGATCTCGGGATGGTGCTCCTTGGACAGGATCACCTGCTTTGTGGCGTACATGCAGCAGACCGCGGAGCAGTATGAGCATCCGGCGGTCTCGTCGCGCGACCCGACGCACTGGATCCAGGCGATCCTGTGGGGGACCTTCCCGTCCGAGGGACGCAGCAGCTCGCCTCCGTTGGGACCCGACGCGCTGATCATCCGCTCGAAATCGAGGCTGGTGACGACATTGGAGAACCGGTGATACCCGTACTGGCTTTGCGTCATGGGATCGAAAGGCTCATAGCCGGGCGACAGGATCAGGCTGCCTACCTTCAAAGAGAACCGCTTTGGCTGCTGGTGAAAATCGATAGCCTTATTCTTGCAGGTCGGCACACAGATCTGGCACTCCTTCCTGTTGAGAAAAAGGCAGTGAGCCGGGTCGACCACCGATACCGCCGGGACCGCCTGGGGAAAGTGGACGTGTATGCACTTTTTCTTTGCGAGGTTCTGGTTATATGCATCGAGGACATAGACCGGGCAGTAGTCGGCGCACGTGCCGCAGCCCGTGCATTTCTCCTCATCGACATACCGGGGCTCCTGGAACAGGTGGGCCTCGAACGTCCCCGCTTCTCCCTCCAGACGCTCGATCTGAGTATTCGTCATTATGGTGATATTCGGGTTCGTGGCGCATTCGATGAATTTCGGGGAGAGGATGCACATGGAGCAGTCATTGGTCGGGAATGTCTTATCGAGCTGAGACATCTTTCCACCGATGGCAGGCCCCTTGTCGACGAGATAGACTTTGAACCCGGACGCCGCGGCATCGAGCGCGGCCTGTATGCCGCCGACGCCGGCCCCGAGCACCATGACGGCCCCGATTCTTCTCCGGTCCGGCACCGGCACATGACTCATATCGAACTCATCGGGCATAGCCCTCTCCTGCCTCACATTACTTCGTCGACAATCTCCGACACATCTTTCACTTCGAGCACATCCGCCCGTCCCATGGTCAGGATACTGTCCTTAAAGTTGAGGATACAGTACGGGCAGGCCGTGGCAAGGACCTCGGCGCCCAGCTCGACGGCCTGTTCCACCAGGATGTCGGAAAATCGCTCCCCCTTCTTGGTCTCCATCCATATCCTTGCACCCCCGCCGCCGCAGCAGAGGGTATCCTCCCGGGCACGCATTTCGTCCATGAGGATCAGCCCCGGGATACTGCTCAAGACCTTACGGGGTTCATCATACACGCCGGCGTGGCGTCCCAGATAGCAGGGGTCGTGATAGACGACCTTTTTGGGAAATGACTTTCGGAACGTGAGCGTGCCCTCATCCATGGCGCGGGCCAAGTAGTGGGTGAGGTGAACCACCCCGAAATCTCCTCCCAATGCAGGGTACTCATTCTTGAAGGTGTCGTAGCAGTGGGGCGAGCTTGCGATTATCTGCTTCACCCCCGATTCCCGGAATGCAGCGATATTGCTCGTTGCGAGCTTTTCAAAAACCTCGTAGTTGCCGGCCTTTCGAACGCTTTCACCGCAACAGCTCTCTTTGGTTCCGAGAATGGCGAACTTGGCCCCCGTCTCCTTCAATATCTTGCAGGTGGACCGGGCCACCTTTTCCATCTTCGGATCGTAGGCAGGCACACAGCAGGAGAAATAGAGCACTTCCGTCTCCTCGCTCAATGAGGGAATGTCGAGATCCCGAAGCCATCCGGCCCTCTCATCCCTGGTCCCGCCCCAGGGGTTACCCGCGCTCTTCAGGCTCGCAACGGCGCTCCGCAAGCTCGCGGGGACGGCCCGCGGAATGCTGGTCGACGTGATGTTTCGCACGGCACGTATGACGTCTGTGATGGCTACCCCTCGGGGACAACGGCTCACGCACGTATGGCACGTGGAACAGAGCCACCAATCCTCCTCTCCAAGCTCCACCAGCCCAAACTTCGACTCGGTGATTTTCTTGTGAGGCATGAAGGTTTTTACGTTGTTCCAGGGACAGCCTGTCGTGCAGAGGCCGCATTGAAAACAGCTCCGGAACGCCTCCCCGCCGGCGTCCTTGATCATTTCGATTGCTTCTTTGAATGGCGCTGTAGCTTTCATGGCTCAACGTCCTCCGTTGAGCAGGCCCAACAAGCGGTCCGCGATGGCCTGGGCAAACAGGTCATCATCATATGCGCAATCCATTTCAACGAGCTGGACAACGTCTCTATCCAGATGCTTTCTGAGGCTCTTGATCAAGGCGAGATCCGATTCAGGGTCATAGAGCGGCCCTCCTTCGATGCTCAACGAAGAGAATCCACGGAGCGGCACAAAGACAACCACTTTGCCCTTCGCCTTGTTGAGCTTTTCAGAAAACGCCTTCCCGATGACCGTCATCTCCTGTTTGGTGATTCGTGCCTGGACCCGGAGCTGGTCCTGGACGTAGAGCTTTCTCTTTTCAATCCTTTTCTTCTTCCAGAGGGGATCGGAAAGCCTCCTCTCATAGGGCCCACAGGAAAAAAGATCGAATCCGCAGGGGGTCAGGATGACCGGTATGCCGCTCGCCATCTCTTTGTCCAGCCGATCAGGGCCTGCAGCGCGATTGCCCCCGACAATCTCCTCCGAGAGACCCGCGGGGACCAGGTCAAGGGCGCCTCTGAAGAGACCATCGCCTATCATCTCGTCCATGATGCGGTCTCCCACGCCCTGGGCATGAAAAGGTATGACGTGGACGCCCTTCGCATCGAGTATCTTCACTATCTTGCGGGCACAGGCCTCCACAAACTGGAATTCACTGATAGCAACTTCCTGCCCCCCGGATTGCCGTTTCATCTTCTCGACGCCCAGCACGCCCGCTATCATTCCCGCAAACCTTCGGATCACGTTCTTCACGAATTCGTTGAGACCATTGATATCAAGGCAGGAGTGAAATATGGCGATATCCTTGTAGCCATAATAGGCGCCCGCGTAAGCGGGCATCGCCGCGGAGCTGGAGAGTATCAGTTTCGGAAAACCGAAAGGGAGTGTCCTCATGACCCGCGAGAACGCCGTGGTGTTGCTGGCGCCGCCCAACCCGGCAATGCCGTCGATAAGGCCCTGATCGTACAGCTTTTTGGCTATCTGCGTCGCACCGGCGACCATCAGGTCCGTGTTCTCGGACGTGCCCTTTCTTCCGGATATCAGCTCAAACGGAACTCCCGCCTCCCTGGCGACATCGATGCAGCTATAATCCGCCCCGCATTCCTTGTAGCTGCCCATGGAAAGATCCAGCAGAATGACCTTACGTCCTTCATGCTCGATCATTTTTTTCGCGTAGAGGGCCTCCTGCGATCTTGTATCGAGGCTGCTCATGAATAACACAGTGGCCATATGTTCCTCCATAGATCTAAAGCCCTGCCGTAAGGCCCTTCACAAAATACGGGACTTCAACCCTTCTTGTGGGGGCGAGTATCCTGCTCTGGTAATTCATCACGTATCGTGACTTGAGGGTCCGTGTGAGGGCCCGGTACTCGTCCGTGGCGATCGTTTTGGCAATCTCTTCTATTTTTGGACTCGTCCCTTCCACCAGGATAAAAGGGCCGGAGCCGATTATGGCTTTCCAGACGTTTGTCACTTTTATACCAAGTCTTTCCATGGCGGGAATGAACTCGTCCTCCAGGAACTTCCTGTATGCCGGCTCCATGCCGGGGAGGATATCGAAGTACTGATTGAATTTCCACACGCCGAGCTGGAGGTCGTACCGGTCGACCTGGATAGGCCCGTACGATTTGTAGAGCTTGCTGGAATAGTTCCTGATAAGGGGAAAGAGCTGGTCCAATAGCTCCGAGTATTCCTCTGAGGTGACTGCCTTTTGAAAGGCGAAGAAGTCGTCCGGCGTCGACACGCTCGTAATGCGCGGTCCTTTGCCGACCACCACATAGAAGGCCCCGGCTATTCTCAGTCCCGTTTTTTCAAAGGTGGGAATGTATTTGCCGAGGATAAACTTCTCATACGCTTTTTCCTTGTTTTCCATCACATCCCAGTACTGTGCAAATAGTATCGCCATGGTACCCCCTAGAATATGCGCAGAATCATCGGTTCAGAGCTGGCTGTTACCTCGTAGGATCTCAGTGTCGGCTCGTCTGCGAACATCTCTTTGAATCGGCCCACGATCTTCTGGTAATCTCCGCTCTTCTCGTATTTCTCCAGATCTCCCCTGGTATCCCAGGCCGTCACCGAGATGCCCTCATCCGCATTTTCCATGTTCTCGAAGAGATGGACGAACCTGACGCCCTTATGGTTCGCGTGGGCGGGGATCACCTCGTTCACGTAGAGGTTGCGCAGCTTATCCATCTCGCCTGGTCTGACTTTAAAGAAGGTCATTCTCACGTACACGGGTTGCCTCCTACTTTCGGAATAGTTGGAGCATGAGGTCGATCACATACTCCTGGTCTTTTCCTGCCTCTTGCTTGGTAAACTTCGCCCCCCTGGCCTGGACCCAGAATATATTCTCGGGGAAGGAGAACCGTTTGTCAACCACCCACTCCATGTCCTGGGGAGCGCCGAAATAGTCTTCAACCTGTTTCGCGATCCTGACAATCTCGAGTATCTCCCGGTCCTCCACGCATTGAGCCTCCTGAAGGGTCCCCGGCACCTCGCAGAGCGTCGTCCCCGTGTCGCCGTAAATGACCATCTTTGTTTTCTGCCCGATCGAGCGGGATTCTATGGCCATGTCTTTCTTGTGGATAACGAAGGAATCGGGCGTTATCTCGCCGCTGACGACACTCTCTCCAAGGCCGAAATTGCCCTCGACGATTGCCCGTTCGGTATCGCCGATGTTCGGGAGGACGGTCAGTATCACGCCCGCGCTTTTTGCCTCTATCATCATGATCACGGCAACGCCGATAGGGGCCCATGAAATGGGCATGTTATTGTTGATCCTGAAAACGATGGCCCTCGTGGTGAACGCGCTTCCCCACACCTTCTTTACGTGGTCGAGGATGCCCTCCTCTCCCTTCACGTTCAGGTAGGTCTCCATCTGGCCGGGCATGCTCACCGCACCGCTCGACCTGACCGCGCACGCCACGTCCCCGACCTGCATTTCTTTGGAGAGCCTTCGGTAACATTCCACGATAGGGCCGGCAAGATCGGGCGGCATGGGAGTCCCCTCTATCGCCGCCCTGATCCTGCCGCTCATCTCTATCATCCTGTCCACGTCCTTATCCATATCGAGGCCGGCTCCTCTCTCTTTCTCGACAATCCTTTCCACTTCTTCCTTTAAGCCGGTAGCGGTCATGAAATGTTCGTATGCCTTAATAGAGAGGGCAAACCCGTAAGGTACTTTCAGTCCCAGCTTTGTCAACTCCCCAAGGTTTGCGCATTTCTTGCCTACCAGGTCGTTGTAATCCTTGGACAGCTCCTTGAGCCAGTAAATTTCTTTCACTTCCATGACATTCTCCTCACTCGTTTGGCCCTCTCGTCGGACCCGGACAGGGTTCATTTACGTGTCAAGGACGTATAACCTACACGGGGCTCATCTACTTATCAAGGATGAATACCGTCCCCATGTTCGCATCCAGCCTGACCTTCATCCCGTCCTTCAACACCTTCGTCCCCTCGAAGACATTCATGACGACGGGGATGCCGAATTCCCTCCCGACGATGGCAGCATGGGACAGGCTCGCACCCCTGTCGACGATGACCCCGCCCAGGAGCGAGAAGACCGGCGTCCAGCTTGGTGAGGTAGTGGGGGCCACGAGGATGTCGCCCTTCACTATCTTCGAGAGCTCGTTTTCGGTCCAGACGACCTTGACCATGCCTTCCGTAACCCCGGGGGAGCCGCAGACGCCGTACAGGTCTGCCTTCAGCTCCGGCCTCGCCACCGGCATGGTGCCGACGACCACTTTCAGCGCGATCGGGTCAAGGGATTCCACCAGCCCTTTCATGGCGTCCTCAACGGCGAAGCCTTCCTTCATGATCATGGGAGGCGTCCCGTTCTTGCACCAACCCTGCCAGTCGGCCTTTCTGCGGCTCACGATCGGCCGGAGGTCGAACATACCGGGGTTGATGCCTACCTTCCTCACCTCATCGGGGATGAGGAAGAAGATATCTTCCGCAGCGTCGATCGTGCCTTCCTTTGCCAGGCGTCGACCGACCCCCAGGGTGCTCCGCCTGATCATCGCATGCGCATAAAGATCGAGGTAGTGGTTGTGCTCTTCGCTGAACCAGGCGCTGTTCTGTGCCAGGGTCAGGATTGTCTTGAACCAGCCCCTCTGCTCCGGGGCTATCTTCTCCAGTACCTCCTTTTCGGTGGCGAGCCTTTCGGCCTCATGCTTTTTCCTTTCCTCATCGAGGTTGTAGTTGACCCCCTTCTCGAGACTCATCTTGATCACGTTGAAGGCAGGGGCGGGGTCCTCAAGCCAGGTGGGGACATTTATCTCCGCCATCCTCTCCATCCTCCAGCCGCCGTCTTTTTCCATGAAGTCGTCAAAGGCCTTCGAGAAACTCCTGCCCCTTCTGAGAGGATTTAAGGGCATTCCGCATTTCCGGGGCCGATGTGGAAACGAACACGTCTTTGAGGCCCATGGTCTCGGCAGTTTTGGCCAGGTCAAAGAGCTCCTTGTCTACCTGGAAGCTCTTATTATCGAAACCGCTGGTGAGCTTGTGGAACTGCGGACTCGTGTCGTCGATGCCCAGAAGCTGCTTCGCCATCTGCTCGAAGAGCACGAACGCAGTATAGACGCCGTACATCATGTACATGTGGATTTCCCACATCCGCCTCGCGGTATCGATAGTCTCCTCGAAGTTCTCAAGGAGCTGGGTGTTGGTGGCCTTATCCAGATCGAGGGCTTTGAGCTTCTCGTACTTGCCGACGATCTCATTCACAAAGCCCTTCCACATACCGGGGAAATCATCGATAAAAGGCTTGATGGCAACCTTGAAACCCTCCTCCCTGGCCCTTCTCTCGGCCGGGTCCTTCACGATGAGCAAGGCCAGATAGCCGGCCCCATCCTTGAAGCGCCAGTCCCACCCCTTTACCGTGGGCAGAGAAAGCTTTTCGGCCCCGTACTGCATCCCGTGCCGGCAGAAGTTGACCCAGAACCAGCCGAACATGGGTGTCCAGGGCGGCACCGAATGGGTCGCGTCATGGAACCAGCAAGGAGATACTTGGAAATCGACACTCTCATCGAACTCCAGACCTGGTACGCAATCGTACACTTTCATAACCCCCCCTTTTTTTAATGGTGTTTCTAGTGCATTGCTCTCCCGCCGTCAACGAGAATAGTCTGTCCGGTGATAAAGTCCGCGGCATCGGAAGAGAGAAAGACCGCTGTTCCCACGATATCTTCTGCTGTGCCGAGCCTCCTGATCGGCGTCTTGGAAGTATCGTACTTGGTCACGTCGGCAATGGTTCTGCTTCCTTCGGTATCGGTAAAACCGGGCGCGATGGCGTTGATGCATATGTTGTCGGGGCCGAGCTCGACCGCAAGCGCCCGGGTCAGACCGACGACCGCCCCTTTCGTCGCAACATAGTGCGCAAAACCATGGGAGCCGGTGAAAAAGACCTCAGAGGCGAGATTGACGATCTTCCCTTTCCCGGCCTCCAACATGTAAGGATAGACGGCCTTGGTGCTGAGCCACAGCCCCTTCACATTTACCGCCATCACTATGTCCCACTCGTCGGTGCTGATCTCGTGAAAAGGTTTCCTCCCCAGCCCGTAGTAAAGAGCCGCATTGTTGATGAGAATATCTATCCTCCCGAAGCGGTCCATGGCGTAGCGGGCCATCTTCTTCATATCCGCGTCGGACGTGACGTCGACCAGAAGGGATTCCCCTTCCGTGCCCAATTGTCTCACCTCCTCGACGGCTTGATCGAGCCCCACCGGCTCATTCGTCGCCGCCAGGATCTTTGCCCCCTCGGCCGCAAGTCCGAGACAAAAAGCCTTGCCGAGCCCTCTGCCGCCACCGGTGACGATGGCTACCCGCCCATCAAGCTTACCCATGATCATCCTCCCTTTTGCACGGATTCCGACGTGAAGGCCCCTTCTCGAAACACTAAACCTCGGCCCTCATCTTAATTTTTGCCCTGATCCAGTCTTATCACCACATTGCCTTCGTCAACGCCTGTCTCCCTGGCAATGGGTCCGCATTTCACCTTGAGCATGAATACGGATGGTTTCCCCCCGGTCTCGCCGCTCAACGCTTCGTAGCTCCCCGTTCCTTTGGCTATAATGAGGTCGCTCTCCGCAAAGACCTCCAGAAGGTCCTCGGGTAGTGCGCGAGGCGCGAAGAAGCCGTCGACCGTCACGATCCTGTCCACACGTTTGTCGAGACCGAAAAACAGGGCGTCTTCGAGGGTTGCGTCCTCAAAGAACGTCCTTTCCTTGACCACCAGCGTCACCCTCGACCCCATCCGCCTTATCAGGTCGATGACGAGGGAATCGAAACCTATTTCCCCCGCGTTGTCGGTGATATAGAGGATGCGGCGGCCGGCCCCGACGGCCCGGTAAATGTCGCCCGCCACCACCGGCGAGAAGTCATCCCGGTCGATGATCTGCGCGATCTCCTGAAAGGTATAGGCCCCCGAGGGGGAGTTCAGGGGGGCGACGTTACTTGCCGCGGCCAGGAAGCATGACCGCTCGAGCTTTTCCCGCGCGCTCTTGCCGGCCTCGATATAGGCTGTCGCCCGGGGCAGCAGTGTCCCGGCGTATGTGTTGCTCTGCCTTTTCAGCTCTTCGTAACGATCGGCGGCGCGGGAAGGTGAGGCAAAGACGCTGCCCACGGCGGAGTTGCAGACGCTGCCCAGGTTGGCCGAGGGCGTCACATCCCTCAAAAGCACGTCCACCAGGCGCCTCGCCACACCGGGCAGTTCCTCTTTGTCCGTAAAGGATGCGACCCTGCCGTATACCCAGTGCATGAGGCACACGCCACACTCGATCTCAGGTCTCACCGGCCACCTCCTTTAGGCGGCTTTCTCAAAGGCCGGACATCCGAGCTCTACCGTTTCGGCTTGTCGCCGCTTGCGCTGTGTTAGGGTCGGGTTTACGCTATGTGTTCGCGTAAACCCTGACCCGCATCTCGACGAAACCATCAGAACCTTCCCCGGTTAGGGGTCTACCATCCACGCGCTTCCCAGGGTCTGTACTTGAGGCCGAAGTCCTGGGCGATAAGCTTGTAGCAGTTGTAACTGCTGCCGCGGCCTATGCCGTGTGCCGGGTGGCATGCCATGCCGCACATATAGTAGTTCTTGATGGGCATGCGCTGTCCCGAGAGCTCCGGCATGGGCCTGTTTCTTCCTGAGCATTCGTAGTGTGCATCGAGGCCGCCCCAGCCGCCCTGAGGCATACAGGGGTTTCTATTGACCACGTCGTCCGGGGTGGCGATCCATGCGGACATGAAATTCTCTTTATTCACGTTGGGGGCGTACTTACCCCACTCTTCGACAAATTTGACCTCGATTTCCCTTTTCATCCTGAGCCAGTCACGCTCGCTGAAGTTCCTCCATGGACACGTGAACTCTTCCACAAGCGCGGAAAACCGTCCTTCCGGCGCGCGGGTCTTGTCCCACTGCACGTCAGGGGCGACGAGGAGATACAGCTTGTTCGCAATACCCTGCGCCCAGCGCTCCTTCTGGTAGCGGCCGCTCAGGAAATATTCCGGGTCCGCTTCCCCGAAGTAGAGCCTCGGGACCATACCAAGCTCCGAATTCTGCGGGTACTTAGGCGCTTCCATCAGGGCCACGTTGCCCCAGAAGAGCTGGGTCCTCTCATAGCCTTTGTCGTCCAGGGTAGGCGGCTTTTCCTTCAGCTTCTGGCCTTTCGCCCAGATCTCCGCCGGCCACGACTCCTTGCCGGCAACGTCCATCGTGAGCTCCGTGTTCAGATCGCTCACGACCACGTCTGCCAGTATCCTGTCGCCGTTGGTCAGCTCGATGCCGTAGGCCTTGTTATTGTCGACGAGCACCTTCTTCACCTCGCTCAGGACGAAGAACTCCCCGCCGTATTCCTCGAAGGCCCTGAGGAGGGCATGGGTGATGCTGTGCGTCCCGCCCGTCACTATGGCGGCAGCGTCCATCGACAGGATGAGGCCCAGGGCGTGGATATGCCAGTAAGGCCCGGGTCTGTCCTGCGGGAAAAAGCCGGTCGAGGTCTGGATGGCCCTCATGTAGAACGTCTGCATCTCGGGGCTTTTGAAGAGCGTCGTGGCGATATGGCCGACCGTCCCGAAGGCGATGTCGGGAGGAACCCCGTCCTTCGGGTCGTCGGCCAGCGCTTCCAGGGGATCGGGTCCTTCGGGCCATTCCGCCGGCCCCGTGAACCGGTAGCGGGCCCATGCTGCTCTCCACTTGGCCTTGTACCTCCTGATGATCTCCTCCACGGTATCGGCGTCGTCCTTATTGATTTTTGCCACTTCTTTGATCGTATAGTTCGCTGCCGCCTCGGAGAATTCGGACCTCCCGGTCACGGGGTCCACCACCGGAAAGATTGTCTTGCCCAGGATGTAATTGCCGTCGGGGTAGATCCATGCCTCGTTATTCTCCGGGAACAGGTAGACCAACCCGCGATCTCTCAGGCCGAAATCGGTGTAGGCGGGGTTTGTATAGAACCGCGTAAAATGGGCGCACACATTCTGGATGAACCCCGGCATAGGCAGTTCTTCCCCACACGCGCCGCCGCCCATCTCATGCCACCTCTCGAACATGGCGGTCTTGAGTCCCGCCCGCTGCAGGTAGCACGCAATGATCGTCGCGTGATGGCCGCCTCCAACTATCACCGCATCATATTTTTTATCTGGCATAATCCCTCCTTATCCTCGTATCCTTCGAACCTTTACTGTTTTCTCATTGGTATGGGGCCGGGCCCGGCTTTGGGGACGGACGCGGGAATAGGCCCGGGGCCGTTTGTCCGGCCGGCGGCCGACTTGGCGGCAGCGGCCGGTTCGGTTGTCGCGGATGTCGCATAGGCCGGGTCCTTTGAGAAGAGGAATACTATCCCCTTGGCGATCAGCGCCGGATGCGTCAGTACTTCCATTACCATGCGTCTCAGATCGGAGGGATCGACAAATGCCCTGACCGTCCAATGGACCGGGTTGACCACCTCCATCGTCATGAGCATCCTCAAGGGCTCGGCGGCCCCGTTCTTGGGGGCTCGAGGGTCGACGGGACCATGCTGGTCGTCTCTATCTTTGCGACTCTGGCCGTGAGTAACGTTCTTCCTAATCCGGTCGATCTTAAAAACATGTTGACCTCCTTACGCAAACACGCGTATTAAAAGAGTCCAATGTCCCTGGCTTCCTTCACGCCCCGCGGCTCCGGCCACCATTTCTCGATGCCCAGGTCCTCGACTATTTTCTCCGCAGCGTTAAACCCGGGACCGTAGGTGATCATGCCCCCGGAATGGGTGCACGCGCCTGCAAGGTACAGCTTGCCGACGGGCGTGCTGTGCTGGCCGCAGTACTCGTTCGGCCTGGAATAGCCCATCTGCAAAGGGAGATAAGCGCCCTGCTTGAAGCAGCCGTTCTTCATATCGGGGAACTTGTTTTCGGTGTCGAGGGGTGTGCCTATGTAATCCCATACGATCGAGCCGTTCAGGTTCGGTGCATATTTGGCAAGTTTTGCCTTGCATTGCTCGGCGTAGGCCCTCCTTACCCGGTTCCAGGCAAGGGGTCCGCCATCCTTCAGGTTGTAAGGCGCACACTCCATCGAGATGAGGCCGATATGCTTCACCTCGCTCCCCGGATGGCGATGAACCCGGATAGGGTCGTGGAACGACGGAAAACAGCAATTGAAACCTCCGTCATGGAGCTCGCCCTGCTTCGAGGCATCGAGGTGATCGACCAGGTCCTGCTCACTTTCGTAGCCGATGACATAAATGAGCGCTTTGGCAAGCTCGGGATCGGACCGGAAGGCGGCAAATTGGGGCAGTTCGGTGAGGGCCATATGCACGGTAAAGAAGCTCGTGTCCGAGTAATGCCATTGGTCGAGCCGTGTAATCAGCTCTTTGTCAAGGTGTTCCTTACCGATATAATCGTAGAAGGTCTGGTGGGGGTTGAGGGAGCTGCAGACGAACTTGTTCGCCTTTATGATGCTGCCGTCGTCCAGCTCCACCCCTTTTGCCTCGCCGTTTTCAATGATTATCCGTTTGATCACGCACCCGCTGATGATCCTTCCGCCGTTCTCGGAGATGTACTTGCCCATAAGGTGTGCCACATGATGGGACCCGCCTTTCGAAAGCCTGAAATGCCAACCCCGGTTTATCATGAGCGGGACGAGATAGCCAAGGCCCTCGAGATCGTAGTCGAGGCCCCACATGGTGGCAAGGTAAAGGAATAGTGCGCGCACCTTGTCGTTTTCGAACCAGGAATCGACGATCTGTCTCGGCGTATACCCGGTCAGCTCGTCGTCCCACTTGGTTGCGCGGTGCAGCTCCAGCTTTGCGGCTTGTTCGATGCTTGGAAGAGGGTTGACGTAGCTCGCCGGCGCGAGGAAGATGTCCATCGCCTCTTCCGATATCTCCGCGAAGTTCAGGAAGCTCTCTGCATCCTGCTTGGAGAATTGCGCGATCGATGCCGCCGATCTTTTCGGGTCTTTGTAAAGGGCAAGGTGTGTCCCGTCCAGAAAAGGCATGACCACCTGCACGTCCGGGTAGATCCATTCCAGGTCGTATTTCTTGTCAAGCTCAAAATCCCTCAAGGGTGGTGCATAGTCGACCATCATATGGTAGATGGCATGGCTGTCGACCAGCATCCCCGGCAGGAGAAGGTTTTCCGTGGCCAGGCCGCCGCCGATCTCGTACCGCCTCTCGAGAACGGCCACCTTCAGCCCGGCCTTCACAAGATAGCCGGCCGTTGTGAGCCCGTTCGGCCCCGCCCCGATAATGATCCCGTCAAACTCCATCATGAGCGCCTCCTTGTATTTCATATTCACTGAAGCCGGCGCCCGGCTTCCCACGGCCGGGGGCCATTCTTCTCGTCGCCGCGGCCTCGTCCCGAATTCGTACGCCGCAACATTGAGTGGTATGTGGATATATTGTCCGTCACTTTCAGAAGACATAGCAACTCAAAATATTTTATGGGCCTATAAAAAATTTTTATAGGCGATTTCTTTACACATGAGGACCGACGAACGAGAGCATCGGGACGAAGGCAGGGAGGAGCATTTTTTCTTGACAAACCATTCTCACTATATATACCATTTGTCCGACAGATGAATTCTTTACGAAAAGCCGCAAAGGACCCGCGATGAAACGGTTGGCCGACGATGACACGGCCGCGCAAAAGACCGCTGCCCGCAAAAAAGCTTCAGTAGTGTTTCCACAGGTCCGGCTGAAGCGGGCCTTTGAGGAGGTTTCCGCGGAGATCAAGCGTACGATCTTTTCGGGGGTCCTCAAGCCGGGAGATAGACTGCCTTCGGAGCAGCAGTTGGCGGAGCAGTTCGGGGTGAGCCGCCAGACCGTGCGCGAAGCGCTCCGGCGTCTCGAGGCCTCGGGCTTCATCGCGACGCAGAAGGGGGCTTCCGGGGGGCCGGTCGTGGTCGACACCATCCTCGACTCGATGAAGGACCTGTTCCTCGATGCCTTCCTGGTAAAGCAGATCAGCACGGAGGAATTGACCACGGCCCGCCTCGACATCGAGAAGATGGTGCTGAAAAACGTGTTCAAGACGAACGACAAGGGGGAGATCAGCCGGATCAGGCAGGCCCTGGAAGAGGCCAAAAGAAAGCTGGACCGGGGTATCGACGGGTTTGAAGACAATGTACGCTTCCACAAGTTGCTCGCCCGGGCGACCAGGAATTACGTCTTCGTGATTTTGGTGGAATCGCTGATGACGGTCGTTGCCCATTTCCACAGCATGCTCGAGATGGATCTGGCGACCATCAAAAGCGCGCACAAGGCGCATTTCCTTATTCTCGACGCGATCGAGAAAGATGACGAGCCGCGGGCCCAGGCAGAGCTCGAGAAGGACATCCTCCAGGTAAACCTAAGGTACAGAAAACTGACCGGCCGGACTTACCGGACCGGGGCCTTTTGAGCCGGAAGCGGCCGGACACATGGAAAGGATCCCGCGGTCTTTGGAAAACGAGAGAAACCTCAAAAAACAATAGAACAAAGGGAGGAAGCGCGTATGAAGAAGAATCAGGACATGAGGGACTGGATCGAAACCCTCAAAAAAGCGGGTGAGCTCGTCACGCTGACGAAGCCGGTCGACCCGAGCACGGAGATGGGAGCCTTGCTCTACGGGGCAAGGGACAAGTCGCTCTTTTTTACCCAGGTGAAGGGATATCCCGGCTGGCGGGCCCTCGGAATGGCCCCGGCCAACTTAAGACAAGCGGCGCTCGCTTTTGGCGTCCCCATCGAAGAAGTGATCAGGGAGTTTTCGAGAAGGGGCAAGAAGCTCCACAAACCCGTGGTGGTCAAAGACGGGCCTGTCTGTGAGGTCGTGGCGACGGGAGATGAGGTGGATGTCACTCAGTTTCCGGCCCACATCGCGGGGGTGCGCGACGGCGGCCGCTATATCACCTCCGGTCTCATCATCGCCCGCGATCCCGATACGGGGATCCTCAACATGTCTTTTCACCGCATGCAGATCAAGGGCCCGAGGCGATTGGGCCTGCTCCTGGTGCCCCGCCACCTCTTTCTGATCCATCAGAAGAACGAGGCAAAGAAGAAACCGACCCCCATCTCGGTGATGATCGGACACCACCCCATGTTCTATTTTGCGGCCGCCTACACGGGACCCGCCGACCTGGACGAGCTCGAGCTGGCAGGCGCACTGCTTCAGGAACCGGTCCAGGTGCTCAAGTGCGCGACGAACGATCTTCACGTCCCCGCCTATGCGGAAGTCTGCTTCGAGGGCGAGATCCTGCCCGGGGTGAGGGAAGAGGAAGGACCGTTCTCCGAGTTTCAGGACTATTACGTCGCCGGTACGGGCATGAACCCGGTGATACGGGTCGACAGGCTCATGAAGCGGAAGGAGCCCATTTACAAGGAGATCCAGAACGGATCGGAAGTGGAGGGGTGTATCTACCACAAGATCCCCATGTCGACCGCGATATACGAGCGGCTTCAGACGGTCGGCGGGTACACCGATATCGTGAACGTGATGATGCAGCCGGGCATTTTTGCCACGGTGGTGCAATTGAGGCAGCGTTTCAGGGGAGAGGCGAAGAACGTGCTCATGGGCGCGCTCTCCTCGCAGTATCTCCATCCGAAAGTGGTGATCGCGGTCGACGAGGACGTGGACATCTTTAACCCCGCGGACGTGCTCTGGGCAATCAATACCAGGGTCAACCCTGCGACGGACGTCTTTATCGTGAACGAAACGAGGATCCACCCCATGGACCCCACGGGCATAGAGGTCGTGAAGCCGGGCAGTCCCCTTGGCTGGTCCAGGATGGGGTCGAAGATGGGTATCGACGCGACGAAGCCGCCGATCTCGGAAGCCGAGGCCAGGCTGCAGTTTGAGCGCATAAAACCGATTAACCTGGGGAAGATAAAGAGAGAAGACTATCTGTAAGCGGAGATTGCGTTTTTATATCGGCCGGCGGCGAGGTCTCGAGGAAGGGGAGGGCCCGCCGGTGAAAGTTAGCGGCAGCAGGGGGGATATATGACCGCGACCGTTCAACGCAGAACTTTGGGGAAAGACCGGGTCCTGAAACAGGTGTCTAATATCTGCGCGGCTCTTGGCCTTGGCGTCGCGCTCGTCGCGTCAAGATTTGTCGGCATGTCCGCTTCCGCCATGCCCGCCGTCACCGTCGCGACGGTGAGCCTGTGGGTGATAGCGCTTATCGCGGGTTATCTCGCCTTCATGAGGGGCAAGAAAGCGCCGCTCGGCGCCCCGTTGTGGCTGAAGCTGAGCGGTTTTGTAGGTGCCTATTCCTCTCTTTTTCTCACCCTTTGCATTCTCACGGGCTATCTTTTCTATCCCACTATAGAGAAGAGCTTTGTCGCGAAATGGAACCCTTACTGGCTGATGCTCTCCCTGTTCGTCATGGGTCTCGCGATCGATTTTGAGGACTGGAAGCGCATCGTCAAGAACCCCAAGGTCATCGGGGTCGCCGTCCTGATAAGATGGCTATGCATGCCGATTGCGGCCTATACGCTCGGGTACCTGGTCTTTGTCTTGCTCGTCCCCGGACAAACCGGAAAAAGCCTGGCCGTGGGTCTGATCCTTTTGGGCTGCTCACCCACGGGCACGACGTCGAACGCGCTTACCATGATAGCGAAGGGGGATTTGGCCCTGTCCGTTTCGGTTACCGCCGTCAACACCCTCCTCGCCCCTTTTCTGCTGCCGGTCTTAATGCAGTTCCTGGCCGGCAACATGGCCACCGTTAATACGGGCGCGATGTTTGCGGACCTCATTCGCATGGTCATTATTCCGGTAACAGCGGGAAGCATTCTCGGCTCGGTTTTCGTAAGGCAATGCACCAGGATGAGACCCACGTTCGCCCCGCTGGCCATCATATTTCTCGGGCTCATTATGATGGGCAGCATGTCGAAGGGCACCGGCGCCCTGCTCAAGCAGCTCTATATCCTGCTTTATCTCGTTCCCGGATGCGTTCTGTTTGCCATGGTCGGGTATTCGCTAGGTTTTTTCATACCGAAATTCTTCGGGTTTACCCGGAAACAACGCATAGCCGCCTGTTTCGAGGTCGGGGTGGATAACGCCGCATTGACCATGACCCTTGCAGGCAAGTACTTTGGGCCGCTCGCGGTCCTGGTCTCCATTCTCTATGGCAAAATTATGGTGATCATGGGCTCGGTGGTGATTGTGCCGCTCTTCGGCGAAAAAGAGGAGACGGCAGGCGGGAAGAGAGTGGCGAGTGCCGAGTGACCGGAAGAGAATAGTGACGAGTGACGAGTGCAGAGTGACGAGTTTAATACAATGGTTTCAGTCTGAACTCTGAACTTTTCTTTTCACTCGCCACTCGTCACTTTCTTACGCCCTCCACCGCCTCGTGGTATGCCCTGGTTATATCCTTTCTGCTCACGAGAGAGATGACCTTCCTCGGATCGTCTTTGCTCACCACCGGCAGTTCCCTCACGTCGAGGCTGGCCATGAGACTCAATGCGGTATTAAGGGTATCGTCCATCGTGACCGTCCTTACTCCCCCCATGGCAATATCCTTGCCCAAAAGAAGGGGGTGTACGTCCTTGTCTGCCATCGCCTGGCGTAAGTCGGTCATGGAGATGATCCCGCTCAGGTTCTCCTCCTTATCGACAACCGGGAAGTCTTGTTGATTTGAGGCCAACACGAGCGGGAGAATCTGCTCGAAAGGCATGCTTTCCGGAATCGCTTCCACTTTCCGGTCTTGCGCCACAGCGTTCCTTACGGTAAGACGCTCCATGATGTCCACCGCGAAATCCCCGATATGGGCCGGGGAATCCACCCTCGTCGGCACTTGTTTTTCATACAGCGACACGCGTCCAAGGAGGAGGAAGGAGAGGGACGAGACGATCATCATAGGGACGATGAGACTATAGCCCCCGGTCATTTCCGCGACCATGATGAGGGCTGCAATCGGAACTTTGGCGACGCCGGCGAAGAAACCGCCCATGCCGACGAGGACAAAGGCCGAGGGCTCGGCCACGACGGCCGGGAAGAACCTGTGACACATCGTACCGAAAGCGCCTCCGAGCATAGAGCCTATGAAGAGGGAAGGGGCGAATACGCCGCCGCTCCCGCCCGAGCTGATGGTACACGACGTGGCGACGATCTTTGCGAAAACGAGCGCCGCCATCAAGAGGGGGGCGAGTTGTCCGTCGATGGCCGACTGAATCCATGTGTAACCGCCCCCCAGTACTTGAGGAAAGAAGACGGCGATGAGTCCTACCATCAGACCGCCGAGTGCCGGTTTCAGCGACCGGGGAAGGTTGAGTCGCCTGAAGAAGCGATCGCGGACGCCGTAGAAAAATCGGACGTAGGGGAAGCCGACGGCTGCGCAGAGCACGCCCAGGACGGCATAGAACGGGAGCTGGGCAGGGGTAGCGAGGCTCAGCCGCGGGATGTGAAAGATCGTCGCATCGCCGTCATGAAAAGTGAAGACCATGAAGCCCACGATTGAGGAGAGGATGCAGGGAATGAGGGCCTCGAACTCAAAATCTTCTTTCCTGTAAAGCACTTCGGTCGCGAAGAGGGCTGCCCCTAAAGGCGCTTTGAAGATGGCCCCGATCCCTCCCGCCGCGCCCGCAAGGAGCATGATCCGTCGCTCCCTGTCGCTGACCCTCAGAAGGGAAGCCAAGAACGAGCCAAACCCCGCGCCTATCTGGGCAATGGGACCTTCCTTTCCCGCCGAGCCTCCCGAGCCTATGGTGATGGCGGACGCGATGGTCTTGATTACCGGTACCCGCCTTCGGATGACCCCCTTTTTTCTGTGGAAGCTGTCGATCATGGCGTCGGTCCCGTGCCCCTCTGCTTCAGGGGCGAAGGTGAACACAAGCAGTCCCGAAATGAGTCCGCCCAGCGCGGGGATCCATATCATCATCCACCGGCTGAGAGGGAACCCGAGGAAATGGCGCACGGCCGTCGATGGCGGAAGGACGAACCCGGGCAGGCCTTCCATAAAAAAATGGGTCCCGGTCTTCAGCAGAAAATTGAAAAGGATAGCGCCAAGCCCCGATACGACGCCTATCAGGATGCCGATCAACGTTCCGCGCCCGATGCGCTTGATCCTTCTCGGATGAAATGATTTGGTAAGCCCGGCAGTCATCAATCAGTACCAAAAGTTTAATAAGTTAATAACATACTATGCCGGTGTTGGAAAGGACGAGGGTCTCAGTCGAAAACAACACAACTTCGTTATCAGGCTCACGCAAGCCGGGTCTTGGGGAAAGCTCCTGCCAGCCTCCCCCAAGCTGCACCAGCACCAGCCCGGCAAAATCCGAAAATTGGCGCGCGGAAACGCCTCTTTTCCGCCGCGCCCTGTCACGTTGATTACTTGACCGGCTCCAAATGGGCCCTTCTGTTCTTCGCCCACGCCGCTTCGTTGTGGCCAGGATCGAGCGGCCTTTCCTTACCGTAGCTCACCGTATCGAGGAGTTTCGCATCGGCGCCGAGAGTTACCAGGTAGTTCTTCGCGGCATCTGCCCTTTTCTGACCGAGAGCGAGGTTATATTCCACCGTGCCCCGTTCGTCGCAGTTGCCCTCCACTCTCACGCGCCTGCCCGGATTCGCTTTGAGCCAGGAAAAGTCTTTCTTCAGTATCTCTGCGTCCTGGGGCCTTACGAGGTACCTGTCAAAATCGAAGTGGACGTCTTGGAGCACCACGGCCGATACCGCCGCTGCGGCGCCCGGAGCGAGCGCAATCCCGGCTTTCGGGGCTTGGGACGGGCCGCCTTTTGTCACTCCGGCAGACGGCGCGGGCGGCGCCTTTTCGCCCCTCATGGCCTGATAGAAACATCCGCAACCGGTGAGGCTCACCACGAGAACCCCGACCACCAACGCCAACCGTATGGAACCTATCTTGATCATTTCTCCTCCAGAAAAGTAAGATTATTGAAACACCGTAGCATTACCTTTGAAAGCGCTCACTCCTGATCGAAAAAGAACGTAACTCTCACATTTTCCGCCTCCGCTATCTCCGCAAGCCTCTTGACCGATTCATAGATGATATTCAATTCATCCTCACTCAGTTTCATTAAGCCGTATATCATTTTCCCCTGAATCGGATTCGGCGCCTTCGCGACCAGGTCCCGGCCCGCGCGGGTCAGGCTCACCTTGACGACCCTCCTGTCGGCCGAGTCCCTGTCTCTCACCACATAACCTTTACTTTCCAGGCGGTCGATCACACCGGTTACCGTGCTCGGATGGAGGTACATCTTTCTACTCAGGTCGCCGAGGGCAAGCCCCGCATGCTGGGAGACTATTTTCAGCGCCCAGAGCTGGGGCCCGGTTATGCCGAAGCTGTTCGATACCTCTTGAGAGTAATCCTGTATGGCTTTGAAGATTCGGCGCAGAGACTGCATGGTTTCTGAAATCTGTGCGTCGCGGCTCATCGCGGCCATCCGCGTCCCTCCCTTTAGGACCAGGCGAACAGTGGCACACAAACTATATGTATGCAAAATGAATGCATACATATAATCATCACTGAAAGCGAGCCATGTCAAGGGAAAAGTGCAAAAAGTGTCGTGCTCTCGAAAAAAATGTTTGACAAAGGGGTACATATTATGGCAGAAATTCCGGGCTGATTCCTGGATTCTCCGAGGAAAACGTGGCGACCGGCTTTTACCTTATGTCCAGGCCTCTTGCAATGACGCGCGCCGCCCGCCCGGCCTTCTCTCCGACGGGCCGAAGAGAGGCAGTCGCCCTGCGGGGAGAAGGGGCCTGGATGGTGAGGAGGTCCGCAGCCTGCTACCTTTTGTTCCCTCTCCTGCTGTCTCTTTCCGGGTGCGGTCTATTCCAGAGGACAGCGCCCCCCGCCGTCCCACCCGTCAGGCCGGTAGCCGCGGCCCCGACCGAGCGAGCGAGGCAGGAACCCGTGGAGGTGATTCCTCCCGAGCCGCCGAAACCGGACGATGAGCCGCTTCGGCACAGGTCCGGGCTGAAGGGCAGTCGAAGCAGGCCCCATCAGGCCGCCGGCAATGCCCACTACCCCCTCCTCACCGACCGTGGCTACGAAGAGAGGGGCATCGCCTCCTGGTACGGACCCTCCTTTCAGGGTCGCAGGACGTCGTGCGGCGAAATATTCGACATGCACAAAATATCGGCGGCGCACAAACTGCTTCCCATGCACACCCGCATCCAGGTGACGAACCTCGAAAACGGCAAGTCCATAGACCTCGCGGTGAACGACAGGGGCCCCTATGTCACGGGCAGGGTGCTCGACCTCTCCTACGGCGCGGCGAAGCTCCTGGGTGTAGTCGATAAGGGCCTCGCCAGGGTCCTGATCTCCACGTCCGAACCGGTTCCGGGGGAGAGGGGCGGCGATCTCGCGGGCGAGTTTCTCATCCACATCGGCTCCTTTGAAAAAGAGGCAGACGCCCTCATCCTGCTCAAGGACATGAAATCCCAGAGGTACAAGCAGTCGCTCCTCAAGGTGATCAAGTCGCACAGGGGCGGCGAGACGCGCTTCAGGGTCGAGGTCGGGCCGTACCGATCGATGTCTGCGGCGAACAAGGCGCACTCCAGGGTGATCTGCGACTACCCTTCGGCCTTCGTGATCGCAAGGCAGGACGAGGAGGTGTCCGTTGTTGCCGCCCGTACCGGCGAGGGCGCCCGAGGGAAAGGCGAGGTCCCAGCCAAAAGCCCGGAGAAGCTCTCTTTAGTGACTCCGCGATAAGCCGGCGGTTATCCTCTTATTCGCTGTCGTTGACAAGTCGATCCATTTGTCTTACTAGTAAGGTATGCTTTTCGTCCATCGCTTTGGGCCCCTGCCCGGGCCGCTTCTCCCAGGACGTGATGGGACCCAAAGGCGCGCGCCGACCGCGCGCGGGGAGCGAAAGAAGCCTTGACCGCCGAAGAGAGAAAAGCCGTCATCTCATTTTTGAAGAAAGACGAGATCAAGAATATCAATATGCTCAATTTTATGGAGAGCTATCCGGTCATCAGCCTGGAACGGATAGGCAGTTCAGTGTTGTTGCGGGGGGTGAGCGACTGCCGGTGGATCTATATCAGCAGCGCCGATGACCGGGAGCTGAAAGACGTCGCGGAAAGGCTCACGGAAGAGGACCGGACCTTCGCTGCCATCGAAGAGTGGATGCTCCCCACACTGGTCCGGGGTAGGGCGCTCTCGTGGGAGCTCTCCATGACGAGGCTCGTGCTGCCGGGAGAGGTGAGCTTCCCGAAAGCGCCTCTCTCCACGATCTCTCCGCTGTCGCCCGACGATGCGGAGTACATATACGAGCATTCGATATATCAAAAGGTGACGAGGCCCGACTACATCCGGGGGCGCATCCGGGGCGGTCCCAGCGCGGGTGTCCGCGAGTCGGGAAAGCTCGTCGCATGGCTCATGACCCAGGATGACGGCTCTATCGGTGTGTTGCACGTGCTCGATGAAGAGAGGGGACGGGGTTATGCGCATGAATTAACCGTTTACCTGATCGGGAGGCTACGCGAGCAGGGGCGGCTCCCCTTTGTCCAGATCGAGGAGACGAACACGAAGTCGATGGGCGTTGCCCTGAGCGTAGGCTTTCGGAAAGATCGAAGGATTCGTTGGTTCAAGATAGAGCCGGAAGAGACGTCGGACGACCCGGCGAACTACTGCTGAGCTTTTTGCGATCTTCCGCCCTGACCACCCTTGCAACGATGCAAAAAGAACGCTATATTCCGAGAATGGTAAGAAAACGTTTCCTCCCTCCATCAGTTTGTCTCGCTCTTCGGGCCTGGTGACGACCCTGAATGGGCTCTTTTCACCGCTTCTCCCGCTGAAAGACGACAGGTATAAGTGGTTGGTGCTCCTCACCGTATCGGTGGGCAGCTTTGTCGCGACCCTCGACATAAGCGTGCTCACCGTCTGTCTGCCTGCGCTGGCCTCCGTCTTTAAAACGGACTCCGCGGTCATCGGCTGGGTGAACGTGGTGTACCTCATCACGAGCCAGAGCCTGATGTTCAGCCTTGCGAGAATAGGGGACGCCCGGGGCCGGAAGGTGATATACATGCTCGGCCTCGCCCTCTATACGGCGGGCCTCATCCTCTGTTCCCTTTCCCAGAATATCTCCCATTTGATACTATCCCGGGCTATTCAGGGGGTCGGGGCCGCGAGCATCATATCCCTCAGCACGGCGATCGCCGTCGCGGTCTTCCCCGAGGACGGGCGGGGTAGGGCGCTCGGGGTACTCGCAAGCGTCGATGCCGTGGGCCTGATAGCCGGACCGATCATAGGCGGCACGGCGCTGGACATGCTCGGCTGGAGGGCGATCTTCTTCTCCAGGGTACCCCTCGCCCTCGCCGCCATGCTCTTGACCTGGCTCATCGTGGATGAGCAGAAGGAGCCGGCCCCTCGCTTTCACTTCGATTTCGGCGGGGCGATCAGCCTCTTCGGCTGTCTTACCACCGCGCTGCTTTTCCTCAATCTCTCGGGCAGATGGAGCCTCTTCTCGCCACCGAGCCTCGCGCTTTTCGTCTCGGCACTGGTGATGCTCGCCGTATTCCTGCGCTTCGAGAAAAGAGCGCCTCAGCCTATCGTCGAGCTTGCCCTCTTTAAGAACCCCGGGCTCACGGGCGCTGCCCTCACCAGCGGTGTTCACGCCTTCATCGTGGTCGGCTCGGCCTTCCTGCTGCCTTTCTATCTGACCGAGGCGTTGGGCTATTCCGCGTCGATGGTCGGCCTTTTCTTCTCCATGCTCCCCGTCCCCTTTCTGCTGCTTTCCCCCGTGGCGGGCAGAATGTCGGACACGATAGGCCCGAAATTCTTGTCGGCCCTCGGCGTGGCCGTTGCCTGCGTGGCCCTTTTCTTCCTCGGGCGGTTGGGGAGCGGGCCGACGCCCGTTGCCATTGCTTCTTGCGTCTGCCTGATAGGAACGAGCTATGGGATTTTTATCGCGCCGACCAATAGCACGATCATCGACTCCGTGTCGAAGGATAGGTTCGGCATAGCATCGGGCATAATAGCGACAACGAGGCAGGTGGGATCGTCGACGGGCATTGCCGTTGCGGGGGCGCTCTTTGCGACCCGCCTGGCGTTCTACTCGCATCATCTGGCCGATGGGCGGCCCGATCTTCACGCGATAAGGAAGGCAGCCGTGACGGGCGCTTTTCAGGACACCCTGTCGATCGCCGCCGTCTTCGGCACCGTGGGCATTATCACGGCCCTGTTTCCCTTCCGTCAACGGAAGTGGCGAGCGACGAACGCCGGGAGCGACGAGTGACGAGTTTAAGAAACGACGAGGGGCGAGTTGAAAAAAGTGCTCGCCCCTCGTCACTTTACTGTTGTGTTATGCTTTTTTCGCCATCGCCTCCATCACTGTCGCCGGATCGAGGGGAAGACGCCTTATGCGGACGCCCGTGGCGTTAAAAAAGGCATTCGCAATCGCAGGCGCAACAGGCGGAACAGGCGGTTCTCCCATCCCTCCCATCTTCTCCTTGCTGTCGATCACATGGATCTCGATGTCGGGAGTTTCCGATAGCTTCAGCAGGTGATAATCGTTAAAGTTGGCTGATTTCACCCCTCCATCGGCAAACTTGACGTGCTCTTTGAGGGCGCTGCTCACGCCCATGACAATGCCGCCCTCGATCTGTGCAGCCAGAGGGCCGGGGTTGACGACAAGGCCGCAATCCACAGCCACGACGATCTTATGGACCTTTATCACCCCGTTTTTCGGGTTTACGGAAACGTCGGCCACCTGGGCCACATAGGTGCCGAAGCAGGAGTGCTGGGCGACGCCCAATGCCCGACCCTGGGACGCGGCCTTCCCCCAGCCTGCTTTCTCCGCGGCCTTTTGAAGCACGCGACTGGCGCGCATGTTATTTTTCAGAAGCGCGAGGCGGAAAGCCACGGGGTCCTTGCCTGCGGCATGGGCCAGCTCATCGATAAACGACTCGGTGATAAACGCGTTCGGCGCATTCTGTACCGAGCGCCACGGGGCGCCGGGGATGGGAAGATCATCGATCAGGAACTCAAGGTAGAAGTTGGGCAGCTCGTACGCGATGTTATTGTTATCCGGCGAGCCCGGAAAATCGGCGAGGCCCCAGAGGCTCATAAAATCGACCCCGTTGACTACCGCCTTGGGCTCGATATCCTTCATGAGGGAAGGCGTGACTACCTTGTGGGACCATGCGGTGAGCCGGCCCCCGGCATCCAGTCCGGCCGCAATCCTGTGGCATGTCGCGGGCCGGAACAAATCGTGCTGGATGTCTTCTTCCCTGGTCCAGACCAGTTTCACCGGTTTTCCCGAAACCTTGGACAGGATCACCCCTTCGACGATGAAGTCCGGGGCGGCGCGCCTCCCCAGGCCGCAGCCGAGGAGGGTCGTATGGATGTGGACCTTATCGGCAGGCACGCCCGATACCTGAGAAGCGACCATTTTGGCCACGAGCGGGCCCTGGGTAGGCGCCCACACATCGCAGCGGTCCTTCTGTACGTGGACCGTGCAGTTCATCGGCTCCATGGTCGTATGGGCGATGGCCGGCACGAAATAGACGGCTTCGACCTTCTTTGCGGCGGCGGCAAGGGCTTGTTTTGCTTCTTCTCCCGTGCCCTTTACCTTCGATCCCGGTTTATCGAGCTCCTCCATGAAGTGCTTTTCTATGGAAGCATTGTTCATATCGGGAAGGGCGCCCTTAT
Organism: uncultured delta proteobacterium; assembly: GCA_963729685.1. GTDB lineage: Bacteria > Desulfobacterota > Syntrophorhabdia > Syntrophorhabdales > WCHB1-27 > BOG-1155. The sequence continues at coordinate 42,007 of CAVSOX010000025.1, read as the reverse complement.
CCCATCGGACTTTGAGGCTATCCCGGCCTTTCCATGCGGCGTCGAGTGAATCCGCGCACACGCCGATGCCGGAAGGTGTGCCGACCACGTTGCGTACGCCTTTCACGGCGGTTGCGGCCTTTTCGTCATAGCCCAACGGTTTTGCGCCGAAGGCGGGCGGACGGGCAATGGAGGCGTAGAGCATGCCGGGGACAGCGACATCCATGCCGTACACGGCGGTACCGGCAACTTTCTCCGGTATGTCCACCCTGGGTATGGCTTTCCCGATGTAGGTGAACTCGCTTTCCTTTTTCAGGACAGGCTCCTGGGGAACCGGGAACGCGGCCGCCTTTTCGCAGAGTTTGCCATAGGTGAGTTTCCGGCCGCTCTTTTTGTGGGTCACAACCCCTTTCTGGCTGCGGCACTCGTCTTCGGGCACCTTCCATTGTTTCGCCGCGGCCTTGATCAGCACCATACGCCCCGCTGCCCCGGCCTTGCGCAGCGGCTCATAGTAACCCCTGACGCTTGCGCTTGCCACGGTAAGCTGGTCGCGCAGTAAAGGATTCTTGAAGGCCTCTCCTGCAGGCGCCTGCCGACTGCGGACGGCCTTCCAGTCCGCTTCGAGCTCATCGGCAACGATCATCGCGAGGGTTGTTCTCACACCCTGGCCCATTTCAGAGCTTGGTATATACACCGTGACGATATTGTCCGGTGTGATCTCGTACCATGCCGTGGGCTTGAACCCGTTCTTCATTTCGGCGCCGCTCAAAAGCTTCGTTCCGAAGGGCGTGAGGGAAGCTCCGATGGTCAAGCCTGCCGCAGCCAGTGACCCTTTCAGGAAATCCCGGCGGGATATGGATGATTTCATGACCTCTTGCCCTCCTTTCTCACGATCTCCACGGCCGTTTTTATGCCGCGCTTGACGCGGGGGTACGAGCCGCACCGGCAGAGCACATCGTCCATGGCAGCGATGATCTTATCGGGATCAGGGTTTTTGGCCTCATAGATCAAGGCCGAGACCTGCATAATGATACCCGGCTGGCAGTAGCCGCACTGGGGAACCTGCTCCTGAATCCATGCCCGTTTTACCGGATGGTTCGCCGGCAGCCCTTCGATTGTCGTTATCTTCTTTCCCTGTACGTCTCCGACGGGAATAGCGCACGACCTCTGCGCCTTGCCGTCGATGTGCACCGTGCAGTTTCCACATTCTCCCACCCCGCACGAGAACTTGGTGCCCGTAAGCTTAAGATGGTCGCGCAGAACCCATAGCAGAGGCACGTCATTCGGCACGTCAACGCTGTACTTCTTTCCGTTCACACGAAGCGAAACCATAAGCCCCCCTTATTCTTTATCTCCAGGCTCACGCAGCCTCATACGCTCACGAGGAGAACGCTTCATTTTGGACCCTCATCCGCCTCCCGGCATCTCTTTTTGTCCTCCATCTCCCCTCCGTGGAGGGGAGATGGAGAGATGTGAGTTCTTTACGGTCTAGAAAGGCAACGGCCAGATGAACTTCAGCCAGAAATGGTCGCCAATAGGCATGTTCTGAGCAGAGAGGTCGTGCTGCCACTTGAGGGTAATACATCCATGATTGGGAAACTCGTAGGTAATCGCCGGACCCAGGGAGAAGTACCCGATCCTGTTGCCGGTCGCGACACCCGTAAAGGGGTCGACGGCCGTCTGGCCGAGCAACTTGTCGTCCGTCATCTGCTTGAGGTAGTGCCCGTTGATGCCGACTCCCCAGTTTCCGAAGTGCTGCCCCACGAGGTAATCGAACGAGAACTGCTGGCCGTTATAGTAATGATTTTCGGTGTTGGTGGTGTTGAACCAGTACATCATTTTGGAGGATATTTCAAAACCAGGAATGGGAGAGGTTTTGTCGCCTATATAGGTGAAGGCCCAGAGAGGGTTGATCCCCCAGTAGTGGTGTCCGATATTCACGGCATCATTCACGTTGTATTGGCCGGTGGGCGCCACGAGGTCCACTGCGAACACGTGATGGAAGGTCTTCGCCGGATGCCAGGCTATGCCCAAGCCGAATTCCACATCGCCCAGGGCTGTCTCCGACCCGTGCGAAAGGTCAACCAGGCCGGCCAGGTCGAGAGCCGCGTGCTGATAGATCACGGGGACGATGATGTGCCAGACAAGGTCGCCGCCCAACAGCTTGACCTTCGTCACGTCGACGAAACGAAACGCGTTGGCCACGGCCTGCAGGCGGAGATTGGTCTGGAAGGGTCCCGCATAGGCCCTGCCGCCGTTGTTGCCGTTAAGCTGACTCGATGTGTAGTACTCAAAATAATTGAGGAAGACCTTGGTGCCCGGAGGCGGCAGGGCGCCCGCGAAGAAGTCTTCGTTACCGCCCGGATAAAGGGTCCCGGTACCCGGCTGGAGTGCAAAGGCCGGAACACTGAGGATAAAGCATAAAACAAAAGCTGCAAGTGTGACAAAACGCTTTCTTTTGCTGCCCATATCACTTTCCTCCTTTAGCGTTGTCCTGAAATCTGATTCCGCCGTAATGCCAAAGAAAAACTATGTCATTACCCGGACAATCTCTTTCGATTGCCCCCCGTTCCACGTATTTCTGTCACTTTGATGTTGGTCTCGGCACCCCCTTTCATCAATATTGTTTTGAATGTTATCCAGTTATCTACCACTTTGTCAAGAAAAAATTAAAAATGTTTAATAAACATGCCCCCCTCACCCTTCTCTCATATATTTCAGGGGGGATGGTGGGGTAGGCGGCGCGAAAGTGGAGCGCGCTTTGCGCCCGAGGGAATGGACGTCATGCGGTGAAGGCGGGTAGACAGTTTCTAAAAATGCGCGTGCCCCGCATGCGCTCGTTACTCTGTGCGTGAGGCGCTGTCGAGTGCTCGCCGTATGGTTTCGGCCACTTCCTGTCTCACGAGAGGCTTCGCCAGAAATTGAGTGATACCCGCCTTCTTCGCCATCTCGGGTGAAACGGCTTCGCTGTAACCGGTAAAAAGGATGATGGGCAGGTCTTTTCGCACATCGAGTATCCTTTTTGCGAGATCGATACCCGTAAGGTCGGGCATGGTCTGGTCGGTGAGGACAAGATCGAATGCGTAAGGGTCTCTTGCAAAACTGCTCCAGGCGTCGATGCCGCTGCCCGCCGTTGTCACGTCATAACCGAGCCGCTCGAGTATCTGCGCGGTCATTTCCACAACCGCGGGCTCGTCATCGACGAGCAGTATTCGTTCCATGCCGCGGGGAATTTTGCCTGTTTCTTCTTTCCGATTTCCCGCCGGCGCCTCAACCGAAGGCAGGAACACGTGAAAGACCGACCCCGTGCCCGGCTCGCTCTCCACCGTGATCACGCCGTTATGGCCTTTCACGATGCCATAGACTACGGCAAGGCCCATTCCTGTTCCCTGTCCGGCCGCCTTTGTGGTAAAGAAGGGCTCAAATATTCTTCGTTGGACCTCGTCGGTCATGCCAGTCCCCGTGTCGCGCACGCTCAGCTTCACATATCGTCCCGGAGACATGCCCGCATCGGGCTTCAACCCGTCCTGCGTCACGACCACGCCGGAAAGGTCAAAGGCGAGAACCCCCCCGCCGTTTCCCATCGCATGCGCCGCGTTGGTCGCGAGATTCATCAGGACCTGTTCCATCTGAGAAGGGTCCGCATATACCGTGTCCGACTCGGCCTCCAGTTGAAACTTCATGCGGATCGTGCTCGGCAGGGTCCCGCGAAGGAGATCGCATGTCTCTTCGATGAGGGGCGAGAGCTTGAGCGGATGCTTGCTCTGTTCCGTCTTTCTGCTGAAAGTGAGGATCTGCTTGACCAGGTCCCTCGCGCGTTTCGACGCGGTGATGATCTGCTCCATGTTTCGTTTCGGCCCGTCGACGCCCGCGACGTCATCCAGGGCCAGCTCCGCATTGCCGATAATAACCGCAAGCATGTTGTTGAAATCATGCGCGATGCCGCCCGCGAGCGTGCCAATCGCCTCCATCTTCTGGGCCTGCCGGAGCTGCGATTCGAGGCGTCTCTTTTCTTCTTCCGACTGCTTCTGTTGGGTGATATCCTCCACGATGGCAAGGGCATACAAAAACCGGCCGTCTCTGCCACGCATGATGCCGACCGTGGAAGATCCCCATACGACCCCTTTATCCTTCCTGACATATCGCTTTTCCGTTCGATAGAGCGGAATCTTTCCGGTCAGCAGATCATTGACCCGGAGCGTATCCTCGGCGATATGCTCGGGATGTGTGATATCTTTGAAGGTGAGTGAGGCCAGCTCTTGCTCCGTATAACCCATCATCCTGCAAAAGGCCGCATTTGCCCTGATAAAACGAAGGTCGGCGCCGGCCATGACCATGCCGAGGGGGCTTTCCTCGAACATCTTTCTAAACTGCTCTTCGCTCTCCTGCACTGCTTTTTCCATCTGCTTACGCGCGGTAATGTCCTGGTTCGCGCCATACCTTTTCACGATACGGCCTGAATCATCCTTCACTACCCTTACCCGCGCCAGGACATCACGCACCTCCCCGTCGCGACGGATAATACGGTGCTCCATGTCGGAAACCGATTCGGGACCGGGTTTTAACGAGCTTTGCTCCACGAATTGATAGTAAAGCGGCCGGTCCTCGGGGTATATGAACCGGTTTGCGTACTCTTCCCTCGTCATGAGGTAGCCGCCTTCCTGCAACGACGTGGTGCCGTAAAACGTATAGAAGGGATCGTTGAAGACGAATGCTCTTGCTCCGGGATCGTACTCCCAGTAGACGATGTGGGCAAGGTCCATCGCCTCCGACAACTGAAGCCGGCTGGCGCGTAACGCCCTTTCCGATCTCTTCCGTTCGGTGATGTCCCGGAATGTGATTATTCTCCCGTAGTACTTTCCATCCTTGCCGATGGGGCTGGAATATCTGTCCAGGACCGTTCCATCCTTGAGCTCGAACTCATCGCGCATTGTTTCGTCGGGATGGGCGAACATATAGGCGACCTTCTCATAAAACTGTTCAGGGTTAGCGGCCAGTCCTTTGACCCACTCGACCTGCTGCTCGTCATCATCGTTTTCAACGATATGCCTGGGGATCTTGAACAGGTCGTTGAATCGTTGGTTTTGAAAGATCTTCCTGCCCTTGTCCACCACGATGATTCCATCGAGGGACGCATTTACCTGGGCCTCGAGGAGTGCGGTCTTTTGTCGCAGCTCGTAATCAGCCCTTTGCTGCTCGGTGATGTCGTAGACCGTCCCCGAAATGGCCGGTCTGCCCCTGTAGATCGTGCGGCTCCCGAGGACACTCACGGTAATCGTCGTGCCGTCTTTCCTGACGGCCGTGTGCGTAAACCTGGCGACATCTGTTTTGCCGGTCAGCAGTTCGGTCACATACCCCTGAACGACTCCTCTCGCTTCGGGATACGTAATATCCATGGCGCCCAATTTGTCGACTACCTCCTCGCAGGCGTACCCATAGATCTCGCACCATCGTTTGTTGACGAAGCGAAACAGGTTGTCCTGGTAAATGTAGACGCCTGCGAGAGAATTCTCCACCACCGTGCGGTATTTGATCTCCGATTCAAGGAGGGCCTCTTCAATTTTCGTCCGCTCGGTAATGTCCCGTATGGCGCAGATGAGGTACTTCTCACCCGTCCTGCTGCTGGAGAGGGTCCTTTTCGTGAGGATTCTTCTGACGTTGCCCTGGCCGTCGGTAATCTGCTCCTCATCGACACGTGCTTCTCCCGTCTCGAAAACAGCGTCATCGGCCTTTCGGAAAACATCCGCCTGTCCCTCCGGAAAAAGCTCGTCGTCGGTCTTTCCGACCAACCGCCCGCGGGGCTTACCGAACATCTCGACCGCGGCATCATTGACAAACACGAACCTGTGGCTTCGGCCCTTCACAAAAATGGGATCCCCTACGCAGTCGGCAATCGCTCTCAGATATCCCGTGGAATCACTCATCCCCGGCTTCTTCCCCCCTTGCATCGCAGCACCTCCGGCCGCACTTTCCCTTTAATTATAAACACTTGGTTGTCCCTTGTAAACGAGCGGATCGGGTTATCACTGCTTTCGCCCTCCCCTGCGCCGGCGCCGGGGACGTGCTACATTACTATGGATGCCCACCGGAAGAAGGAGCCGCGAGACGCGCGTCGCAAAACGACCGGTGGGAGGGAGGAGGCCCCCTGTTGAGGGCCTGCTCGTAGGGGGAGGAGGATGAGGTGAAGCGGGCCATCGTCGCCGTGAAGAAGACCACGCCCCGTGAGGTTTTTGACGATATTGCCGCGCTCATGCGGACGGCCGGCCTGGAGGATGCCTTCAAACCGGGCGTGACGACGATCCTGAAGGACAATATCTCCTGGCACCTGCCGCTGCTTTCCGCGAATACGACGCCGTGGCAGCTCGAAGGGGCGATCAAAGCCCTTCATGCGGCCGGTTTCCCCGACTTGATCGCCGTCCACAACAACACGGTGGTCACGGACCCGGTCCGGGGCTTGCGTCTCAATAAGCTTGCGCCGGTCTACGCACGTTACAAAATCCCGGAGAAGTACAACTTCGTGCCCGAACAGGTTCGCTGGGAGCCATTCCGTCCCAAAGCCCGCATGAGGGCCCTCGACCGGATCTATCCGGAGGGCATTGGCATACCGGCCCTGTTTCGCGGGACCAATATCCTCCATCTTCCGACGGCAAAGTGTCATATTTACACGACTGTGACGGGGGCCATGAAGAACGCCTTCGGCGGCCTGCTCACCACACGCCGCCATTACACGCACAGCCTCATCCACGAGACGCTGGTCGACCTGCTTGCGATACAGAAAGAGATCCACGCAGGGGTTTTCAGCCTCACGGACGCCACCTTTTGCGGCAACGGACCCGGACCCCGCACCATGGTCCCGGTGGAAAAGGGCCTGATGCTGGCGAGCTCCGATTCGACGGCCATCGATGCGGTCGCGGCCAAGATGATGGGCTTCGACCCGATGACGATAGGGTTCATCAGGATGGCCCACGAAGACGGGCTCGGCGTCGGGAGGACCGATGAGATCGAGGTGGTGGGGGAGGACGTATCCGGGCTGAATTTCCACTTTTCGGTGGGAGACAATGTGGCGAGCCGCGTCGGAGACCTCATCTGGTTCGGCCCCTTGCGCCGCTTTCAAAAGCTCTTTTTCCATACGCCCCTCGTCTACCCGTTCATCATGGGGTCCTATCTGTATCATGACCTCATCTGGTGGCCCATGGTCGGAATGAGGCGCATGAAGGCCATAGAGCGGGATACGGAATGGGGGAGGTTTTTTGCGCAGTACCCGGAGCGTTGACGTGCATGGAGATCACACCTCCCGCTGAATACAAAGATGCGCCGGGCTCCCCCTGTCGGGTGTGCCCCGGCCGTCGACCTGAAAACAGCGCATGCAGGGACGACCTGGTGAGAACCGGGCGAGCCGGTGGCAATCATCGCGGCGGCACTGATACTGCTGGCTGCGCGATAGAGGTTTCATATGCGCGGGTTGCTTTTTGTGCTCCTCTTCTTGAGCGTCGTTTTCGCGAACCGGGCAGAGGCTTCAGGGCCGGAGGGCGGGGAGGCAGGCCGCACCATCATCGACATGCAGCCCTTTCGCGAGACCCATTCGGTCGCGATCAGGGGCGCGGCGGGGGAGCAGGGCACTGCCACGCTCATCAACCTCAATCCTGGCGTGAACGCCTGGTACCTCCTGCGCCTGGCCGGCGCGGCCGGTCAGGAGGTCTATCACCTGGAGAACGGCGATGCGAACTCCCGGAGACTCGTCCTGGACGAGTCCGATCCGCACGGGTTGGTGATCACGTCCGGGAAGGAGAGGTCCGTGTGCGACCTGTGGGGGCCCGATTCCCGCGAAAGCCTGAAGAAAGCACGGAAAACCGGCAGCAGCTACGCGCCTCTCTGCGAAGGGAGGATCTATCTCCGCAACCCCGTAAAGGGGCACCGCACGGCCCTGGAATCGGTGACGGAGGTCTTGCGCGACGAGGTCCCCGGAGGGGAACGGATCGTCTCGTCTATCCGCGACACGTTGTTCGCCTATCTCTACGAGCGAAAGGCGGAAGGCAAGATCGAGGCGAAGACGCTTTCCGGCACGCCGCAGAGTAGTGGCGTAGATGGGCCTTTGCCCGCTTCGATGGACGCCGTGCGGGCCGCGAAGACGGTGAAGCCGGTCGACCTCGGCATCGACGTCGAGGGGATGTCCGCGGACGGCATGATACCGGGAAACTGGTATGCCGCAAGAGGGAACCCCGGCATCTATGCCGGCGTGATCGTCCCGGGGTGGATCAGCCCTGAGATCATGAGGAGCCATCCCAATTTAGTCAACGGACTCGACAGCGTGGAGCTGGGGGAGCTCGTCTATCTGGTCGCCTTCGATCTGCATCGGTTCGATCTGCGCTACAGCCTGGGCACCGATCAGCCGGGCCTCGGCTGGTCGTCCAGGGCCACGCCTCAAATGAGGGACAGCACCCTGCCCGGACCCGACGGCATCGGCACCGGCGCCCCCCTGGTACGGACCGGCAGGGTCGCGCCAGGCGAGGCCGACAGGACGCGTGGCCGCCTTTACCGGAGGGTTCAAACGGCATCACGGCGCATTCAGGTACGGAGACCTTAGCCTGAAAAATCACGGGAGCCACTATGGCTTTATGGAGAGGGGCGTCGTATTCAGCACCCTGCAGCCCGGACTTGCGACCCTCTATGCGACGACGGACGGGCGGGTCGATATGCGGACGTGGACCGACGCGGACAAGAAAATCCTGCCGAAGGTGGCAGACGCGCGCCAGAACGGGGTACCCATTATTACCGGCTTCGATCCGTCCTTGCGGATATCGCAGCCCGGTCCCCTTGTCGCCCGGTGGGGGATGGGCAACTGGTCGGGCTCGAGGACGAAAAGCTGCGGACGATGCGCGCCGGGGCCGCGCTCCAGGAGCTGAACGGCAGGAGGTTCCTGATCTACGCGTTTTTCTGGAGCGCCACCCCTTCTGCAATGGCCCGCGTTTTTCAGGCCTACCAATGCAGCTACGCGATGCTTCTCGACATGAACGCGCTTGTCCATACCTATCTCGCGGTGTACGGGCGCCGGGAAGGACAGCTCTCCCTCCAGCACCTCATCCGCGGCATGAGCGAGGCCGACGTCTCCGTGAAAGGACGGTATATACCCCGCTTCCTCGGCTTTTCCGATGACAGGGATTTCTTCTACCTCATACGAAAGGAGAGACCATGAAGACCCATGTGTGCCGTGCCGTACTGCTGGCTGTGCTGCTGCCGGCGGTTTTGGTCTGTCTGGCCGGCCGCCCCGCGTGGCCGCAGACGCTTAAGGAGAACAACGAGGCGCTGCTCTCGGAGATCCAGGCCGTCCACGGACTGTCGCCGGGTGAGATGGATTCGATCCGCGCCATCTTCCGGGCTTCCGGCTACATCGGCCAGGGAAACCCGGCGGTGACGCGCCACCCGATGTCGACCCGGGCATGCGAGGAAAAGCTGAAAGGCTCAGGCATCACGTATGAGAACGCGGAGTTCGAGAAGGTGTGCAAGGCCAAATACATGGCGCCCCTGTACAACCCCGCTGCCGAAAAGGCCGAGGACGCCAGGGCCTGTATCGACCGGTTCGAGTTCCCCGATATCCCCTGCGCGTACCCCGTCGTCTGGGTGCGGGCGCGGGAAGCCGCCGAGATATGCACCGCCATGGGTAAGCGCCTCTGCGACGCCCATGAGTGGGAGGGGGCATGCGCAGGCGCCCTGCTTCCGCCCGATTACCGGTTCGATCTTGCCAAAGGGGTTCCGCCCAACGTCGCGGTCAGCCGCATGCGTGAGGCCCACAACCGCGCTTTTGAGGGCCACAAGGTATGGGCGTACGGCCCGGCCTACGAGAAAGGCGTCTGCGCCGCAAGCGGCACCAAGACGGCCGGCTGTAATGGAGGAAGCTGGACGGGATGCGGCTCGAACACCTTCCCCTCGGGGAGCTTTCCGGCGTGTCACAGCAGCCTGGGGGTCTACGACCTGCATGGGAACGCGGCCGAGCATATGAACCTGCCCCTGAACGAGGGGGAGATGGCGAGCAGGGGCAGCAAGGAGCTGGGCTATACCGAGATGAAAGGGAGTTGGTTCATTTTCGATACCTATTACGCCCATCCGGACTGGTGCCGCTGGCGGGCGCCGTTCTGGCACGGCAGCAGGGTGATGGACCCGGCCAGCCACCACAATTACCATCTCGGTTTTCGCTGCTGCAAGACGCTTCGCATGTAGTTGCGAGGGGGTGGCTCCGTGAGCTTGCTCATGGAGGGGCGCTGAGCCTAAAACCTAGGTCCTACCGGCCGGTAAAGAGACGGCGGGCGCCTTTTATGGGCCCTTCATAGGTCAGCAGGCCGGCAAGCTCCGGGTCTTCCAGGACGGCGTAAATGGACCGCGGCTCCCCGTCGACCAGGATGGTGTCGCTCACCAACCGGATGCCGTGGCTGTAATCGGCGTAGCCGGCGCCGTGCACCGTGCTGAGCGGCTGGATAGGGGCTGCCTGACTGCCGGTGCCAGCCGTAGATAGCGATCCGCCCGGGATTGTGCAGCAGCCTGTTGCTCAGGACCACGTCTTTCTTGTGCCCGGAGATCAGCGCGGTAAGGGTGGCGCCTGATGAGCGGCGCTGCTGTTGGATCGTACCGTTGTGGGTCACGTAATAGGCGGTCGTCCTCATTGCCGGACCGGCCTGCATGGGCTCCGGCGTCAAATGCACGTCCGATTGGCTGAAGACCGCATCGACCATCTTCCGCGTGGGCAGGATGCAGTCGCATGCCGCCGCCACCTTGAGGGCCGTGTGGAGGGCCATGGGCGTGAGGAGAAAATCCGCGTCGGAGCCGACCGCCAGGTAGTCGGGCGTCACAAAGATCGTCAGGTTCACGGTCTTGCCATGGACCTGCCCGCTGAGACGAACAGGCCTCAACTGCCGGAGGAACGCGGGCATGTTGCCCGCGATGAGCTGCTCCCCGATAGCCTGCTCACGGCCGCGCCCATGCTTTTCGGCAATGGCCTTTGCAAATTCCGACCCGGTCATTGCCGATCTCGCCCTGGGCGGCAGGTTGTTCACGAGAGAGGGCAGGAGGCCGGAGAGCCCTCTCCCGATCGCGGGGACCGCCGACACACACAGGATGAGAAAGACCAGGAACCTCAGCGTTGTTCTTTTTATACGCGCCTCCGAAAACCCAAAAACTCCGTCTTCTACCACACCTCTCGCCGGAGAGTCAACGTTTTTAATTGATGCGTTTAATCGACCTTTTGATGAAATGTAGGACCATGGCGGGTGAGATGCAAGAAGACGAGCGCGGCTGCCGGGCTTCCTTGTTTTTTGCGCCGTTATTGTGATAAACTGCACTAATTGGTTCTCCCGGTGTCAACAAAAACGCACTCATTCCACCCCGCACTCTGGCTCGTTGCCGCTGCCCTGTTCTTTTACGCCCCGCCGACGATGGCTGAGCCGAGAATACCTCTTGCCTTCGGTATACTTCCGGTTATCGATACGCTCCCTTTTCTCGTGGGAGTGGAAAAGGGGTTCTTTGCGACAGAAGGGATCGACCTGAAGATATTCTCTTTTTCCAGCGCCATAGAGCGCGACACCGCGCTTCAAAGCAACAGGATAGACGGCTATTTTGGCGACCTCCTGAACACGCTCCTGCTGGTCAATTCCGGCCGAAGCCTCTCGATTGTGTCGACCGTCATCCGCACGCGGCCCGACCGGCGCATGTTCGCGCTCCTCGCTTCTCCCAAATCGGGCATCACGGGCATCAAACAGGCTAAAGGCGGAGCAGATCGCGATCTCCAGGGCGTCCGTCATAGAATATGTGCTCGACAGGATGCTGGCTGAGAAGGGCGTGGACCCGCAGAGCGTCAAAAAGACGGAGATAAGGGCAATACCCATCCGCTACCAGATGCTGATGGCGGACAAGATCAAGCTGGCCGTGCTGCCGGAGCCGCTGGTGACCCAGGCCGAATCGCAAGGGGCAAGGGTCATTGCAGACGATCGGATGCTGGACATGCCCCTCACGGTGTTTGCCTTCACCAGGGTGTTTCTCGAGAGACACCCTGGTGTTGCCGGCCGGTTCTTACGGGCGTACGAGAGGGCGGTCGAGTCCGTCAACAGGCAGCCCGACGCCTTCAAGGGGCTGCTTGTGGAAAAGACACAGCTTCCCTCCGTCCATCAAGGACCTTTTCAAGGTTCCCACGTTTCCCGTCCGGATGAGGCCGACCGGAAGGGACGTGAGGGAGGTTGAGGATTGGCTTCTGAAGAACAGGCTGATCGCGAAACCCATTCCCTTTGGCTCCGTGGTCATGCACTAAAGCCGGTCTGCAACGAGAGAGGTACCTGTGGTTCACGTCCGGGGACTGGAAAAACGTTTCGAGGAAAATGGGGTGCAGGTCCTCAAAGGTATCACATTTTCCGTGCCGAGGACCGGATCGCTCGCCATAGTCGGTCCGTCCGGCTGCGGGAAGACGACCCTCCTTTATATACTCGCCGGGCTTATCGGCCCTTCCGCCGGCTCGGTGATCATTCACGGCCGGGAAGTATGCACGCCTTCGAAGCGGACCTCCTTCATCCTGCAGGATTTCGGTCTCTTGCCCTGGAGGACCGTGGGACAGAACGTCTGTCTCGGAATGCGGATCCAGGGACGGGACAAAAAGAGCCGGATTGCGACATCGGAGCGGATACTTGCGGAGCTCGGGCTCCTGGAGCATCGGGACCGCTATCCCGGAAGTCTGAGCGGCGGAGAAAAACAACGAACAGCCATTGGCCGGGCCCTGGCGACGGACCCCGAGCTTCTCCTCATGGACGAGCCGTTCTCGTCTCTCGACGCGCTTACCAGAGAGACGCTCCAGAACACGCTTCTGAGCTTATGGGAGCAAAAGGGCCTTACGACCATCCTCGTCACCCATAGTGTCGAAGAGGCGGTATTCCTCGGACGTTCCATACTGGTCCTCAGTCAGCGTCCTGCCTCTATCAAGGGAGTCGTTCCGAATCCTGGGGCGGGAAGGCTCGAATTCAGGGAAGAAGCCGGCTTTCACGAGACCTGTAAACAGGTGCGCCGGCTAATCGAGAATTGATGAAAAGAGGCAATTCCAGGAATGGGGCAGGGATGAAAGCGGACGGGCGCCACGGTCTCGTCAGTTATACGCTCTGCCTGGGAATCCTCATTCTTGTTTGGAAAATCGCCGCGTCCATCGTGCGTTCCCCGTTTCTCCTCCCCCCCGAGACGGTGCTCTGGACCTTTGCCGCCGCGTGCATGACCACGAGTTTCTGGCAGAATTTCCTCGTCAGCGCCTACCGCGTGGTAACCGGAATCGTGCTCGCCTGGCTGCTCGCGTTTCCCGCGGGCATTCTCCTCGGGTACGGAACCCACCTGGATAATGTTGTCGCTCCGCTCGTCTTCATGACCTACCCCGTCCCAAAGATCGTGCTCCTGCCGCTCGTCCTTCTTGATCTTCGGATTGGGTGATTTCTCCAAGATTATCCTGATCACCTCGATCCTCTTTTTTCAGATCCTCGTTCCTACCAGGGACGGCGTAAAGGCCATCGACGAGAAGCATTATGATGCTATCCGTTCTTTGGGCGGCAACGACGCCGTGATCCTCCGGGAAGTCGTTTTGCCGGCGGCCCTTCCCCACAGCTTCACGGCATTGCGGATAGGGCTCGGCACCGCCATCTCGGTGCTTTTTTTCATCGAATCCTTTGCGACGACGAGCGGGCTCGGGTACCTCATCATGGACTCCTGGGCCCGGATGGACTACCCCCAGCTTTTCGTGGGGATCGTCGGCATGGGCCTACTTGGCGTCTGCCTCTACGAGATCTGCAACCTCCTCGAAAGGCGGCTTTGTACCTGGAAGTTCTCCGGCGTCGCAAAAAGGGCCGAAGAATCGGCCTTTTCCGAATCCTTCCGGCGCATCGGTTCCAGAACGGCAGTCTATGCGTCGCTGATACGGTTCGAGCACACCGTGTTCGCGCTGCCTTTCGCGCTCGCGGCACTTCTCCTCGCCCACAGGGAGGCGCCGATTACCTTCGGCCTCGTCTTCTTCATCATCCTGGCCATGGTCGGGGGCAGGTCGGCGGCGATGGGCTTCAATCGCCTGGTCGATGCCGAAATCGATGCGAAAAACCCCAGGACCGCCCATCGTGAGCTGCCCACGGGGCGGATGAGCCGCAAAGAAGCGATTATCTTTATTGCGGCCTCCAGCGCCCTTTTCGTGCTCTCCGCTTTCTTCATCTCCTTTACCTGTTTCTGGTGCTCCATCATCGTCCTGGGGCTCCTTTTCGGCTATTCCTACACGAAGCGCTTCACCTGGTTGTCTCATCTGGCCCTCGGGCTCGTGATCGGCCTCATCCCCCTTGCAGTCTGGGTAGCGGTGACCGGCAGGCTGTCGGCGAGGGGCGCCGTGCTCTCTCTCGCCCTCTCCACGTACATCGCGGGTTTCGACATCCTTTACTCCTGTCAGGATGTCGCGTTTGACCGCCTGGAAGGGCTCTACTCCATGCCGGTCAGGTTCGGGATCCCCAGGGCCATGCATATTTCCGAGGTCCTCCACGGCGTGACGTTCGCTGCGTTTGTCTGCCTCTTCCGGCTTTTCTCCCTTTCCTGGATCTTTCTCGGGTTCGTGCTCGTGATCGGCTGTCTCCTGATCGTCGAGCATTTTCTCGTGCGGCCTCATAACCTGGAAAAGATCGATATAGCCTTTTATCACATCAACAGCGTGATATCGGTTCTCGTCTTTGCCGCCCTCATGACCGATGAGGTCGGCCGGTGGCTGGCGTGAGCCCCTCGGTTAAGGTGCCCGTGAAGCATTCTTATCGCAATATCGGGGAGTTTATCGCTTCCATCGAGTCGGAAGGGGAACTGCTCCGCATCCGGGACAGGGTCTCTCCTTTTCTTGAAATAGCGGAGATAACCGACAGGGTCTCCAAAAGCCCCGACGGCGGCAAGGCACTCCTGTTCGAGCAGGTGGAGGGTTCGGAATTCCCTGTGATCACGAACGCCTTTGGCAGCCCGAGGAGGATTTGCCTCGCGCTCGGCGTCGATAACCTCGACGAAATAGGGGGCCGCCTGAAGGAGATCCTTGACGTTGCACCCCCCCGGACGCTCCGCGACAAGGTGGCCTTTGCGAGAAACGCCGCCAGGTGGTCAAGGTTTCTTCCGAAGAGGGCAAAGGTCTCCTCTCCTGCCTGCCGGCAGGTCATCGTGAAAGGTGATGACGTGGACCTGCGAAAGCTTCCCATCCTCCACTGCTGGCCGAAGGATGCCGGGCCTTTCGTCACCCTTCCCGTCGTCATTATCAAGAGCCTTTCAGGACGGAGAAACGTCGGGATGTACCGCATGCAGGTCTTCGACCGGAACACCCTGGGTATGCACTGGCATATCCACAAGGACGGCGCTCGTTGTTTCCGGGAATATGAGCGGGCCGGAAAACGGATCGAGGTGGCGGTGGCGATCGGCACCGACCCTGCCGTGACCTACGCCGCGACAGCCCCGGTGCCGCCGGGAATCGACGAGATGATGCTGGCCGGGTTTATCAGGCAAGGGCCGGTCACGCTGGTCAAGGGGGTCACGGTCGACGTGGAAGTACCCCGTGATGCGGAGTTCGTCCTGGAAGGCTACATCGATCCGGGGGAACGACGCATGGAGGGCCCCTTCGGCGACCACACGGGTTTCTACACCACCAGGGACGAGTACCCTGTGATGCACGTGACGGCTATCACGCACCGCAAGGACGCGATTTACAGCGCGACCGTCGTCGGCAGACCGCCCATGGAAGACTGCTACCTTGCCCGCGCCACGGAAAGGATATTCCTCCCACCCCTCCAGACCCTCCTGCCCGAGATCGTCGACTGCCACATGCCTGTCGAAGGTGTCTTCCACAACCTGGTCCTGGTTACAATAAAGAAGGAGTATCCGGGCCAGTCCTCCAGGGTGATGCACGGCCTCTGGGGGTCGGGACAGATGAGCTTCTGCAAGACGATCATCGTGCTCGACGGCGCGATCCGGCCCTCCGACCCGGAAGCGGTCATCCCCGCGATTCTCGACACCATCGATTTAGAAACGGACCTCCTGCCGACAAAGGGGATACTCGATGTCCTGGACCACGCGTCCGCGGAGGCCCTTCACGGAGGAAAGGTCGGGATAGATGCGACACGCAGGATCGATGGGGAAGTCCCGCGTCCGCCGCGTGTTCCGTCCCGCGATCCCCTGTCCGTCGACATTTTATGGCTGCCCTCGCCGCTTCCCGCGATATCTTTCTCGATTGCCGCATCCTCTATCCGGAAGCGGCGCACGCCGCTGGTTCTTTTCACGATCGGAAAACAGGCGGACACCAGTAAGTTGCAGCGGAAGCCCTTCTCTCCTCGCAGGCTTTGCCCGCCCGCTGCATAATGGTGATCTTCGACACCCCGGTCACCGCGAGTGAGTCCGAGCTTCTCTGGAGGGCATGCGCGAATGTCGATCCTGCACGGGATTTTTACCTCAAGGGGGCTCGCCTGGTGATCGACGCGACGGCGAAGAAAGAGGGTCGGCCCGGAGGCAGGCCCTGGCCCGAAGAGATCGAAATGGACGCAGAGGTGAAGGAAAGGGTTGTCCACATAGAGACATGCATCGCTGAATGAGAATCGTTGCCGGAATGTCGATCAGCCATACGCATCTCCTTCTGCTTCAGCACTTCCCATAATCACGCAAACCGGGAAATGCAATCGCCATAAAAATTTGCTTGCTTTAGATTCGCATCGCGAGTTAGACTGGTATAATAAATGACCTGGTTCAATATATTTCACTAAAGGAGGAGCGATGAAACCCTTACGTGTGGCCTGCTTTCTTGTACTCGCCGCTTTTGCGGTCACCCTGATGACCGCTGCGGCCGGTTCGGCACAGGACAAGGTGATTCAACTGAGGTTTTCGACGTTTTTCCCTCCCAGTCACGAGTGCGCGAAAATTACCGACGCGTGGTGCAAAGAGGTGGAAAAGCGGACGAACGGCAAGGTGAAGGTGCGCCACTATACGGGCGCGACACTGACCGCGCCCGCCCAGACTTACGACAGCGTGGTCCAGGGGGTCTGTGACGTCGGTAACATGGTCCTCGGCTACACCATGGGGAAATTCCCGCTGACCGAGGTGCTTGACTACCCCCTCGGGTATGCGAGCAGCAACGTATCGACCCACCTGGCAAACGCCTACTACGCCAAGTTCAAGCCGAAGGAATTCGACGAGGTCAAGGTGATGTATTTCCACGCCCAGCCCCCGGGAATCCTGCACACGAGGGAGCCGGTGAGCAAGCTGGAAGACTTGAAGGGGAAGAAGATAAGGACCTTCGGGTCGAACGCGGAATTTATGAAGCTCCTTGGCGGCACGCCGGTGGCAATGCCCATGGGCGACGCATATGACGCCATATCGAAGGGTGTCGCCGACGGCGCCATGCTCGCGTATGAGGCGCTGGAGGGCTGGAAGCTGGGCGAGGTGATCAAGAGCAGCACGGAAGACTACGGGACGGCTTACACGGCTGTCTTCGTCGTCGCCATGAACAAGGACAAGTGGAAGAGCATACCTGCGAACGAGCAGAAGATTATCGAGCAGATCAACCAGGAATGGATAGAGAAGCAGGCGAAGGTCTGGGACGCCATCAACGAGTCGGGAAAGAACTACTCCGTCAAGAGGGGCAATAAGGTCATCAGGCTTACGGCCGAAGAGAACGCGAGGTGGGTTGCGAAGGCCCAGCCGCTCTTCGAGGAGTACGTGAAGAAAATGAAGACGAAGGGGTTGCCGGGACAGGAAGTGCTGAAATTCTGCCGCGATTACATCAAGGCGAACCCGAAGTAGCAGATCCGCTAGGAGACAGGTTGGACTATGCGGGGGGGCACCGTGTGCGGTGTCCCCCGTATCGCTATAGGAGGAGTGATGAGAGCGTTTCTCGCCTTCATTAAAGGCATAAGCGGTTGGATGAACGGGCTTGCGGGCGTGGTCCTCTTCCTCATGATGATGCTCACCGTGACCGACGTGGTCTTGCGCGCCCTCGGCAAATCGATCATAGGCACGTACGAGCTTGTGGCAATCGCCGGAGCCATCGTGACGGGCTTCGCGGTGGCGCAGACATCCTGGGACAAGGGTCATATATTCGTCGATTTCCTTATAGAGAACCGGTCCGCCCGGGTGAGGAACACCGTTATTATCTTGACGAGACTTGTGGGCATTGCCATATTCGCCTTGGTTTCGTGGAACCTCTTCCTGAAGGCAAACCACCTCTACACGAGCGGCGAGGTCTCCATGACGCTCCACATACCCTATTATCCCGCCTGCTACGGATTGGCCTTCTGTTTCCTCGTCGAATGTTTTGTCCTGATAGCCGACATCATCAGGCTCGCAGCAACGGAGAATAACGCATGAGCGAAGTGACTATAGGTACTATAGGGTGCATCATGATGCTGGGGCTCTTCCTCACCGGGATGGAGGCTCTTCGTGGGAATGACGGTAGTAGGCTTCGTGGGATACGCGATGATCGTCTCGACCCACGCCGCCATGAACATACTGGCGAACGACTTCTATGACTCCCTGGAGTCATACGGGATGACGGTCGTTCCCCTCTTTGTGCTTATGGGACAGATAGCCTTCAACGCGGGGATCGCAAAGAGGCTCTATGACTGCGCCCACAAGTTTCTCGGGCACATCCCGGGCGGTCTCGCCATGGCGACCGTCGTCGGGGCGACGATATTCAAGGCCATTTCCGGCTCCATCGTCGCCACGTCGGCCACGTTCGCGAGCGTCGCGGTGCCGGAGATGGACAGGTTCGGCTATGCCAAGAAGCTCTCCACGGGTATTGTCGCGACGGTGGGCACCCTGGGCGTGCTCATACCGCCGAGCGTCACCCTCATCCTCCTCGGCCTCATCACGCAGCAGTCGATAGGCAAGCTCTTTCTCGCGGGCATCGTGCCCGGGCTTATGCTCGCGCTTTTCTACACGGTCGTCATACTCGGGTGGGCGCGCATCAACCCCGCCATCGGACCGAAGAGCGAGAGATTTCCGTGGGACGCGCGACTGAAATCGCTCCCCGCGGTCTTGTGGCCCCTCCTGATCTTCGTGGTGATCATGGGCGGCCTCCTGAAGGGCTTTTTTACGCCGACCGAGGCGGGCAGCATCGGCACCTTCGCGGTCCTGATCCTCGTGGTCGTGAAGAGGGACATAGGATTAGCCGGTATCAAGAAATCGTTCGCCGAGGCGCTGCGCACGTCGTGCATGGTGCTCATGATCGTCGCCTCTTCCATGGTGCTCGGCCACTTCGTCGCCGTCACGGATATACCCATGGCCGTTGCGGACTGGGTCGTGAAGCTGCCCATCCACCGCCATATCATCATGTCGCTCATCTTTTGCGTCTATCTCATCGGCGGCTCCGTCATCGACGACCTCGCGTTCATGATCCTCGCGACGCCGATCTTCTTCCCCGCCATCACTTCTTTGGGATACGACCCCATTTGGGCGTGCATCATGGTCTCCCTGACGGTCTGTATCGGCTCGGTTATCCCGCCCGTGGCCATGCCCGTCTTCGTGGTCAAGAACATCACCAAGGTGCCCTTGGGCGTGATCTACAGCGGCGTCTATCCATTTTTGATCGCCCTGGTCGTCTGCGTGATGCTGCTCTTTGCGTTTCCCGCGCTGGTCCTGTATGTGCCGTCCGTATTCATGAAGTAGGAGGGACTCACCCGTTTTCCGCGGTCGCCGGTGGCGTTGTGCTCATCGCAGCGAGAGAGATATGGAGGAAAGGATATGCCGTTTTTTCAGGAGAGTCAGGAGCACAGCGATTTTAGAAAGGTGTTCAGGAAGTTTGTCGCCAAGGAGATCACCCCTCATCGCGAGGAGTGGGACAAAGCCGGGATCGTCCCCCGGGACCTCTGGCTGAAGATGGGCAAGCAGGGTTTTTTATGCCCCTGGCTGCCTGAGGAGTACGGCGGGCTCGACGTGGATGTCCGGTACTCGCTCCTCATCGTGAACGAGGAGCTCGCCTGGGGCGATGGGTTCAACGTGGGCGTACCGCTCCACAGCGACGTGGCGACGCCTTACCTTTATTCGTACGGGACGGAAGACCTGAAAAGAAGGCTCCTCCCGAAGACGACGACAGGGGAGGGCATCTGCGCCGTCGGCCTCACCGAGCCGGACGCGGGCTCCGACCTCGCCTCCATCCGCACGAGCGCGGTCAAGGACGGCGACCATTACATCATCAACGGGCAGAAGACCTTCATCACGAACGGCATGTCCGCCGACATCATCATGACCGCCTGCAAGGTCGTCTCCGCGACGGGGCAGAAGGGGATCAGCATGATCGTGGTCGAGGGCGACACCCCCGGCCTCACGCGGCGCAAGCTGCACAAGATGGGGCAGGACGGGCAGGACACGGCCGAGCTCGCTTTCGAGGATTGCCGTGTGCCGGCGAGCAACCTGCTCGGTGAGGAAGGGCAGGGCTTTAAGTACATGATGGAGAAGCTGGCCCGTGAGAGGCTCGAGGTCTGCGTGAAATGCCAGGCCATGGCGGAAGAGGCCTTCAGGGAGGCCCTGGAGTACGCGAAGGTGCGGGAAGCCTTCGGCCGGCCTATCGGTGACTTCCAGCACAACGCGTTCAAGCTCGCGGACATGGCCACGGAAGTGGAGCTGGGCCGGAACTTCCTGGAAACCCTCGTCGCCGAGTACATAAACGGCGACAACATCAACACGCGGGTCTCCATGGCGAAGGCGTGGCTCGGCGAGCTGGTCAACCGGGTGGCCTATCAGGCGGTGCAGCTCCACGGCGGCTACGGCTATATGGAGGAGTACCGCATCAGCAGGATCTACAAGGACGTGCGTGCCCTCTCCATCCTCGCGGGCACGACCGAGATAATGAAGCTGATCATCGCCCGCAGTCTCGGCCTCAAGCCGTGAGAGGGAGGAGCCGATGGACGAGGGACGACCGTTCGCTTCGCTCACTATGACGACCGCTCGTTTCACTGGCCAGGACGTAAGAACTTCTTCCCCCGTCCTGGTCCCGAAGGAACGGTCGTCTGAAGCGTTGCGGTCGTCCCTCGTCCGTCCGGTCCCTCGTCACTATCCCTTCATGCGCTCTTTTCTTAAGTCCCGTTTCAGGATCTTGCCCGCGGCGTTTTTGGGCAGCTCTTTGACCACCTGATACTCTTTGGGCACCTTGAAGGACGAGAGGCGCGACTTGAGAAAGACCTTCAGCGTCTCCGGCACGACTGACGCGCCGGGTTTCGGGACGATGAAGGCGACCACACGCTCGCCCCACTCTTTGTCCGGAAGGCCGATGACCGCGCACTCTTCGACTCCGGGAGCGGCGTACAGGGCCTCCTCTACCTCCCGGGGATAGACATTTTCGCCCCCCGTGATGATCAGGTCCTTGATACGGTCGACTATGTAGAGGTAGCCGTCGGGATCGAAGATACCGACATCGCCCGAGCGGAACCAACCGCCTTTCCAGAACGCCACGCGGTTCGCCTCCGGGTTATGCACGTAAGCGGTCATCACGCTGCGGCCCCTGATGCAGATCTCACCCTCGTGCCCCTGCTGCACCGGCTTCCCCGAGGTATCCCTGATCTGGACTTCCATCCCGTGGACGGCGTCTCCTACCGACCCGACCCGGTGTTTTGCGGGATAGTAGTGATTAAAAGTCACGGGCATGGCCTCGGTCATCCCGTACGACTCGAACACAGCAAGGCCGGTGCGCTCCTTCCATTGCTTGACGATCTCCATGGGCATGCTCGCCGCCGCCGAGAAGGAATAGCGCACATTCCCCAGCTTTTTCTTCAGGTCGTCGAGGCCGAGGAGGCGGACATAGACGGTAGGCACGGCGAAGAACTTGGTTATCCTGCCCTCCTGCAGCACACCGAGCACGCGGTCCAGGTCAAAAGCGGGCAGCAGCTCCAGGCAGCCGGCAGTGAGGATGGTCGAGTTCATGATATGGATCTGACCGAACACGTGGTTGAAAGGGAGAAAACAGAGGGCGACGTCGGTCTCGACCGATCTCTCGTAGTAGGCAATGCCGTAGCTGGAGTAATTGATGCCTTCGTGGGTCAGCATGGCGCCCTTCGGAACACCCGTCGTGCCGCCGGTGTAGAGGATTGCCGCGGTGTCGGCACGGTCGCGGTCGATCGCGGCGAATGTCCCTGAGTCATCCGCCATAAGAGCCTTAAGCTCCATATCTCCGCCGTGGCTGATTATCTTTTCGAGCACGCCGTCGCCCTTGAGCCGCTCCAACTCCTTCAACTTGGCTTCCACCGTGTAAATAAGCCGCAGCTTGGCGTGGCTCGCGAGCGCGGTAAGCTCGTCGCCGACAAGGGCGCTGGATAACGTGACTGCCGCTGCCCCCGTCTTGAGCACGCCGAAGTAGAAGGTAATCCAGTCTGCCGAATTAGGGGCGCACAGGCCTATGTGATCGCCCGGCTTCATGCCCATCCTGACCAGAGACGAGGCAATCCGGCTTGCCCGTGCGTCAAGCTCCTGATACGTGATCTCTGAGTCATTCTCCCTGACAGCCGGACGGTCGGGGAAGAAGAGGGCCGACCTTTCCAGGTTACGAGCAAGATTCATGGCGGATACCCCCTCCCGGGTACAGCACACCCGATTTTATCATCTGTTCCCTCCTTATTTCAGTGACGAGTGTCGAGTGGCGAAAGACCAGATCAGGTTGAAACCCATTGATTCTTTGCTCGGCACTCGCCACTCATCACTCGACACTTTATCCTAAAGGATTCCTCCTCCATGTGCGATGAGCTCCGGTCGCGTAAGTTGTCGCGGCCGCTATTATTATACACCCACGTCACCCTTTCGGGTGCGATTTTCTTATCTCCCGCTTTAGAATTTTGCCCGCGGCGTTTTTGGGCAGCTCTTCCACCGCGATATATTCTTTCGGCACCTTGAAAGGCGAGAGACGCGACTTCAGGAAGGATTTCATGGCCGGCACATCGAGGCTGCGCCCCTCCTTCGGCACGATATAGGCGACGACCCGCTCCCCCCATTCCCGGTCCGGAATGCCGACCACCGCGGCCTCCTGCACCTCCGGCATTGTGTAGAGGACCTCTTCGACCTCGCGGGGGTAGACGTTCTCGCCGCCCGTGATGATCATATCCTTGATGCGGTCGACGATGAAGAGGTACCCGTCCTTGTCGAGAATGCCGACGTCGCCCGAGCGGTACCATCCGTCCGGCCAGAAAGCGGCTTCGGTCTCGGAAGGGTTGTCCAGGTATCCTCTCATGATGTTGTGCCCCTTGATGCAGATCTCGCCTTCCTCGCCCGTCCCGAGGAGGGCGCCCTTCAGGTCCCTGATCTCCACTTCGATGCCGGGGACGGTCTCCCCGACCGAGCCGGCAACGTGGCGATAGTAATGGTTGTAGGTGACGGCGGAAGCGGACTCCGTCATCCCGTACCCTTCGGAGATATCGATGCCCGTCATCTCTTTCCATTGATGGATGATCTCTGCGGGCAGGCTCGCGGCGGCCGAGAAGCAGTATCGCACCTTTCCCAGCCTTTCGCGGAGCCGGGTAAGGGTCAGGAGGCGCGTGTAGACGGTGGGGACCGCGAAAAGCTTGGTGACGCGTCCCATTTTGAGGATATCGAGGACCTCGTCCAGGTTGAACGAGGGGATGAGCTCGAGACAGCCGGCCGAGAGGATCGTCGCGTTCATGATGTGCATCTGTCCGAATACGTGGTTGAGGGGCAGGAAACAGAGTGCCCGGTCGGCCTCCGTCGAGTGTTCGCTGAAGGCCACGTTGTGGGCGGAGACGTTGATATTTTCATGCGTCAGCATCACCCCCTTGGGGATGCCCGTTGTTCCTCCCGTGTAGAGGATGGCGGCGACGTCGGTTCTCGGCCGGTCGATGGCCCTGACGCGGCCGGCTGCCCCATGCGCCGACCAGGCCTCGTCATGAAGGTCTCTCACCTGTTCGAGCCAGGGCGCCCCGTCCGATAGGCGCTGGAAGTCGGAAACCCTGTCGGTGAGCACAACGCGCGGCTTTGCATGGTTCGCGAGGAGGGCGAGCTCGTCGGAGGAAAGGGAGCCCGACAGCGTGACCGCCACGGTCCCCGCCTTGAGAATGCCGAAGTACGCGACGATCCATTCGGGGCAGTTTGCGCTGCAAAGGGCAACGTGATCGCCCGGGGTGAGTCCCATTTTGATGAGGGCCGACGCAACCCGGCTTGCCTCTTCATCGAGCCGGGAATAGGTCATCTCCCGCCCGGCAAAGCTGACTGCAGGGTTGTCTGGAAAAAAGCGGGCCGATCTCTCGAGGTTGCCGGCGACGTTCATGAAGCCTCCTGGAAAAAAGGGATTTATTGCATTGGTATAAATATTTAAATATAAACTATTAGCACGTGTCAATGAATTATGTGAAATAGGAGAATAGGGATTGACAATAAAAAGAGGTTCGTCATATTCTTAAAGGAGATGACGGCCTCCAGGTTCAAACCGATCAGACAGTCCCGGATCTCGGAAGAGGTAGCCGAACAGCTCAAGCAGTCGATCCTCCTCGGTCAGTTCAAGACGGGGGAAAAGCTGCCTTCCGAGCGGAAGCTCGCCGAAGAGTTCGAGGTCAGCCGCGTGGCGGTCCGGGAGGCTTTGCGGGCACTGGGCAATTCCGGTTTTGTCAGCACCCGCCAAGGGTCCGCGGGCGGTGCTTTTGTCACCGAGCTCACTTTTGAGCAGCTCACCAATACCTACCTCGATCTCTTCCTGGCGAACAAGATCTCGGTCCCGGAGCTCTACGAGGTGAGACTGCTCGTCGAGCCGGAGGTGGCCCGGTCCGCCGCGCAGAACGTCTCGCCGAAGTACGCCGGCCGGCTCCGGGCGGCGCTCGATGCGGAGGAGCTCCCCTTTGTGACCCTCCCGGACGACGTCGACAGAAAGTCGGCGGTCCACTTCATCCTGGCGGAGATGTGCGGCAACAGGTTTTTCGAAGGTCTGGTGAGGTCCATGATGCGACTTACCAAACAGGTGGTGGAGGCGATAAGCCCGGACACGCGCCATATGCACCCGGCAGGCTGGCACGGTCGCGTCGTGGAGGCCGTCCTCGCCGGGGACGGAGAAGCGGCTTTCGCCGCCATGCGCCAGCACGCCGTCGAATTCGGCAATTCCCTCATTAAAATGGAAAAAGCATTCCGCGAGCAGAATTCCCCTCCCGCCGCCCGCAAGGTGAGAAAAAAGTAACGAGTGACGAGTGCCGAGTAAGGCAGGAGTCTAAAACAAAAGGTTCACTCGGCACTCTGAACTCGCCACTCGTCACTGACGATTCCCCTACATGCCGAGATAGGCCTGCCTGACGAGATCGGACTTGAGAAGGTCCTCTCCCTTGCCCTCCAGCACGATACGGCCTGTCTGGAGCACGTAGGCCCTGTCGGATATCTGGAGCGCTTCAAAGACATTCTGCTCGACGAGGAGCACGGTCATGCCTTTTCGGGCTATCTCGCCGACAACTTCGAAGATTCCCGAGACCAGCTTGGGCATGAGCCCCAAAGAAGGCTCGTCGAGCATGAGCAGGGATGGATGGGACATCAATCCCCGCGCGATGGCCAACTGCTGCTGCTCGCCGCCGCTGAACGTGTCCGCGCGCTGGCTTCTCCTGGTCTCCAGTATGGGAAAAATATTGAACACGTTTTCGAGGGCTTCCTCTATCTCTGTCGTGGAATTGAGGGCGTAGGCGCCCAGCAGAAGGTTGTCGAGAACGGATAGCCTGCCAAAAAGCCTTCTGCCTTCAGGGATCATCGATATTCTTTTTCTTCACGATGTCGTACGCGGGGGTATGGTCGATAGGGCTGCCGTCAAACAGGATCTCTCCTTTTTGAGGATGCATCAGTCCCGCGATCGTTTTCAGCGTGGTCGATTTACCCGCGCCGTTCGAGCCGATGAGGCTGACGACCTCTCCTTTGTCCACGTGGAACGTGATATCCTGTACGGCCATAAGCCCCTTGTAGCCGGCCGACATGTTACTGACTGACAGCAGCATGGTATTTATCCCCTAAATAGGCCTGGATCACTTCAGGATTGGAGACGACCTCGGCCGGCGCCCCTTCCATGATCTTCTTACCGGAATTGAGCACAACGACGCGGTCCGAGATCTCCATGACCGCCTCCATCACGTGTTCCACGACGATGACGGTCATGCCGTTCTTTCTGATGCCTTTGATCAGATCCATCATCCCCCGGAGCTCCACCACCGTGAGGCCCGCCATCGATTCGTCGAGCATCAGGAGTCGCGGCTGCGTGGCCAGGGCCATCGACACCTCCAGCTTCTTTTTGTCCGCAATGGTCAATTCGGTGCCCAGGAAGTGCCTTTTTTCGATGAGGCCGCTGAATGCCAGCACCTCTTCCGCTAATTTCCTTGCGCGGCCGATCTTCATGTAGTGGAGCAGCGCGCCCGTCGTCACGTTTTCCAGCACCGTCATGTCGCTTATCACCTGGACGACCTGGAAGGTCCGGGCGATCCCTATCTTGCATACCCTATCAGCGCGGTAGCGGGTGATCTCCTTGCCGAAAAAGACTACCTTTCCGCTGTTCGGTCTGTAGAAACCGGTGATGCAGTTGAAGAGCGTCGATTTCCCCGCTCCGTTGGGCCCTATGATGCTGACGATCTCCCCCTCTTCCACGCTGAAGTCGATATTGTCGTTTGCGTAGAGGCCGCCGAAATGCTTGGTGACGCCCTGGACCGTGAGGCACGTTGCTCTTGTCATCCCGCCCTCCCCCCGCGTCCGGAGAAGAAACCCCATACGCCCTTGGGCTGATACACGGAGATCATGGTAATAAGGAAGCCGTAAATAAGCATGTCGATGCCGGTGCCTCTGCTGCCCAGCCAGACCCGGGTGACCTCGGAGGCCGGTATCAGTATGGCCGCGCCGATCACGGGGCCCATGACCGAGCCCGCCCCGCCCAGCATGGAGATGAGGACTATCTGGATCGATATGGGCAGGAGCATCACGCTCTCGGGGTCGATGTAGAGGACGTACTGGGCGTAAAACGTGCCTGCCATGGCGGTGAGGAACGCGCTGACCATGACGGCCATCAGGCGGTACCAGACCACGTTGATGCCGAGGACTTCGGCGACATCGTGGCTCTCCTTGATGGCGCGAAAATAGTAACCCATCTTGGAGGTGCTGATCAGATAGCAGACGGCGAGACTGATGAGGAGGAAGATGAATATGATGTAATAGTACGGCAGTTTGGATGAGTGGAACATGAAATTGAGAAGACCTTCGTCGAGCATCGGGAGGGAGAGGCCCTCCGCGGCGCCGACCAGTTTCCAGTTGTTGAAGCAGGTCCGCACAATCTCACCGAAGGCGATACTCGCGATGGCGAAATAGTGGCCCCTCAGGTTCGAGCAGGGATAGCCGATAGCCGCGCCGACTAATGCGGCGACCAGACCGCCTGCGATCAGTCCTATCCAGGGGTTCACGTGAAAGGCGATGAGGAGGAAAGACGACGTGTATGCCCCTATCCCGAAGAACGCAACCTGGCCGAAGGAGAACATCCCGGCGTACCCGCCCATGATGTTCCACGCGACCGCCATCGTGGCGAACATGAAAAACAGGATGACGATGTGCTGAAAAAAGGTATTCGCCACGACAAGAGGGAAGACGATCGCGGCGACCAGCGCGGTCATGCCGAAGGACTTTTGCGAGAGGACGAGGCCCTTCATCCCCTACCACCCGAGGAGGCCCTGGGGCCTGATCCAGACGGTAATGAGATAGATCATGAAGACGATGGCATACTTGTATGCGGGATCGAAGAAGAAACCCCCGAGGGTCTGAACCAGCCCCACCAGGATGCCGGCGATAAAGGCGCCGGAAATACTGCCGAAGCCGCCTAATGCCACGATGCAAAAGGCGATGGTGCCGAAGACCCCGCCCACCTGGGGATAGATATAATAGTAGGTCGAGAGGAACGCCCCCGCGATGCCGACAAGGGCGGCTCCCATCCCGAAGGAAAGGGAGTTGACCCGGTCCGTATTGATCCCCATGAGCAGGGCCGCCTCCCTGTCCATTTCCGTCGCAAGGATCGCCTTGCCTGTCTTGGTTTTTTTCAGGAACAGGAAGACGAGAAGGGAGGTAATGACGCTGCCGGCGGCGGCGACGGTCTTGGGGATGCTGAGCTGTACCGTGCCCAGGCTCCACGTGCCGCTGAGGAGCGGTTTCGCGATGAGCCTGAAATCGGGGGTCCACAGGTAGACGGCCAGGTTGGAGATAAAGATGCTGACCCCGAAGGTGACCACCAACTGGGCCAGCATCGGTCCCGACATCACTTTGCTGACGATAAAGCGGTAGATGAGCAGCCCCATGACAAAGAGGAGGGCCGTGCAGATCGGGATGGAGAACAACGGGTCGAGACCGTACAGCGTATAGAGCCAGAAAGAGGTGAACATCCCCACCATGAGAAAATCGCCATGGGCGAAATTGACGATGTTCATCACGCCCCATATGAGGGTGAGCCCGATGGCGATAAGAGAATACATCAAGCCGATCAACAGGCCGTTCACGATTTGCTGCAGCAGTTGTTCAGGCACTCTCTTCGTCCCTCCTCGCGCGCACGGCCAAATCTGCTCCATGCTCCGCGCTCCGTGCTTGTTTTACCCGTCCCTCCTCGCGCGCACGGCCAAATCTGCTCCATGCTCCGCGCTCCGTGCTGTTTTACCCATAATTTATAATTCGCTTTTCGGCCCTGCTACTTCCTCGCGTTCCACGCGGGAAACGGCCAGACCACTTTTTTTGCCGCCGCATCGAAAGGCCATACGGTGGCATACTTCTCGTCGAGGATCTGCACGAGGGTGCCCCTCGCATAGATGTTCTGGTGGGTCTTCGGGTCGAACTTGATCCCCTTCCACGGATAGATCATCTGATCGCCGGGGATGTTCGTCGCGAGGAGCGCCTTCACGATATCTTCGCTCTTTGTCGACTTTGCCCTGTTGATGGCGTCTGCAAGCACAAAGGGAGCGGCAAAACTGCGGGCGGCGTTCTCGCTCATTTCGATGCCGTATTTCTTCTTGAAAAGCTCGTTCACCTGCCCGACGAGCGGTTTGCCTTTCGCCAGGTCGAGGGCAAAAGTCGATCTGATGATGATGTAGTCGCCGTCCGCCTTTACCGCCGGCAGATAGGCGGGCTCGATATACCCGGCAAACGTCATGATCCCCTTCGGGGCAAAATTCATCTCTTTGAAAGTCTTGGTGAAAAGGATGGCGTCCGTGATATAGGAGGCGTGCATCAAAACGTCCGGCTTTGCCTTTATCAGTGCGCCGACCTCGCTCGTCACGTCCGTCGCATTGGCCGCATAGGAGACATCGGCGACGACCTTGTAGCCGAATTCCTTGGCGTACTGGGCCGCGGCTTTTCCGACATTGGAGCCGAATTCGGTGTTTTCATAAAGGAGGGCGACGGTAGAGACTTTCTGGCCGGTCGTCTTTTCGAGGTCTTTCAGAAATTGAAACTGGTCCCTCGCGAAACCCGCATCGTGGGGGCTGACCCTGAAGAAATACTTGAAGTTTCTCTCGGTCAGGGTAGGAGAGGAGGAATCGGAGCATACATAGGGTATTTTGAGCCTTTCCGTGGCCTGGCTCGCTGTTTTGGTAACCGAGCTTTGATACGCCCCGATCATCGCCACGACCTTCTCCTGGCTCACGAGCCTCTCCGCTTCGGACATGCCGTTCTTCGGATCCCCCTTGGTGTCCGCAAAGATCAGCTCGATCTTCGCCCCTCCCAGATTGGGCAGCCCTGCTTCCTTTGCCAGGGGGAGGCTGAGATTGTACTTGCCGTTTATGATATCGACGGCAAGCTCCGCCCCCCGCTTGCAGTCGAGGCCGGTCGAGGCAATGTTCCCCGTCAGCGGATAGACCGCTCCCACCTTGATCGTTTTCTGCTCCGCAAAAAGCGAGCCCGACAGAAACACTACGGCAAACAACGATAGACAGATTATCGGTACCCATTTGCTCCGCATCTTCTCCCCCCTGTGGTATTTTTTGTGTCCCGTGATCACCGCGTCCGGACCTCTCTTTTTCGGTCCTTCCGGACTTCAGGCTTCGAGCCGGAGGCCGCGTGCCCGATTGTGTGATCTCCGTACGATACGAAGGTTAAAATACTCTTCATTTTTATGCAAGCGTTTTTTGGAGCGGAAGTGACCGAAGATGAGCCATGAGTGAAGAAAGGCGGGTGGGTTCAGCCTCGCCTCAAAAAAAGCAGTAGGGGTCGCGCTGCTTGTATTTGTCGAGACCAAGACTGAGAGTTTCCGGATCGAGAGAAGGTTCTTGACAAGGAAAAGATCGAATAGTAATGTGGAATGGAAGAAGGGGTGCGACATGAGTGGTTATCCGGAAATCCAGGAAAAATTGATGACAGCCGAGGAAGCGGTGAGGCGCTTCGTCAGGCACGGCTGCCAGTTGGCTCTCGGGGGGTTCACCATCAACAGGAACCCGATGGCCCTTACCAGGGAGATCATAAGACAGGGCATAAAAGACCTCCATATCGTCTGCCATTCCCAGGGCCAGTCGCTCGATCTGCTCATCGGCGCCAAATGCGTAAAAAGGCTGGAAGTGGCGTACGGGGCCAACGGCCGCTTTGCCTCCACGTGTATCCGTTTCCGAAAGGCGATAGAAGGCGGAGAGATAGAAGTCGAGGATTATTCGAACAACCAGATGAGCCTTCGGTTCCTCGCCGGCTCTCTGGGCCTTCCCTTCATGCCGAGCAGAACGGGGTTGGGGACCGACATAGTCAATAAGGAGGGGTTCGGACCCGAGACGAGAAAAGAAGCGAAGATCGCGCGGAAAAAGCTCGTCGTCACGAGCAATCCCTTCGCCGAAGAGCAGGATGACATCATCCTGCTCCCTGCCCTCACCCCCGATGTCGCCCTCGTCCACGCACAGTATGTGGGAGACGACGGCACCGTCAGGATAAAGGGCCTTACCTTTGCCGACCTGGAGCAGGCAAAGTCTGCCGATGCGGTGATCGTGACCTGCGAAGAGATCGTGCCGAAGTCCTTCATCAGGCTCGACCCCGACCAGAATTCGCTCGCGCCTTTCCTCATCGACGCGATAGTCCGGGTGCCTTACGGGGCGCACCCCACCGCGTGCCGCTTCTTCTACGATTATGACGCGAAGCATCTGAACATGTACAAGTCCGTGGCAAAAGAGGACGACACGTTCAACAGATACCTGGAGGAATGGGTCTTCGGCCCGAAGAGCCAGGAAGCGTATCTCGATAAGATAGGGGGCGCGGGGCTGCTCAATATCAAGGCAAACCCGGTCATAGGCTATGCGCCCGGACTCGACCGGCGGTAAAAGGGTGGAATAGGGGGGGTAAGCAGTGGGTGACTACACGGAGAGGGAGATGATGGCCATCAGCGCGGGGAGGCTCATCAAGAACGGCGATATTCTTTTTGCCGGAACCGGCGTGTCCATGCTCGCCGCGGCGGTATCGAAGAAGATCCACGCCCCCCGGGCAATCGTCTTCTTCGAGACGGGCGGAATAGACCCGTCCCTGGACGAGCTCCCCATGGCGGTCGCCGATTCGAGGGTGATGGACGGCTCCGCCATGAATTCCGGGCTGATCGAGGCCTTTTCCGTCGTCGCCCACAGGAGATTCCATTCGGTAGCCTTTCTCGGCGCGGCCCAGATCGACAGGTACGGAAACCTCAACTCCACCTGTATAGGCGATTATAAGAAACCGAAGGTGCGCTTCCCCGGATCAGGCGGCGCCTGCGACGCGGCCTCCCTCGCCTCGGGGGTCATCATCTTCATGCAGATAGGGCGGAGCAAGTTCGTTGAAAAGCTTGACTACCTGACGAGTCCCGGCTGGCTCCGGGGCGGCGATTCCCGCGCGAAAGCAGGCTACAAGCGGGGGGGACCCATAGCGGTCGTGACGAACGTGGGTGTCTTCAAATTCCACGAGACGACGAAGGAGATGTACCTCGCGGAGTATTATCCGGGGGTACGCGTCGAGAGCGTCACGGAAAACGTCGGCTTTCCGCTCGACGTATCACGGGCCGTCGAATCGGTCCCGCCGAGCGACGACGATCTGAGGATCCTGAGAGAGGAAGTCGATCCGCAGCGGCTGATCCTCGTATAAGGACGGACGCGTCTTTCACGCCCCCCGAGGGCGCCCCCGGTTTTCCGGCCCCTTCCGCCTTCTATCCCGGTATCCCGTCGGCGGTCCATCCCCGCAAGGCATAGTAGTCACCCAGCATCTTTTGAAAGTCTTCCCGTTTCAGCACGCTCCGGTCATCGCCCAGGGGCTCGTCGAAGAACCTCTTCGGCAGCGTGTCCGCGGCCGGCGCCATGCCCTCGCGGAGGTTGAACCGGCGCGTTCCGTCCTGTATGGCGGAGGAGACCCTGCGCAGCCCAGCCTCGTCGAGGGCGAGGCCCGTCGTCATCTTCACCATGGCGGCGAGGACGGACCAGTCCCAATAGAGGTCGCGGTAGAACCGGCAGACGATCAGGGCGTCGTGGATGTTGAACCGGTCTTCGAATTCCAGGAAAAGCTTCGCCTTTCCCTCCATCTGCGCGGGCGCGATCATGCCCGCCATCTCCGCTTTGTAAAAGGTGGACCGCAGGTGGCACGCGCCCCGGTCGGACGTCGCGTAGGCGAGGCCCATGCCCTTCAGCACCCTCGGGTCGTAGCCCGCCGGGTCGAGCCCTTTCACGTGGATGGCCGCGTCCTCCATGTCCCATGTCCGGCCGGCGTGGCGGATGCCCTCGGCGAGCACCGCCCCCAGGCCGCGCCGGCTCGCGATATCGGCGAGCAGACCCGCGACCGCGTCCGCGTCGCCCCAGCGGACCTTCTCGGTAATGCGGCCCGATTCATACGCTTCCATGGCAAAGGCGCATAGGCTCCCCGCGGAGATGGTGTCCATCCCGAGGCGGTCGCAGATGTCGTTCAGGTAGAGGATCTCCTCGATTGAATGGACCATGCAGAGGCCCCCGAAGGCATAGATCGTCTCGTACTCGGGCCCCTCGAGGCGCAGCCCCTTGTGCCTGCCCTCCTTGACCTCGCTCATCTTGCCGCACCCTATGAAGCAGCGGCGGCACGCGCTCGCCGTGACCGCGCAGCGGTCGAGGAGCGCCTCCGCGCTGATCTTCTCCCACCCGTCGAAGGTGCCCAGATGCCAGTACTTTGAGGGGAACGCCTTCAACGCGGCATTGACCGCCACGAGCGCCGGGGTCCCCATCCTGCGGAACACCTGGACGCCGGGGTTATCCTTGCCCGTCTCCAGCGTCTCCTTCGCGAAACGTGCGATTGCCCCCGGATCGGCCACGGGCCTTCTCTTTTCACCGTGAAAGACAATCGCCTTGAGGCGCTTGGAGCCCATGACCGCGCCCGCCCCGGTCCTGCCGAGGGAGCGCCAATAGTCGTTTTCGATCACCGCAAAACGGACCAGGTTTTCTCCCGCCGGTCCGATCACGACCGCGGCGGCATCCTTGACCCCCGTGCTCTTCCAGCACCCGGTCTTCCGTCTCGTAGGTGTCTTTGCCCCACACGCCGGAGGCGTCATGGAAGCTGACCCCCCGGTCGGCGATCTCTATCCAGACGGGTGTGTCGGAGGCATTTTCCACGACGAAGGCGTCATAGCCCGTCCGGCTCATGGGCTCGGCCGCCTTGCCGCCCGAATAGGACTCGGAAAAAATACCGGTGAGGGGCGATTTGGTAAAGACGCCGTGGCGGCACGATCCGTATATTTTGCTGTCGGAGGCGGGTCCGAGGGCGAAGATAAGCCTGTTCTCAGGGCTAAGGGGGTCGACCCCCGGCGGGTTGTGGGTCGTAAGGAGGTGGAGCGCGAGCCCTTTGCCCCCGAGACCGGCCTCGAGGACCGCATCGCCGACGGTCTCCTCGGCCGTGGTCCTCTCCTTCAGATCTACCTTGAGGACCTTATGAAAGAAACCCCTCACTCTTCCTCGGCTCGTTGTTCTTTAGTGGCGGAGAGAGAGGGATTCGAACCCTTTGCTCTCCTTCTCTTTCCTCGGTTTCCAGTCACTCCAGAAGTGAATCAGAAGTGACAGCCCCCTGCCCATTGGCAGGTATGCAAGGAATTGTAGCACTCGCTGCCTCCAAGGGCAAGGGGGCAGGTGCAGGACGGCAACATTGTCAGTGTCGTTGTGAACGAACAAGCGCAAAAGCGGTCGTTTTCGGCACTTTATAGACCGTTTTGACCTGTTTTTACCCTCTTGAGTGCACATTTTCCACAAAACCGTCTCACCATCCCTTTTCGGATTCCTTTCTCTTGCAAGGCCTTCCTAAAGGGGGGTTGACGATTGTGCACGGATAGTTTACGGTTTAGGGGGGGGAGGGGGGTGCAAGAGATTGTTGCGCATGGTAAATCTATAAATGTCCAATCAACGTGCCACGAGCAAAAACTCGGCTGGACACGCCCCGGATCTTTCCGCACCATCCATCGAAAATCTCTCCTGCCCCCGAACGACTCGTGTACAACACTCCGGTGCGGACCGAACGCGATTCCTCGCCATTCATCAAAAATCGCCTCGCCCCCGTCGAGAGGCCGGGCTTTCGAAGGCGTGGGTCGTGGTTCAATTGTGAAAGAGCAGCCGACGGTCTATTGGATCTCTTGAATCCGGCTACAACGAAGCCGGGCTATACCCGGTTTCATAAGAAGATTTTCCCTCATCTCCCGCGTCCTGTCAAAGTGACATGGAGGGGGGACAACCAGGGATGATAAGGAGGAGCGATAACCAGGGGTGACAAAAAGCATCCACGCGATTCAAGAGAGCCGAATTATGCCTGGTTTCATTCCTGGCAGCTTACGCAGCCTTCGGTTTTAGCTTGGCGACGACGATTTTGTCCGCCTTCCTCCGCATCTGCGCGAGATCGTAATTTAGCTGCATACGCAGCCACGTATCGGCTGTGCCCCCAAAGGCTTTCTCAAAACGGATCGCCATTTCCGGGGTGACGCCGCTGCGTGCCGCAATGACGTTATGAAGCTGCTGGCGCGTGATGCCAAGGCCCTTCGCGGCTTCCGCGACGCTCAAGCCCAGATCGGCGAGGCATTCTGCTACCAGAACGCCGGGGTGTACAGGATTTTTCATCTCCATGGTTGCACCTTCTGATTCAACATGTCTGCTGGTAAGTTTCCTGCCGTCATCATCCTCGAACAAGAGTTGCAAGCCTTTGTGCCGGAATTTCGCATCATGTTCTATATTGTAAACTGTAAAATTACATTTTACAAGTGCTTTGCAAACGCAAGAAAAGGCTGAAAGACGGGTCGGTGATCATGGTCCGTCCGAAGCGGAGATACGAGAAGTCCTTGAGAAATGGTAGGTTTGCGGGGTTCGTGGCCATCAGGGAGGAGGCGGTGCGGCGGGTCCTCGATCTGATTCAGGGGCCAAAGCAGCGGTTGGCTTCGGGAAGCGACAGTTACGTGTAGCTGTAATGTGTGATGGTGAACCGTTGGAGATGATAAGGATTTCAAGCGGGCATTCATTGACTCGGGAGAGGACAAGTCACGTTAGCTACCTCCGTTGTCCTGACGCCACCCGAAATCCTTTCATTTTCGCATAGGATTTGGCTCTGCTGAAAGATTGTTTGGGCCTGGAAATATCGAACCGAGATGTCCAGCTTCTTTACAATTACGTAAAGTCTGTTTTATCTTGTGTGGCGTGGATTCTTGAAGGAAAGAATTTCTATGATTCGTCAGATTCTTTTACACATCGTCGTCCAGTTCATCTTGTTTCGTAGGAATATCAATGTGTTGTAGGATGGTACATTCTTTGCTTGTGTTTCAGTCGGTGATGACTTTCCCGGAGCGGCATAGAGCAACACTGCCACAGGAGGGACAGGGGATGCGCGTTTTTTACAATTGAATATTCGCGCTTGAACCGCCATTCCTGTGATCCCTGGTGCTGAAACTGTCTTTCATTGGTTTTCAACGACAGATCATTCATCCGGCTTGCTTTTCTATGAAATTATATAGTAGATTCATCTAACTGTGTGACGATGGTATCAATGCCTCCGCAAAAGGGAGCGGATGAGTCGAGTGCACGCAGAAAATCGATAGGAGAGGGATTCTGCACCCAAGCTGCTTCTTCGCTATATTTGCCAGGAGTAGCTTGGTATTGCAGCCACGAGAGTGAGAAGAAAGATTTCAGATGGCGCTCGACGTTGGATAAGGGGAATGGCCCGAACAGTTGATGGCACCCCTCACTGGGAAAACCTTTGCATTCTGCACACTATACTCACTCGGGAGTTTACCTATCTAAACTTCCGAGGGGGGACGGCAGATGTTCTTCTCGATTTCCTGGATGATCTCGGCCGGGAGTATGACCCGAGCGTAAGCCGATACCCCGAGGATGTCTGCAACCTGTTAAACACTGTCATTAAAGGACAACAAGACAAGGGGATCTTGCTGGGCCTGGCTGGAAAGCCGGTGGATGTAAAGAATACTTCGATTTGTAGGATGATAACGGCCGACGGTCTTCTGCGCTACCTTCCGCCCGAACTTACGAAAAGATACTCACCTAGGGACGCGGGCGGTCTTGAAAAGCTTTCGAGGCATTTACAAATTGAAGATAGGAGACGAGAGATAGAGCGCGAACTGACCGGTACTCTCAAAGGGTACTATTTTAGATGGGCGTTTGTGACGCGACGAGATTCGGTTGCTGGCTTTGAAACTGAGGATGTGTTGATTCGTTTGGGATTTCATTCGTTTGGACCATCGGAACATTGGGTCGAGCTTGAGTATCCCGAAAACTTTACAGAGGGTAACCAGTTGACAATACCGACAGTATTAGGCGCCGGTGCGAAAGCATTGTTTCGTCCTCGCTATACAACCGACGGTGAGTGGGGTGGCACGGTGCGGACTGATAACTTTGAAAACGGACTGCCAGAAGCCATACATGGCGAATGCGAAATCGGGCTCTTTCTCACTGAGATACCTGGGCAAACCGCGTTCTTCGGAGCATTTTGACCGCTGGCGAGAGCTCTTTTCGATACAATAGGGAACATCGATAGTAAGCGGAGGCGCTTCGTGCATGAATACTTTCGATGACGTCAGCCGGGCCGAACGAATGGACCGGTACGAGCTAAAGGCGTGGATGGCTCAATTTCTTCGTACCGGAAACTCGTCTCCTCTCCATCTTCGGGATGCGGAGCGATCGCCGGTGGAGATGATAATACTGTTCGTCAAAGACATCATACCCACCCAATACGCTGCCCTGACGGAACGAGTAAAGGACGCAATCGGTATGCTTTGTGGCGGCATATCACCACATGACGAAAGAGATTTCGATTTTTATTGGGATATCATTACCTTAGCAAGCAGAATTAAAGCATTCGGTGCAAAGGACATTTTGCTGCCACTGATGAATAGAGGGGAATTTCGAGGCAAAATAGGCCGCGGGGAAGACCTCCATTACTGCATCTTGGATGCTCTGGCTACACTGGGCCTCAATGAACGGGAGATAGACGCCCTTGTGGACAGAGACCTGAGTGACCTACGCTATGTCGATCTTGTATTCAAGACTGCGTACAGAGCCAAGTTGGGTCTATGGAAAGCAAACTTTCCGAGGGTCGTTGCAATATTGGTAAAATCGCAGCGGTGTGACCTTTTAACGTACGTCTTAGAGGATTTAATCGAGTGCACAGGCAGGGAGAGCTTTGTGGCAGGTTTGGTTGAAATGACGGGAACATTGGGAGAACGTTGCCTCCTTGACGATGTACTCAATGCCTTGGGCGTTGTCTTTTCCGATGAAACAGAATCGTTCTTCACGTTTCTGTATGGTGAATTTCGCAGTAACGGCATGCATGTTCTACTACCAAGTATCTCAGGTAAGCTGAATAGGGGAATATACAAATCCGTGTAACGAATATCGAATCTTATATGGTCTCCAACAAGCCATTTTCTAAAATCGTAAAAGTAACACAATCAACTTCAGAAGGAAGCATGTTGGACTTCCCCGAGACCTTTGAGGGGGTCTGGAAAGAGCTGAACAGGTTTAATGGGAATGTTGGCCAACAATATGAACGATAAGATAGAGAGTCAATATTTGCGGTATGCGTCAACCATTGATCATTTTTATACGCAATTGAGACTTCTAGAGTCTGACCTTAAGCTTTTCCAAGAAGAAACTGGACACTCCACTATGCTGTAGACTTTGCGGAGCTATTCTCGTAGCATATCCACTCACGCAAAGGCAACACGTCAGAAATTTTCCCGATGAAACGGATTCTGAGACCTTTTCCAGAGAGCTGGTAACTCTAAGCTTCATCTTTGCCAAAGGCGAAGGAAAGATGCTATCGGCCCACTCCAGTCTAATACTGCTGCCTCCTTATATCGAAGAAATGCAGTCCACACTTAATCTACTGAGGAATAATCTCCTCAAACTTGATTTAATGGCGACAATGTTCTCAAACAAGTGGAGACAAACGCCTTTTCGGTTGCTAATTTTTCTGGCTCCGGCGTCGAGGACATTGTCCAGAAATATGAAATGGACCGACATCGCTCACTGAAGATGAGTGTGGCAGAATTGCCAAATACGTACAGGAATATTTTAAGGAACTGCTTGCGGCAGTGATAGGACCTTTGTCTAATGGCAACAGGCTAATTAGTGCCTTGATTGCGGATAAAGTCATATTGCCTATTAGGCCTTATTTTCAAATGTACGTAGGCGCGCAATCAGTAGACATTGACGAGATTCTCCGTCCAAGTTCTGTGAAACAAACAATGAAAATACCGCTGTCACAAATCATCGAGTTTCGTGAACGGCAGGGAAAGGACAAATGGTTTCCCAATCACATTGACGCTGCAGCATGTGCAATCATAAGAGACATCAATCGCGAGTTAATTAAATCCAGAGAGCCTGTTATTGTTTATAAGTCACTCACGAATCATGCGGGAAGTTGTTGGTAAGACTACGATAGACAGCACTCCGTTACGAAGGAAATCCCCCTGGTAAGAGACCTTGACTATTTTTGGATGTACTATATTCACAAGATGGATAATCGAATTGAAATGCTGGAACGAATCTCAGCGACTGCGAGACTGATGAAGCAGTTCAACGATGTGGGGAATCTGATAAAGGAGAGCAGGCTGGACAGGGATGATATGAAGGATGCTGAGGAGCTTCTTGCAAAAGTGCGTACCTCGATGACATATTACGAGAATCTATCAATAGGTGCGAAGACCGATCAGGACCTGCTGGGCTTGGTAAAGAAAATGGCCGGGGGCGCAGGTGAGTATAAGAAGAACGTGCAGCAAGGTATGCAGCTTCTCGATACCCTGCAGCAGCAAGAAATTATTGATAAGCTGATCAATATGAAGGATGAACTCGGCAGCCACATCGCAGAACTTAACAAGGTCGCCAAGGAAATCAAGGGTTTGCGGATGGTATAGGGGTGGATGGGCCACAAGTTGGCTCATCGCTTACCGGAGAAAAGCTGTCGTTCGAAAAAATATCTTGACAACCACAACCGCTCCGTTTTGCAATGGTGATTGACAATTGCCAAAGGGCAAAGGGTGAGGGCAATATGCGACGGATGACCGAAGAGCTTCAATGGGTTTTGACGAAATACCCGAGGGGCTATCGCTTGGTCTCTAACGCCGAGATGCCCCTGATACTGGATGCCTTTGAATACCAGATGGAATCGCCTGGGGGTATCTCGGGAGCCTTTGGGGATTTGAGAGAAACCTTGCGGGTGTGGGGAGAATGCTCCGCTGCCGAACACTGAGAGATACAGGGAAGAAGTAGAAAACGTAAAAAAAACTTAGAAAAAATGGAGCAGCGGCGAGAAGCATACTACAGGGAACGGCTGAGGGCCGAACATGGGGCCGCCGACGGGCGCTGGAGATAGGCGAAGGCGCGTCCTGGTGGTATAATAGTCATGTGAAGAAGTTAAGGATCTATGTCGATACATCCGTGATTGGCGGTTATTTTGACGCGGAGTTTGCCGTCTGGTCGAACGCACTAATCGAGGATTTCCGCTCGGGAAGGTTTCGCCTTGTCCTTTCCGATGTGACGGCAGCGGAGGTCGCCCTAGCGCCTGCCCAGGTGCGCAATCTTTACTCCGGGCTGACTTCTTTGGCTGAAACTCTCCCCGTCGCCGAGGAGTCCCTCGCCTTGCTTGAGAACTACCAGGCGCATCACGTGCTCGATCCGCGGTTCAGAAACGATATGCTTCACATCGCCCTCGCTACCGTAGCGGAGGCCGATGTTCTGGTCAGTTGGAACTTCCAGCACGTGGTAAGACTTGATAAGATCCAGCAGTTCAACGGCATTAATGTCGAAACAGGTTACAAACCTTTAGCGATTTATTCGCCACGGGAGGTTGCCACATATGGACGAGAAGAATAGATCCGCGCCGTAGAGATGGTGCGGCATATCAGAAACGAAATGGCGGCAGCGCTGGAGGGCAAGTCCCACGCCGAGATCATAGAATTCTTTAAAGCGGCGGGGAAGCGAGGACAGCGGGCGCCGGGAAACGCAACGCCAACAAAAAGAGACACGCACCTGCCGTCTCGCGGCAAGACAGCGTAGCGTCGGAGGCGAAAGTCAACAATGCGGCCATCCTGACCTGAAAACCTGTGCCTGTGCCTATGGCGCGGTCATTATCAGATGCTGTAACCGCCCCGTCAAAGTAGCCGCAATGGTCACAGTGATTCGGGAGAAAAGCGACAAATCCCAGGAATTATGGGCAAACCTTTCGGCACTACCGATCAGGGGCTAATGTATAAACCGGTCGGCGATTTCAGCCCAGCCTGGTGGACTGCGGTTGTCTCAGCGCAACGCAAAGCCGTGACAAGGATGACCATGACCGGCAGGAAACGGCCGGCTAAACCGTTTCCTCTACAACCCCTTGTCGCCCGGTACGTGGACCTCACGTGGATTTTGATGGGTGAACTGGCTTAAATACTGGGAACAAATGGCGGAGAGAGAGGGATTCGAACCCTCGGTACGGTTTTAAGCCGTACACTCGCTTAGCAGGCGAGCACCTTCGGCCTCTCGGTCATCTCTCCGCTTCTGGAGCATTATACTTGTTCACCGGTAAAAAATCAAACGCGCCGTGACTTTACGCCGTCCGCTCCTCTGCCATGATGCGCGCCAGGGTCCTCGCAAAACGTGCATTGTCATGGCGTCTCCGCAGGGGTAGGCGGATAAGCTCACGACCCTTCTCCGCTTCGAAGGCCTCGATCAGGATGTTTCTTTGCAGGAAGCGTGACCGGAGATCGGCCACCGGCTTATCGAACGCAACAAGGAGAAAATTGCCATCCGTATCGATCTGCCGTATCCCTTTGATGCGCCCCAGTTTCGCGGTCATGTAGGCTTTCTCCCCGGCGAGGAACTCCGCGGTCCTGCGCGGGAAGCCCCTGTCCCGCAGCGAGGCGAGGGCGCCTGCCGCGGCCACCGCGGCCACGGGGCCGGGCTCCGCGACGGCAGCTATGAGGTCGAGCACCGGCCGGCTGCCGAGCGCATAACC
Source organism: uncultured delta proteobacterium (assembly GCA_963729685.1). Classification (GTDB taxonomy): domain Bacteria; phylum Desulfobacterota; class Syntrophorhabdia; order Syntrophorhabdales; family WCHB1-27; genus BOG-1155. The sequence goes on along the minus strand of CAVSOX010000025.1, from coordinate 625 downwards.
GAGCGCATGCCGGCAAGGGCGTGAAATAATGAGAAGGTCCTGAGGATGAGCACGTTGGCCGAGCGGACGGCCGCCTCGACAGGGGAGTCGGTCTTCGCAAACCCGGCAAGCCCCTCGTCGATCACGAGTATCTTATTCGACCCGTCGAGGGCGGCCATGATCTCGCGAAGGAAGTCCACGCCGACGACCGCGCCGGTCATCGGGTGGGGATTGGGGATGAGGAGCATGTCGGCGCCGACGAGTGCGGGACAACCTGCGCTGCATCCGCATCGATTTGCCGGTCCTCGCTCAAAGCAAGGGGGACAGCCCCGTCCCGTGCCGTTCGAGCAGCCGGACGAAGCACGCGGCCAGCGGAAGCGGCGCGAGGAGCCTCCCCGGCTTGAGGCCGGCCAGGAGGAGGTCGAGGATCTGGGTCGAGCCGTGACCGAAGAGGATATTTCGGGCGCGACATGCTGCGTGCGCGCGATAAAACCTCTCAGGTAGCGGGTCTGCCGGTCAGGGGGAAGGTGCGCCTCCTTCAACGCCTTCCTCATCGCGTGCTTCGCCTTGCCGGAAGGCCCGAGGGGATTCGTCAGGAGCGTAAAGTCGAGGACCTGGCGGGTAGAGATGCCTTTCCCTTCGGCGT